>CAZJDA010000073.1:0-22206 GCA_964544705.1 uncultured Bacteroidales bacterium
CGTGCAAAATATTGTAAGTTATTGATAATCTAATGACAGGTCAGGAGTTCTGAATCTTGCTTTGCTTTTTCAATATTTTCTTCACTTACACCAAGGTATTTTAGTATGGAAGATTGAAATCTCACACAATATTCTCCACCACCTAAATGAGAAACCAATAAACGTGTGTAAGCAATGGTAAAGACATCCAAACGCTCATGCTCAATAAAATGATCGAATATAGAGATTAATTTGGGATATAATCCAGGACTTGCAGTGTGAAATTGCAAAACATTGGGAAGAATGTTTAGTCTCTGTTCCATTTTTTCATAAATAGAAGCAATTGCCCCGGTAGCTTCATCCTTTTTTACATAATTGATAAGTGCCATAATGTATTTTTTTAATGTTACTTGGCAAAACTAACGAAAGATAATGTATTGAATGTTTTGCATTATTGACAAGTTAATATGCCAAAAGTGCCAAAAAACTATTACTTTACAAAAAAAGGTATAGCATATTTTGCCATGACAATTAGGAAATAGTAAGAAATTGTCATGATAAGGGAGTATTAATGCGTTTTTGTAAAAGTCTTTGGGGTTGCAATAATATAATCCGCGGTGTTTTTATATTGCTCTTCAAAAACTTCCACCGTGTCTTGCTCAACAGTTGAAATCGTTAATATCTCAATATCTTTCCTGTATTGTTTCAAATACCAGATAATACCCTCGTAGTTCTCTGTATGGTAATTCCCGTTGAAGTGAATAAACCTTTGCCCAGCAATATAGTTTTTGGCAATAAAATAAGCCATAGTAGCATCTTTAATAGCTTGAGCTTTTGGCAAGTTTTGGCTTACTCCATGTCCGCCCATTCCTCCCATCATCTGGAGCATCTTTTTATAACACGACAGCTCAGGGTCATATTTAATGGGTAATTTTGCGATATATTGCAATGCCTCTTCACTTAATTTCCCAAGCCCTTCAAAGCCCTGTTTATTAACCAATGCGGCATATCTCCGTGGAATATTCGTGGCGACAAATTGAAGCTTACTTTGTTTTGCGAAATCAACTAAGGGTTTATAATCTGTATCATAATTTGGCCATAGTTTGGCTTCTTTTTGAAAATCTTTTTCCCTAATAATGCCATTAAGATATTCATTAAGAATGAGTTGGTCATCAGTCTCAAACATTTCTGCTCCCAACATTACTTTTTTCCTAGTCTTATCATGAAGGTCTTTTGTTAACTCGTATTGCATCCAATGAGCTATAGGACTGTTATGAAGTTCTCCAAAAAAAATGATATCTGCTTCTTTGGCATTTTCAAACAAGATTTTATAATTTACTTGTTTACCGGTTTTATCATAGATTCTATAAGTAGGTTTGTGGTTGGTAAATGAAGTTAAAACAACAACAGCTAATAAAATGATTATTCTTTTCATAATTACCTATATTTTTAGCAAAACTAATAAAATCCTCAAAATTTTCTAATTTTACGCCCATAATGTTCAAAAAAGGAAAAAAATATGGCGAGGAAAGCATGACTTTCCTTCAACACCTGGAGGAGCTAAGGTGGCATTTATTACGGGCCGTGATAGCGATCTTGATATTCACAATTTTTGCTTTCTTAAATAAACATTTTATTTTTGATAATATCATACTCTTGCCTAAGACCCCTGAATTCATAACCAATAGGTTGATGTGCCGTTTATCGGAGATATTATCAATGCCTGCTTTATGCATTAATAATTCCACACTACAAATCATAAATATTGATTTACCCGGCCAATTCAAAACCCATATCCATATTTCTATTGTAGCAGGGCTTATTATTTCAATGCCATATATAATTTGGGAAATATGGAGATTTATAAAGCCTGCCTTAAACAGGAAAGAACAAAAACACTCAAGAGGTGCTGTTACTGGCATTTCTATGCTGTTTTTTGCCGGTGTGGTTTTTAGTTATTTCATTATTGTTCCCCTTACTATAAATTTTTTAGGTACATATAACGTGAGTAAACATGTAGTTAACCAGATTAACCTGGGTTCTTACATAAAAACTGTTACATCAGTGACTTTTGCCACAGGTATAGCCTTTGAGCTACCTGTATTTGTCTATTTTCTTTCTAAAATTGGAATGTTAACACCCAAGGGAATGAAGAAATATAGGAAGTATGCTTTTTTAATCATCCTTGTCCTTTCTGCAATCATTACTCCTCCTGATGTATTTAGCCAATTTATGGTACTTATACCAGTATACTTGCTTTACGAATTTAGTATAAATATATGTAAACGTGTAAGTTCAAAAGTTTCTTCTTAAGAAGGTATAAAATAAATGCTTATGAACCTTTGTTAACTAACCGGGCAATTGTCCTACATCCTCAAAAAAACGTTTAGAGGCTCTAAAAAATTGACCTGGGTCTTCAGCATGCAACCAATGCGATGCCCCGGCAACAACATACATTTCTGTTTTTGGAAAAAAACCCAATATCATTGGGATATCACGTTCAGGTTCAATATAATCGGAATGCTCTCCTATAATAAACAAAGTGGGTTTTTCAAAAGTATTTTCACTTTGTATTCCTTCTGCAATTGAATCAATATTTTGATAGACAGCTTCAATATTAATTTTCCATCCAAACCTTTTTTGGTCTATCCTGTATAGATTTTTCATGATAAGTTGGCGCACCTCGGAAGATTGAATAGTTTTTGAAAGAAGTTGATCAATTTCTTCCCTTGAATTCAACTTATCAAAATCCAGGTTTTTCATTGCATTGATAATATCTATGTGGTGCAATTTATAGGCTCCTGGACCAATGTCAGCAACAACAAGTTTTTTTACCTTTTCCGGGTTTTCCAGGGCAAATAGCATGGCTGTTTTACCGCCCATAGAATGCCCGATAAAATATGCATCATCAAGGGAATTATTTTCCATTAGTTCCCTAATATCTTCAGCCATAGCAAAATAATTCATTTGACTGCTATGAGGCGATTTACCATGGTTACGCATATCAGGGATATAAACTTTATAATGCTTGGCAAATTTTTTGGCAAGGGAAACCCAATTATCAGACATCCCAAAAAGCCCGTGCAAGATAACCAAAGGTTGGCCTTTTCCATATGTTCTAAAAAAAAGTTGCATCTAAGATTTTTTTAATTGTCTCAAGTATAATTGAATGGTATTTTCAAGACCAAGGTATAGAGCATCACTAATAATAGCATGACCTATAGAAACTTCGTCAAGAGAAGGTATATTTTCAGAAAAATATTTTAAATTATCAAGGTTTAAATCATGCCCGGCATTAAGGCCAAGGCCAAGTTCTTTTGCAAAATTGGCTGCCTCTACAAATGGTTTTATGGCCTTTTCTTTGTTCGAATAAAACTGCTTTGCATAAGGCTCTGTATAAAGTTCTATCCTATCAGCCCCAGCTTTAGCAGCTCCTTCTATATTTTTATAGCTAGTATCCACAAAGACTGAAGTCCTTATCCTGGATTTTTTTAATCTGAGGAGGACTTCCTTTAATAATGAAAAATTATTATGGGTATCCCAGCCACTATTGGAAGTTATCGCATTAGGAGCGTCAGGCACCAAGGTAACTTGTGCCGGCATTACCTTTTCTACCAATTCCAGGAATCGCCCTGACGGGTATCCTTCAATATTAAATTCTGTTTTGATTAACGGTTTGATCTCTATAACGTCACTATACCTGATATGTCTTTCATCAGGCCTTGGATGTACTGTAATTCCTTCTGCCCCAAACCTCTCGCAGTTTACCGCAGCTTCAGCTACATTGGGGATGTCTCCTCCCCTGGCATTCCGTAAAGTTGCCACTTTATTGATATTAACACTTAAGCGCGTCATAATAATGTACAATTTGTTTGCAAAACTAAAAAAATAAGGTAAGTTTGTACCAAAATAACTTTGTATAATTTAATCACTTCAATAAAAGAGATAAAAAAATATATGTTTGCAAAAGATTTAATAAGTGATAATATAATGCCTTTAAAGTCAAAAGATAATGGCATAACTGCCCTTAACTGGATGGATGAATACCGGGTATCTCAATTACCTATTGTTGAGAATAGTGAATTCTTCGGATTGGTAACAGATATTGATGTATACAACTTTAATAACCCACAAGAACAACTTGGCAAACAGCAAATTACCCCAAAAAAAACATATGCACCCGAAAACATGCATATTTTTGATGTTATCAAAACTTTTTCTGTCCAAAATTTGAGCCTTTTGCCTGTTCTTGACGCAAAAGAGAATTACTTAGGTTCCATAACATTACTTAACTTGGTAAAGAATTTTGCTGAAATATCTGCCATAAAAAATCCAGGCGGCATCATTATTTTAGAATTAAATACCAATGATTACAACCTTAGTGAAATATCACAGATTATAGAATCTAATGATACCAAGATTTTGGGACTGTATATAAGATCGCACACAAATTCTACAAAACTTGATGTGAGTATAAAGGTAAACAAAATAGACATAAAACCCATTCTACAAACCTTCAACCGTTATGATTATATTATTAAAGCATCATTTTCTGAAGATGAAAAATACTATGATGACCTCCAGAAACGTTTTGATTCTTTGATGAACTATCTTAATATTTAGAATTAATATTTAAAATGATTGATGAGTAAAAAGCGTTTGTACCTGTTACTGGTTTTCCTTGTTCCCTTAAACTGTTTTTATGCCTATACCCAAGAAAAAAAAGACATTGATGATACAACATACGTAATCAATAAATTTATAATAAGTGGGAATAAAAAAACCAAATCACATATTATAAAAAGGGAAATAATATTCAAAACCAATGATACTTTATCACAACCGGACCTCCTGCACAAAATAAAAAAAAGCAAGGAAAACCTGGTGAATACTTCCTTGTTTAATTTTGCTGATATTTATTATTATGAATATGATTCCTCCAAGGTAAATATCCTTGTTCACGTTGTTGAACGTTGGTATACGTGGCCTTTTCCTATATTCCAAATTTCCGAACGCAATTTTAATACTTGGTGGGAGTACAAAAACTTTAAAAGAGTGGATTATGGTGCCTATATCACCCAAGAAAATTTTAGGGGAAGGATGGAGAAACTCAAATTACTTTTGCGGTTTGGTTACAATGAAAAGTTCAATTTTGTTTATAGTTTCCCTTATATCAATAAAAAACAAACACTTGGTGTAACCCTTTCAACAGGAATGAAAAGAAAACATGAAGTAGCATATAATACATTGAACAATAAACTTTTGTATATAAAGGATAAGAATAATTATTTATATAAAAACTATTTTGGATACATGGAATTCAAATACAGGAGAAAAATCCATGTAAACCATACTCTTGGATTATCATATGAAAATAATTATTTTGGTGATACAGTTTTAAGCCTTAATAATAAACATACTACCGGGGGCAAAAATACCAACAGGTTTTTTAGATTAAGCTACACTTATAAAAATGACCACAGGGATTACAAAACTTACCCTTTAAAAGGTGATTTTTTTGAGTTTTCTTTAGTGAAAAACGGTTTAGGGATTTTTAAGAGCCACACAACCAATACCGCCTATGTAAACTCTTCCTACAGGAGATATTTTAAGTTGATGGAAAAATTATTTTTCTCTTCCGGGGCATTTGCTAAACTATCGGCAAAAGGACATCAACCATATTTTTTATATGAAGGATTGGGATACAATAACTCTTTTGTTAGGGGGTACGAATATTATGTTATTGATGGTGAACATTTTGGCCTTTTAAAAAGCAATTTGAAATACGAACTAATCCCTAGGCAGGTCATTAACCTTAGTTTTATTCCTACTGAAAAATTTAGCAAAACACACTTTGCTGTTTATTCTAACATTTTTTTTGATGCAGCTTACGTTAGCAACACATATTATGAAGAAGGTAATGACCTTACCAACAATCTTTTGCTGGGAAGTGGAATAGGACTTGATTTTGTTACCTATTACGATAAAGTATTAAGAGTTGAATACTCTGTTAATAAACTTAAAGAAGCCGGTTTATTTATACATTTTATAGCTCCTTTATAAATATTCTACTTTTCTTTTATCATTTGGATTTTTTCTTTAGGTTTGTTAACAGAAATATTTTCAATTATGAATATTGGAATTTACGGGAAAAAATTCTCTTTAGAAGTTACTTCATATATACAGTTGCTTATATCCAACCTTGAATTGCGCAATTGTAAGCTCTATATTTATAAACCTTTTTATGATATCATCAAAGAATACATTAGATTTAACAGGCGATTCGAGACATTTACCAAAGAAAGCCCATTAAAAGATACCCTTGATTATCTTTTTAGTATTGGAGGTGATGGAACATTACTTGATTCGGTTACCATCATTCAAAATACCGGTATACCAATAATTGGAATCAATACAGGGAGGCTGGGATTTTTATCAAGCATAGCCAAAGAAAATGTTGTTTCAGCAATTAATGATCTTATTCAACACAATTATTCTATTGATGAAAGAACGTTGGTGAAAGTTGAAACTCCGGGTGATAGCTTTAGACAACTAAACTACGCCTTGAATGAAATAAGTATTACGAAGAAAGATTCTTCTTCTATGATAACTATTCATTCCTATGTGAATGACATCTATTTAAATACCTATTGGGCAGATGGTTTGATTATAGCCACGCCAACAGGCTCTACAGGTTATTCATTAAGTTGTGGCGGCCCAATTGTGACCCCTGATTCAGAAAATTTTATCATTACTCCTATAGCTACACACAATTTAACGGTAAGGCCTATCGTTATGCCTGATAAAAATACTATAACACTTAAAGTTGGGGGGAGAAATCAAAATTATTTTATTGGTTTGGATTCACGTGTAACACCAATGAACAAAACACTGGAAATCAAAATTAGTAAAGAAAAGTTCAAAGTAAACTTAATAAAACTTCATAATGAAGATTTCTTTAATACCATTAGAAATAAATTGATGTGGGGAATAGACAAAAGAAATTAGGTATATCTTAATGTTCATTTAATCACAATATTATTTAGTCGATTAAAATTTTTTCTTTACATTTGCATTATATTGTATACAATAAATAGTACTTTATGAAAAGAACGGCCCTAGTAACCATAATTTTATTATTTCTTTACAGCGCTGCAGATGCCCAATGGTTTAAAACCAGGTGGAAAAACAAAAGACATGAACTTGGAGGGGGTATTGGAGTAACAAACTTCATGGGCGATCTTGGCGGAGCCAACAAAGAGGGTAGCAATGGCCTGAGTGACTTTGATTTTAAAGCTACCAGGCCTACCTTACACATTGATTATCGGTATTATATTTTACAATCATTAGCAGCAAAAGCAGGCCTAACATATGGATGGGTTGGCGGTTCTGACGAAAACACCGAAGAATTATTCAGGAATAACAGGAACGCCCATTTCAGGTCTCCAATAGTTGAACTTGCAGCCCAAGTAGACTGGTTCTTTTTTGAACAATCAAGAACAGGACAGGTTCATAGTCTAAAAGGAGCAAGGGGTGCACTTAATATGGATATTGGATTTTATATTTTTGCCGGCGTATCAGGATTCTATTTTAATCCCAAAGCCAAACTTACTGAAGTACACAACCCGGAGTTAATTGAGGCTGGATTAGAAGCAGATAATAAATGGTATGCCTTGAGAAAATTAGGAACTGAAGGGCAAGGATATTTTCCTACCAGGGAAAAATATTCGCCAATTTCTGTTGCAATACCTTTTGGTTTAGGTATTAGGCACAATTTGAATTCAGATATGTCTATTGAGTTTGAATATGGATTTAGAAAAACTTTTACAGATTATATTGATGATGTAAGTACTTCTTATGTTGATCCGGCTATTTATGAAGGTGATGATGCCTTAGTTGCAAAACATTTTTCCAACCCATCTCCATCTGCAGACCCTGATCATCCATTGCATGTTTCCACTTCACCCGGACAGCAAAGAGGAAATCCAAAAGAAAATGACGCATATATGTTTGGAATTTTCTCTTTTAAATACAAACTAACATCTTCTAAAACACACGGGTCAAGAAGGAAAATTTATCAAAGAAACAAGAAAAAAAGCCCCAGGAGAAAAAGTGGGGGCAAAAAATTCTTATTCTTTTAATGCGTAAACGATTGAAAAAAATATTCATCATACTTATCATTTTTATTATTCCTTTTTGTTCGTTTTCTCAAAAAAACGAAATAGGTTTTCATTTGGGCGGCGCTTATTATGTAGGCGATTTAAACCCATGGAAGCATTTTGCCCATACCCGGCCTGCCGGGGGGCTTACTTATAGGCATAATTTTACTTCAAATATCGCCCTTAAAACAACAGGCACTTTTGCCATGTTATATGCTGATAATAGCAAATCAGGTTTTAATCCTTACGGTGATATTTCTTTTCAATCAAAGGTCATTGAACTATCACCCCAATTGGAAATTGATTTCTTTCCATTTTATATTGGCAACAATGACTACCTGGCTACCCCATACGTTTTTGGTGGTATTGCAGCTTATTACCAAACTCCAGAACTCACTGTCAACGATGAACTGTATACATCGCCCGATATATCGGATTACGGTTCTGCACCACAATTTAGCGCGTCTATGCCTTTTGGAATAGGACTCAAAAGCGCCTTGTCAAAAAAAGTGTGTCTTTCATTTGAGTGGGGTTTTAGAAAAACCTTTTCAGATTATACTGATAAAATGGGCGTATTATACATAGAAACAGGAAATTCCCAAACCAACCCTTCGCCTAATAAGATCACACTGAATAATTACCAAGTTGGTAGTGAAGAAGACGATGACTGGTATACTTTTGCAAGCATACACCTTACTTTTATTATCAAAAACAAGACTAAAGATTGTAAAATGTACGATGATGTTAAATAATTTTTAATTTTGCCTCTCAAATAAATTCATGTAAGTTTTTTAAGGTATATTCCTAAAAAGGTTATTTATTTGCAATAATTTTAGAATACAAATAATCTTTTTATGATTTTTTAACTTTTTTATTTTTACCCGTTCTTATGAATTACGTATTTTTCTAAGCAAAATTATTCATGGAAAATTTAAAGGAACAAATAAATTCTCAAAAGTTGCCACAGCATGTAGCTATAATAATGGATGGTAACGGCAGGTGGGCAAAAAAGCGAAATAAGCACCGTACCTTTGGCCACCAGCAAGGTGTAGTTTCCGTAAGAGAAACCACTGAAGCTGCTGCCGAACTTGGTATTAAACATCTAACGCTATATGCTTTTTCAACTGAAAACTGGAAAAGGCCTAAATTCGAGATTGATGCTTTGATGCATTTGCTTGTGAAAACAATTCATAAAGAAACAAAAACACTAAACGAGAATAATATTCGTTTATCTGCCATAGGTGATCTTACATTTTTACCAAAAGATTGCTATAAAGAACTTATGAAAGCGATTGATTCAACAGCAAATAATACCAGGACTACATTAAACTTGGCCTTAAGTTACAGTGCAAGGTGGGAAATTGCTAATGCAGCAAAAAAAATCGCCGAAGATGCAAAAAATAATCAATTATCAACAAATAATATAGATAGCAATTTGTTTCAACAATATCTCACTACATCAGGCGTTCCAGACCCAGATATATTGATAAGGACTGGCGGAAACCTAAGAGTTAGCAATTTCTTATTATGGCAAATTGCCTATGCTGAACTTTACTTTACAGAAACCCTTTGGCCGGATTTTAGAAAAAACGATTTTTATAAAGCTATTATCGACTTCCAGTCAAGGGAAAGAAGATTTGGAAGAACTAGTGAACAATTAAATAAGCAGGAAGAATAATGAAGAAATTTTGTATCTTGGTTTTATTAACCATCGTTAGTTTTAATTATGTTTCATCACAAATATCGATTTCAGGCGACAAAAAAATAAACTATGCTAATCCAAAAGAATACGAGATAGGGGGAATCACAGTATCAGGCGTAGAATATCTCGATCATAACGTTCTTATCATGTTATCAGGCCTTTCTGTTGGCGAAAAGATTATGGTGCCGGGTGATAAAATTACCAACGCCATTAAAAAACTCTGGAAACAAGGACTTTTTGAAAACATTAAAATAACCGCTACCGATATCCAAGGCAATCTTATTTTTCTTAATATTCACCTTTCCGAAAGGCCAAGACTGTCTAAATTTAAGTTCAGGGGCGTTAACAGGACCCATGTTGACAATATCAGGGAAAAAGTACAAATAACCCGCGGCGATGTTGTAACTGACAACCTTCTCCTGAGAACAAAATATAAGATTAAAAAATATTTTACCGGGAAAGGATTCCTTGATGCGGAAGTAAAAGTAACACAAAAACCCGATACAGCTGCTCAAAATAAGGTTATCTTAATTTTCGACATAAATAAAAAGAAAAAAATTAAGATACGCAACATCGTTTTTGAAGGAAATAAAAATGTTCATGACGGCGTTCTCAAAAGGGCAATGAAGGAAACCACAGAAAAAGTACGGTTCAAGCCTCTTTACAATATTGATAAATATTTAATCAATACTCTTAATGATGTAGTATTCCACAATAATTCTTTTGATATTAACCAAGCCTTTAGAGATTATTCAAAAGACCGGTTAAGGCTCGCAATTTTTAAATCCTCTAAATTCATTAAAAGCAATTTCAAAGATGATAAAGTAAAAGTTATTGATAAGTATAATGAACTAGGCTACAGGGATGCTAAGATTACTGGCGATTCCATTATAAGAAACAATGATAACACCTTGGATATAAAGATATTTGTTGATGAAGGAGATAAGTACTATTTCAGGAATATTTACTGGGTGGGAAATACAAAATTCTCTGATAAAGAACTCAATACGATTCTTAAAATTGAAAAAGGAGACATTTATAACCAAAAAATATTAGAAAGCAACCTATATGGAACAGGCAGTATGCAAAGTATGGACGTTTCTTCTTTATATATGGATGATGGATACTTGTTTTTTAATGCTACACCTGTAGAAGTAAAAGTTGTTAAAGATTCTATTGATATTGAGATCAGGATTTTTGAAGGTGAACAGGCTACCATAGAAAGAATTACCGTAAAAGGGAACACAAGAACCAACGACCATGTTATTTATCGTGAGATCAGGACAAAACCCGGGCAATTATTTAGCAAAACGAACATAATAAGAACACAAAGAGAACTAGCACAACTTAGGTATTTCAACCAAGAAAAAATGGCTGTTAATCCTATCCCAGACCCACAAAAAGGAACCGTTGATATTGAATACGAGTTAGAGGAAACCTCAACAGACCAAATTGAGCTATCCGGTGGATGGGGGTATAATAGATTTATCGGTACACTGGGTTTTTCTTTTAATAATTTCTCAGTAAGAAACCTTTTCAATTTTAAATCTTATCAACCATTACCAATAGGAGATGGACAAAGAGTTAGCTTAAGGGCTCAAACCAATGGTAAATATTACCAAAGCTATAGTTTTAGTTTTACCGAACCCTGGTTAGGGGGCAAAAAACCCAATTCATTAACCCTATCTTATTATCGTACTATATTGAATTATAGCTATAGAATGAGGATTAACGGTGCTTCAGTTGGCCTTGGCAAAAGGCTTAAATGGCCTGATGATTATTTCACATTATACCAAGCTCTAAATTTTAGAAATTATAACTTTAAAGATTACCCTTTTTATGAAGACTATTCTAATGGAACATCCAATAACTTAAGCTATAATATTGTCCTTGGAAGAAATTCAACGGATGCCCCAATATTTCCTAGAAAAGGTTCAGATATCTCACTTTCTTTAGAAGCAACACCTCCCTATTCTGCTTTTGATGATGTTGAAAACTATGATGAATTAAGCAATTCCGAGAGGTTTGAATGGTTAGAATATCATAAATGGAAATTTAAATATTCTATGTATGTAAATTTGGCAGGAAAATTGGTGTTAAATCCGAAAGCACAATTTGGATTTATCGGTAAATACAATAAAGATTTGGGAGATATCCCTTTTGAAAGATTTTATCTTGGTGGCGATGGATTTTCAAATTATGGAAGGTTTGATGGTAGAGAAATCATTGCTCTGAGAGGGTATGACGATAACTCTTTAACACCCTCTAACCCTCCAAACACAAAAAATTTCATTGGAGGGACTACTTATAACAAGTACACATTAGAGCTCAAATACCCCTTATCTTTGAATCCAACTGCTACTATTTACGTTCTTTCATTTGCCGAGGGTGGAAATGCATGGGAAAGATTTAGGGATTTTAATCCATATGATATCAATAGATCGGCCGGTTTAGGACTTAGGTTATTCTTGCCTATGCTTGGCGGGTTATTAGGCTTTGACTGGGCTTATGGTTTTGACGAAATACCCGGACAACCCGATGCAAATAGAGGCCATTTCCATTTCTCAATTAATCAATCAATAGACTAAACAAAAATACGGAGGAATAAAAAATGAAAAAAGGAATTCTGTTTTTAGCACTTGTTGCTTTTGCATTTACCAGTTATTCGCAAAAATTCGCTTTTGTGGATACAGAGTACATTCTTGATAATATTACCGAATATCAAACAGCCCAAGAAGAGCTAGACGACCTTGCAGCGCAATGGCAAAAAGAAATTGAAGAAAAGTTTGCCGAAATTGAAAAGATGTATAGCGACTACAGGGCAGAAGCTGTTCTCTTGCCAGATGAAATGAAGCAAAAAAGGGAAAACGAGATTATTGCAAAGGAAAAAGAAGTAAAAGAATTGCAAAAGAAAAGATTCGGGAAAAATGGGGATTTATTCAAAAAAAGACAAGAACTGGTAAAACCTATACAAGACAAAATATACAAAGCCATAGAAAATCTTTCAACAGATAAAAATTATGCTGTAGTATTTGATAAAGCAAGTGGCGCAACCATGCTATATACCAACCCGAGGTACGATATTAGCGACGACGTTATTCAAAGCCTTGGATACAGGCCTGGTGAAAATAAATAATTAATTTTAGCTGAATGATAGATTGTTGTGTGAATAAATTTTTATTTTTGTGCAAAATTCAAATTTTAAACAATAAAAAAGGCTTATGATGAGACTAGTAAAAGTATTTGCTCTATTGTTCGTAATAGCATTAACTACGAACCTACATGCACAAAAACCAAAAATGGGGCATGTAAATTCTGATGAATTACTACAAATGATGCCCGGCTTGGATACCGTTCAACAAAAATTGCAAAAATACACTCAAGACCTGCAAAAAGAAGTTCAGAACATGCAGGCAGAATATGACAATAAAGTGCAAGATTACATGTCGAACGAAAAAACGATGAGTAACCTCATTAAACAAACCAAACAACAAGAGATATCAGAGCTTGAATCAAGAATCCAGGCATTCTCTTCCCAAGCGCAACAAGACATCCAACAACAGAGGGAAAAACTGCTCGGCCCTATTATTGATCACGCAAAGCAAGCTATAGAAGATGTTGCCAAAGAAAACGGCTATACCTACGTATTAGATAGTAGCCCGGCTGTTGGTGTTGTTCTTTATGGTGAAGAAAGCCAAAACATTATGCCGCTGGTAAAAAAGGAACTCGGTTTAGAATAAAAAAAATAGCGCTTTTTATTAAAGATTCAAAGCTGCCCCAGGGCAGCTTTTTGTTTGCCTTGCAGGCAAACTATACCGTCAGTTTGAAAGACAACTGAGTCGCCCAATCGGAGGGAAGACAATGCGAAGTCAAGTGCGCTATTGGCAACGATAGGGTGTGAAGGAAGGCTTAGCAAGTTAGCGGAACGTAACGCAAGTAAACCGATTTTGGCATGTGTTTGGGGTAAGGTTGCAAAAAGTGCCGATGCCCAATGTCCGAATACTTTCACATGTTAAAACGGACGGCTTGGCTAACAGGATAGTTTGCTTAACAAGGGAAGCCTTTATTCTCGTTCTTTTTAGAACTAAGCAGAAACAAGTCGAAAGACAAGGATTTGTTAAGAGAGTGAAGGTGGCAGATGAGCCCGTAGTAGTTATGAAGTCTGAGCCTAAGAAGCCTTGGCAACAGGGTGGAGGACAAAACTCAGATGACCTTGTACAAAAGGGCGCAATTTAAGTTACAAGGGCTGTTATTGCTCAAAAGGCACTAACAGGTGCGAAGGGGTGAAGTTAAACCAAAGATGAAAGAATTATGCAGCTGCATGTATGTAAAAGCAAAGACAATGTTGGTTGAAATATCAACAGGAATTGCCAAGAAGTTTGTGGCGAGCTAGCTTTAAGGACAATCCGTGCGAGAGTTCAGTACCGAAGTTTAAATTTCTGACAGATTGCATTAAGCTAGAAACATCAGAAATACTGCGAGAACAAAGAACCTGCATATATGAACAAGGGCTTAATTATTTCACTGCAACAAAGGATTTACAAATGCGCAAATGGTACAGTTTAATCGACAAAGTTTATTCGCTGCCTAACCTTTCAGAGGCTTTTGATAAGGTCAAAAGAAACAAAGGGAGCAAGACAGCAGGGATAGACGGGGTAAGTGTCAAGAATTTCAGAGAACACTTAGGCGATAACCTGTGCCAACTTCATGAAGAACTGAGAAGTGGTACATACAAGCCACAAGCAGTAAAACGAGGTTACATTGAAAAAGAGGATGGGAGCAAGTGTCCGTTGGGAATACCGACAATGCGAGACAGGGTTGTTCAACAAGCTTTATTGAACATTCTACAGCCTATCTTTGAACCCGATTTTCACCCATCGAGGTTCACAAATTCAATCAAAATAAAAATGAAACAATTGTAATTTTAAAGATCACTGAAGGCGTAGTTTTAAAAAACCCCACTGCTAATCGGCATTTGCAATGCCGATTTATATTTTTGTGAAATTTGCAATTTTCCAATTGTTAAACGATAGCAGCTTTGTTTTTATTGATGCTTAGTTTGGCATATTTGGCTTTGCAATGCCAGTGTAAACTTACCATATTTTGCTTTTGCAAAGCAATGGCAATTGCAAATTGCCAAAACGATGAAAGCGCAATTGCAAATTGCTCTTAGCTTATTCTATTTTATTTTTTTGCTTATCGGAGAAAATATTCGTAACACGCTGGCGCAACTCAAGTTGTCAGTTGCTTCACATGGCACTTCCTAACTCTTGGTTCGATGAAATGCACCTGTTCAACATGGAGAAAGTAAAGACAAATACGTTGCATCAGTTCTATTCAGTACTGAATAAGGTTTAGCATGAGCCTTGTGCGAGACCCGTACGCACGGTTCTGTGAGAGGGATAAATATAGAATAAGAAATTTTATTTTATTTTATTTTATTTTATTTTTTTTATTCTATATTTACCCTACTTGATTGTTTCCCTATTTAACAATCATCATCTTCTTCTGCAACGTTTTTTCTTGTGTTTTTAGCCTGAAAAAGTAAATCCCGGGAGATGCGTTATTTGCTTGTGCGTTAAATGAATATACATATTTTCCCTTGAACAGAACTTTCTTTTCTTCCAAAACACTTACCTTTTGCCCGTATTGGTTAAAAATTTCCAAGGTGATCTCGGTAGGTTCATGCAATTTAAATTTTATGTAAGTTTGTTCTGCAAAAGGATTGGGCGCATTTTGCTCTAAACCAATGGGTTGAAAGTTTTCTTCTTGAACAGAAATATTTTCTTCTGTGATAATGGCCATTCTTATGCTAAGGTCACTATTGTCCAATCTTGCCCATATGGGATATATTTTACCATCATAAGCAATAATATTGGTATAATCCCCGAAAAAAACCGAGGAATAAGGATAAAACGGGCTATCACTGATCTTTACGTTTTCAAAAGTTTCGCCGCCATCCTTTGAAACAGCCAAGTATACGTCGGTATTATTATCGATATAATCTCTCCTGTCATAAAAAACAATATAAATATATCCTGTTGTTTGATCAATGTCCATCCAGGTAAAGAATTGATGTTTTCCGGGTGGGTCGTCGTTAACCCTAACAGGTTCTGTCCATGTTTCTCCTTCATCAGTGGATTTGGATAACCAAATATCTGTATCATCCGTTCCATTTCTTTGATCTGCCCAGTTGATATAAATCGTTCCATGATGCTCTCCCCCGCTAAGGTCGCATTTGGTTACCGGCATTCCATTGCACCTTGAAATTCCCGGGATATCAAAAGCCCATCCCCCTGGCATATCATTAACAAAAATATCATTATCAAGCCAGGTTTCGCCTTGGTCGTATGATTTGTCAAAAACAATACCAACAGGGCCTGCCCAAGAAACATAGATTTGCCCTTCGGGGCCAATAGCAGGTACTGCACCTTCAACAGTATTATCATCATCAATACAATTGCCTTGTATTTCATTAATCTCTATGGCATCTGTCCAAGTTTGGCCACCATCAAGCGATTTTGAAAACCTAATGTCCGATTTATGCGCTGTATCGGCTGAGCCATATTCATCAAATTGGGTCCAAGTAACATAAATATTATTATTGGTTTTATCAACAACCGCCCATTCCTTGTCCTGGGCTTTTGTTCCATCAAGCCCCATGTAGGTTCCTTCACTCCATGTTTTTCCTCCGTCAGTGCTTTTTTGGCAAACAATACGATCTATCCAATTGCCTGAAGCCGGGTTGGATAAGTGAAAAAAATAAAAATTCCCGGCTGTATCAACTATAACGCATGGATCGCCCCACACACCGTAAGCGCTGGAAGTTAGCGTACCTTCCGTCCAGGTATAACCACCATCTTCCGAATAATAAAAATTATCGATATTAGCGCCTGCAACAAGACGGTTTGGATTATTAGGGTCTAAAATTATTGATGGCTCTTCCGGGTAGCCCGTGTCGTCAATTAAAATATTCTCTATTTGGAATTGGGAATGCGCTATGTTGAATAAAAAAAATAATGCTGCGAATAATAAGCCTGCTTTCTTCATGGTTTTAAATTTTTGAATAAAGATAATAGGAATTTTCCAGTTAAAACCTTTCCTCATCAAAAAAAACAAGTAAAAACGGGACTTTCCTGACCCTTTGATTCATAGATTTTTAATCAACTAATATATAATACCCTTTTGTTGTTCCATCAATATAATTTTAAATTGACTAAGTTCTTATAACGAGTTGCATTTAAAGATACAAACTAGAATTTGAATTTTTACTTGGTATTAAAATGTAGTTATACACTTCAATAACAAATTTAAGAATCAAGGGAATTGAATATGTTTTTTTGGATGCAAATCGTTATAAAATGTAACTTTGCACTTATTTCTGATGAACCTAAACAACCTTTTTATTGTTATCATTTTAACAAACATAGCTTTATGCAAAAAGGAAAAGATGCAAAACCCCATATAGGAATTTTTGGCAGGCGAAACAATGGTAAAAGTTCTATAATCAACGCTTTAGCAAAGCAAGAGATTGCTATTGTGTCAGATTTTGCCGGAACTACAACCGACCCTGTTAAAAAATCGATGGAAATAACCGGTATGGGCCCTGTTATCTTTGTAGATACTGCCGGAATTGATGATACCGGCGAACTTGGACAAAAAAGAATTGCTAAAAGCAAGGCCACTTTAAAAACCATTGACCTCGCCATTCTTGTAATAGCAAATAATATTTTTGATGATTATGAAGAACAGCTTGTCCAGGATTTTGATCAATATGCCGTACCTTTCTTCATTATTCATAACAAATCGGATATTGAACCTTTATCAAGAGAGCTAAAGGAAAAAATCACAAAACATTTCAATACCACCATCATTGATTTTAGTACCTTATCGCCAACCAATTATGAAGATATTATATCTACAATAAAAAAACACATGCCAGAGTCAGCATATAAATCCAATTCTTTGATTGGTGATCTTGTTTCTTATGGCGATATTGTCCTTTTAATAACACCCATTGACATTGAAGCACCCGAGGGCAGGCTGATATTACCTCAAGTACAAACCATCAGGGATGCCTTGGATAATGAATGTTCGGTAGTTGTTACCAAAGAAAGAGAAGTAGACTCACTTATCAAACGTTTGCAACCCAAACCCAAATTAGCAATCACTGATAGCCAAGTTTTTTTAAAAGCAGATGCTTCTATACCAAAAGATATTCCTTTAACAAGTTTTAGTATTATCCTTGCGCGCCAAAAAGGGGATTTTCAAAATTATTTAAAAGGGACACCTGCAATTTCTAAACTAAAAGACGGCGATAAAGTGTTATTGCTGGAGTCATGTACACATCATGTGTCTTGCGATGATATTGGCAGGGTGAAGATACCCCGCTGGATGAGCAATTATACAGGCAAAAAGCTTGATTACGAGGTAGTAGCTGGTTTGAATGACTTGCCACGAGATATTAATGAATATGCTCTTGTTATCCAGTGTGGAGGGTGTATGCTCACGCGTAAGCAATTGGTTAACAGGTTGAAACCTGCTGTTGATGCTGGTATCCCAGTTACAAATTACGGGATGGCAATTGCTTACGTTCATGGAATATACGAAAGAGCAGTTGCCCCTTTTGTTAAATTTGAACAAGATGCGCTTGATTACTTGTAAAAAAAATGAACCATGGATTTAGACAAAGTTCTTAACAAAGAAATTTTTTCAAAAGAAGATATTATTTATCTCCTTGGCACCCAAGGTGAAGAAAGAAAAAAACTTTTCCAAAAATCTGAAGAAGTAAAGAAAAAATATGTGGGAAACAAGGTGTATTTTAGAGGTTTGATAGAGTTTTCTAACATCTGCTCAAAAAACTGTTTCTATTGCGGGATTCGTTCAGGTAATACAAAAATGCATCGCTACTATGTTTCTGAAGATGAGGTTTTAGAAGCCGTGAAATTTGCTTATGATAACAATTATGCCTCGTTAGTGATTCAAGGAGGAGAAAAGAGCAATAAGGAATTTACAGACAGGATCACAAACATTTTAAAAAAGATCAAAGGCATTACCGGTGGAAAAATGGGCATTACACTTTCCTTAGGCGAACAATCTGAAGAAGTGTACAAGGAATGGTTCGAAAATGGAGCACACAGGTACCTTCTCAGGATAGAGGTATCTAATCCTGAACTTTATAAAAAATTTCATCCCAATAATAAAAAACACAGTTATGGAGAAAGGCTTAAAGCTTTGAGAACCCTTCAGAAAATAGGTTACCAAGTAGGAACGGGCGTTATGATAGGGCTACCATTTCAAACGCTCGAAAATCTTGCCGAGGACTTGCTTTTCATGAAGGTTTTTGATATTGATATGGTTGGCATGGGGCCATACATAGAACACGAAGACACACCACTTTTCAAATACCGAGATCAACTAAAACCTCTAAAAGAACGTTTTGACCTTTCTTTAAAAATGGTTGCCATTCTAAGAATTATGATGAAAGACATCAACATAGCCGCAACTACTGCCATGCAAACCATAGACCCTATAGGGCGTGAAAAGGCTATAAAAATTGGCGCTAACGTAATTATGCCCAACCTAACACCCGTTAAATACCGAGAAGATTATTTATTATACGAAGACAAACCATGTATTGACGAAGAAGCCAGCGAATGCCGCAATTGCTTAGAAGCCAGGATACATATGGCAGGTGGAGAAATAGGCTACGGTGAATGGGGAGATTCTAAGCATTACTTTAAACGAAGACAAGGGAAAGAGGCAACATGATTATAATTCAATCCTTCCTTTCCCAACCAAATGCTTAAAAACAAATCTCAACTCACCCCATGAATATTCATCTCCAAGTGCATCTTTGGCCGGCTTTAGCCTGTTTTCTTTATTTTTAATAAAAAAATCTGTGATAGCCTCGATTTTCTCTTGCGCCACAAAGTCAACGATATTCAATTCACCGGTTTCTACAAAGTTTGCAAGGTGCCCTTCAATAGTAGAAACTGCCAGGCTTCGTTCCTTAGCTATTTCATTGATATTTTTGCCTGACCTGTATAAATCCAAGCTTGCTGTTTTTGTATCTGTTTTCGTTTGGTTTTTCTTTTTCTTATTTTTGGTGAACCTGTTAAAAAGCTCATCAGCAGGTGAATCCTCTATATTGTATGCTTCACGGTATTGAGAAATGATCTCAAGGATTTCATGGCCATATTGTTCAAGTTTCTTTTTACCAAAACCTTTTATTGCATGAAGCGTATCATTGCTTGTGGGTAAGTAAGTTACCAATTCCATAATGGCTTTATTGGGGAGCACCATGTATAATGGAATGTCTTCTTCCGTTGCCTTGGCTTCGCGCCAAGCTTTTAGCTCTGAATAGAGTTTTGGATGCTTGATCCCTTCCGGCGCAAGCTTTGTTTTTTCTGCCTTCTTGCTTTTCTTTGATTTCTTTTCTAAAGTGGCTTTAGCTTTTGTATCCAAATAGTTTTTTACAGTAAAACCGTTTTTACTTGTTTGTAAACAACTTTTCTTAGTAAATGCTTCATTTTCTAACTTTGTAAGTACTTCCTTTAAAGATTTTTTTACTGACTTATTATCAATATCTACAGGAAGGTTTTCAAGAGGTTCTAAAACAAAAGTTTCCAGTTTATTGATAAAATAATCGCAACCTTTTTTTATTCTTTCTTGCAATTCATTATTTTTTTCAATACTAAGAGATTGTGTAACAAGCTTTTCGAGTTGGCTGTCAAATTTTTCGGTAACACTTACTATTTCTTTCTTTGTGTGGTCATTCAAGCCATAAAGTTTGTCTGCAATAAAATTTGGGATGATGCTTTTATTGTCTTTAATGATTTTTAAAGCATGAAAAACTTTTTGTTGTATTGAAGAAAAATCGAACAATTCTTTAACCAATGATTTTTCATAAGCCCACTTGGCTTGTTCTAATTCGTTTGAGCCAGGTGGATTCTCTTGAATGCTCTTTGTGTAGCTGGTAATATCAGAGCTGCTTTTGATACAACTATGGGTAATAGGCGTGCTCAAAATCAATCCTTCTAAAGTACGGCACCTACTTAGTGCTACATATACTTGACCGTGGGCAAATGCAGCCCTAGCATCAATAATGGCTTTTTCAAAAGTGAGCCCTTGGCTTTTATGAATGGTTATTGCCCATGCATGTTTTAACGGGTATTGTGTGAATGTTCCTTTTACAGACTCTTCAATTTCTTTGGTGGCATTGTTAATGGAGTATTTCGTATTCTTCCATTCTGTCCTCTCCACCGGTATGCTGTGGCTTTCTCCCGGACATTGAACGTAGATTGTTTCATTTTCAATATTTATAACTTTCCCAATTTTACCATTATAAAACAACTTCTCGGGCGAAGGGTCGTTTTTCACAAACATTACCTGTGCGTCTTTTTTTAATAAGAGTTTAAAGTCTGTAGGATAAGAATATTCCGGGAAATCACCTTCAATCATTGCACAAAAAGTATAAACCCTTCCTGGAAGTTTTTTTAACCTAGACTCGTTAATGTTTTTTGCTTGGGCATTATGTGTTGTAAGGGTTATGTATCCTTCACCATCATGATACTTGAAATTTGGGGTATATTGTTTATTCAGCTTTTCCAATGCTTGTGTATTCAAAGTATTTTCGCGTACCATATTCAGCAACTTAATAAACTCCATATCCCTTTGCCTGAATATCTCTTTTAATTCTATACTCACATAGCGTGATTTCTTGAGCGCCCGGCTATTAAAAAAATACATTGATTCATAATGATCTTTTAAAAGTCCCCACTCATCATTTTTTACGATAGGAGCCAATTGTTGCAAGTCGCCAATCATCAAAAGTTGCACTCCTCCAAAAGGCTTTGAGTGGTCTTTATATTTTCTTAAAACTTCGTCAATACCATCCAATAAATCTGCGCGCACCATACTAACTTCATCAATAATCAGTAAGTCAAGGCTTTTTATAATATCTATTTTGGTCCGGTTAAACTTGTGTGCATTAATGCGTGAATTGGCGCTACCCGCATTACCTATTCCTGCAATATCTTCAGTAAGAATGGGGCCAAAAGGCATCTGGAAAAAGGAATGAATGGTCATTCCTCCTGCATTGATGGCGGCAACACCTGTTGGTGCAACAACGATCAATCTTTTTGACGAAATATCTTTTAAATTATGCAAAAAAGTGGTCTTTCCAGTACCGGCTTTCCCCGTAAGGAAAACATGTTCACCTGTATACTCTACAAATTCAAATGCAAGTTTTAATTGGGGGTTTGATGTTACTGACATTGTATTCATGATATTTATTATCATTCAAATATAATAAATTTCATAGAAAACTATTCATTTCCATTCATTTTAATATTTTTTTTTTTT
>CAZJDA010000074.1:0-21928 GCA_964544705.1 uncultured Bacteroidales bacterium
TCTCATTAATAGCGTATCAAAGAACTAATTGTCCTCTAAGTCGAGGCGCACTGTGCCCTTATGTGGTTTATAATTTTTTGAACCACATAAAATTTCACATAAGAGAGGCCTGGTATGGCTCTTTGTTTGTTTACCAGGAATAAGTGCATATAAAAACCAGAGTTTCGTTTTTACCCTGTTGAATTTATCAACTATTCAATAAGGAATACTCGCTGGGTTTCAGCTATGGCGAAACAGGCATTGCAGACCGGTCATATTCCTGTATATCGTAGTTAATTGCTTGGAATTGTTTATGAGGAAATTATGGGTCATTTCTTTTATTTCTGAGAGATGCGATGAATCGCATCTGTACATTATGGATTTAATGAATCACCTTTCCAATTTTTGGGATTGTTGATGATGTAATTTTTTATTCGTTGATATTCCGCATCGTTTCGGATGATGTGGTCGTGGAAACGGGATTGCCAGGCGAAATTAATATTGTTATTCCGTGCATATTTTGTAACCCCTGTTTTGTATCCACGAATTATAGATGCCAGGTTTTGCGATTGTGGCCCGAATTTGTTTTTGGGTTGCGGCGATTGCGGTGGTGGTGATTGCGGTGGTGGTTGTGATGGTAGAGACGCAAAATTTTGCGTCTCTACGTTGCGTCCCACGTTGCGTCCCACGTTGCGGTCCACGTTGCGGTCCACGTTGCGGTCCACGTTGCGGTCCACGTTGGTATTCACGTTGGTATCAATATTGGGTTCATCATTTTTTTCATCATTTCGCCCATCACCAGGTTTATCAATAATTATTATTCCATGCACATGATTGGGCATGACCACATGCACATCTAATTTTACAAATGGAAAATGTTCGGGTATTTCTGACCAATATTTATTGGCCATTTCACCAATTTCCGAAAATTTCATTTCCCCATCCACGATATTCCCAAAAAACAATTCCCTGTTTGCTGTGCAGATGGTCACAAAATAGGCTGCATTCCAGCCATAATCCCAATTTTGCAACCTGGCAGACTGGATCCTGTATTTGTTTCGGAATTTATCCATTTATTTGTCGTAATTTCCATCTCTCAAATCTAACCATATTTTATGATATTAAATGACAAATTCTTAGGTTTTTTTGACTTTTTTGTTTTGTTTGCTGCTAATGGGCAGGAGAATGGATTCAGGTAAATTGATTTTTTTGTGGTGGGTTTGGGGGTATCATGATAGCAACATTTTTTCAAACATGGGGTCGTTCATTTTTAATACCGATATGACTTTCAATATTATAAAAAAACTTAGGGCTTTTTTATCATTACAATAGATATAAGAAGATTGCAGGTATAACTGATTATTTCCTGGTTAGATGAAGTTATTATTGTTTACTTTTTACAATTGCAGAACACCAACCATGATCCATTTTACGTATTTAATCTTAACATTTTATAGTGCTTAATTATGTTTATGTTCGGTTATGCTTCGTACTCATGATGTTCAACCATTCTTCAGGCTACATGGATTTCCTGCCCGTGTTGAAGTATTTCATTCACGATTGGATTGTTTACATCAAAATCACCTTCTCTAAATGGATGGGGTTCTATTCTACTGTCAATTTTTCGCCTTAATCGCATCAAATCTAGCTGAATATCCATCAGGTTATTATAATCTTTTAATACAACCGCTATATCAATATCGCTATCCTCATGATAATTACCCTTTGCATAAGAACCAAAAAGGAATACTTTAATATAATTATATTTTGATTTTATGGCAAAAGCATACTCATTTGCGATCCTTAAAGCATCTCTTTTATCCATGATCTTATTTTTTTGATTATTTCAATCCATGATTTCGTATAATCCTGAGTGCAAAGGGAGTAAAACTCCTTTTTATAATCATCGTATCGAGCGTTCAGGTTGAAAGTAGTAA
Source organism: uncultured Bacteroidales bacterium (assembly GCA_964544705.1). Classification (GTDB taxonomy): domain Bacteria; phylum Bacteroidota; class Bacteroidia; order Bacteroidales; family CAZJDA01; genus CAZJDA01. Next base: position 1,917 of record CAZJDA010000074.1, read on the forward strand.
TTTCATCTAACAAATCGGAATATTCGTTTGTCAATTCCAATTTATTCAATTCAGCTAACAGATATAAATTATGGGTAAAAGGGGCATGTTTTTCATATTTTTTGACGTAGAGTGCTTTTAGAAGTTTTTCAACTGATATATGCCTAAGAAATAATGCCCAAGAATATGATTTGGAATTGTATAGCGTTAACATAGTTTGATAATCATTGTCTGATGTTTCAACCCAGTGGTTAACAATTTTGTTTACATCAATATTTGTATTACTCTCAGCCATTATTATTCATTGACCAAAGATAATCCTTTTTTCGTGATTGTTCTTCCACAATATATGCATTTTTTCATTCATAAGCTTCGATTTGATTCAAAGATAGTATTTCCAGGGGTTATAAAACTTTACAGCCTCCCTTTTTTCCATTGAAGTTTTTCTTTATATTGAAAAAAGCTTGCCTTCTCAAGACTTCAAAAAAATCTTTACACTGTTTCTTGAAAAATACATGTTAAAAATACAAAAATAAATGGTAAAAAGACTAAAATTATACATTAGCTTATAGGATTCTATACAATTAGCTTATAAGCATTTAAAAAAAAAGTAAAAATTAAAGCAATATTTGTAACCTAAGTTGAGCGGTTTGAACGTAGTGAAAAAGCGCTTTACTTAGGGTTAACCCCGATTTAGAAATTGTAGATTTTCACCGAATAGGTGAGATGAAAAGCTTATAATTTCTTTATCGTGAGCGAGAATCGCTCAATTTGGGTGTAATATAAAAAAACTGTTACCCTACTCATACTTCAACACCTCAACAGGATTCGACTTCAGCGTACGAACAGTTTCCAAAACAATGAGCAACGCCGCTACAAAATATAAAATGATGGCTGTAGTTACAAAAAACCAAAATGAAATACCAATCCTGTAAACAAAATTTTGCAACCATTGCTGCATGATCCAATACACCAAGGGGCAGCCGGTAATAAACCCAATGGTTACCATCACCATGAAATTATTCAATATCAGCTTCACGATACCATTGGATTTGGCACCCAGCACTTTCCTAATCCCGATCTCTTTTTTCCTCTTTTCCAGGTTGAGCAAAACAATACCCGTTAAACCTAGTATAACCAGCAAAATACTCAAAAAAGACAAGATCTTAAACAAAGAAAATAACTGGTTTTCAGATTCATACATTTTATCCGTAAGCATATCCAAATCGCGGTAAATAAATGGAAATTGGGGTGCCAGTTCCTGCATTTGGGTCCTGAAAAACTCAACAACCTCTTGATATTTACCGGGTACATATTCAGCAATGATCTTAGGCGCATAAGATGGATAGTCATTACCTCTAACAATAAACGCCACAGGAGATACTTCTTCCTTCTTAGACCAGAAATGAATATCTTCTACTACACCTATCAATTCATAGGTTTTGGTAGTATCATAAAGCCCTTTGAATTTCTTGCCCAGGTAGGGACTCTCCAACCCTAACGACTTAATTCCTTGACGGCTTAATACCAACGCATTCATGCTGTCTGAACGGTTTTTTTCATCAAAATTCCTCCCCTCAACAATCATGGCTCCTATGGTGTTGAAAAAGTTAAAATCAACAGAATTCAACCCTATGGAAATATTCCTGGAACCATGGTCAGTGCATTGCAAACTGGCATAGTTATTCATCCCTGAGGATGGAATATTGAACCCTGCCGTAATGTTTTTAATATCGGGATTTGACAAAGCTTCCCTTTTGATATCAAAATACCGTTCTGTGAGCCCATCATTATATGGATTTTCAATAACCAACCTGTGCTCCTTCTCGTATCCAAGTTCTTGCTCCGTTAAGAACCTCATTTGCCCGAAAATAATGATAGTGGCTGTCAGGATCAGCGTAGCAATCACAAATTGCAATATCAACAAGGAATACCTGAAATTGATATTAAAAACCTTCCTCTGCGACAATTTCAAAGCAAAAACCTTTTCTTTCCTGAGCAATTGGGCCGGTTTGAAAGAAGTATACAGCATGGCAGGATAAATGCTGATAATTACCGGCAACAGGAGCAATAGCCCAAAAATTATGATGGCAAGGAGTTCGTATTGAATTTTGAGTTGTAGCCCCAGGTAATTGTTCAGCGGCGGCAAAACCAGTTCGCTGGCAATTACGCCAAGCCAAACAGCCAAAAAAGAAACGGCCAGGGCTTCAAAATAGAACTGGAAAAGCAGTTGTTTTCGCGATGCACCCACGATCTTGCGCAGGGTAATCTCCTTCATCCTTTTGTTGAGCAAGGTGAGGTTGATGTTAATATAATTGAAGCAAGAAATGATCAATATGAGCAATGCTGCTATACCAATAAAAACCACGTGCAGGATGTTTCCCCGTTGGATCCTTTCATTTACCACCTGTGCAGAATGAAGGTAAATATCCTGGAAAGGCTGAAGTATAAAACGGTTATACTCCATGTATTTTTCGCCCAGCACATCAACCAATGCTTCATTGATTTTTTCCTCTATTACCGGGATATCTTCTTTTTTATTGACTTGGAAATAAAACAGCGAGGCCCAAACATTAGGATTGTTCAGTACCCAAGGCTCCACTTGCTTTAAAGCTGTATTGGGAGCAAGAAAATCAAATTGCAGGTGTGAATTCCCCGGTATATCTTCCAAAACACCGGAAACGCTCAGTTGAAGCTTATTGTCGTACCATATCGTTTTGCCTATGGGGTCTTCGTTCCCAAAGATTTTTTTTGCGAACGATTCGGTGAGGAAAATCGGTGTGCCATTTTTGAACGCTTCTTCTGAACCGGTTTTTATCCCAAAATTGAAAAAGTCAAAAAAAGTGGTGTCGGCAAATAAGATCTTTGCAACAAATGCATCATCTTCGTACCTGAATGGCCTTTCAGGGTATCTTATCAATCGTTCTATTTTCGTGAGCCCAGGGATTTGCTCAAAACGGCTGTAAAAACTTGCGGGAATATTGGCGTATAACTCCCCGTCGCTTTTTCGCTTTTTAAGCAAACGGTATTTTTTGCCCGTGTCTTTGTGAAAGGTGTCATAGCTGTATTCCTTGGCTATATATGTGGCAGATATCAACACAACAACAGTGGAGATCGTGATACCAAGCACGTTTATCAAGGCATAAAGCCTGTTCTTCATTAAATTGCGCAATGCTATTTTTATGTAATTCCTGATCATGGTTTTGTTGTTTTATGGGTTTGTTGTTTTTATTTACATCTCTCTCCATTCCAATCCACGTGCCACGAGTATTAAAGCCAGTATATCAACAATTTAAGAATAAAAACCAAAAACAACTGTTGCATTTTCCAACACCGATGTTGTATTTATAAACAAATTTGTGTTATTTTGTGTAAAAATAATAATGAATACTCGTTTTTACTCCAAAAATGTGGCTAATTGTCCTAATTCGATGTCGTTAACGAGCCCATATATACCTAGTTTTTACTCCAAAAATGTGGCTAATTGTCAGAAAATTAACTACAAGGTTCGAATCCGTCGGTTAGCCAAAACACTTAATTTTCTTCACTCCCTTCAGGGTTGGGGTAAATGAAGAAAATTAAGTGTTAGATATAGATGCAAAAACGGGTACAATAAACGAATAATAATGCAAAAGAAACAAGGTTCCATCCTGGTCATTGATGACAATAAAGACCTGCTCTTGGGCCTGAAAATGCTGTTATCAAAGCATTTTGCGGAAATTACGGCCAAATCATCGCCCAACGTGATCCCATCTTTGCTAGCAGAAAACACCTATGATGTGATCCTGCTCGACATGAACTTTTCCGCAGGTGTGAATACAGGCAACGAAGGGTTTTACTGGAAAAACGAGATCCTGAAGCACGACCCCGACGCATGCATTGTTTTTATTACCGCTTATGGCGATATTGAACTGGCTGTAAAAGCCATGAAAGAAGGCGCTGTTGATTTCATCCATAAATCCTGGGACGAAGACAAAATCCTTTCAACGATCCTCTCGGCTTATAAACTTCGCCAATCGAAGGTGGAGATCAGCAAGCTAAGGAAACAGCAAAAGCACCTGGCAGCATCCATCCCCGGCGATGAATTCACTTTACAAACAGGCTCGCTGGCCATGCAAGGACTGTACAAAACGGTGGCCAAGGTTGCCGCTACAAGCGCCAATGTGCTGATAACAGGGGAAAACGGCACGGGAAAAGAAGTCATTGCACGTCTAATACACCGCCAATCAATGAGGAAGGATAAAATTTTCGTGCATGTGGACCTAGGCTCCCTTAACGAAAACCTTTTTGAAAGCGCGCTCTTTGGCCATGAGAAAGGAGCTTTCACTGGCGCCGATGAAGCACGTGAAGGCCGCTTTGAGCTGGCCGGTGGAGGAACCCTTTTCCTGGATGAGATCGGGAACCTGCCCCTGTCCCTGCAATCAAAGTTGCTTACTGCCATACAAAAGAAAACCATCGTAAGGCTTGGATCATCAACACCCGTTGAAACGGATATACGCCTTGTTTGCGCTACCAACAAAAACCTGGGTAAAATGATCTCTGAAGGAAGTTTCAGGGAAGACCTTCTCTACCGCATCAACACCATACACCTGGAATTGCCGCCGCTAAGGGAAAGAAAAGAAGATATCGCGCCCCTTGCCGAATTTGCCCTGAACGAATTTGCCGCGAAGTATGACAGGAAAGGCTTAAAACTTTCACTGAAAGCGCATGATAAGCTCCTGGAATACAACTGGCCTGGTAACATCAGGGAACTGCGCCACGTAATAGAAAAAACGGTAATCCTTGCTGAAACCAACGTTATAAATCCCACAGAACTGGGCATTGATGCAAAAGCCCGGCAAACCGTGCATCATGACACTTATAACCTGGAGGAAAACGAAAAACGCATCATTGCCGCTGCATTGAACCGCTACCAGGGCAACATAAGCATTACTGCCAAGAACCTGGGCATTAACAGGACCACACTTTACGCTAAAATGAAGAAATATGGGCTATAGCAAGTACCTTACACACATCATCATACAGGTGATCTTTATTGCAGTTACAGGGTTGCTGTTTGCCCTTGCCATAACCCATGAATTCATGGTGGTAACCTCTGCATCTCTGGCAGTATTATGGGTGGTGCAAATCCTGTTGCTTATCGTTTATATCAACAAGATAAAAAGGGACCTGTTGCAGTTTATTGATGCGCTGAAAAACCAAGATACCTCCTTTGAATTCAAGAAAGCAGGAGAAGATCAATTCCTCAGCAGCATTCATCAAGGGTTTAACGAAGTGATGCGCGATTTTAGGGTCATAAGGAAAGAAAAAGAACTGGAAAGCCAGTTTTTCCTGCACGTGATGGAGCATATTGGCACAGGGTTGCTCGTGATAGACGAAAGCAAAAGGATCCGCCTGGCCAATAAAGCCTTTTACCTATTGTTTGGTGTTAATGCCATTCACCGGTTGGAAGAGCTGCAAACCATACAACTCAACCTGCCACACGTGATAGGCCAATTAGGGCAAGGCAGGCAAAAAAGCGTTGTCTTGCAACAGGCCGGCAAAAAAACCACCCTCTCCTTGTATGCTACGGAATTTAAACTGGGTGATGAATGGCTTAAAATCGTTTCTTTCCAGGACATCAGCAAAGAGGTCAGCAAAACCGAGATGGAATCCTGGAACAAACTGTTCAGGGTGATAACCCACGAGGTGATGAATTCCCTAAGCCCTATCAGGCTGCTTTCCAGTGGAATGTTGAGCATGTGCAGCCAGGTGCAAGCAACAAGCGCCATACAAGCAGAATTTCATGACGGGCTCACAGCCATAAAAAACCGCGCAGAAAGCCTATCCCATTTTATTGAGCGCTACAAGCAACTTACCCGTTTACCCGAACCCCAAAGGAAAAAACTCAGTGCGCTGCGGCTTTTCAAGCAAGTGGCAACCTTGTTGGCCAAAGCGTTGAAAGAAAAAGGCATCTCCTTGGATATTTCTGCAACCCCGGGTGACATGGAAGTCTGTGCAGACGAAAAGCAGTTGGAGCAGGTACTCATCAACCTGGTAAAAAACGCCATGGAAGCCATAGAAAGCATTGAAGCGCCGTTCATCGAGCTACAAGCAATGTATACCGGCCAGGGTTTGCCCGTGATCCGTGTATCCAATAATGGGAAGCCTATTCCCCCGGAAATAAGAGAACACATGTTCGTACCCTTTTTCACCACCAAGGAGCGCGGCAGCGGCATTGGCCTAAGCCTCTCGCGCCAGGTCATGCGCCTCCACAACGGCGAATTGATATACAAAGAACGTGGTGGAGTGACGGTGTTTGAGTTGGGGTTTGGGAGGTGATGTTGGGGGAGATTATCAATATTTATACAAGCATAAATAACCCGGAAACTCGAAATCATCTTGCCCGTATTCCCTTAAAAACTCCAAAAATAGTCGGTAAGTGCGTAGGAATCAACAGGATTTTGTTTTACACTGTTGAATTTAAAATCTATTCAATAGGAAATGTACGGCATACTCGCTGGGTTCAAGCTATGGCGGAACAGGCATTGCAGGGTGTTCATATTTCTGTTTATTGTGGATAATTGCTTAAAATTGTTAATGAGGAAATTATGGGTCATTTTTTATTTCTGAGAGATGCGATGAATCGCATCTATACATTATGGATTTAATGAATCACCATTCCATTTTTTGGGGTTTTTGATAATATAATTTTTTATTCGTTGATATTCCGCATCGTTTCGGATGATGTGGTTGTGGAATCGGGATTGCCAGGCGAAAACAATATTATTATTCCATGCACATGATTGGGCATAACCACATGCACATCTAATTTTACAAATGGAAAATGTTCGGGTATTTCTAACCAATATTTATTGGCAATTTCACCAATTTCCGCCAATTTCATTTCCCCATCCAAAATATTCCCATAATCATAATTCTGCAATAATAGTCTGCCCGCATTTAACTTTTTGGCCTAAATTTACATGAATGGTAGCATCGCGCGGAAGGAGGAGGTCTACCCTGGAGCCAAATTTTATAAACCCAAGCTGGTCGCCTTGTTTCACTTCATCTCCGTTATTAACATAAGTAACAATACGCCTTGCCATAATTCCAGCTATCTGTTTTACAAGAATCTTGACCTTATCTTTTCTTTCAATAACAATTGTATTGCTTTCATTCCAATCGGAAGCTTTTGGATACCTTGCTATAAAGTGTTTACCTGGCTTGTAATAATCATAAATTATTTTACCGCTTGTAGGGATCCTGTTAAGATGGGGATCCCAAATGGACATAAAAATTGAAACTTGGATGCGTTTTTCGTGGAAATACAAGTTTTCTTCTACTTCTTCAATTACAACAACTTTTCCTTCTGCTGGGGCAGGGATTTTGTTTTCTTTTCCCCGTAAAGCCTTTTTTGAATACTTAAAGAATTGGACAATAAAAAACCACAGAAAAAGAAACATAGCAATTAAACTCCAAAATGTTGTTGTATAAACAGGCAATAATAAGGATATTGCACTTATTCCAATCAACAGCACAGTTGTTGCAATTATAATGGACGGTATGCCTTCTTTGTGGATATACATTCTATAATGATTTAAAGAGATAACTTTAAAAGGGAGAAAATATTATTTAAAGTATGTTAAAAATAAACATCACATATGCATAAACCATAGGAGCGGAAATCAATACACTGTCTAACCTGTCTAAGAATCCACCATGTCCAGGCAATATTTTTGCTGAATCTTTAACTTTTGCGGTGCGTTTTAATAAGGACTCAACCAGGTCGCCAAAAGTTCCAAAAACTACTATTATGCCAGAAATCACCAACCAATGTGATAGGTTTAAGTCCTGGAAGTATAAAGAAAACAAAAAAGCCACAACAAAACTAACTATAGCTCCACCTAGGCAGCCTTCCCAAGTTTTGCCCGGCGAAATGCGCTCAAAAAGCTTATGCTTGCCAAGAAGTTTCCCAAAAAGATATGCACCACTATCATAAACCCACAAAATAATAAAAAAACCTATTAAAAGCTCGGGATAAAAACCAGAAGAAATATTCCCCGGGCTATACAAATAATTGAGAAAGGAAAGAGGCAATACTACATAAAGCAAAGCAATAATAGCGTAAGCGATATTTCCGAAGGGGTCTTCTTTGCGCCTAAACAGTTCTGCAATTAAAATGGCTGATATGAAGGGTACGTTAACAAGCAGGAATGTAAAATCAAAAAGGTCAAAAGCAATAAGCGTATTTGATGTATATAAAACAATACCTGCAATGATAGTCACTGGTTTACATGGAACAACCTTGTGATTCGAGATAATGGTATTAAATTCCCAGTTGGCAATGGATGAAATCACAAGGAATAGTCCGGCAAACCAATACGGCCCAAGCAAAATCGATCCTAAAATAAACACCACGTAAAGTGTTCCTGTTATGCTTCTTGTTATTAAATTTTTCAAGGCTTGTTTTTTTCTAAAATTTGTTTAGCTTCCATGGCATCTTTGGTTTTTACATATAATTCAATATAACCAAATTTATAAAGCGAATCCTGTTTGTTTTGTATAACGGATACAATACTATATTCTTTGAGAATGGCTTGCGCTATTTCAACTTTATGAAGGAACTGGGATGAATACACATCCACCCAATTGGTGTTACTCAAATCAATAATTGTTTTTATCGGTTAAAAAAACATACACTTCTTTTGGCCCATGAGCTCCCATAACAAGGGTTTTCTCGATATCGGCAGTTCTACTGGGCCCTGTTATCAGCGAAATCATCGAAGGGAAACCCGTTTTATATTTGGTTTGAACCTGGCTCAACGCGTCTTTAATATCATAAACCAATTGGCTGGTATCAGCAATAACAATATGTACGGGTGGAAAAACATTCATTCTCCTGCCTGAAGCCGAAGCCGATGATACAAGGATACTTCCCAACCGGGCAACAAGGTATTCGCACTCGGTAATGCCTACTTGCATTTCTTTGATATCTTCAAATTCGCTTTTAAAATTCAATGATGCGTTTTCTAAAAGCGGTTGGATTTCTTCATCAATACAAAAAATGGAACTCCATTGCTTTTCTGTGATTAAAGATTGTAAGTTTGTTTTCAAATCTTCCTTTGATTCACAAAAAACAAAATTGCCGTTTACCTTTGAGAACTCCCTAGCAAAGATAATATCCAGTGAATCATCAGGCTCTTTGTAGATTGGCGATGAATGATTCACATCTAAGTAAGGGCTTTCAGAAGGATTTATCAAAGCCTTTCTCACTTTTTTCAAAATTTTATCTTTTGGCCTGGCCTCTTCCATAAAAACTATTTTTTTTGGATTTATTCTTCCTTTTCATTCGCATTGGTATCAACTTTACCATTTTTTCTCCTTTTTTTTATTTTTTGTTTATTCTTAGGAGTAAGGTCTTCCTCTACACTATTTTCATCATCATTATTGTTCTTTTCTTCTTTTAATCCATCATCTTTTGAAGTTTTTTCTTCATTCTTGTGTTCTTTTGCAGGCTTATTCGCATCCTTTTCATTTTCATTTTCTACATTGTTATTGCCTGCTTCATTATTTTTTTCTTTGTTTTTTTCTTCTGAAGGCTTTATTTTTTTTGTTTCGGCTTGATGCAATTCTTTTTTTTCGAAAGGCCTCTTGCCAAAGATTTTTTCAAGGTCTTCCCTAAATATCACTTCGCTATCTAAAAGTTGAGAGGCTAATTTATCCAGTTTATCCCTGTTTTGAGTAAGTATTCTTTTCGATCTTTCATAAGCTCTCTCTACCAACAGTTTGATCTCTTCATCAATAATTTTAGCAGTAGCTTCGCTGTATGGTTTTTGGAAGCTATATTCCTGTTGGCCGGTTGAATCATAATAGCTCAGGTTACCGATTTTTTTGTTCAGGCCAAAGTAAACCACCATGGCGTATGCTTGTTTGGTAATCCTTTCCAAGTCGTTAAGAGCACCTGTTGACACTGTACCAAAAACAATTTCTTCGGCAGCCCTGCCTCCAAGTGCGGCACAAATCTCGTCATACATTTGTTCGTAGGTACTAATTTGCCTTTCTTCCGGCATATACCATGCCGCGCCAAGCGATTTGCCACGTGGCACAATGGTTACTTTTACTAAGGGATTAGCATGTTTTGTGAGCCAGCTAACGGCAGCATGGCCAGATTCATGGTAAGCAATTGTTTTTCGCTCATAGGGTGAGACCACCTTGCTTTTCTTCTCCATCCCGCCTATAATACGGTCAATGGCATCCATGAAATCACTCCTGTCTACATGTTCTTTATTTTTACGTGCTGCTATCAGCGCTGCTTCATTACAAGCATTAGCAATATCTGCACCCGAAAAGCCAGGGGTTTGTCTTGCAATTGTTTCTATATCAAGTTTTTCTGAAATTTTTATTGGGTCCACATGCACTTTAAATATGGCTTTTCTTTCTTCCAAGTCAGGTAGTTCAAGGTGAATTTGCCTGTCGAACCTGCCTGGGCGAAGCAATGCACGGTCTAAAATATCTCCCCTGTTTGTGGCAGCCAAGATAATAACGCCTGAATTGGTTCCAAAACCATCCATTTCAGAAAGCAATTGGTTAAGGGTGTTTTCTCTTTCGTCATTGGCACCTGTCATAGGAGATTTTCCACGTGCCCGGCCAATAGCGTCAATTTCATCTATAAAAACGATACAAGGGGCTTTTTCTTTAGCTTGCTTAAATAGGTCTCTTACCCTTGAAGCGCCAACCCCAACAAACATTTCAACAAAATCGGAGCCACTCATGCTAAAAAAAGGCACTCCTGCTTCACCTGCAACAGCTTTTGCCATCAAGGTTTTACCAGTACCGGGAGGGCCAATAAGTAATGCGCCTTTAGGTATTTTGCCACCAAGTTGTGTATATTTCTTTGGTTCTTTAAGAAAATCCACGATCTCCATCACTTCAACTTTTGCTTCTTCTAATCCGGCAACATCCTTAAAATCCACTTTTACATTGGTATCTTTATCAAAAAGCTGGGCCTTGGATTTCCCGATGTTGAATATCTGCCCACCGCCGGCTCCACCACCCATACGGCGCATTAAAAACACCCATAAGAGAACCATAAGCCCAATTGGGATAAGCCAACTAAATACTTCTGTTCCCCAATCACGACGTTTATCATATTCAACCTTAACATCATATTCTTGGGCTATTTCGTGCCTTTCGGCTTCGGAGGCATCCCTCATTTCACTTTCTATAAGCTTTTTTTGTGCCTCTTCCAATTTATTTTCAAAAGTTTCAACAGAACCAATGGTGAAAATATAATGAGGCCCGCTACCGCCTAAACCATCACTTTTCACATCCTGGTATTTTTCTTGCGAAAGACGGCCTGGCTTGATATATACTTCTGCATATTCTTTATTTACAATAACAATTCTTTCCACATCGCCTTCGCTAAGCATCTTTCTTTCAAACTCTTGCCAGGATATTTCTTTTCCTGAACCTGACCAGTTAAAAAATTGTAATGCAATAAAAATGAGGGCAAGTATACCATAAATCCAATAAAAATTAAACTTTCTCTTAGGAGGCTTATTTTCTTGATTTTCAGTGTTCTTATGCTTGTTAAAATCTTTATCTCTATTTTTCTTTTCCATTCTTTGTTTACCCACTTTATTTTAGTATTTTGTTTCTATATTAATTTGTTCTGCATCAGCCCATAGTTTTTCTAACTGGTAAAAATTTCTTTTTTCATCTAAAAAAACATGAACAATGCTATCGATATAATCCAAAACAATCCATTCGGCATTTTTGTACCCTTCAGTATTCCATGGATTTATATCTAATTCTTGTTTTACCTTTTCATCTATCGAATTCGCTATGGCTTCAACCTGGCGGCCAGAAGTGGCATGGCAAATGATGAAATAATCACAAATTGAATTTTCGATATTCTCTAAGTCTATTACAACAATATCTCTTCCCTTTTTGTTCTCTATAGCATGAATAATTTTTTTATTTAACAATTCTTTTTCGTTGTTATTATTTGTCATATATTATTTTAGGGTTGGTTATTGGTACAAAAATATACTTTTTTATTATAATGCCTCAAACTCCATTAATTTAAAGTTTAAAAAAACTAATAAAAACAGGAAGACTAATCCTCAAACATCGTGCCTAAGAGTGTTTGCATATTACAACTGACTTTTTAGCAGAACTTTTCAAAAACTCCAAGTCCAAATAGGGCATAATCGTATTTTACCGGGTCAGCAACATCAAGTTTCCTGAGGTTTGCCGTTAATTCTTCTACCGCTTTCCAATCGTTTTGTTTCCTCGAGAGTATCCCGAGGCTCCTGGCCACATTACCCGAGTGAACATCAAGTGGGCAATACAGCCACGATGGGGAAATACTTTTCCACAATCCAAAATCCACACCTAAATGGTCTTTTCTTACCATCCATCTTAAAAACATATTGATTCTTTTTGCCGAAGAACCTTTGCCCGGGTTGGCTATATGCTTTTCCATTCTTTTGGGGTGAGAAATGCTTAAGAATATGTTTCTAAATTCAACAATCGCGTTTTTAATATCCTGTTCCCTCGTTAATTCAGTAAACAAGTTTTCCATGGTGCCATATTGTTGGTATATATTTTTGAGTGAAAGGATAAAATGCCGGCAATCATCCCCATTGAAGGTGCGATGTTTGAAATTTTGCAACTGTTCCATTTCTTTTTTGGTGGCGTTTATACAAAACTCGTAGGGTTGAAAATCCATCCTTTGCATAAGCTTTTTAGCATTTTTAATAATCACAGGCCTTTGTCCCCAAGCAATTGTTACTGACAAAAAGGCAGAAATTTCAATATCTTCTTGTTTATTAAACATATGAGGGATAGCGATGGGATCGCTAGCTATAAATACGGGCGTGTTAAACTGCTGGTATTTGTGTTCGAGAAAGTCTTTTAATTCATTATGATTCATTCATTCATACAAAATAAACAAGAGAGTGATACAATACAATGATACCACTCTCTCGATAAATATTTAGGAATTTATTAATTCAGCACATGCACCTCTTTAATGATTTCTTTGCCCCTGTCAATGGCTTTTTCATTATCAGGGAGAAGTTTATGATACCTGGCAGGTATTGATTTGGCCAGTCCTTCTTTAACCGATTCATCTTTAACAATAGGGTTCACTTTTAGGTATCCTCCTAAAACGATCATATTAAATACCTTTGCAATACCAAGCTTAGAGGCTTCATCAGCGGCATCAATACGATAAATTTTGATGTCTTTCCTTTCGGGATGCCTTGTTATCCCGTTTCCATCGTAAATAAGGAGCCCACCGGGCTTCACTGTTTCTTCAAACTTATCCATAGATTGCTGGTTAAGAATAATGGCAGTATCGTAGGTATCAATGATAGGAGAACTAATCCTTTCATCGCTAACGATGACAGTGACGTTTGCTGTACCACCCCTCATTTCAGGGCCATAAGAGGGCATCCAGCTTACTTCTTTGTTTTGCATTACACCGGAATAGGCAAGGATTTTGCCCATTGAAAGAACACCTTGTCCTCCGAATCCTGCAATAATAATTTCTTCAGTCATATCTCAATGATTTTTTTCGTTATTGATTATTTATTCTTCCGGTACTTTTATATCACCAAGCTGATAAAAAGGGAACATATTCTCTTCCATCCATTTGTTGGAATCGTTAGGAGTCATTTTCCAACCGGAATTACAATTTGACACGACCTCTACAAAAGAAAGGCCTTTTTCTTGTTTTTGATATTCAAAAGCTTTCCTGATGGCTTTTTTAGTTTTCCTAACATTTGCGGGTTTATGTACAGCTTGCCTGGTTACATAGCAAGTACCTGGGAGCTGCGCAACCAATTCAGTCATTTTCAATGGATTGCCCATAAGCTTAACATCCCTGCCATAGGGAGAGGTAGAAGACTTCATGTTAGGCAATGTTGTAGGTGCCATTTGGCCTCCAGTCATGCCATAAATACCGTTGTTGATAAAGAAGATGCAAATATTCTCTCCCCTGTTACAGGCGTGAATAGTCTCTGCTGTACCAATAGCGGCAAGGTCGCCATCGCCTTGATATGTGAAAACGAACTTGTCAGGCATTAGTCTTTTTGCAGCGGTTGCCAAGGCCGGAGCCCTGCCATGTGCAGCTTCCTGCATGTCAACATCCAAGTAATTATACATAAGCACGGAGCAACCAACAGGTGTTATCCCTATCGTTTTGTCTTGGATCTGCATTTCATCAATCACCTCGGCAATCATCCTGTGAACAACACCATGCCCACATCCTGGGCAATAATGCAGGATGTTGTCTGTCATGATGGGTGATTTTTTATAAACAAGATTTTCTTTTTTTATAATATCTTCAGTAGTTATTGAATCTGACATAATAATTATCTTTTTATAATTTTATTTTCTAAAGCTTCTAATATTTCTTCTGCAGAAGGAATAATGCCGCCCATTCTTCCAAAATGTTCAACAGGCAATTTCCCATTAACAGCTAGCCTAACATCTTCTACCATTTGCCCTGCACTCATTTCTACAGAAAGTATACCTTTAAGATGTGGAACAAGTTCCTGGATTTGTTTTTTAGGGAAAGGGAAAAGTGTTATTGGCCTTAACAAGCCAACTTTATATCCTTTTTCCCTGGCCAATTTAACGGTTTTTTGGCATATACGCGAGCTAGTTCCATAGGCAACAATGATATATTCAGCATCATCACATTGGATATTTTCAAATCGCACTTCTTTTTCTTCTATCTCGCGGTATTTCTTTTGCAGTTTTTCGTTAAATTTTTCTTGCTGCACGGGGTCAAGGTCTAATGAAGTAATAACATTTTTTTCCCTGTTGGCTGTTTTACCGGTAGTAGCCCAGTCGTAAAGTTTTTCACAACGGGGTTGTTGTTCATCAAGAACAACTTTTTCCATCATTTGGCCAATAGCGCCATCAGAGAGGACCATAACCGGGTTCCGGTATTGAAAGGCCAGGTCAAAGCCTAGTTTGGCAAAATCGTACATTTCTTGTACTGATGCTGGGGCTAAAACGATAAGCCTGTAATCACCATGTCCACCACCTTTTGTTGATTGGAAATAGTCGCATTGCCCGGGTTGAATAGTACCAAGGCCAGGGCCTCCCCTCACAACGTTTAATATAAGGCAAGGAAGTTCGGCGCCGGCTATATAAGATATTCCTTCTTGTTTTAGGCTAATGCCTGGGCTGGAGGAAGAGGTCATAACTTTTTTACCACAGGCCGCACCACCATAAAGCATGTTGATAGCAGCTACTTCACTTTCTGCTTGTAATACAACCATGCCTGTCCTTTCATGGGGCTTTTCTGCCATGAGGTATTCAATAACTTCTGATTGAGGGGTAATAGGATACCCGAAATAACCATCAGCGCCGGCACGAATAGCACCTTCGGCTATGGCTTCATTACCCTTCATTAATTTTAATTCTTTTTCCATTATTTTGTTGTGTTTTTCTTGTTTAATGAATTGAATTTTAAGCACTTTTAACCCTATAGACTTCAATAACTCCGTCAGGGCATACAACAGCACAATTGGAACATCCTATACACGCTTCAGGCTTTGCCATGTGCGCGTAATTGTATCCTTTGCTGTTTACTTTTTTTGACATCTCGATAACATCATAAGGACATGCACCAATGCATACCGCACATCCTTTACAACGCTCGACGTCTACTTGAATTGCTCCTTTGAATTTAGCCATCTTATAAATATTTCTATGATTTTTTAATTGTAAATTAAATATATATTACGAAAGTAATAATTTAATTTTAATTTTTCCACTTAAATTCTAAAATTATAGCACTTTATATAATTTTACTATCAAAACATAAGAATTTACATTGTTTTATTAATATATTGTTTAATGATCTTCATTAAATTTCTTTAATCTTTGTTCCAAATCGGGGAATTGTTCCCTGCTAATAAGCGAAACACAGGCCCTAATCCCTTCTTTTCTTTCGCTTCCGGTAATAGCAAGAGATATAGCGCTGATACCATAGTAAAGCATTTCTTCTAAAAGCTCTTCGCCAGTATACCCTGGGTAAGAATATGTAAAATAAAACCCATCTGCTATAGGTTTATCCTCATCCTTATCATAAACAATGCTGAAACCATTATCAAGAAACATCTTTTTCATGATCTTGGCCTTTTCTCCGTATTCTTTAACGAATTCCACAAAATTGAATTCACCGTTATTAACAGCTTTTAACATAGCGGCCAAGCCATACTGTGCAGAATGGGAAGTACCCGAACTTAATGAGTAGAGCGTACCAAAGATCATGGCCCTGCCGAAAATATCGGTATTATAATACCTGGTAAGATCGGGAGCTTTGGTGGCAAAAAGTTTGTCTGAAATCACCATCATTCCTATACGCTGCCCTGCATAGCTAAAGGCTTTAGAACTGGAAATAAAAAGTATATAATTATCTGTATACTTGGCTACCGTTGGTTGGAATGGTGGTTTGCCAGGTTGGGAGAGGTCTTGCCTAAAATCCATGGCAAAATATGCAAGGTCTTCCAAAATAATAACATTATATTTATTGGCCAGTTCTCCAATAATCTGCAATTCTTTCTCTGTAAAGCATATCCACGAGGGATTATTGGGATTGGAATAAAGTATGCAAGAAATATTGCCCTTACTGAGGAATTCCTCTAATTTGGCTTTAAGTTTATCACCCCTGTAGTTGTATACATCAAAAGTTTCGTAATGGATACCAAGCACATGATGTTGTTGTTTATGAACCGGGAAACCGGGATCAATAAATAATGTGGTGTTTCTTTCTTTGTACATCCTGTTAATGGTCATAAAAGAGGCAAAACCTGCCTGCATAGAACCCACAGTAGGAATACAACTATCTTTATGAACATCAATATCAAGAAAGTTTTTAACAAATTTTGATATTTCCGTTTTTAAAGGAGGTATGCCGTGAATGTCTGGGTAAATGGATGCAACGCCATTATCAAGGGCTTTTTTTTCTGCTTCTGTAGCTATTTTAGGAGCCGGCAGGCCAGGTATTCCCATTTCCATCCTAACGAATCTCTCTCCTGTAGCGTCTTCTATATTGTCGACCAATTTCTTTATCTCCCTTATAGAAGCTTTGCCAATGCTTTGCAAACCACTTTCTTCAATCTTTTGTTTTACCGTTTTGTAATCAATGGGTGTTGTCTTCATCTTTAAATTTAGGTTTTACTGTTCTATTATACTTTCTCAATTGTCGCAAAATAAAAATAATTTTGCATTCAACAAAATTTTATTTCTTTTTGCTCATAATATTGGCTATTGCAAGGATAATCCCCAAGGCTATGCTAAGCAAAGCTGCAAAAAGCACCCTGTACTCGGGTGGCAAGAGGAAAGTAATAGTATGAGCGGGAATCCAGAACAAAGGGATGGTCTTTTTAAACACAAAACCCCACTGCACACCCCAATTTAGGTTCATAAAAATTTCTTTAAACTGGATAGGGGTAAAAAATCCTTTTAAGGTTCCACCGTTAGATTCAATATGGGTATCGGTAATTTTATGGAAAGTCATCATTACCGGTGCATAAATGATATTCATGGCTGTGCTGATACAGAAAGCTGTTAATATTTTAGTGCCTGCCAAGCCTGTTTTGGCCATAGAAGCTATTGCATTTTCAACACCTAAGTATTCAAGGAAAACCGGCGTTCCGACAGCAAAAATCATAAAAGCCATTTTAATGGTTAACCCGATAAATCCCCAAACAAAAGCCCTTGGCAAGATACCGAAATTTTTCCGGTAATAGCTACCTGTTCGTATCCTAAGGCCAATAACTTCACCTAAAGTAGCCAGTATGGCAAATTTTATAAAACTCATAATCATGCCATGCTCTTTGTTGAAATGTTCATAAAAATAAAACACTTCTTTAAAAATGAAAAAGGGTGAGAAAAACACTGCTAAAGCCAGTAAAAAAATAACATCTTGTTTTTTCATTTGTTTAGGGTTTATGAATTTTAATCAAATAGGAATCAAATATAATATAAATGAACAAAATGTTATGATAATCAATTTGGCTGTTTCATTGGCTATACGACTTAAATTCTTGATATATTGGATTTTAAAGAGTTATTAACAATTTGTGAATCTTTTACCGTTTCAATAATTAACAAAAATTCAACAAAAACTTGCAATTGCTTGTTTCAGCAATTAAATTTGTAACAGTATTATATGAACGATGTTAACAAAACAGGAATTTGACAATTTAACGATTGGTGAAAAAGCCATGCTCGTTTTTGAAGCTGGCGAAGCTATTGGTTCAAGGGCCAAGCAATCGGTTACCATAAAATTATATACTTTACTTGACTTTTATGTTGAAGTATATTATATACCATTCACGAATAAAATAGACCGCATAGTAACAGGGAATTTAGAAGATATTGCCGGGTTTTATACTGACCAAATCGATATATCGGATATTTTTAATTAGGGTATCATATTATCAAATAATCTTCTTAGTTCTGCCGTTTTATTACCTATGTACTCAAGTAAAAAAATCTATTTTCAATAACAAAGTTTTACTTTTGCAAACAGTTTTATTGGAAATGCTTATTTTTGCAGTATATGAAAAAAATAATTTATGCTATATTGATAACATTGGCTCTTGGGTTAATTGCTTGTGGCGGAGGTGATAAAACCCGGGATGTCCCAGAGGGTATATTGGAACGAGAGGAATTTAAGGCAGTACTTATTGACTTCCAGCTTGCCGAAGCTGCCATTAGTGAAGAAAGAGGAAAGCATGATGAAGTTGAATACAAAACCAATTTATATTATTATTCACTTTTCAAAAAGCATGGCATAACACGAGAAGAATTTAAGAAGAATATAAGATACTATACCCAATATCCTGAAGAATTCACGGCAATTTATGAAGAAGTGATCAATGAATTGAGCAAGCTACAAGGGAAAGTGAAATCGGATTAAAAAGCGGTCTTTACAAATTAGTGTCATGTCATATATGAAATAGTAAGAAGACTCCTTCGTTCCCGCTCACAGCGGAACAGGCTGTGCCTCCTCGGAGTGACGTCATTGCGAGCCGACAGCAGTCGGCGAAGCAATCTCCAAGCATAACATTAGAATTGACATGATACTAATTACGCGTGTATTTTGCTGTAACATCGATCCTGTCTGCTGCATCCTCAACCGTATAATCCAAGACAAACTTATCATAGCTTTTTGATTCACCACCACCTTGAATGTCGTAATTACAAACAGTTTGCGTTTCGATGGTGAGATTATCGCCGGTTACAAGTGCATCAACAGCTTGGTTTGGATCTTGGAAATAGATATAATAGATTTCTATGTAAGCGCTGTTAGTTGTACTTTTCTTAACCTGGGCATCATAATAAATAGGGTCGTCATCAATATCTCTTAGTTCTTCAACGTTCCAGCTACCCACGAATTTATCTCTTGGGTCTCCAGTATCATCATCATCGTCATCATCCGTACATGCTGAAAATAAAAAAACGGTAAACGTAACCATTAGAAAGAATATTTTGCTCCAGTTTCTCATTGTGTGTAATTTTTTGTTTAACATTTCTAAGAATCAAAAATAATATTTTTCTGATTAATTAGCAATAACAGTACCAAAAAATAAAACCCAGGTTGAGGTATTTTTTAAAAAAGTACTAGGTGAAATCAACAGATACCGGACTTCTCAATTGATTATTGATTATTGATTATTTTTTTAGATAGCCGGCTTGGAAGGAGAAGTTAACAGATACCTGATACCGGGTACTTGATGCCGGATACCTGTTACCGGATAAATTCCCTGCCAAGCTTCTGGCCTCTGGCTTCTAACTTCTGACTTCTGACTTCTGACTCTCTCATCCACTCATTCACTCATCCACTCATTCACCAATCCACCAATCCACCAATTAACTGATTAACCAATTAACAAATTACCACATCCCCTCAATCATTCCATCGCTCTTTCGCTCAATCGTTCCATCGTTCCATCACTCCTAAAACCAACCGCTTGAAGATACTGTGGTAAAATCCAAATTTTTTTTCAAATTTTTTT
>CAZJDA010000075.1:0-21386 GCA_964544705.1 uncultured Bacteroidales bacterium
CAAATATACGGGATTCTGAGGGCTTTTCAAAATACTAACTTTCGGATGCTAGTGCTAAAATATAATGAATACTTATTTTGAAGCATAAACTTTCCTCTCATTAAGAGGCATAACAGGGCGATAATTTTCATCAAGAATTTCAGAAAATTGTTTTATTTGCTCTTGAGAAGCTGTTAATGGCTCCTTTAATACATACCAGCTAACAACCTCTGAGCAAGGCGGCGTTGTGAGAGATCCATTATAATAATAGTATTGCTTATTCCCAGGGATCAAGTTTAGCAAAGATATGCTTTTATCTGATTTATATTTTCCTTTTTCTTTCGGAAAATGCGAAAAGTAATCAGCTAAAAGTTCATTTGCATCTCCTTCTTCATAAAATAGGCCAACAACGGCATAATCGTTATCCGAATATTTATGCACAAAATGAGCCTCTATGGGATAGTGTTCACCATTAACCGTGTGTTCACTCAAAGCATGAAAATGATATTGTAATAACTTGTATTCTTTATCTCCAACTTTTAAGATATTATCGCCGCTTACATTGAATTGCACTGTATGCCCGTTGTTAATAATATCTGTTTTCGTGTCATTATATTTAAATTCTAAAGTAGCAAGGTCTTCTTTAGGTTCAGCATTTTTAATGTCTATTGGCGATTGTGATTTTCCGCCACAAGGGGTGAATTCTGAGCATAGGTTCGCCCAGTTTTCCGGAGCCTCTTCCCCTTCGTATCCCCAATGCACGTGGCTGCAATCTTCTTTGTCATGATTTTCCGCTGCTGCCTTTTCCTTTTTTTCTTCTTTTTTCTCTTTTTCATCACCTTTTTCCCCACTATTGGCACAAGATGAGATGATAATTGCAAGCGCTGTTATTAAAATTAACAATGTTGTTTTTTTCATAGCATAAAGTATTTAAAGTTAATAAATGGTAAATTTTGTTTGTAGGGCATAGTTATTTTTTCACCACCTCCATCGTTTCAATCACAACATCTTCAACTGGGCGGTCTGATTTCCCTGTTTCAACTGACGCTATTTTGTCAACAATATCAAGGCCTTCAACAACCTCACCAAAAACAGTATACTGTGCATCCAGGAATGGTGTGCCCCCAATGCTGGTATACGTTTCTTTCTGTTCTTTGCTCCATTGCGTGTGAAGCCTTTTTGCGAGTTTTTCCAGTTCTTTTTCTGAATAGGTTTTCCCTTGAACAATATAAAACTGTGACCCTGAAGATCTACGTTGGGGGTTTGCTTTGTCACCGGTGCGCGCGGCTGCTAAAGCGCCCTTTTTATGGAAGAATCCCGGGATAATCTCAGCAGGCAAAGTATAACCCGGCCCTCCATTGCCAAGTTGCATATCCTTATCCGATCCTTTAGATTGTGGATCACCTCCCTGGATCATGAAATTTTTTATCACACGGTGAAAAAGCAATCCGTTATAAAAACCTTCTTTAACAAGTTTTACGAAATTATCTCTATGCAAGGGCGTCTCATTGTATAGCTTGATTTTTATATCCCCTTTATTGGTTTTGATTAGTACAAAGGTTTCCTTGTCTTTAGCCTGGCTTGTATGAATAATCCCCATAAACAGAACAATTAATGTAAAAACAGCAATCTTTCTCATTTTGATGAAATTTTAATCAATGATTCAATTTAGTTAAGGGTAAAATGTTTTATGAATGTCACTTAAAACCCATCCCGATATGAACGGATTTATTGATAGTGCTTTTTGTTCACCATTCAAAGATAAAAAATACTTTGTATATTTGCTTGTTTTATTTATGAAATTCTTTATTGAGTTGAAAGGGAAACTGTTTACAAGAATCGTTTTAATTGTGATTATACCTCTGCAGGCAATATCAGCCAATATTGACAGTCTTCTTTCTGTACTTGAAACCAGCAAATATCCATATAAAAGAGCAGTGACCCTCGAAAAAATTGCCGAACATTACAGGATTGGCAGCGATTATGAAAAATGCCTGGAATATTTAGAACCCATGAAAGAAATTTGCCTTGAGCATGATTACAAAAGCCAATTAGCAGAGTATTATAATATTAAAGGCATTGCAAGGTATAACCAAGGGTTGCATAAAGAATCAATAAAGGATTTGCACACAGGATTGGAAATTTTTATTGAACTTGGTGATAGTGCTGGTATAGCTAATATGTATGAAAACCTGGGGTTGCCATACAAAGAATGCGGTCAATACCAGAAGGCGATAGAAATGCAGATGAAATCCATGCAGATCCGCGAAAGCAAAGGATGGAAAAAACGTATGCCATCGCTTTACCTCAATATCGCATCCTTGTTTGAAAAACTTGACCGCCTCGACAAAATGGAAGAGTACATGTTCAAAGCTCTGCACATAGCAGAAAACCTGAAAGAAAAGGATGAAAAGCAGTTGGCTTCTGTTTATAATCAAATGGGAAATCTTTATGATAATCGCGGTGATTACGACAGCAGCCTATTTTATTACAACAAAGCCCTTAGCATGGTAAAAAAAATAAACTGGAAAAGGGCTGTTGCCGTGGTTTTAGGAAATATAGCAGGGATCTATAAATCCATGGGGAAACTAGACCTTGCCCTGGAAAAACATTATGAATCGCTCCTGTTAGAAATAGAAGCCAAACATGTTTATGGCATCATAAAAGAGTACCAGTTTATAGCAACCATCTATCTTGAACAAAATAAATATAACCAAGCTTTAAAAATGGCTTTAAAAGGCTATAATCTTGCTAAAAAACACGGGCAATTGAAAGAAATAGCTGATCTAAGCAAAGTTACAAGCGCTATTTACGAAAAAATGAACAACATCCCCCGGGCGTTTTTTTATTTTAAGCAATACAAACAATTTAGCGATAGTATTTCCGGTGTGCAGCACAAAAAAGACATTGTTGAAATTGAGGAGAGATACCAATCAACCATTAAAGAACAAAAGATTCAATTATTGACAAAAGAAAATGAACTCCAATCACGTAGGATTAGGCTTAACAGGTTGGCAGCTTTCATGGTTGCCGGTATAGCTTTGGCCATCGTTTTTGTGGTGATATCTTTATACCGTTTGCGCAGGAAGCAAGAAGCATTGCAAAAAGCCGATATGGAGCAGAAGCTTTTGCGCAACCAGATGAACCCCCATTTTATCTTTAACGCGCTTACAGCTATACAAAATTTCATGTACACCAATAACCCTAAAGAAGCAGGGCGCTACCTTAGCGAATTTTCAACGCTCACAAGGTCTGTTTTGAAACATACCAGGGAAGGTCATATCTCGCTTGAAGAGGAGATACAGACCTTGAAAGCCTATCTGGAACTGGAAAAGCTCAGGCTTAAAGGTTCATTCACTTATGAAATTATTTATGATGAAGGGCTTGAAACAGAGTTTATTAATCTCCCACCTATGCTCATCCAGCCTTTTGTGGAAAATGCTATCCGCCATGGGATCAAAGAAAAAAAAGATGGCAAGGTAACTTTGGAAATACAAGAAAAAAGTAACAATATCATTTTTTATATCCGTGATAACGGGATAGGGATAGATAGTTCGCGAGCGGCCGGGAAAAAAGACCATATTTCTTATGCAATGAAGATTTTTGAGGAGAGAAGGAAGTTATTGAAACGTCAGTTCAACCTTAAAATCATCTTTGAAATACAAGATTTAAAAGCAATAGGGGGAAATGGTACTGAAGTAAGGGTAAAAATCCCTTTGAAGGATGATTATTGATAATTAAAGAAAATGATAAAAGCAGCTATAATTGATGACAGCCCCGAAATAAGGCAATTGGAAAGGACTCTTCTGAAAGAATACTTCCCTCAGGTTGAAGTTGTTGGAGAAGCAGAAGGTGTGGATGATGGCATTAAACTCATCAGAGAAAAAAAGCCGGGCCTCGTATTGCTTGATATTGAAATTAAAGGTGGGACAGGTTTTCATATCCTGCAGGAGCTAAAGCCTTTCAATTTTAAATTGATATTTATTACTGCATTTAATGAATTTGCCATAAAAGCTATTAAATACAGTGCAATAGATTATATCGTTAAACCGATAAATGAATACGAATTTAAAGAAGGTATAGAAAAAGCCCTTAGCGGGATGCAAGACCAACAACCCGAAATGCAGGTAAATACCTTTTTTGAGCATTACAATAGGATAGAAAAGCAAAAAAGGATCGTACTCCGAACATCAGATAGCATACACCTGGTAGATATACCCGACATTCTTCGTTGCAGTAGCGATAATAGTTATACTACTTTTTACCTTTCAAGTGGTGAAAAGATCATGGTTTCTAAAAGTTTGAAAGAATGCGAGGAACTTTTATCAACTCATGGCTTTTTCAGGCCTCACCAGTCCCACCTCGTAAACTTAAATTGGGTTCAAAAGCTCGACAAAACCGATGGTGGTTTCCTTATCCTTAAAGATAGCAGCGAAATACCGGTTTCGGCCAGGCGCAAGCAAATGCTTTTGGATTTACTGGCAAAATTCTAACGAATTCAAACAAAACACCAACGGATTCAAATCTTTCCCATTTCAGAAAATATTAGTGGATACTTTTGGCGTGAAATTTTCAATAAACCCGGTCACGTGAAAAATTACCTTTTTTTAGCCGTCCTTTTGGACGCTATAAGCGCTTATAATGATGTAAAGAATAGTTAGTATTAAAAATCTTAATTTAAAATTCACAACAATGAAAAAACTTCGTATTTTATTAATTGCAGTATTCATAGCAGCAGCATTCAGTGCCTGCGAAAAAGATGATAATTCTGAAAACAGCAACAACGACAATAATGGTAACAACGACGACCCAACCAATACCACCGAAGGTTATATTGAGCTGGATAACGAAAATTTAATGGCTGCCGGGGGGGTGCCTGTAGTTGATGGAGACGATAATGTTTACATGGCGCTATCAGATTTTTCCAGCTTGGAAGAAAACTCTACGATTATATGCGTAGATGCAGGGAATAACATAAAATGGCAAAGTTCTATTGATGAAAGCACCAATAAAATGCTGATAGGCAGCAATAAACTTTTCCTTGGTTGCAAGAATAAACTATACGCGCTAAATGCCAGCGATGGAAGCCAAGCCTGGCAATTTGAGCTTACTGATGCAAATGCAAGCAATTCTTCCAAATGGACATATAAACCGATTCTTGATCCTAATGGAAATATTATTGTAGCGATGGATGCTTATACATCTTCTGAAAATAGCGAAGACTTCCCTGCAAGGGTTGTCTCTGTCAGCCCAAGTGGCTCGCAAAATTGGGAGTATATGGTTTATGGCACGGGAAGCTTTGAAATGAAGTACACTAAATTATCCGAACCCGTTGGTACCGGCAACTATTTTTATATCGCGGCATTCCTGATGGATGAATATATGGTTGCTGATATCCAGGCTTATGCTTTTGATTATGATGGCAAACTTCAATATGAAACCAGTTTAGGAGAATTTGATGGTGCTTCTTTCATTTGTGCAGATAAGGACGGAGATGTATTCCTCAGCATAAAAAATTCATGGGATAATACTAATAAGCTGATGTGCTTGGATAATGAACTGAACCAAAACTGGGAAGCAATATTGCCTGATTATCTCGCTAATAATGGAGTGATCGATGCCGAAGGGTACCTTTATGTAGGTTGTGAAGATGGGTTTCTTTACAAGTTAGATAACAGCGGCAGCGAAGTATGGAAGGCAGAATATGGCGGTGTTTATGTCCGTGGCGAAATGATCATTGGTGATGATGGTAATATTTACCATACATGCCAAAGCCCTGATTATGTGGATGCAGGAACCGGTGAAATCACTGAAATGGAATTTGACGGGCTTTCTTTAAATGACCTGGCTATGCGCAGCGATGGTTCTATCGTATTCGGAGGCAGTGGGAAAATATATATGTTGGAAACCAATGCCGGCGGTATCGATGATAATGCCCATTGGGCAAAATACGGATGTGACCGGGAAAACACATCTCTTGTATATTAATTTTTCAGGTTTTGCCTCTTTGGGCTTGCTGCCGGGCTATTTGTCCGGCAGCTTTTAACAGCCCGGCTCTTATTTAAGATTATTATTAGAATTTGGATCACTTTAAAATTATGAACATGAAACAGATAGCAATAATTATAGGAATTTTTTGCGGCATTTTGAGCCAAGCCCAGACACAAGCAAAATTCAAGAAATATCCTTTTAAATCCGGGATAGTTCAATATGAATGGGAAGGGACAACAACAGGCTCTCAAACACTTTATTTTGATGATTATGGGTGGAGAGAATCAAAAATGGTTCATACAACAACAAAGATTATGGGGGTTTCTGCTGAAAGCCATAATCTTACCATTATGCACGGGGCAACTCAATATGAAATAAATATGAAAGATAAATCGGGGTCTAAAATGGAGAATATGGTATTATCGAGGTTAAATGAAGGGGCAGATTATGAGGAGGTGGCTCAGAAAACCCTCATTGGTATCAATTATAAGAAGATCGGGCAGGAAACAATTTGTGGAAAACTATGCGATGTTTACGAAGGCCTGGGCAAAATATGGGTATGGAAGGGGGTGATGTTAAAAAGCTCTACAGCCAATATGGGGATAAATGCTACCGTGACCGCAACAAGCGTTAAAACGGATATTCTCGTATCAGAAGAAAAATTTGTAATACCAGATGATGTTAAAATAATAGAACCCAGCTATAACAATTATTTTGAACAAGAGTAACTTTCTCCTATTAATATACACTCAATAAAAATTATAGAGGAATACAAGGGCAAGCTATGTATTCCCCTTTTTTTGTTGAAATTTTTTTCTGAAATCTGCACCAAGAGAAGCCCTTTCTTTTGTCAAGTTTTGAAACAGCTCCTTATTTTATTATATTCATATTTAAATACATTCTAAATTAGCCTCCTTTTTTCATTCATCCATGAAAATCATTTTAGTTTTTTTATTTTTACGATTCATTATTAAAAAGTGATTTTTCAGGCATAAAATTCACCCGTTAATATTAACCAAAATTAAGCCAATGGACACAAACAACAATGAAATGTACAGGTTTAGCTTTTTTAAACCTACTACAAAAGAGGCCCGGTATAACAGGAATATGATCGTTACCCTTGTTATCATTTGGGCTGTAGCGGTTTTCGGTTTCCATTTTTTGTTAAGGATTATTGAAAAACCCGTGCCCGAGAAGGCATTAAAAGATTTTCAAACTGCATGGAAAAAAGTTGAAAACAACAATGCTACCAAGCAAGACAAACAATTGCTTGTTTCCAGCATGCTATCTGTTACAGGAAAACTGATGCTTAAACCCGATGACCGGCAAGTCATTGACAATGCAATTAGCTGGACAGTTGGAAATTTGATTATTGATACATTAAAACCCATGTACAAAGCAAAAATTGCCGAGTTTGAAAAGCAAAAACAGGAAATTGAGTCTTTAAGAGATGATGCTTATATTGCAGCCGCAAATGACATCACCAATAAACTTGCCCCAATATGCGGGTTAGAAAAGTATTCTTTAGAAGCTGAGTTGCTTGCTCTTGAACTTAAAGCCTCAATGATGGATGAATTAACGCCCGAAAATAGGGAGAAGTTACCAGGGGTCATGGAAAAATATACTATACACAACAGGTCTGTACTCACAGATACAATATTCCTGGGATTTCCATTCCATTATTTTTATACAGCAGTATTCTTGCTTATCCTTTTCGTTGTATTATGCTGGATATACAGCAATAGAATTGACGCGATGAATAAAAAACTCGGTTTAGAACAATAAATTTCCAATGTTAAAAAAGAGACTATTATGAAAAAAGTTATATTATCATTGTTATTACTTATACCAACATTATTAAATGCTGCAAATGATGTAACCCAGCTCGAGGGAGATTTTAAAGTTGGCCCCGCTATTATTCTAATAACCATTTTAGCAACATTTGTATTGGTAGGAATCTTTTTTAGGGCTAAAGATACTACAGATTATTATGCTGCTGGGCGGAGTATTTCGCGTGTAGGAGCAGGGATGGCCATTGCTTCTAACTGGATGAGCGCTGCTTCTTTTCTCGGAATGGCAGCTCTTATGTATGGATTTGGATATCATGGATTGGCCTATGTTATCGGTTGGACCGGCGGCTATGTTTTGCTCTTGATCCTTATGGCCGGGCAAATAAGAAAATACGGTAAATACACAGCAGCAGATTTTATTGGCGACAGGTACTATTCACAAACATTAAGAGCTATAGGAGCTATTGTGGCTATTCTTATATCCATTTCTTATTGCGTTGGCCAGTTTGGAGGCATTGGACTTATGTTTAAGTGGATTCTCGGAATCAACTACACCTGGTCAGTTATTATTGGAGGTGGTGTAGTCTTACTCTACACACTAATCTCCGGGATGCTGGGAGTTACCAAGAATATGCAGATACAGTACCTCATCATTATTGTATCATTTCTTATCCCAGTTTTTGTTATGACCTTTAAATTCGATTATTTTTGGGTGCTCCCCCAAATAGGATATGGCGCTGTTGTTACTGATATTGTCAATGGAGTACCAATACACGAGGTTAGCCACCTTGCCAATACTTTCGGGCATAATTTTTCTATTACTCCAAATCCCGAGTATGCTATGCCTTGGGACCCTGCTTCAGGACAAACATTCTTCCAGTTTATGGCTATAGCCTTCTCGTTAATGATCGGTACTGCCGGGCTGCCTCACGTTTTACAGCGTTTTTATGTAGTTCCTAAGGCAAGAGATGCAAGATGGTCAGTAGTTTGGGGTTTGTTTTTTATTTGTATACTTTATTGGACTGCTCCAATTTATTCTTCTTTTGGAACGGTATTATCTTCCAATCCTGAAATAGGCAAACTTGCCAAAGATGCTATTGTAGTTTATACCGCGCAATTGGGTGATGTTAACCCGTTGATTGTTGGATTCTTGGCTGCCGGTGGTGTGTCTGCTGCCTTTTCAACAGTATCTGGATTATTGGTTGCCGGGGCTTCTGCCTTTGCACACGACCTTTATGTAAGGGTTATCAATCCTGATGCCCCGCCGAAAAAACAATTGAGAATGGCACGCTGGGGAACAATCCTTATGGCCGTTATTGTATTACTGATAGCGTTATTGGATCTCGCTCTTATTGGCCAACTGGTTGCTATCGCATTCTCACTTGCAGGGTGTACAATCTTCCCACTATTCCTTCTTGGCATATGGTGGAGTGGCTCCAACAGGGCAGGCGCTAAAGCCGGGTTGATAGCCGGTGGATTGGTGTCGATTATAGCCCTTATTTACTTTGTTGCCGGAAAACAAGGCGTAATAATGCCTTTCCAAGACTTTATCAACTACTGGTTAGGAGCATGGTATTTTGCTTGGTTTGGTGCACCCCTGGCTATTATTGCCAATATTGTTGTTTCTAAACTTACCAAAGAAACACCATTAGAAATCAGGAAGTTCTTAATAAAAGAAGTTCACTCTTAATCTTTAAAAATAAGTTTCCTATGAATAAAAATACTATAAGGGTCATAACAATTATGGCCCTTATCGTTTTAGCCACGCTAACCATAGCTCATTTTTACTATCAAAATATCAACAAGAGAGAAGACCCAAGGGTAGTAGAGGCAAAACGACTTTATAATGATTACAACAAGTACCTCATGGAAAATCATTACAAAAAAGTTTTAAATACCCTTGATGAGATAGAGAAAATATACATGCAAGTCCCACATTACAAAAATTCATATGAAATGGGCGTTGTATATACAGATAAAGCTGCATTATTCTTGACTTTGGCCATTTATAAAGACAGCCTTACTGTTGAAAGAGAAAAGTATATCCCGGAGCTTGAACTGCATAAAGATAGCCTTTTAATCTTATCTGAAGAGTTTACACTAAAAAGCATAAAGATTTATAAGAATTGGTTGGATACATTTAAACATTTAGACACCAATTCTATTAAAGAATTCATTAAAGATGATTTTTCTAAAATCGATGCTTCTCAAGATAAAAGAAAAACCTATTTGCAAAATAGGATAGAACAGATAAAAAACGCGCAAGTGGAAACCCCCCGGAGGCTTTCAGTAAGCTATACAAATTGGGGGATGATAAAAAGACACCAGGGACAATACGAAGAAGCTGCAGAGCTTTATGTAGAAGCTTTAAAACTTTGGGATAAGAACAGGGCAGCAAAAAACAACTTAAACCTTTTATTGGGAAGGCCTAAAGAGGAACCGGGCATCTTGGAGCAACTTTTCCCTCCAAAAAGATTGGAAGAGCAAAAAGAGGATCAATAAAAATACGGGTAAGTCATTTTAAGCCCAAATTATAAACCATATAAAGCCGCATTATTCATGATAGCAGCTTGGTATCATATCCTATACCGGGTAGAATTGAGAACCAAGAAGGCTGATTTCCCACTATAACCAAAATTAGTTACTCAATTCAATTTTATAATCACCGGGTTTGGTTATTTCAAACTCGAAGATCGCATCATGATATTGGTTTCTCATCATACCGCTAAAACGGTATTTTACAACGCCTGTAAATGGAAACATTATATTATCATAGCCAAAGGTATAGTTGCCAAATGTAAAATACTGCCCATTATTTCCTCCAAAAGTAAAATTTTTGATATCCCTTTGTCCTTGTGCATCTCTCAGGGTAACGGTTACTTTGTTCCCATCTTTTACTTTTCTTATATTGTACCTGGTAATACCCATTTTGCGGATCACCTTGTAAGGCTTTTCTTCAATAACTTTGTCAAATTCTCCTTTTTTCCACATTCCTTTTAATGTGCTATCTTGCCCGTTATGTTGAAAGGTATAAACACCTCGGCCATGCCGCTGCCCTTTTTTCCAGTGTCCTTTGTAAACATTGCCATTTTCCCAAGTATATTTTCCTATGCCGTGAGGCAATCCATTTTTAAAATCGCCAGTGTATGTGTCATTTCCCATTGCCGTCCCTTTGCCATGGGCTAAGCCTTTTTTGCATTCTCCTTCATATTTCTTGTTGATAGCAGGTAATAATACTTTACAATTCTCTTGTGCAGTGATAGCGCCGGATAATCCAGCTACAAACACCATCAATAATAGGCTCCGTAACATAGTAAATAGATTTTTTGGTTTGTAAAACCTCTAAAATAGCAATTTAAAGTTTAAATCACAAGAAAAAACTGTTTTTTAGAAAAGCTTTTTTAGGAAAAGGGCTACCCTGTCTTTCAGTTTTAGTCCGATAGCATTTCGATAACTCTTAAGGGCTTCTTTGTATTGTTTTTTATCGCGATAAGTGTTTCCTTTATCAATAAAAAGGTTTACTTTTTCATCGCTCTTGTCGATTTGTTTCTTGGTGTTTTCTTTCACTAGGTATTTCATAGCGCTTTTAAAGTAATCCCAAGAAAGCTCGTATTCTCCAAGCGCCATATACGACTTGCTCATATTGTAATACGTATCTGTGCGCGTAGAATCCAGGCCAATAGCTTTTTGAAAAAAATACAAGGCTTTTTTATGTTCTTTTTGTTTAAGGTATATATTCCCGATACTACTATAAGCATTGGCATTATTGGGTACAAAAGTCAGGTAGGTCTTGTATGCCCTTAAGGCTTTATCATACTTTTGCCCTTTGTCGCAAGCATATCCCATGCCATAATAGGCATATGCTGCATTGGGTTCAAGCTCAATGGATTTTTGTAACAACTTAATTATGTAACTTATGTTTGAAAAGTACTCGATAGAATCGGTGTTATTTTCCAGGTAAAGCGTAACAGCGGCAGCTTCAAGAAAATATTTTCTTGCTTTCATAGATTTACTCATATAATGCTCTTTTCCAAGCAATTCTATCGCCTTGTCCAAGCCATTGGCTGCGTTTTGCAGTTCAGAGGCAGTAACTTCAACCTCATCACCTTGCAAAACAGGTACAATGATCTTCATAGCCCTTTCTTGCAATGCAGCGGCCAAATTTCTTTGCATAATACGCTCTAAGTCTTTCAGTTCTTTATTTCCTTGCAAGGCTTTATAATGAAAATAAGCGCTTGATTTTTCGGGGTAAAGAATATGCCCTTTTAATAATGCTTTCTGAAACCGTGAATAATGGTAATATACGCTGGAATCGTTTTTATTGAACCAGGTTTTTTCGAATCCTTTTACATTAACAGAAGCAAAAGTTTGGTATTCTTTCTCTTTTTTTGATTTAAGGGATGCAAGGGTTTCTTCATCAACATAAGAAATGGTGTAATCCATGTTTCCAAAGGCAGAAGGAGTTTGTTTTGCCGGCGCTGTTTCTTTGGTAACATTTTTCACCAAGTAATGCTCCAATTCATTAAGCTTAACCATTCCATCGGTATTACTATCAGCCAAGCCTTTAAGGCCTTGTATAAGGTGGTAAGAAAACACTCCCCTGCCATTTCCCCATTGTGCCCCTTCTTGAGAAAGCTCGTCGGGTTGGCATGAAAGGATTTTAATCTCGTTTGACCATTCTTCGCTCAATGCTTTGGAGGTTCGTTGGTTACCCGACAATCCCCCTGCCAGCTTACCCGAACGGCAAGCATCTGTTATTAATATAGCGTCTACCTTTTTATTGGAAAGGGTTTTCATGAATTTCTTAACCTCGTATACTGGCAAGTAATCGTTACCAAAAGCAAAGTATGAAGAAGATGGGGCCCTGTGCAGCAATAAAAGTCCATTCTCAACCTCGTTCAATGCCTCAACATCGCCATGGCCGGCAAAGAAAATAAAAACTCGGTCGTCCTCAAAAGCCACCTGGTTGATCCAGATAAAAGCATCGCCTATATTAATTGCTGTGGCTTCTTCATTGACAAATTTTTTGATATTTTGTCCCGGGACGGAGCCTCCTGCTTCAGATTGTAAGTATTTGGCAAAAGCTGTTGCATCTTTGTGGGCATATTTTAGATCGCGGACATTCTGGTAGTCAGAAATACCAATAATCACGGCATAAGTAGAACCATTAAAAATAGTATCAACACGTGGTTTTGCATATGTTAACGTGGAAACAATTATGGCTATAACTAATATAGTATTTCTAACCCTTGTGATCATTGTAAAAGATTTTTCTATTGTATTGTTGTTTTTATATAATCAATTATGATTCATAGATTTAGATGCACAATGAAAGCATCAATAGTAAAAACGGTTTCAATAGGGTTTGTAAAGCAAAGGGATTGTCCAAAAAGCATTATTAAACGTGATTTAAAAATGAAATAAGAAAATTAGCAAATAAGCAGTTTGCAGCAAAGATATTTTCTATTCATTATAAATAACACTTTTTGAACAGCCCCATGGTATTTTTACTTGAGTTTCCAAACATAATTTCCCTCGCAGCTACCTTCGGCTTTCCATTCTTTTGTTCCGCCTGTGGTTAAGGCATAGATCTTTTTGTATCCTCCCCTAACGGTAACATATAATGTGCCCCATTCGCCAACAGTTCCTTTATATTTACCGTCAACATACACTTCTATAAAATAACCGGTATAGTTATCAAAAATAATCTCGCATTCTTTGGCAGAAGCTTTTTCATTGCCTTTTTTCTTGCTGGCAGGTATAGGGTTTTTGTCATTACTAGGAGCTGTCATTTTAATGTTTGGGTTGGTGCTCCTCGTATTGGTATAATCCACTTCAGATTGCTCAACTTCAACCACGGTTTTGCCTTCGTATTTCTGGGCTTCGGATTTTTGTGGTGTGAATACCATTCCCATTAAAACTAACGATGTAATAAATAGTAACTTTTTCATTGGTACAAAATTTTTAATTTAACAATATTTTTATTCTCTTATTCCTTTATGGCTCGATAAATATATATAATTTTTATTAATGTGACGAGGAAAGGTTTTGAAATGTTACACATGAATTAAAAAAAGCCTGCAAATGCTAAAATTTACAGGCTTATTCTTGCTTTGTGGCGGAGAGAGGGGGATTCGAACCCCCGGTACGGAATACGTACACATGTTTAGCAAACATGCGGTTTCAGCCACTCACCCATCTCTCCTTTTCTTTTATCCAATATTTTTGGGAGTGCAAATTTAATAATACATGTTCAATTTACAAATTTTTCCTTTACTTTTTTAATGGTTTCAAAAACCATGGCAAAAGTTTTCTCTTTGCAAAAAGAAATGTGCATCGTTTAGCGCCAAATCCTTTATAAAACCTCGCGATGTTAGGGTCTTGAGAACCATTGAAATCAAGCGTTAAATGCTCGTTGCTGTTTTCCTTTATAAAATGATCGATTAAATACGGCATAGCCCCGGTTTGCTTTGCAGAATCATTAATACCAGAAAAAAGGAAAAAAGCCTTGTGATTGCTTCCCGCAAAAAAAGCACCGGCACAAAGTTCATTCTTGCTGGTGTAAGCGCCCCATACTTCCGCCTTCTGACGATGCACCATCTCATAAATTAACCTCTGCAAACGCAGATAATCCTCTTTTTTATAGGTTTTAACGAATTTACCCCGGTTTTCTTTAAACAAATCTATGACCAATTCAGGACGAAGATTTTTCATTACTTGGATACCATTCTTTTGGGCTTTCTTAATATTCCGCTTGGTGTTTTTAGAATAAAACGAGCGTATCTCTTCGTATGGCCTGATCAGGTCCAGCTCAAATGTCTGTAATTCCTCGAATGAAAAATCCTTTTGATCCGCTTTGTTGAAAGTATTCAAAGATATCTCCACCAATTTGAATACCCGTGGTATATTCGCCAGGAAATCATTGACGAGTTTCTTACTCATCTTTTCTACAGAAAACACACCGTATTGCGAAGTAAAAAACGGTTGATACAAATATTTTATCCCAAATTTACTCCTTTTTGTTAAAGGCATAACAGCATGATAATCTTCTAACACCAATGCATCCCAGCCGGGAGACGCCACATCCAAATACCAGGAATAAGCAAATACGATCCCATTAAATGAACCGGTAATGCATTCATCCCATTTTTTTTTATCAATATTATCGTGTACTATATAATGGATTTTCACTGTTCTTGTTTTTGCATTGCATATTTTACTGTTTGAATAAAAACATCTTTCCATCCTTTCCACATCAAGATATCAGAAAAAACATGGTTATGCCACAAAGAATAGCACCTCCCTCCTACACTATAGGCCTCATCAATGAGGTGCTTGATCTCTTCTAAAGCTTGGCCGGTTTGCATCTTTTGGTAATCAAAAAAATTGGCATCCATATAAGCAAAAGGATGAACCAATAGCGCGGTTTTCTTTTCCAAGCTTAAGTCATAAAAGAAAAAGGGAGTACATGTACCTGCCCTAAAGCCGTGAGTTTCGGCATATCCCATGGTATAATCGTGCTTAATACCAAGTTTTATAAGCTCTTGGTAACTTCCAGGCAGTTGAAACTTTAAAAAATGAAACCTGTTATGCAAAATCCGTGTTTTTATAATCCTTTCCAAACGTGATACTTCGGCCTGCTTCCTTTTAAAAGTTTTAAAAGAACTGTACGACAAATGGATCCCAATAATGTGATTCTTGAATAATGACCTAACCAGCCGGTGAAAATTCTTGTTTTTACGGGAAACATTATTATCGTATTTTCCTGATTTGCTCATCAAGAAAAAATATAACAAGGGAAATTTAAATCTTTTTTGGTTTTCTTCAATAAAATCATAATTATCAAAAGGGTCTTTTTTCATTCCCAATAAAATTTTTATCCTTGAGCCAATACTCCTGAACTTACCATTGAAAAATAATTTCACAAATGAAGCCACAGTCCTTGTAAAGCTCTTGTTAATATGGGAATATGGGAGATCAACATCAATGGTGGTGATATATTGAAATTTATTTTCTTTGCACTCAATTGCAGGATAGTTTTCTTGTAGTAGTTTTTTCACTTCAAGCGCCCACAAGTCTACAACCGGTCTTTTAATGAAATTATTCTTATACGCAATACTTTGTTTGGCTAAGTACCTGCCGTGTTTATCATACCTGCAAGGAAGATATTCTTCATACCTTGATACCAAGAAAAAAGATGCTGCAAAAGGATCAAAAGGCAAGTCTGAAGTATTATGGGTATGAAAAAAAATGGGCAAACCATTCCATTGTTTCACGGTGAGTTCACGCTGCATTACCCTGGATTCGTATAGCAAACTGCAAGCTGCAATAAATATGCCCCCAGGCATTCTTTCCGATGAATAGTTGATCTTTGGGCCTTGGTATTGTATATAAGCTTCTCGCGAGGTAACCAGCATATACGCTATTCCCAGGATATCCTTAAAAATCAACTCAAAGATATAACCTACCCTTGTATTATTCTGGTTTACGTATATATACAGGATTTCATTTTTCATCAGAGCAATACTTATGACAATGTTTTGATTGGGTATACATTATAATCGTGCTTCACTTGCGTCTCAATAATTATCCCAGGCATTGCCTGTTCCATACCAAGGAATTTTTTTCTAAAATTACAATTTTTATAGATGTTTTACAATTTGCCGGCAAATAAAATCAGCGGCATTGCCATCGCCAAAAATAGGAGGATAATCAAGCTGCTTTGACTGTAAGTCATAGTAAGCATCCATAATCTTTTTTTCATCAGCATCGGCGAGAATGGCATTTCCATTTTCCACGATCTCTATCCATTCGGTTTGTGGGCGCAATATTATGGAAGGTTTTTTAAAAAAGTAGGCTTCTTTTTGCACTCCACCGGAATCCGTTATTAACATCTTTGCATTCTTTTCCAAAAGGATGATCTCGAAAAACGAAACCGGGGGGATAATTTTCATCCATCGTGATTGTTTTATTCGCTTAAGCAGATCACCAGGAAGATTATCCGGCATCATCTTCTTTGTTCTTGGGTGCAAGGGTATCACAAAATGCACTTTATTCGCTTCTGCAATCCTTAATATTGAAGACATAATGGAGCTTAACCTCTCCGGTACATCCGTGTTGGTATTCCTATGGATAGTTGCAAGTATATACTTACCAGGCTCAACATCCAGCATTTTCATGAAGTTGCATTTTTCTTCGGCAAGTTTTGTAAAGAAGAAAGTATTGTCATACATCACATCACCGCAATGAAAAACCCCTGGATTATCAATAGTATAAGGTGGTTGGTTATGGATTTGAAACCCTTCTTTCATAAGATTTTCAACACCGGTTTTTGTTGGAGAAAAAAGCAATGTTGAAGCATGGTCGCACATAATTCGGTTGATTTCTTCGGGCATGTATTTGTTAAAAGAGCGCAACCCAGCTTCAATATGTATCACCGGCACATGGATCTTGGATGCTGCCACGGCACCGGCAAGAGTAGAGTTGGTATCGCCATAAAGAACAATGGCATCAGCTTTTTCTTTTATGATGACCTCTTCAATACCTTTTATCATGGCTGCTGTTTGCTCGCCATGGCTTGCCGAACCTGCCCGAAGATTATACTTGGGCTTGGGAATTTGCATTTCACCAAAAAACACTTCAGACATGTTGTTGTCGTAATGCTGGCCTGTATGCAATATCACTTCTTCTATGCTATCATGAAATTTTTGCCTAATAACCCTGCTCAATGCTGCTGCTTTAATGATCTGTGGCCGCGCACCTATAATGGTCAATAGTTTCCTCATTAGCTTAATGTTTTTTAATATAATTCGATATGGTATAAACTTTCACCTTGTTTCCTTTGGTTCTCAATAATTATCGCAGGCATTGCCTGTTTCATAAGTTTATTGTTTTTGATAATGATTCGGTTTGGTACAAACTTTCATCTTGTTTCCTTTGGTTCTCAATAATTATCACAGGCATTGCCTACTCCATTAGCTTAATGTTTTTGATGATGATTCGGTTTGGTATAAACTTTCATCTTGTTTCCTTTGGTTCTCAATAATTATCACAGGCATTGCCTACTCCATTAGCTTAATGTTTTTGATGATGATTCGGTTTGGTATAAACTTTCATCTTGTTTCCTTTGGTTCTCAATAATTATCACAGGCATTGCCTGTTTATAGGATTCCTTCATCTGCAAAACTAAAATAATTTTCTTCACCAATGATCAAATGGTCAAGAATAGGCAGGTCTAAAAACTGCCCGGCTTGTTTCAATTTCATGGTAAGTTTTTTATCCGCTTCCGAAGGTTGGATATTTCCAGACGGGTGGTTATGGCAAAGGATGATAGAAGAAGCACGGTTTTCTAAGGCTATTTGAAATATTTTCTTGGGATCAGCAACCGTGCCTGATACGCCGCCTTCGCTGACCGGTATTTTTTTTATGACTTTGTTGGCCCTGTTGAGCAATACCAACAAAAAAGTTTCATAATGAACATCAGACAGGAAATATTGCACATTTTCAAAGGCATCTTTGCTGGAAGTAATGCGGGGTTTTTGCAAGGCCTCGGCCTCCCTCCTCCTGCGCCCCAGCTCCAATGCAGCGGCAATACTCACCGCCTTGGCTTCTCCAATACCGGGAAATTCCATGAGTTTGTTCACGGAAAGCTTAGATAACTCCAACAGGTTGTTATTTGCATGTTCCAAGATTTTTTTTGACAGGTCAACAGCCGAGAGTTTCTTGGTGCCCGAGCCAATAAGAATGGCAATGAGCTCGGCATTGCTGAGTGACTGCCGGCCTTTAACAAGCAGCTTTTCCCTGGGCCTGTCATCTTCTGCCCATGATTTAATGCCAGTTTGATTTTGGTAGTTCATGAGAAATAAATATTGGGTTAAAGATGCTAAATTACCATTTTCTTTGCAATAAAAAAAGCCCATCTATTTAAGAGGGGCTCATTTTATTGTTTGATGTCCGTCAATTACAAGTTCAATCTTTTATTGCAATGCATTAACGTGTTTGGTTAATTTGCTTTTAAGGTTTGCAGCCTTATTGCTGTGAATAACATTTCTCTTAGCAAGTTTATCAATTTTTGAAGTCACCTTGGGTAAGAACTCGCTTGCTTCTTTTTTATCCGTAAGGGACCTGAGTTTCTTCACAGCATTTCTCACCGTTTTGTGCTGGTATTTGTTCAGTAAGTTTCTTCTTGCTGTTTGACGAATTCTCTTTTTTGCTGATTGATGGTTTGCCATAACGCTATATATGTTTGATGAATGAAAATAATATTCTTAAAATGAGGCTGCAAAATTAAGAAATTTATTTCTTCTGAGAAATTATTTTTAAGAATAAAATTTGGATTACTTATAAATAAAGCCTGTTGAATTATACAAAAACTTGCTATAGAACCAAGTTGACAGAACGCTCTCTAATAAATTCATTGATTTACAATTCCTGGATAAGTATTTGGGATAATTTTTGGTAGCTTTTACAAAAGTTTATATTTTTGCATATCCAAAAGGTAAGAGGCTTTAAATAGCAATGTATAATTAACAAACCTTTACGTTCAACGGATAGGCTAAAGCAAATAATAAATAATAAATAATAATTAATAAATAGTAAATTACTTGGCCTCATAGTTCAACGGATAGGCTTTAGAGGCAAAAAAAGCAAATAATAAATGAATAATTAATAAATAGTAAATTACTTGGCCCCATAGTTCAACGGATAGGCTTTAGAGGCAAAAAAGCAAATAATAAATAATAATTAATAAATAGTAAATTACTTGGCCCCATAGTTCAACGGATAGAATGGAAGTTTCCTAAACTTTAGATCTAGGTTCGATTCCTGGTGGGGCTACTCCTGATACCAAAACACCCCTGTTTATCAGTATTTTAAACAGGGGTTTTTTTTATTTGGTTGTTGCTATTGTTGTCACAATTTTGTATTGTTTTAAAGAAAGTTAACCAAAGCCAATTTTAAGTAAAGATTATCAAAGGTCAATTAATCTTCTTGTTACAATTCAAATGAATAGAAATCGTACTTTAAAACAAGAAACGGACTTCAGTTAGCTCCCTGCCTATTTGCTGCATCCCATGCAAAATGCGCTTGGTTTGCGAGGTAGATGGTTTTTTTATCCCTTTGATATATTGAGACAGGAGGCTTTGATTCATTCCAATTCTTTCAGCCAGCGCTTTTGCATTGATTACTTTATAAAAATCAAAAAAACTTTCAAGGTCATACTCAAATTGAATTTCGTCAATGGTGTAAACAAGTCCCTTATCTTCAAAAGTAAAGTTTATAGCTTCCAGTATCATTTGTTTAAGCTCTTCAAAGGTTTCTGCTTCGGTTGTAATAAAATCGCCATTTACCAATGTATTGGCGCTATATCCTGTATCTTCTTTTGTTACTATTATTTTAATACCTGGCTTTCTCATCGTTTTGTTGTTTTAATCTCTGCTTGTTTTAGCAATGATGTCAATAAACCTTTTTTCACCTCTTTACCTGCATGGCATGGAACCGTTAACCGGCCTTGTTTTGTTGGATGCTTCATAATTGCATGGCTTCCTTTTTGCCTTTGTACGTACCGTCCATCTTTTCTGAGGATTTTAAAAAGTTCATCGTATTTCATACAGTACAAAGGTAATAAATATATTACTTTTTTTGAAACATTTTATCACAAAATTTAAACGCAATTCAACAACAAAAACCACACAATAGTGACAAACTGGTTACACTCCATTATTAATAAACATGATAAAAAAAAGCTTATTATAATTCATCTCTTTCCTTGCCAGTAAATTTTTTTCCAGATGGTGTGGGTATATAATTGATTGTAATGTATATTTGCCACCTGTAGGTTTTTGTCAGCCTTGAAAAATTTCTGGTTCAATATCTGTTATAGTTCCATTTGCCAATTCATATATTATTCGGCCATTTATGCTGTAAGCAGATGGAATTCCTTTTTGCCTGTTTTCTTCGATTGCTTTTAGTACACCAATATTGCCAATTCTTTCAATCAATATGGCTCGTTTATAAATGTCTATATTGCTATATTCACTGTTTTCCATTTATTTGTATTTTATTATAAAACTTATTAAAATCATTAATATTTATTGTCGAGAATTCGTCTTGAATTCCAAATTTTGAGGATTCAGTTTTTTGGCAATTTCGTCTGCATTTAAAAAATAATAATTGCTATTAATTTCTAAATATGCATTTGCAAAGGTCGTTTTTCCTGATCCATATGCTCCTCCAACTATGATAACCTCGTTGTCAGTCATTTAGCAAAGATAGCTATTTTTTTCGAAAGTCATTTCACCTATTGGTGGCAATATCTATCATTTGTTCTCACGATTTCTTCCAATTAATCTTTAAAACGGGGAACTGTTCATAATTGCCACTAAACGGTTACGTGTATGGTGTCGTTTGGCATTTCGAAGCATGAACCTGTCGAACCGCTACACCGTTTATTCGATATAACACCCTTGAAATTAGCACTATACGCCAAATGCACTATACAAGATGTTGAACTCAACCTAAAGGTAGCTCACCGTCCGTTCGTTCTTTCTTACGTATAAGGTATTATTTAACAAAATTTCAGACCTCGGGATTTAAAGCATTATATACTCCCTGTATTCGCAAGTTAAA
>CAZJDA010000076.1:0-21252 GCA_964544705.1 uncultured Bacteroidales bacterium
CCACTTAAAATATCCTTGGGGATGAAAAGAATGAAGTATTCATCAAAAAGGGCTTTGATAAAAGTTTTAGATGGGAAAATAGATTGTTGAATTTTCTGCGCATATTCAATCCCATCTGTAACATACTGGTTTCTAATTTCCAACAGTTTATTCTTTTCCTCAATCTTTTTATAGGCAATTGATAAAGCGTCCTGGTTTTTTACAAGGTTCTCTTTTTGTCTTTCTATTTCCTCATTTTGAGATAAAATTTCTTCTTGTTGCTGTCGTATCTCTATATTTTGATTTACAATAGCTTGGTTTTTCCTGTTCAGCTCCCGGTTAATTTTAATTTTTGCCCTATAAGCCCTAAAAACAAGAAATGTTAAGATAATCACCACTATAATGAATACCCCAGAAACAATAATGGTAAGCCTTTGGTTAAAAATCTGTATATTTTGACGGTTAAGGATTTGGTCTTTATTGGTTATTTCCAGCAATTTGTTATCAAGTTCTTTGTTGAGCTTATCCATTACTTTTAACTGGGAATTGATTTTATTAGTTTGTTTTTGGATCATTTCATCTTGCTTATCAATAAAAGCTAATTTCTTTTGCAAGCTACCTTGTTTTGATTTTAGTTCTATATTAAGCCTTTGAAGGTTCCTGTTTTGGGAATCCATTTCTTTTTTTGTTTTCCTGATGGCCTCGTTTTGCATTTTTAACTTTTCTGCTTGCATCTTAAGTTGTATGCTTTGCTTCTCTATATTATTCTTTTGCTCATTAAGTTCTTTTGCTTGCTGTTGTAGCTTTTTTTTCTGGTGTAAAATTTGTGCTTTTTGATCTTCCACAATTTTTTTCTCGTCATCAAGCATTTTTTCCGTTTCAAGGTATAGCTCTTTAAGTTCGTTGCTGGATTTTGACAAAGTAACCAACATACCAGAAATAACAAAGTTTTCCTTTTTAAGGTTCTGTTCGTTTAATTCAAACCTAATATAATTGCGCTTGGTGTGGAAGTTGATCATTGAGTTTTCTATATCAAACTCTTCGGTTACCAAAAGGATGCTTTTACCACTTATATCCTGTAAAATTCCTTTGGGGTCAACTTTCTTTTTCATATGTTCTCCAAGATAAAGGACCTGCAATCCATGTATATCTTTAAGAGATTGGATATAAACCCCTTCTATTTTCTTGTTCTTGATCTTCTTTTGGTAAATACTTCTATTGATTTCTTTAAAGAGCAAGGAATCTTCATTAAACAGGCCAATATGAAACGTTTGAAATTCATCTTGGTTATCCCATTTAATAAGCTTTAAAAAATTAAGTATATAGGCTGTTTTAATGGAAGAAGGAGCGAAATTTTGCTGGGCAAAAGTTTTAAACCCAACGATTGTTGTAACAAAAAGGAAAAAATAAAACAAAAGCTTTTTTCTTTTCAGCATATAAACCTTCTATTATTCTATACAAAAGTAACATTTTCTTGTATAATAGCCTATATTTATTAGATT
Organism: uncultured Bacteroidales bacterium; assembly: GCA_964544705.1. GTDB lineage: Bacteria > Bacteroidota > Bacteroidia > Bacteroidales > CAZJDA01 > CAZJDA01. The sequence goes on from CAZJDA010000076.1 coordinate 1,482, forward strand.
TGTTAATAAGAGCAGCAAAAAATTAATCCCTTTCTATTGGAATAAAATTGAATTCCATTTCCAATTCACTTGATAATTCTATGGCAGATTCATAAATATCTTCGTCATCAGAGTAGTAATGCCAGTTTACTGAATATTCAATGTTTATATTTTTTAATTCTCTGAGAAGAGATAAGAGGTCATAGATCATTTTTGAGGATGCAGAATTGAAATATTCAATTTTAATATCGAATATTAAGGGGTTGCTTTTTTTGGCCAGTGTTTTATTGTTTTTTAATTCTTCAATAAATTTTTCCCACCAGTTAATTAGTGGAAAATAAAAAGCTACAAGGTCCTCAGGCCTTGATTTGCCCCACATGACAAAATCATTTTTTTCCGGGTCAAAATGAACACCGGGCGTATATTTACTTTCTTCTAACTTAATAGGTTTCATCAAAATAATAATGTTTTGTTTAAGCGTGTGACAAAAAACTCATGCAATGCTTTCATTGTTGGATATTTTTACTTGTAAAACGCAATAAGATACTTTAGCGTCTAGCGGTTTAAAAGAATATTGTATCTTATTCCTGGCTTTAATTGCTATATCAATAAATCCTAACCCTGCTCCGCCTTTTTCTGAAATATTCGTATTACTGATTGAATACCTGTACAATCTTTTTAATCCATTAATATCCAATTTGTTTAGCCTTTCAAGCCTATTTTTGAAACGTTTGATGTTTTTGTTATAAATAATATTTCCAGTTGTTAATACCAAGTCGCCATTTTGCTGCTGAAATGTAAACCTTGACTTAGTGAGATTAAGCCCTGCCATATTCTTACTTTTAAGGTAATCGGTGTGTTTTTGTATATTTTCCAAAAACTCGGCCATTACACAAAAGGTTCTCTTCTTTATCTTCCTTTTAATACCAATATTGTCCATATGGCTGCTAGCTTCTATAAGCAAGTGATTAATTGTCTCATACTCGAAAGAACCCTGGTGACTTATGAGCATTTTTTTGGGTGCCATGGTTGTTAATTAATAATCACTAAATAATTGTCTAACAAAAATATTATTTTTTTTTATAATAAGGTAAAAATTAGGATAAAGATATTGTAATCTTGTAAAATTCTTGTAGGTGAAGTTCAGAAATCAAAATTAAAAGGAGGTATTGAGTTGGTTCCTTTATTTGCTTAATTAAGGTTAAGCATTTGTTTCATAATTAAAAAGATGTAGTAATATTGGTGTCAGTAAAAGGATTTGAATATTCCGGGTTGTTGATAAATACTGTGTCTTTTAATGTATTGATAAAGGCTTTGAGCTGTTGAATCTCGGTATTATTTAAATGAGCGCCACCTTGGTTGATCTTATGCATTAGCGGGTCGACGAAAGGCGACCAAACCAATTCACTGTTATAGAACTGGATCACTTCATCTAAAGTGGCAAACCTCCCGTCATGCATATAAGGGGCGGTATATTGGATGTTCCTGAGTGTGGTGGCCTTGTATGCTCCTTTATCCATAGGGTCACCTGTTACGTGGTAGCGGTCCCTGGGGTCATCAAAAACAGAATCTTTGGCGTTATTGTAAAACTTATTGGTGGTGAATAGGGGATTGCCACTGCCACCGTGGCAATGAAAACAATCAGCCCCTTCCTCTGTGGTGAAAAGGATAAAGCCTTGCAATTCTTCTATAGTGAGTTGTTCTTCACCTCGCAGATACCTGTCGAATTTGGAATCGGAAGAAACAAGCGTCCTAATAAACTGGGCTATGGCCTTGCCCATTAAATCAACGGTTACCTCATCGGTACCAAAAGCTTTTTTGAACATAGGTGGATACATGGGAATATTCTGTATCATTGCTTTAGCCCTGTTGGTGTCGCTGTTCATCTCGTGTTCTGCAACAATCCCCATCCAAACGAGGTCTTCTATGTTTCGGAAAGATTGGTTGGGATTGTCTTCGCTAATCATGCCGTTCCATAAATACCCTTGGTCATTCCAGACCAAGTTTATCAGTGGAAGCATAACATGTGGGGTTGGTTTGCCGGTAATTCCATGGGTAAATCCATCCTGGAAAACAGGGTGATTGGCTCCACACTCAAAAGAATTTTCTTGTATATGGCATGTGGCACAACTCATAAGAGAGTCAGGATGCGCCCTGCCTGCCAATCTACCATCATAAAACAAATATCGTCCTAATTTAACACCTTCAACTGTCATGGGGTTATCCTCGGGAATATTTAAAGCTGTGGGAAAAAATGGCGGTATTTCAATTTCGTAAGGTGTTGGGTTATATTCTATAGTATCATTGTTGTTGCCCGGGTTAAAAGGTTGAAGAGGGGCTTCTTTTTTGCAAGTGGCTATGATCGCCAGTATCACAAAAATAAATAGGAGAAAACCGTATCTTTTTAAATAAAACAGTAACATGGTATGGTAGTTTCAGTTAGTTTACAGTAAAAACATTGTGACCGTTTTCTTTAGCTATTTGCATGGCATCCTGGTTTTGCATAATGTAACCTCCCCATTCATTATGGTCGTATGTGTGAGGATCTTTAAACCAATTCTCTATTTGCATGATGAGCATAATTTCCGTTCTTTGCCCTTTTTCAACAGATATGTCATTAAAAGGCAATCCTATCTTAAAATGATTATGAACAAAGCCGGTAATATTGTTTACGTTTACGGTATCGTTTTCATATATTTGCCCTATCCCCATATGAAAATCAAAGGGAGTAATGCTCCCGTCGGGTTCTGTCCATTTCCCGTTCAGTTTCATGTAATGATAGCCTCCACCAAGAAATTCCGGCCAAAACATGTCTCTTTCGGGTGGATTGACAAACATGAAAGATTGGTTTTTTTCTTGTGTAAAACCAAAAACAAAAACAATGGAATCGTATTCACCAATGGGAATATCATCATAAACCTCCCACTTATGGGTGGATTCAATATCCGTATCTATATAATGAATATCTTTTTCTTGGTTGATTTTTACTACATTTCCTTTACTATCAATAAGTTCAACATCAGAAATAAAATATTGAATCTCATTCACCAAGTATGGATTACCGGCTTGGTTGGTATATTTCATGGTGTCGGTTTGCAAAGGTTCTCCATTTACTTGGTGGAGGAAATTGATGGATAAGTTTCCCCCTCCTTCATCCTTAAATGTAACCTTATCCGCTTTACTACAAGAGAAAAATATAAAGGATGCTAATAAAATCCAAAAAATTGTAATATGTGTATTATTCTTCCGGGACACTCCTGGTTAAATTAAGGTATTTAAATGTTGACGTTGAATCCGTATACCTGCCAAAATGCAAAGTTACTAATTCATTTTTTATTTTTCCATGCCCTTGATACTTAACATTTAGTGAATCCTTGTATTGGCTATCTTGCAAGGGCAGTTCAATATTAGACCCTGAGATTAAGCCATAAACGGGAGCTTTAATATCGTTCTCCAAGCGTGAAAAAATAATTTTATTGTTCAATGTAGAGTCGATATTGATATCAACATCAAAAGGATTACCGATTTTTTGTGGGTATAAGAGGCTATCGTTACCTCTCCACGTGTCAACATAAACATAAGCCTCGTTATATACAAAAACAGTGCGGTGTTTTGAATCCGAAACATTTCCTGCTTCATCCGAAACGGTGTAATAAACATCGTAAAAACCTACTTTATCAGGGTTGATGTTGGATTTCATTGCAACGTTTTCGGTAAGATTGCCGTCTGTGTCATCGGTAGCATTAAAGCCTGGATCAGAATAAGTAGAATTCAATTTCATGGTAACAGTGTCATTGCCTTTGAGAATGACAACAGGCCTTACATTATCTTCTTTTTTACAAGAAAAAATAACAATAGTCAAAAGCATACCGACGGATAAAATAATACTATTATTCTTCATTAAAAGTGAAAATCATTTTATAGGTAAAACTCCAATAGGAAAATATTATTGCAAAGTTACTCAATTTGTTTTATAATCAAACAAGTGATGCTTTTTTATAAAGGTGGAGATAAATTTCGGAACCATTTCTTCCCATTTCTTTTCCCCGTTTTGTATCATTCTTAGCACTTCCCTGGAAGCAATATGCAGCCATTCTTCTTTTACACCGGGTATATCCATGATCCTGTTATTGTTAATTAAATGCTTCAATAAATATTCAAGGTCAGGAGATACTTGAAGGTTGCTAATCTTGGTAAGTTTTTTATTGTCTTCTTTTTTTGATGGGTAAATATATACTTTTGTTGTATGGGCAAACAATTTCCCAAAAGATTCCAATATCCCACCTTTAAGATGGGTATAATATTTTTTTTCCAGGACTTTTTCAAATGTCTCTGCACCAATCACCAATCTTAACTCATTGATCCTGAATTTAGACAAATATCCAACCAATTTATAGTATTCCCTAAAGTCAGATATCATAACATTTTGTCCCATTCCACATAAAATATCTGCCCTTGCCAAGAAGTCTCTTTCATCAAAATCGCCTTCCATAAGGATATTGTTGAGGGTCATTTCGCATAGGATCATCGAGTTTTGCTTGGTATATTCTTTCACCTCTTTTTTAAATAATGCAAAGCCAGATTTCAGCATATTAAAACCCACATAAGTAATAGGCCTGAAACTACCTCTTAATGCCATTATATTTTTCTTGTAGAGCATATCGGCGGGTTGTTTTACCTCTCCATCCCTGTTGAACATGGCAACATGTGTCATTTTATTTTTTACAAGTTGTACACTTAATAGCCTGTTGTCAACATAATTGAGTTCAGTGCCAGTCATCCGAATCATATCAATATTGATCCTGTCTGTAGAAAGGCTGTCAATAAGGGATTGAAGAAAAGTGTTGGGTTTTTGGTGGTAATTGTAGCAGGCAAAGATGAAGTTCACTCCAAGAATACCAAGGGTTTGTTGTTGAAGCAAGTTATCGTTTTCGAGCATGTTAACATGTATAATCACTTCGTTGGGTTCTGATTGGGGTGATAGTTGGAATTTGCATCCCATCCATCCGTGGGCAATATTTGTTTTCTTATAATTGAGTGCGACAACGGTATCAGCGAAAGCAAAAAAGCAGGTATCTTTTCCTTTTTTATTACCAAGTATTCCTCTTAAGGTATTAAATTCGGAATCCAGCATAGTATTAAGCCTGGATTCACAAACATACCTATTATTAGGGCTTTTCCCGTAAAGCGAATCACTAAAAGCCATGTCATAGGCAGAAATTGTTCTTGCTACGGTTCCTGAAGCCCCGCCGGCTTGGAAAAAAAGACGTGCTACTTCTTGTCCTGCGCCAATCTCGGCAAAAGAACCGTATATCTTGTCATTCAAATTAATTCGTAGCGCTTTTCGTTTTGGACTGAGAATTTCCCTGTTATTCATCTTTTGTTAGGTTTTCTTGTTCATTTTCTCCTGGAATAATGGACTTGTTCTTGTTGTCTTTAAAACGCCTTATCTTGATATTAAAATAGGCGTGGATTATAGTCATAAATGGGCTAATAAGGTTAAAGAATGCGTATGGCAAATAAGTAAGCGTTGCTACGCCAAGCACACCGGATTGTGTTGCTCCGCATGTGTTCCAAGGTATTAGCACCGAAGTAACTGTACCAGAATCTTCCAAAGTCCTGCTTAGTACTTCGGGTTTCAAACCTCTATCCCTGTATGTTTTAGCATACATCCTGCCCGGCACTACAATGGCAATATATTGGTCTGATGCTGTTACATTAAAAAATAAACAAGTAGCGGCTGTTGATGTTACAAGCGAACCGGTATTCTTGGCATACTTGATTACAGAGTTCGTTATTCTTACCAGTAATCCTGCTGATTCCATCACACCACCAAAGATCATTGCTGAAAGAATGAGCCAGATCGTATTTAGCATTCCCGCCATACCATTGGTAGATAAAAGATTATTAACTTTATGGCTTTCGGTGATAATTTCTGTACCTCCAAACATAGAGCGCATTACTGAAATATAAGAAGCTTTAGCAAAGTTATCGTAAATCCCGGATATTTGTTCAACAACATGGGGTTGAAAAATAACAGCAGAAATTCCTGCAAGCAGCGTACCTACAAGCAAAGAGGGTAGTGGAGGCACTTTTTTCACGATGATTATTATTAAAACAACAGGTACAATAAATAAAGCGGGAGTAATATTAAAAGTGTTGTCTATAGCTACCATAACATCTTTCACATCGGTTTGTAAGTTGTTGAAATCGTAAGAAAATCCCATGATAAGAAAAATGACCAGGGTGATAATTACCGATGGAACGGTGGTAAACAGCATGTACCTGATATGCGTAAAAAGGTCAGTTCCTGCCATAGCAGGCGCCAGGTTTGTTGTGTCTGACATAGGAGATATTTTATCGCCAAAATAAGCACCTGATATAATAGCCCCGGCTACTATACCTTCGTGCATTCCCAGGGCTTTTCCAATGCCGAGCAAAGCGATCCCAATAGTTGCTACTGTAGACCATGAGCTACCTGTAGCAAGCGAAACTATAGCGCAAACAATCACCGTGGCAAAAAGGAAAATTGTTGGGTTTAGGATTTTGAGGCCATAATAAATCATAGCCGGTACAACGCCGCTTATCATCCATGTTCCGGCCAAGGCGCCTATCATAAGAAGTATCAACATAGAAGGCATAGCAGAGCCAATGCTTTTAACAATCTTTTCCCTGATAAAAAGCCAGTTATGCCCAAGCCTTATGGCTATTATGCCTGCCACTGCCGCCGATAGCATTAAAGCAATTTGATTGGCCCCTGAAAGTGTTTCATCACCAAAAAGATACACATTTAGGGATAACAAAATCATTAAAACAAAAATGGGAATAAATGCATGGATGAGTTTGGGCTGAACGGGTTTTGATTGCTTATCTAGCTTTGGCATACTTTTCAATCTAATTTTGCCTCGATATAGGCTTCACTGTTTAAAAGAAATGTAAAACTAAATAAAAAACATCAATTCAAAGGTATATGCTATTATGAATTTTTATTTACTTTTGCCATCCTATGAATCATTTTGTTAAAAAAATAGCAATACAGCTATTTGCTTGTTTAACGATAAGCATTATAGGGCTTTTATTAGTCAATAATTCCATTTTTTTTCATACACATAAGTTGGCAGATGGAACCCTTATCACTCATGCTCATCCTTACAATAAATCCAATGATACCGAGCCAATCAAATCGCACCACCATACAAAGCTTGAGTTTATTGTTATTCAGAACTTAGGAATGATTTTCCATTTTGTTGTCTTGGTTTTTGTTTTAATTATCCCTAAGAAAAAAAAGACATTTATTCCTTATTTTACGTTAAAATATTTATTTTACCTAAGCTCTTTCCATAAAGGAAGAGCCCCTCCTGTTAATTATTAACCCTTGTTTCCTGTTTTCTATTTTCTAATTCAACAGGTGAAAACCTGGTTCATTATGTTTATTCTAATTAATAAACAAGTAAATTTATATGAAAAAAATTAAGTTATTTATAACAATACTGATCTTTATATTGTCTAAACACATTATCGGGCAAAAGCAAAGAACCGATGCAAACATTGTAGGACATGTAACCTGTTGTGACGAACATATACCCTTTGCAACAGTAAGTATTAAAGGAACAACCATTGGAACGACAACCGATGAAACCGGTCATTATCAATTAATCAATTTACCGGAAGGTACTCATATTCTTAAAGCCCAGCTTTTAGGATACAAGCCAAAAGAAAAAGAAGTAACGATAAAAGCCGGTGAAACAAAAGAAGTAAAATTTGAACTTGAAAAGGATGTTCTTGGTCTTGAGGAAGTTGTAATAACAGGCAATAGGAATGAAACCAACAGGAAGGAATCATCAACAATAATTTCAACCATAACCCCCAAACAATTTGACTTATCTCAATCCATAACGATAAGCGAGGGATTGAATTATTGCCCTGGATTACGAACGGAAAACAATTGCCAGAACTGCGGATTTACACAAGTGCGAATGAATGGCATGGAAGGCTCATATTCGCAAGTTCTCATAAATAATCGCCCTATTTTTAGTGGGTTGGCTGGTGTTTACGGGCTAGAATTGATCCCAACGAACATGATAGAGCGTGTTGAAGTGATTCGCGGTGGTGGTTCTGCTTTATATGGCAGCAATGCTATTGCAGGTACGATCAACCTAGTTTTAAAAGACCCCATATTTAGCAGTTATGAGTTTGATTTGAATCATGGCTTAATAGGAGTTGGCGTGGAAAATGCCAAAAATCCCGCTAAAGACTTCACTTTGAATTTTAATTCCTCGTTAATTTCTTCTGATAATAAAACAGGTATGTCGCTATATGGATTTTATCGCGACAGGGATTATTTTGATGCAAATGATGATGGATTTTCAGAAATATCTACCATACAAAACACAACTTTAGGCGGACGGGTGTTTCACCGCTTTGGGGCAAAAAACAAACTTTCAGGCGATTTTTTCACCATAAAAGAAGACCGGCGTGGTGGAAACAAATTTCAATACCCCAAACACCAAGCTGACATAGCTGAAGCTGTTGATCATAACATTTTATCCGGCGCTTTAACTTATGAACAGTTTGTCAGGAAAGTAGACCTTCTTTCTATATATGCCTCCGGGCAAGGTGTTAACAGGGATTCGTATTATGGGGCAGAACAGTCATTAAAAGATTATGGGGCTACGAACGATTTTTCTTACATTACCGGCGCTCAATATAATGCCGACCTCGGAGTATCAGGCATTATTGCCGGGGTTGAAAACCAAGGAGCTTGGTTGAATGATAAAAAACTCGGGTATCCTATTGCTTCAATTGGTTTTACCGATTCTACTATGGAATACAGTCATACCTCAAACCGCACCATAGCCAACCAAGAAACCAATACATTAGGAGTTTTTGCCCAGTATGAATTGAATTGGGAAAAATTGAAAATATCTGCAGGCGCTAGGTACGATAATTTCCAGGTAATGGATAATATTTCCGGCTCTAATAAAAAAGGGGATGTAATAAGCCCAAGATTAACATTTAAGTATGATATCCAGGCATATTTGCAGGCAAGAATTAGCTACTCACAAGGCTACCGTGCACCACAGGTTTATGATGAAGACCTTCATATAGAGACTTCGGGTGCCAGGAAAGTGATCCATGTAAATGACCCAAACCTAGAAAAAGAAACGAGCCATAGCTACTTGGCTTCCTTGGATTTCAATAAAAAGTTGGATGGTATCTATTTAGGGTTGCTTGTTGAAGGATTTTATACCCGGCTTATCCATCCATTTGCCAATGAATTCACTGAACCCAATGAACAAGGCACGGTTATTTACACACGGGTGAACGCTAAAAAAGGTGCCAACGTGAGGGGTGTGAACATAGAAATGAATACCGTTCCATCAAAAAATATTTCAATTAAAAGTGGGTTTACAATGCAATTGAGCGAGTACGAAGAAGAGCAGGAGTTCGGGGAAACAAAATTTTTCCGAACTCCTAATGATTACGGGTTTATCACGATGGATTGCAAACTATCAAAAGCCTGGAAGCTTTCATCTACAGCCAATTACACGGGCAAGATGCTTGTGCCTTATTTTGGCCCTGAATTACCCAACCCTGCAGAAGGAGAATTAAGAGAAACGAATATTTTCTTTGACTTGGGCATGAAAATAAAATACAGCACAAGATTGAATGGCGCTACATTACAATTGTTCACAGGTGCTAAAAATATCTTTAATTCATACCAGGATGATTTTGACAGCGGTATCAACCGCGATCCTGCTTATATTTATGGCCCCCTATTGCCAAGAACGGTTTATTTTGGGATCAAGATAGGCAATAAGTTGGAAAGGAACTGATAAGGGAGTTTATTTATAAAACTGCACTATGGAAAAATATTCTTTTTCATCAGTAAAAATTTCCTTGATTCTAAAATTCCAAGTTACAATATTCAAATAATAAAATTTCCACTAAATTTGCAATAGTACCTTAATTATAATGATTTTAATATAATTTATTATGCACTTATACTTAATTGCTCCTTTCAGAACCCATTTCAGCCTTAAATCCTCAAGCTATGTTTCTTTAGGTGATGCCTATAAAAATTTCTGGAAAAACTTTGCTGCAAAACTCGATGCAGATGAACAAAAAAAGATAAGTTTATTACATCAACCCAGGGGAAAAAACATGCGTTTTAAAGTCATTCATGAAGACTCAAATTTGCTCCGTGAAGAAATATTAAAAATAAATGAAGATGAAAAAATAAAAACTTTGATTAATGAGGTTGTTAACGAACAAAACAAAATCTATTTCCCAAATAACCAAGATGAAAAAATAAAATTCGTAGAGGGTACATCAAATTTCACACTATTCGACAATACAATCGGAATACTTGAAATTACCCTGGAAATTCCTTCTGTATTTCTTCATGACTTAGATTCATTCATAGAAAATATTCAGCACTGGGGAAATGATGTTGGTAACAAAATTGTTCAAACAACTTATAGTAATACAATTCTACCGCTCATAAAAAAAATTGTTAGTTTCGATAAAAACAGGAAATTTATAGCAAACACAGAAAATCACTATGGTTTTCCAGATATAAGCAAGAAAAAAAACTTGTTAATACATAAAGCACAAACAGGTCAGCCCTTATGGGTTAATCGTACACTTATTCAAAATCAGGATTCAAAAATCAATCCTGATTTAATTAATAAATGGATTTTTACTCATTCATCAATTACTGACATAATAAATACCCTAGAACAATATAATGATGATGAAAAAAACAGCGCTTATCTTGGATGGGGAAATAACTTCATATACAACGAGAGCAACAGCCATGTAGTAAAGGATGCTAAGAAGGCCTTGTTATTGTCGCAATATTATTATGGGGTTTTAGATAGTCTGAATATTAATTTGTCATATATCGTAGGACAATCAAACTACATCAGTAAATTAAAGGAGAGTAAAAACTATAATTATTTGTTAAAAGAACTTGTCAATATTGTAAGTATTATCCGGGTGGGGTATATAGATACACTCCAAAACTTCCAGGGTGACCGGGAATTTTTCTTCAGGCAGGTAATTCAAAGCTGGTCGATTCCGGAATTATTTGAAAATATTGAACAAAAAAGTAATGTGTGCAAGGAAAAGATTTCAGAAATTTACAAACACAGCATGAAGAAAAGCCAGTTTATAGTTGAACTGCTGCTGTTTTTCCTGGGTGGAATTTCTTTGCTTGAGTTTGTCAATACACTAATTACTTTCTGGTCGGAAAAGACAGGGACAAAAGATGATATCCCCGGATTATATGATTTGGGCGCCCAATTCTCTCCAGACGGACTCTTATGGTCGGGAATGATATTATTAATTGTTTTCTTCATATTATACAGCAACTATTTCATAAAAGGAAGTAAAGAATAAACTAAAAAAATATGAGCCCAAAATTATCCGGATACATCCTGAATCACATTGAGAATCTTACTTTGCCGGATGAACTTGTTACTGCAAAGAAAAGAATAGAAAATGAATATAAGCATTTTAATAAACTTGTGAACCAGGATTCGCCACCCAATATTTATGCTGTCAATACCCTGGTAGGTCATATGGATTCCCAAAGACTTACATTACAAGATATTAGTGAGTTCCAGAATCATTTAATTGAAAATCATGCCTTAAAAGTTTCAAGCGAGTTTTATGACAATTATACTTCACGATGCATCTCATATACTCGTGCATGGTTTTACAGTCAAGGTGGCGGAGGAATAAGTTCTGAACTCTATAATCTTCTTCTAAGTGCTATCCAGGACGGGAAGTTTAATCCTGAAATCCCCTCAGATCTCTCCTATTCAAGCGGAGATGTAATTCCAGGGGCCAACTGGGCAAAATACCTAATGAATTATTTAAAAAGAAATCATCAGTACAAGATAAAACCAAAAGAAGGAATATCGCTAATAAACGGGGCATTTGTGCATGTAGGTTCTGCCCTTTCTACAATACCAACACTCCTGTTATCCTGGCATGCTTTCATGGAATTCTCCAAAATAAATGCTGAAATATGTAAAGCAAATTCTTCAAACTTTACAACCCATTTAACAGATAACCGGGAAGATTACATTGCTGAAATATGCAATTACTTTAGCGACAGAGTAAATTATAATAATCATTCTTCCGTTCAAGACCCTGTGAGTTTAAGAACACTTCCACAAAATGCATCCGCTTTCTTTGTTTCTGTGAGAAACTATTTAAAGTCAATAGATATCTCATTACAAAGAAAATCTGACAATCCCCTGGTTATTGAAAATGAGAACCAGGTTTTTTCACAGGGTAGTTTTGTAAATCCTGAGATATCTCTTTCTGCAGGACAGCTTATTGACTCTATCCTCATGATTTCTTGGGTCATAGAAAGGCGAATACACTACACTTTAAGTGGTAAAATTGATAGTATTCCTATTAATTTTAGTCAAACAAAAAAAGACCTTGGTTTTATTCAAATACCCAAAATGGCAACTGCCATTCTTGAAAACATGCGCTATTATTCATCACGCAGAACTTTTGCATCCGGTAGCACTACATCATACGGCACCGAAGACTTTTGGTCATTGGGTTTGTACAACAGCACCATCCTAAAAAAATGTTTTAACGATCTAAATCGTCTGCTATCCATTGAAGGAGCAATTTATGGTTCTATTGCACAAAAATCTTATAAAAAAATAGCAAAACAATACCAGATATTAAACGAAATCTCTGAAAAAGATTTAAACAATTCTCAAAAAATCCAAAAAAAAATCGATAATTACTATATTATTAATCCTACGCCTGTTAAACCTTAATTTATGCATTAATTCTCTTGTATCAATCACATTAAAATCGTTCATAAATCCATGTTTTTCAATCTAAAATCTATGAAAGGAAAATTATTTGATTATATTATGTTAGCATTAAAATAGCGGTTTGTCTAAGATAAGCCAATTTTAATAAACTCAAATAATTAAATTGTGCTAATTATTTTGTAGGTTGAGCTACTTGACTAAATTAGAGAGGCTTAATTAAGCTTTTTAGAATGATTCTAAAAATGAAGGGTATTCGTAAGAAGTATTAAGGATGATATAAACAGAACAGCTAATATCAATGTTATTAAACACTTTGTCGCTTGATAATGTAATGTTTGCCAGGTTGAATTGTTTCTATTTTTATTAAAAAAACAATATCGAAAATTAATTCTGCATTTTATCAAATCTTAATCCCGTTTAGCTAAAATCTTCATTGAGCAGTAAAAATGTTTATTAAAGTCTTTAAAACAAGAAAAAATGCCAATCAATAAATAGTTTTGTGAAGTCTAAAAGGTAGGTTTTCATTTTTTTTATATATTTGAATTGTATTTATGTTTATCGGGAATTATTCTATGTAAATGGAGAAAATTCACAAAAGAGGCATATGATGTAATCAATAATAATGCAACGAATAATAACAAGCAAATAATATCCAATAAAAAATCAATTAAAAAGGAGGTTCCATGACCAACGAACAACTTTTAAAAGACTATGAGGAATATTATTCATACATGCAGGAAAAATATTCTAAATTAGGGTATAAGAATTATGCAGCAGTATATGAAAGAATACTCGAAATACTGCATGACTCGGAAAATTTCAATGATTTCAACAAAAAATTCGAGGAAAATAACATGACCGTTGAAATTGGTAAATATAGGGTTATTGACGAAGCTGAAATACGCTTGAAAGCTTACGCCGACACATTGGTACATGTAAAAAGGCCTTACTGGGTACAAGATGATTCTTATGTCCATTACGAAGAACAAGAAAAGCTTCAAGAAACTGCACGTGTTCAGATGCAGGAAAAGGTAATTGAAGCAGCCAAAAATGCTCAAAACCTAACCGAATTGAACAGCGTTCTCACAAAAGCCAACCAGGAAGAAGCTTTTAAAGTTTCTGCTGACATGGCTTATAAAACATTTAATGCCAATATCATCATATTAAATGCCATTAAAATGAACAGGGATGCCCAGGTATCGGATGATCCTTCTATATATCCCGGTTACCCGGAAGGGTACACTTATAAAGAAAATATTGAAAAACTTGAGCTTGATGAACCCAAAAACTACAAAGAATTAGTGAAAGTAGACCAGCTAGAGCATGAAAATACCTACCAAGAATTTTTAAAAAACATAGAAACCAAACTAAAGAGTACGGCGAATATGGATTATGACTTTGAGAAGTTAAAGGAAGCCCGTAATCGCCGCATTTATCCCGTTAAAGATGAAACTTTAGAACGATGGATAAAAGAAAGCAAAGAAATTAAAGAAAAAAAGATAAAAGGAGGTTCATTATGCCAATAGACGAGCAAACATACGCACCTATGATACAAATGTACCTGCAATGGCAACAAGAATTTGAAGAAAAAGGTACACCCGATGAATTTAAACAACGTTTAAACGATGTTATTGAAGAATTTAGAGCTGTAGCCCGCGAAGTTTCCTCCATGGAAGAATTTATGCAAATTACCACTGAAAAAGGATTGGCCCAGAAAGCGGGAATGATCTATTCAGAATCGTTTATGGCAACCAGCCAGCCACAAACGAGCACTGGAGAAAACAAACAAGAAGATGATATTAGTGAAGATAAAACAGAACAAGTACAAAAAGCATTTGACCTAAATATCAAAAGCGTAAAAGAAGATAGGGAAAGGGCGCTGCAAGAAGAAGACCGTGCATGGGAAATCCCTTTTTGGGATCGTATGATAGAACTTTATGATTCAGGGATCTCATACCCCCTTTACCTAAAAGCCCTTGAAGAAGAAGGTATACATGAAAAAATGAGGCACACTTCTTCTATACGCGATATGCTGGTAGAAGGCGTAGAAAACAACAAACAAACGAGAAATTTACCCAATATTGAGTTGTGGGAAGAATTGCTTACTACTTGGGATAAGCTTTGCGATGAATCGCCCGCTGGCATTCCCAACCATGTTGTTTGGGAAGTTACAGATTTTACCATTCGCATGAAATATATGCCCAGGCAGGTAGAATGGGATATGAGGGATTTATTATTTCATAATTTGTTAAATTTAACACACGATTGGATCGATAGCTGGACAAAATGGGCGCCTAAAGACCCAAGATGGTTTGTAGAACGCGACATGGAAGAGACCATGAAAAGGGTAAAACTTACCAAATATACAAACGCTGGCATGGCTAAAGTTACAGAAGAAATATTGAAAGAATACTTTGGCATAGGCTGGGACGAAATGTTCTCTGAACCCGAATTCCTTTATTTGCGGGAATCCAGGGATAAAATCGCTTACATATTTTTACCTTATACAGATCATAGGTTAGAATTTTTAAAAAATGAAGTATGGCCCCAAATGCAACCTATGCAACCACCTCCTCCCGCGTTGATCGCTAAAGCAGAAGAAGTTTATGGCAATCAATACTCCGAAGAACATCGCACAGATGAAGATATGGATAAAAAATACGAAGAAATGCTTAGCAAAATGAGCAAAGAGCAAAGGGAAGAACATTACCATTATCATAAAAATAAGAAACAACAAAGAACTACCGGTAGAAAAAGCTTCTCTCCAAATATTGAAGATAATCTACCGCCATCTATACAAAAAGAAATGAATTTATAAACAAAAAAAGGAGAACAATAAAATGACTGAATACGATTACAAAAGCAAAGCAAAAATAGAAACACGCAATGATTTCTTTTATGTGCATTGGAATTGCGACCATTGTGGAAAAGAAGCCTGTTTTATTGAAATCCCAAAACATCGTGTTTCAGGGGGTGTTGAAGAAAAAGCTGGTATTGACGATGAGCAACGGGAAAAAATAGATCAGAAAAAAAGTTATTTCCTCTCTACGCTTATTCGCCAATTGATGTACCCAATACGAAGACATTTGCCGTTTTTTTTACAAGGTGTAACTGGCGATGTTGAAAACAAGGTTAAGCGTAAAACTGTTTCTACTTCAGAAAAAGCAACATTAACAAAAAAACAAAAAGAAGAACTCATAGACATGGCCTGGACTGAAGCAAGCACGGTGAAAGGAATTAATGCTTTTCATGGAGAAGTAAGATGCGATGAGTGTGTGAATAAATAAAGCATTTATATCAGGAGGCTTTAATATTTATTCGATAATGATAAGATGAGTGTAGATTGCTTTTGATATCCCTTTCTCATAATTGAGAATTTGGCTATTTTTTGCTATCAAAAACAATCTACAAAATTCATCCATTGTCATAATAAGAAAATATTATTCTACTTGACCAAACGAATCGTCTTCCTCTTCACCGGAGGGCAAAAATTCTACTTTTATCAAATTTTCAAGCGTGAAAGCACCGCCTTGAAAAGCATTTTTTGCAGCATATTCTTTTTCCAGCCGGGTATCTACTTCACCGGTGAGTGTTACGTGTCCTTCATCAACTTCCACTTGGACTTCGTTTTCGTTAACAAAAGGACTCCACCATAATTGTTCTTCTATTTCTTCCTTGATCTTTTCATCACCAGGTAAGTCAGCGCTAGTAATAACAGGGCCATACTTGTTAAGTTCTTTAATGATCTGTATATCATTTTGCACATCTACTACGCCCGGAACGCTCGATACAATATCTTCGGCTCTCTGTTTCTCAAAATATGATCTTACTCTACCTTTCAGATATACTTTTTGATTGTGTATTTTTTCATTTAAATTATAACGATTCAAATACGGGTCTTTGGCCAGTTTCGTTTCTACTCTTCCAGATAATACTTTTCCTGTTGGTGTATGCTGGGGCCTCACTTTAATTTTATTTTCTACGCCCCAAACTCCAACAACTTGCTTAGCTCTTTTTCCAGCTTTATTTTTGGCCATGAGATTATCAACCTTACCGGAAAGGGTAACATATCCATCATCTACTTCAATTTCAATATCAAAAGGGTTAACCCTATAATCATATTGAAACATTTGTTTTACATCTTTCTTAATTTGCTTGTCATTTTTATCAACATATTTTCCTTCCCTGTACATAGGTTCTCTGGCCCATTTTTTTACTTCCAGTTTTTCAGCGTTAACTGAATCAACGCCTGCCACCCAAGCATCGGCTATAGCCCTTGATTTTTCAGCTAAGCTGCCAACCTCGCCACTTAGGATAACTGTACCATTCTTTACTTCGGTATCTATCATTTCGCCATCCACGCGTACATCAATAAGCAGTAATCTTTCAATTTCTTTATGAATCTCCACGTCAGGCCTTTTTTCATCAAAAACAAATGCCAAGTTATTATCCACAGATTCTACACCGGTAACAGCTTTAGCAACTTCACTGGCAATTTGTTTTTCTTGCCAGGAATCAACCTCACCAGTGAGGGTTACCTTTTTTTCATTAACTTCCACTTCAATTTCGTATTCATCGGTAACAGGATCATAATAAAGCGCTGATTCTACTCTATTTTCTAATTCATCGTCAGAGATAAGGATGGTTTTCACATCAATTTTATTAATAACACCTTCAACACCTTTAACCGTTGCAGCTATTTCCTCTGCCCTTTCTTTTGATAATATGTTATCTGTTGACCCTGATAAGCGGGCTATTCCATCAAAAGTATTAACATCAATTAGATGCGCGGGAACTTCAGGGTGTTCTAATAACTCGTTTTCTATGGCTTGGGTTATGGTTTTGTCATTAATCTCCATACCTGCCTTCTGCCCTAGTTCATCTTGTTTGTCTTCTTTCTTTTCTTGGCATGAAAAAGCCAATGCTAATAAAAGAAAAAACGAAATTACTTGTGTTTTAAATTTCATCATAATTTTATATCCTCCATTTTGTTATATTGTTTTTGGTATTCAAAATAAACACGCGAATTGAATTCCACGGATTTTTTTATGGGAATGTATTCCTTAATAATATCTTTTCCATTTCCTTGGTATTCAATGCTTGAGTTTATGTTTTTGAGGAGTTCCTCGGGAATAAAAGGCGAATCTCCAAGTAAGTTATACTTAATTTTCCCAGCTTTTTGTATAAAATTTAGTACGTACCCCGGTAACCTGAAAACGGGTCTTCTTCTACCCATAGCCTCTGCAATTAACTCAATGATCTCTTTATAGGACATACTTTGTGCAGAAAGAGCAAACTGTTTTTCATTATATTCCCGGTTCATCAATTTGAACATGGCCTTGGTTACATCACGTACATCAATAAAATTTGATTTTCCATCAATGTATACACCCCAATTGTTCCATTTTGAAGTGAATAAGCTATTGCTGCCATTTCCCCATAATGGAGGACCCAGCACAACGGCGGGATTCACAATGATTGCGTTTAGGCCTTGGTCAATAGCTTTCCAGACTTTTTTCTCTGAAATGTATTTGCTTTTTTCGTATGGAGAATCGTAAGGTAAGGCTTTGTTTGTGGCCTTTTTTTCCTTTTCTCTAAGGTGCTTCAGAGCCCCCATTGAACTTATATGACATAATTTCTTGACCGACCTGTTTTTACAACATTCAATAACCACCTCAGTACCTTTTACATTGATATTATTTAGTTTTTCTTTGTCATCGGGGCTAAATGATACTTTCCCTGCGCAATGATAAACGTGGTCTGTATATTTCATTTCATTTTCTAAGAAAGTCTTGTCTAAAATGCTTCCTTTAACCCATTTAATAGTCTTAAAAAGTTTATCTCCATCTTTTAAACAAAAATTAAAAAGAAAATTCACCTTATTTATATGATTGCCCGAATGTGTTATTGCCTTAATTTCTTGACCGGCTTGTGCCAATCGCAGCAATATATTTGAGCCGATTAAGCCCGTAGCTCCTGTTACCAGTGCTTTTTTTTTGGTATTATGTTGTGTTTTTTTCATCTTGTTTTTTAGACTTATTTTCATTTACATAAAAACTATCAACCGTTGATTTACCTATGCCATATTTTTTTTGCATTTCTGCAATGGTAGTTTCCAATGTCTTTATTTTTGAGTCTTTTTCTTTTAGTTGCCTCTTTCTTTTACGTTTTATCGAAACATTTAATAAAAAGCTTATGATAGCGCCTATCGTTAAGAAAATTATCAATATTAAGGACACGGGTGTTTCAAAATCCCAAAGCAAAATACGGATGGTTACATAGGTAGAATTTTGGAGTACAAAAACTGTAATTAAAAGTATGATTATCAATAAGATGATAAAGGTTCTTTGCTTCATTAGCTATTAGATTTGTAGATTATTTAAATATTTTATTATGAATTTATTTTAAACGGGCAAATACTGTTCATAATTTAGTGCTGTAAGCCAAAACCTTTGAAATTACCCTTATTACCTAATATGATAAAGGTTCTTAAACGGGATTTTATCAATAACTTGATTTGTAAAAAATGTGGAAAGGAAGGGAAAGTATGGAATTTTTTCTACAACTCTACAAATAAAGCAAAGAACACAGCATCTTTTCATTTCTTTGTATAACCTAAGTTGAGAGGCTTGAACATAGTGAAAAAGCGCTTTCTGCCGGCGGATAACCCTTTGCTCCGCTGAAGCTATGCAAAAGCGAAGCCGAATTAGAAATTGTCGGTTTCACCGGAAAAGTGAGGTGAAAGGCATACTATTTCTTTATCACAGGCACTTCGTATAAGGGGCAAGCAGTGAGCGAGAATATTTAGCTCATGAACAAAGAAAATAATGGATCAATTTAGTTCACAATCTCTTTATAAACCAAGGTTGACTTTTGAGCTGTTAAGGATACAAAAAACTCATTTTTGAATAAAAAACTCATTTTTCAAAAAGTTATCAATAAGTTAGTAGGTTTAATATCAATAATTTACCTCCCGCTCA
>CAZJDA010000077.1:0-20513 GCA_964544705.1 uncultured Bacteroidales bacterium
TAGGAGGATGGACAGGCGGAACAGGCCAAGATGTTGTTAATGCCATCAACAGCGGCTCTTTTATGCTACAACACAGGGACCATGGTTCATACACAGGTTGGGGTGAGCCTGATTTTGGTTCTTCGGATATAAACAGCTTACAAAACATCAATAACGAGTTGACTTTTATTCTTTCTATCAATTGTCAAACCGGTGCTTTCCACAATTCAAGTGAATGTTTTGCGGAAAAATTCCACCGACATACCTATAATAATAATAATAGTGGTGCATTAGGAATTATTGCGGCAACAGAAGTATCTTATTCATTTGTAAACGATACCTATGTTTGGGGCGCTTATGATAACATGTGGCCGGATTTCCTTCCTGACTATTCTACACAGTTTCCTGTAAACTTTATCTATCCTGCTTTTGCCAATGCTGCCGGTAAACATTTCCTTTACCAATCAAGTTGGCCATATAATACAAGCAATAAGCAGGTTACTTACCGTTTGTTTCACCATCATGGCGATGCATTTCTTAATGTTTACTCGGAAGTGCCACAAAACCTAACAGTGAATTGCCCCAGCACCCATGTATTCGGCACTTCTACGATTAACATAAGTGCAGATGCCGGCGCTACCATTGCTGTTACGTACTTCAATAGCACAACACAAGAAACTGAAATATTAGGCACAGCGGTTAGTTCTGGGGGAGCCAATACGATCAACCTTTCTACAGTTCCTAACCCGGGAACCGATATGTTGGTAACCATAACAAAACAGGATTATTATCGCTATACCAATAATGTAACTGTTATTTCACCATCAGGGCCATTTGACGTAGTTGACAGTTATGTGATTAATGATGGAGGAAACAACCAAGCCGAATTCGGCGAAACTTTTGACCTGGACATCACCGTGAAAAACGTTGGAGTTGCAAGTTCTGATAATGTACAAGTTACATTAACCACTACCGATCCTAATGTAATTTCTTTAACCAACGCAACCAATGTTAATTATGGAAACATTGCTCCTGACGGCACTGCAACAAGTTCTGGCAATTTTACCGTTGAATTGGCTGATGATATTGCCGACCAAACAACCATAAGCTTTGATGTTACCATCACTGACGACTCGAAAGAAACCTATACTTCAACATTGTCATTCAATGTAAATGCACCGGTACTTTCCATTGGTGGCCTTACAATAGATGACAATGCTACAGGTAACGGCGACGGCATCTTAGACCCAGGCGAAACTGGTGATATTATCATTCAAGCTACAAATGATGGAAATGCTGATGTTTCTAATGCTATTGGGTCAATTTCTTCAGGAAGCACAAACCTTACAATAAACAGTTCCTCAACGTCTCCAATTTCTTTTAGTACAGGTAGCACTGAAAACTTTGTATTCAATGTTACAGCAGACGCAGCAACTCCTGTAGGCACACCGGCTGATATTGATTTTACGCTTACTGCCGGAGCTAACAACCAATATTCGGCAACTGCAACCAAGCAAATCGTTATTGGTGAAATACCCGTATTTCTGATGACCGATGGTTCAGAAACCACTTGTACCGGTTATTTTTATGATTCAGGCGGGCCTTCGGGAGATTTTAGCAATAACGAAGAATACACATTTACATTTTATCCTTCAATTGCAGGAAACATGATACAAGCCGAATTCACCTTCTTTGATTGTGGAAACCAAGGAAGCGGATGGGACTATCTTGAAATCTACGACGGCGAAAGCACCAGCGACCCGCTTATTATTTCATCCGATGCAGCCGGCGCTTCTGCTATGTTGTCTACTTTTACGGCAACAAACTCGCAAGGTGCTTTAACATTCTATTTCCATTCAACAAGTGTTGTTCCTAACCCAGGTTGGGAAGCAGAAATCAGTTGCTTCACCATGGGGCCAGCAGGAGGTACTGCAATTGCTGACCCAGCCGCAATTTGCGAATCCGGGACAACAGAACTTAGCCTTAATGATTGGAGTGGAGACAACATGCAATGGCAAAGCTCAACCGACGGAAGCAGTTGGTCTAATATTTCCGGGGCAACAACTTCACCTTATACTACTTCTGTATTAACTGAAACAACTTATTTCAGGGCAGAAGTAAATAAAGCCGGTTATGACCCCGCTTACTCTAACGAAATTTCAGTTCCTGTTAATTCATCGCCAATCCCTGGCACTGCATCTGCCAGCGAAACAGAAATTTGCGAAGATGGTACTACCACTTTTACACTTACAAGTTATGATGGCAGCATCCAATGGCAAAACTCTGCAGATGGTTCAACTTGGAACGATATTTCAGGAGCTACTTCTGATACATATACAACCACTGCATTAACCGATGATACCTATTTCAGGGCTAAAGTTTATAATGCAGGTTGTGACGATGACTTCTCTAACGAGATCATGATCGATGTATTTGCCAGTCCTTTGGCAGCGTTTTCTCATGTTATTAATGTAGGAGAAGTTACATTTACCAATGAATCGGAAAATGCAGATGCGTATTCTTGGGACTTTGGTGATGGCGCCGGAACTTCAACAGATGAAAACCCTGTTTATTCTTATACGGAGAATGCTACTTATACCGTGGTACTCTCTGCTTCTAACAGTTATTGCCCCGATCATGAGGTAAGCGAAGATATTGACATTACAACAATATCTATTAGCGAACTTTCTGACCTTGGTATTGAAATATACCCCAATCCGAATAAGGGTGTATTTCATGTTTCTACTTCATTAAAAAATGTTGTATTCAGCATCATGAACAATACCGGGAAAATTGTCCATAGGCAAAAACTAAACAAGGAAACCGTGAAGATCGATATTTCTAATTTTGCTAATGGCAATTATTTCTTAAGGTTTGTTGGTAAAGAAAAAGTAGTTCATACAAAGATCATCAAGCAATAATTGGTGTTAGAACGCACATATACTAAAAAAGGCTGCCATTCTATAGGCAGCCTTTTTTTTTTAATTTGTTTTAGATTTTTATAATCATTTCATGATTTGGTAATATACCATAATATCTATGGCTCTTCTGCCCTGCATCTTTTACACGTATTAATTCCAAAAGGAGCATATAGCCCGCAAAAGTTAACCAATGCCGTTGCCAACATAATAGCTCCAAAAGCCAGTATAATATAACCTAAGGTACCTGTTATCGCATTTGTAAAGAATAATACGGCTGCTATTATAGCAATTACGATTCTTATTGCTTTATCTGCTGATCCTATGTTTCTTTTCATAAGTTTAAAATTTATGACAATGCTTAGATATAAGATACAGTAAAGTCATAATTTGTATGAGCCACATTAATTATCTTAGCCATTGCCTGGTTCATAATTTTTAGATTCTAAATGTTTAAAATACAAACAATTATCTTGTTTAAAAGTTCATTTTATAATTACAACCTGTAAATGCCTATTCTATAACGACATATCGGTACAGGCTATAAAAATAGTTAAATGAGACATAGCCGAAATAAGAAATGTAGAAGAAACATCTCCAAAATTCAAAATGAAATGTGTTAGCAGTCGTAAAAAGGCTGGTAATAAAAGGTTTAATGTTCTATCATGAAAATGGTAAAAAATTACCCCTCCACTTCCTTTAACCATTTTTTAGCGGATTCCATCGAGTCAAAGTATTGCATCATCTTGGTTTCCATGCTTTTGTCAAGACTCTCAACATAGAATTTTTTAAACACATCTTCATCCAAGATTACGGCAATTTTCTTTAGACCGTTCTTTATGGCATGTGGTATTACCTCTTCTTTCAACCATTTAGATGAAGCAGCGCCTACAACACCCTCTTTCCTGATGTCAGAAAGCCAAGCTGTTGCCTTGAATTCTTTCAAATATTCCACGCCCTTGGTAAACATCATCTTGTAGGTGTCAGCATCGTATTGGCCCTTCCAGATCAGTTCTATGGCATTGGTATCCTCGTTATACCGCATTAATGCTTTTTCGGTTTCGTGTAAAGTTCTCATAATAATTGTTTTAGGTTAATAAACTTTAATTATTTATTTAGGTTTTTAATCAAAGATTTTATAAAAATAATCAAAAGAAATTATTTAGCCCATTGGAAAACAGTGATATGCGTCATATTAACTATAAAACCATTATACAAATAACCATTCCTCTATATTTTTTGTCAATTTTTTTACAACACTAACTATAGATGCCCCATCAATAACATCATGGTCTAATATCACGGTTAAATTCAATACTTCTCGGCTTTCTATTTTGTTACCCATGCACAATGTTTTTTTCACAACACTGCCAATGGCAAAACAAGCGGGCAAAACCGTAGTAAGAATAAACCAACCATTGAATGAAATCTGCTTCTTTGTTTCTCTCTTCAAAATCCCTGATTTTTTGCCTGGCTATGGGCAACAGCTATTTTAAGCAGAACCGGGATGTGGCTTCGTTTCCATCCTACCTTACCTAAGTCGATGGTGGCAATTCTTGTTTTCGGAAACTTTTTAATAGAATAGGGTTTCATTTATAAAGCGTTTGTTCAAACATACGATTTTTGGTTATTTTAGGAAAGCCGGAGATGAAAATCAATGGTATTTAATAATTAATATCTTCACAAGCAAACAAAATTTTTAAGCCACTAATGCTCAAAGACTCTAAGAGTTACGAAGTGTTAACACCGGTAGATATGAACCTTCGTGTTTCTTAGGTTCTTAGGGTCTTCGTGGCAAAAAATAGAAAAACTCTTCAAGCGGTTAAACGGTTGCATTTAAAAGATTCCTGCTAAGTTGAATAAAACCCTTGAAGCGGTTGGTGATCAGCTACTTGCAGCGCAGCAAACAAAACCTTCAAGCCACTGCCGCTGCAAAACGCTCGGAGATTGCTCCTTCTCCATAAAACTTTGAAGGACAAGCTTCACTCCAACACACTTTCCTTCCCGTTCGCAATGACGCCTGCTTATCCTACGTCATTACTGCGATTGTTTAGTTTATTGAATTTTCCCCTACCCACCCAACCACTCCTTAAAGCCCCCTACCCTTTCGCGGCTTACGATTACCTTGCCGGTACAGGTAGGTTTTAACTGGATCTTTACGCGGCTGTTGCTATAGGCATGCATCTCAACGATAGCACCGGCGCTTATCAAAAACTTACGGTTGATACGATAAAAAAAATGGGGGTCTAATGATTTCTCTATCTTATCCAAACTAAGGTTCATGGGCACATCCTTGTTTGCATAAGTCCTGGCAAACACCAAGCCCTCATCATAAAAGAAATAGGCAATATCTCGTGTTTCTATGAACTTGTATTGCTCTCCCACCTTCACCATGAAACGTTCTTTGTACGGGTCTGTCAATGTTTTCAATAGTTCACGGTAGCCCGGCATGGGCGTTTCCGTGGCAGCAGGCTCCAAACGCTTGAATTTCTCCATGGCTGCATGCAACTCTTTGTAATCAATGGGTTTTACCAAGTAATCGATGCTGTTTACCTTAAAAGCCCGGATGGCGTATTCATTGTATGCAGTGGTGAAGATAACCGGAAATTGGACATGGGACTTACCAAACAGCTCAAAACAGTTGCCGTCAGAGAGTTGTATGTCCATCATCACCAGGTCGGGGGCAGGGTTGTTCTCCAACCATGTAACACCTTCTTTCACGGAAGGGATGATATCCAGAACCTCCACCTGGCTGTCGTAGCGCTTAAGTAGTTGCACTAGCCTTTCTGCAGTGAGTTTTTCGTCTTCAAAAATGAGGATTTTCATGGCTGTTCTTGAGTTTAGGAAGTTTTACAATAAATTGTCCCCTTTCTTCTGAAACTACCACCTGGCAATTGCAAAGCAAACCATATCTTTTGCTGATATTCTCGAGCCCTATGCCGGGTGATGGGGAGAGCTGTTTGCGGGTTCTTTTCTCGTTCTTCACCACCAAATAGTCATTTTCTTCGTAGAAATCAACCGATAAAGGTTCTTCAACGGAAAATCGGTTGTGCTTGATGGCGTTTTCAGCCAGCATTTGCAATGCATTGGGAGGAATATACGTCTCCCTTTTAGCGGTTTCGCTAAAATTGACTTTAAAATTCACTGCATCGCCATGGCGTATCTTGATCAGAAAAATATAGGAATCCAGGATATTCAATTCCGTTTTTAAAGGTGCAAGGCTCTTGCTTTCGTTATCCAAGGTATAGCGGTACATTTTAGACAGTTGGGTGATGTAATCGGCAGACAGGTCAGCGTCTTTATAAACCAGCGAGGTTAAAACACTAAGGCTGTTAAAGAAGAAATGCGGGTCTACCTGGTTTTTCAGCGCCTGGTATTGAGATTGCAACCGTTCCTTTTCCAGTTTTTCCGTTTTTAACTCGCTCTCCCTGGAATGCCGCAACAGGTAAAATTGCCCGTTAAAAAGCAAGATGGCCAGGTAAGCCATGTACATGCCCAGGTTGGCATCAAAATCGAGAAATTGGTATTCCTTGCCATAGTGCCAGAAACCAAAAAACCAATAATCGAATAGGGTATAGCAAAATGAAAAACCCAATACTACGAAGATACCGTAAACCAAAAAGATCACGCTTAACACGGTGAACCGCTTGTTAAAGGAAAACTTATTCAAAAACCTTCTGGTAGAGCATTTTAAGATGGCATCAGCTAGGGCAAGGATGGTCATCATAAATACCACCATGAAAACAAGGAAAAAAACGCCCCTCTTATCCATTTGGAATACCTGCCCTTTGAATGACGCATCGTAAATCTTGATCAGGAAATGAATAAAAATAGCGATGAGCAGCCAGGTGATAATCTTTACACTTTTTCGCATAATTTAGGATTTGTAGTGATAAAAATACAAACTAAAATTCAATTTTATAACTAATTTGCGGAATAACAAAAGGGTCCTCTTCTTTTTCTATGGTTTGTTTTTGGGTATTAAATTCGTACCCTTCAAATTCTTTTTGTCCCAGCACGTTGATGATGTTGAACGACCAAAGGCTAGAGTATTTTTCCTTGTTGATCCTGTAATGGATGCTAAAGCTAAGGATTTGATTACCTGGTTCTTTTTTATCAAAAGCATGGGAATAGTCATAAACGATCACTTGTTCAGCAATAGAACGCTCCCTGTTTACCGGGTGCATCCTGTTGCCGCCAAGCAGGTTGATTTTTCCGTTCAAGCTAAACAAATTCTGCTTATTCCTGCCGGTTTTCCATTCTTTGCCTGCCAGTAGATTAATAACATATTCCCTGTCGAACCTGCTGTTTCTCTCAATCCCATCCCCACCAGTGTATTTTGAATCAAACACACTGGTGGTGAAAAGGTAATAAACCCCTTTGTTGAGGAATTGCTCCAGGGTAAGGTCTATGCCCATGTTTGTCCCTTTGCCCTTGTTGACAAGCGAATCATTAAAAAACCAATCACTTTCAAGGTTTTGTAGGGAGAAATAGCTGTTGGGAATCACGGGTACATCATAAAGCTTTTGCAGGTATGGCTCTATCTTAAGCTGGGTATTTTCATTGAGCATTTTGGTGTACCCAATAACAAAATGGTGTGCTTTAGAGAAATCAAGGTTTTTGTTGGGTTGGATATTTCCTCCTGCAATATCCTGTTTTAACAGGTAATAAGCCAGCATCTCCATCCGTGAATGCAGGCCATAGGCCATGCTAAGGGCGCTTCCGCCGCCTAGTTCATAAGTTAAACCAGCCCTGGGCTCAATGGTATAATGGTTATTGAGAGAAAAATACAAAGAATGCAATCCCAGATTGGCAGTGAATTGATCCGTTATCTTAATTTTAGACTGGGTATACCCTTGGAAAAGGTTGCTAGCGCCGTTTTCGTCAGCATACCTGGCAAGTTGTTCACCCGGCACTTCTGTACCGTATATGCTAATATCGTAGTTTTTGCGGTTTACATAAAATCCTGTTTTATTCGTATGCCTGGCACCAAACTTTTTCTTTACGGATGCAGAAAACACATAATTCCATGTGTTGTTCCTGATGTCTTTAAAAGGTTGCAGAACTAAGTTTTCATCATACTTCTCTTCTTCCAAGCTAATCATGTTTCCAGAAGCAGCGAGGGTAGTATGCAGGTATGATTTTTTACCCAAAATATACTTGTTCGTGATGCCAAACGCTCCCATCCCTGTTTGATAGGTATTTTCCTGCCTGTCATGGTCATCATTCCATTCCTCAATGTTCTTAATGGGGTCTTTTTTCTGCCGGTCTATTGATCCAAGTCCCCACACAGAGAACACACCAGCCTTATTCGTAGGGAAATTCAGCTTAAAAGAGAAATCTTGGTAGGATATTTTCCCGGCTTCGGGAGGCAGTATGGGTGTGATCAATGCCAGGGTAGAATACCTGTAATTAAACAGGTAGGAAGATTGCTTTCCTTTCTTGAATGGCCCCTCAGAAGCCACATCAATACCATTCGAGCCGATTTGGAAAGCATGCTCTCTTTTTTGGTTATTCCCGGCTCTCATCCTCAGGTCAAAAACACCTGACAGGGCGTTCCCGTATTCGGCGGGGAAGGCGGCGGTGAGAAAATCCGTTTTATCCAGCACCAAGCTGCTAAGGGCTGTTAATCCACCACCACCAAAAGTAACCATATCAGAAAAATGGTTAGGGTTGGATATTTCAACGCCTTCTAAGCTCCATAGCAATCCTTTGGGCGCATTACCCCTGACCACGATAGCATTGCTTCCCATACCTGCTGCAACGCCGGCATAAGAAGAAGCAAGACGCGAAGGATCGTCCATACCACCGGCAAAGCGGCTGGCTTGTTCAACGGTGAAGGATTGCATGCTCAAAGTAGCCATTTTGTTCATGGCTTCCGATTTCTTTTCTTTGGCCACAACTTTAACCTCATCAAGCTTATTGATGCTTTCTTCCATCTCAATGGTCAAAACAACCTCTTTGGCGGAGGTCACAGCAATATTTGGGACTGTAATGCTTTTGTAACCAACATAAGACAGATGCAAGGATTGTCTTCCAACCGGCACGTTGTCAATACGAAAAGTTCCATTAACGCCTGTAGTAGATCCCATGGGCGGGCCAGAATCCAATAAAAACACGTTAACAGCAAAGAGGGGCATACCCGAGGCATGGTCTATTACCTTTCCCCTGATTGTTTGGGTGAGTTTTTGGGCAAAAGAGAACTGCAAAGTTAGCATGAAGGTAATAAGCAAAAGTTTTGTTTTCATTTTGATTTTAGGGTTTAATAGTTTATTACAAAAGAATGGATTTATTGCTGCGAATGAAAGCAATTTACAGCGGGTTGTTGTTTTTTGCTTTGAGTTGTTGAAAATCGGGAATGAAATGTATGGTGGTGATTTACAACGTCATTTCGACAAAACGAAAGGGTTGGAATTAAGGGTTGAAGTTTTGGAGACATGTCTGCCTTTTGGCTGAAATCTGTTGGCAAATTGCAGCGGCGGAGGCTAAAAGTTTTTGTTTGCTGCACTGCATTCAGCCAAAAGATTTCTCATTGCTCCTTTACGCAAGCCTATCCCTTCGCAATTTCGAAATGACGGGGGTATGGTTAAGTGTGTGTGAAAAAACTACTGGTTAAAAAAACACGTCATTTCTGTAAAAGTTAACAACTATTGCTGCAATTTCTCAATAATATTGTGAATTGTTGCTTGTTTTGTGAGAAATTCAATACATTTTTTCAATGAACCATAATATATTCCCTTTAAAATATTTTGTTTTACCTCATTGTTTTATTATTTTAGCATAGAAAAATAATTCAAAAAAATAATATTCGAAAAACATCAAAACAACTACGCTATGATTAAGAACAAATTCATTGTATTAACTTTCGCAATTTTCATGCTCCTCCCCATCGTTTCTCGGTCACAAAGTATCGGTATTAATGATGACAATAGTGAACCGGATGAGAGAACGATCCTGGATGTAAAAAGCAACAGCAAAGGAGTGCTTTTACCACGACTTACCGATGAGGAAAGAGATTCATTATTCATTGACGTACCATTTGGAATGCTCATTTTTAACACTACCGATAATGAATTCCAGGTATTCATGGACAATAAATGGTACCCTTTTAGCTTTGGCACACCCGAGGATGCAAAAGTCTGCCCGGATCAACTTGTTGATAGTCGTGACGGGAAAACTTACGATGTTGTGGCAATAGGCTCCCAATGTTGGATGGCAGAAGACCTTAAATATGACCAAGATTCTTACGGGATAGATGCATGTTATGATTACAACTCTAGCAATTGTAGCGAGTATGGCCGCCTATATAGCTGGGCAGCAGTCATGCAAGGTGAATCAAGCAGTTCAAGCAACCCCAGTGGGGTGCAAGGTATTTGCCCTGATGGCTGGCATGTACCCTCGAGGGCTGAATGGCTGGAGTTAATGACCTATTTAGGAGGTACCAGTGAAGGAGGCCAGTTAAAAGAAATAGCAGTTACTCACTGGTATTCACCGAATACCGGTGCGACAAATGCTACTGGATTCACAGCCTTAGGAAGTGGATTATATGACGACGTTTCCCATTTCCATGAATTGAAAGAACACGTGTATTATTGGACTAGCGCTTTAGAGAATATAGATCAACCCTATTACTTTAAATTGAATTACGACAACGGTAATTTGGATAATGGATATATGCAAAGCGGTAATCTTGCCACTGTACGTTGTGTTAGGAATAATTATGAATAGAATTGAAAAAACCTGGTTTAGATAAGGATACTTTAGACAAAACGAAGGGTAGGGTTGAAGGGTAAGGTTTTTGAGACGTGTCTGCCTGTGGCTGAAATCTGTTGCCAGAATACAGTGGTGGTGATTAGAAATTTTTGTTTGATTCACTGCATTCAGCCGGGGGATTTCTTTCCGCCGCGGCGGATCGAGATGACGGGATTTAGTCAAGCGCTACTGGAATTGACAGAAACAGCTAAACAGCTACCTACCCCAACGAAGCTTTTGCTCCTTGTCATACAAGACTTTCTCGTTATCCAAGAGCCATTGAATCACTTTGAGGGTTTTGTTCTCGGGGATTTTTTTCACCAAGTCAACAACCTCTTCTAATTTAAGGGCTTGTTCTTGTAAAGTAGGTTTTATTTGGTTTAGCACTTGGTCAAACTCGAAACGGCTCAACTCAAGCTTGTTTCTTTGCAAACAAACATCGCAATGGCCGCAACGCCTGGATTCGGTCTCTCCAAAATAAGCCAATAATTGCTGGCTCCGGCATTTGTTATCGTTTTCAACGTAATTGATCACTGCTTGTAAGCGTTCTTCTGCCGCCTTCTTCCTGTCGCGGTAATGCTCGGGAGTAATACGTATTTCTTTCTTATCCAACCTTTCCCTAGTGAAAATAATCTGCGGTTTCTCCTTTCTAAGTAAATAATGTAATACGCCAAACTTGGCGAGTCTTTGCAGGTGATGTTCAATAACTTTTTTTCCTGTGCCCATGCGGTTGGCTATTAATTGCTCGTCAATTTTAACATAATCGGAAAAGATACCTCCATAAGACCGCAAAAGCATTTTAATGAAGTTGTCAAAATATTTATACCGAACCTGGAATTTATACAACTCTTCCCTGTCCATGGTAAAATGAACTTTAGAAGGGTTTCTCAGGGCTGCTGTTGTTACCAAGTATCCTTCTTTTTCAAGGAATTTGAGGCTATTGAATACTGTTATAGGTTTAAGGCCATATTTTTGAGAGAAATCACGGATCTCAAAATCAAAACTCACATCTTTACCACTGCCGGTAGCCAATTGAAAATAATTACCCAAGGCGTTGTATATGTTCTTGATGGTATCCAATTCCGGGAATGACTGTTCATGAAATTTCTTGGCATCAATGATGTCGGAATCATTGTAAAGCATAACGGCGTATGCTTTGTTGCCATCGCGTCCTCCCCTACCAGCTTCTTGGAAATAGGCTTCCAGGCAATCGGGAATATCAAGATGAACAACGAAACGCACACCAGGTTTGTCAATACCCATACCAAAAGCATTGGTAGCAGCTATCACCCTTGTTTTATCAGTCACCCATTCGTTTTGTTTCTTATCCCGTGCAGCAGGGTCCAAACCGGCATGGTAAAAATCGGCTTTAACACCGCTCTTTTTCAAAAACTCGGCAATTTCCTTAGTTTTCCGCCTATTCCTGAGATAAACAATCCCCGTTCCACTTACTTTTCGCATAACCCTTAACAGCCTGTTAAGTTTATCTTCTTCTTTTACAACAGCGTAAACAAGATTTTTCCTTTCAAAACTTTTTTGAAAAACATTTTCTTCTTTAAAACGAAGTCTTTCTTGGATATCTTTAACAACGTTAGGAGTAGCGGTTGCAGTAAGGGCAAGTACCGGGGTATCAGGAATAAGCTCACGTATATCGGCAATACGCAAATATGGTGGCCTAAAGTCGTAGCCCCATTGAGAAATGCAGTGCGATTCATCAACAGCCAGCAGGTTCACATTCATCTTTGGCATCCTGGCCTTGATGATCTTTGTTTCTAATCGCTCGGGCGACATGTAAAGAAATTTATAATCCCCATAAATACAATTATCAATGGCAATATCAATTTCTGATTTGCTCATACCCGAGTAAATCGCTGTAGCTTTTATCCCGCGTTTCTTCAGGTTTTCAACTTGGTCTTTCATCAAGGCAATAAGCGGAGAAATAACAATGCACAATCCTTCTTTAGCCAATGCAGGAACTTGGAAGCAAATAGACTTCCCTCCGCCAGTTGGCAACAAAGCAAGGGTATCTTTCCCGGACAACGCCGAATGGATGATATCCTCTTGCATTGGCCTAAAACTGGAAAAACCCCAATACTTAATTAAAATTTGCTTAATGGTCAAAACGTAAATTTCTCCTGCTTTTATACGAAATTATAAAATACCCGTAAAATTAGTCTATAAAAAAATAAATTGTTGAAAAAATGGGAATAATATTAACGTTGTTTTATAATCCTTATGCCAAATTTTTTATATAATTGTTGAAAAGAATAGCCAATGCTTGAAATAATTATTGAGAAACATAATGCCCATGATTTTAGTGCGTGTCAAAACAGCTTTTTAAATAAATTTAAGCACATGAAAAAATACTCCATCCACCTTCTATTAACGTTATTATTATTGACTTTTACAAAAAACACCCTATGCCAGGATCGTAATATCGATACCATTGAAGGTGATTACCCGGCAAACCCCGAGGTTTTTGATGCCGGTTTGCTTTCTGATCTTATTTTCCAGGAGATCAATTTAAAAAGGATGGAAAATGGTTTAAGTATTTTGGACTTTGACAGCACTTTGTATAAGGCGGCTCAAAGCCAAGCCATTTATATGGCAAAGATCACAAGGGCAAGTGATGAGAACAAAGAAGATAAGGACAAATTAACTACCGGCGACAGGGTTTTATATTACGGTGGTACAAAAAACGCATCGGAATTGGTATATAGTTCAGGAATAAAAAGGGGCAGGAATGTTTATACTTATGGAGAAATAGCGGATAAGATCGTAAGCAGATGGTTTAGGAGCAGGAGCTCAAGAAGAATAGCCAAAGACCCTAATTTTGTTTATCTTGCTGTTGCCACCTCACTGGGAGAAAGAGGCAAAGCATATGCCTCAGCGGTTTTTGGCGATTACACTTCACTAAATCCTGGTGCACATCTAAGAGACCAACTTAAAGTGCCTTTTACAAAAGTGCCTTGGTGGAAATTCTGGCTTAAGCTAAAACCATACGATGAAAGAGTATGCCGTGCTTGCGAGAGAATAGACAGGATTTACAGGCTTCACAAAGGGCTTTATGTTGAAAATGGTAAAATTTTCTACGCCTATGATGACATGCGTGAATTCAAAAGAATGCTGAGAGGCAAACATGACGGCCTTGCGGTGGAGATCATCCAAAAAGCACAATTTCCTTGCAACAAACCCAATATTATTGATTATACCCAACCACACACCGGGTATCTTACCAAAAGGATTTATAGTAAAAAGCTTTCCAGGAAAATATTAAAAAGGGCGAAAAAGGAGTTTAAAAAAGAAGCGAAAAGAAATAACAATAAAAAGGCTAAGTTTGATGAAGTTGAATTCTCTAATAAAAATAAGTTTGTTATTTGCCTTGCAGAAAAAATGCCTAAAATACCCGGGCAATATGACCTAAACCTTGTTATTATCAAAGATAAGAGGATATGCAAATCTATAGGGAGAACCTACTTGGAAGTTGGAGATGTAGAAATTTCTCATAACCTCAATTATATCAAAGATACGGTGACTTACAAAACCATCACCCCATATCATCCGGAGCCCGATACAACTACCCTTAAATTTAAGGTTCCATTTGAAAAAAACAAGTATCAATATGACACTACCGACATTATCCCTCTTGTTGAATCGCTTAATGAACCGGATTTCTTTATCAATAAAATAACCATAAACGCCTATTCATCTTTGGAAGGTACCGAGGAGATCAACGAGATGCTTCAAGAGAAAAGGGCATTAAGCATTGTTGAAG
This sequence comes from uncultured Bacteroidales bacterium, assembly GCA_964544705.1. Lineage (GTDB taxonomy): Bacteria > Bacteroidota > Bacteroidia > Bacteroidales > CAZJDA01 > CAZJDA01. The sequence goes on from CAZJDA010000077.1 coordinate 14,425, forward strand.
CATTAAAGTTAGGGCAAGATGAAGAAAGACGCGACAGCATTAAAACAGGAGTATCTACCGATGACGGGTGGAAACTATTTAAAAAGGATATTGAGGATACAGAATTCGATACCCTGGCAAAAATGGAAAAGGAGGCTGCAAAGGACTATATCTTGAAAAACAATTTGTTGGATACTTTGGAGCCTATCTTGGCAAAACACCGGTATGCGAGTATTGATATGCAAATTGTTTATGATATTTCGGGGGATAAGGAGCAAAATTACGTGAGAAGCCGGTTCCAAAAGGCATTGAAAGAAAAAAAGCCTATGAGCTATGTGATGGGGATCCAAAACTATATTATTGAAAATGTGGATAAAGGCAATTATTCTCCATCCATATTAAAAAAGATGTTTATCCCGAAAGAACCGAAGTACACAACCTTGCTATTGAATCAACTGCTTTACGAACAGCAGTTTAATCCTGGCACAGAATTTTGCAAGGAGATAAAGAAAATGCAGGAGGTTGACAGCACCCATGAATTCTTGGAATATAACCGGCTTTGTTGTAAGATTAAATACGATCAACTGGGTGGCAGGCAAGAGGTCATGGAAACACAAAAAGCCATTAATACCCTTTACGACACCAAGGTCAATAAAGGCACTATTGACAAGTTGAACCTTAAATTTCAATTCAGGATTATTGAAGAACTGGACACACTTGCCCAGGATGAAGAAAACCCCATGGTGTTGCGGGCAACCAGGAAAGTGCGTTCTATCTTGAAAATAGATGATGCCGATTGGAGAAGCGCCTTAAAACTGGCAAACACGGTAATAAAACAACAAAAGGATTACAAATATGCTGTAAAGATCTTAGAACCTTTCATATACAAAGAAGTGGCCAACGAAGAATTGTTGTTTACCTATATTTCCTTGTGTACCTTTTTCCCGGAAAAGCTTTATTCTGATGTTTTTGCAACGGCCATGAAAAAGGCTGCAAAAGAAAACCCCAGGCGGTTTTGCAAGTTGTTTGAAGGGAACCATTTTTCAGTACAAGTATTGGAAAACTTAAAAGTGAAAAAGGTGTATTGTAATACTTGCGAGTATCAACCTCTATAGTTCATTGATAACAAAATCCTTACGAGAGTTATGCTAGTTTTGAAGCCTCCGAAGTTTTTCCAATAGTCTTGCTAAGGCTATATTCAACCCTTTCCTGTTCCAGTGCGTATCTGAAGGATGGTAGATAATTCCTCTTGCTTTAGAGAAAGGTTCATACAAATCTATATAAGGAATGCCTTTTTGATCCAGTTTTTCATAAATCCTTGGCAAAAGCCTGTTATAATCATTCAAACCTGCAAGATCACCATGAATTGTAACTTTGCTTGGCACAGGCATTAAGATTATTTCTAGGTTATAATGCTGCTTCAAAGCATCGTATAGTTTGGCAATATGATTACAATAAAGGTCTATTTGCTCTTCAGTATAGGAATATGAATACGCGGTAGGCTTTTCATTAACCGTTTGATAGTAAAACAACATGGGCGGGTTTAAAGAATATACTGGGGTTTTTTCGGAAATATAACCGAATAAATTAAAACGTAAAGTATTAAGTTTCCTGCTTAAATAATTGGTAAATACAGAACGGTCAAGGAAATAAGCATATTTTCTTTCCATATCATTAGGAAAAACTACTTCATTTAATGGCATAAAAACTGAAGAAAGCAACTGCATGGGTTTTATGCTGCTTCTATTTTTTGCATGCTTGGGTTTTGCTTTCCTACCATTCATAACATGAGGCCTGTTAAAAACCTGGTGAATGGACCTTTCTACCGCCTCATAGATCAAATACCGCTTTTTTGGATGATCCTTTTTGCAATTTTTCAGGTATATTAGTGGATAAGACGATAATCCAAAATAGGTTAATTCTTCTACCGAGTCAGAGAACAAAATAGGAAAAGCTCTTTGAGGATAATAACAAAAGCTGTCGCCAAATAACAAGTATTGAGATTGATCGATCTTTTTGGTATTCCTCGTATAATATTTTTTAGTGGGCAATTCCGCTTGGCCTTTTTTTATGCGAAAATGATCAACATTGCATTGGATATAAAGATCGCCGTATTGCATATCAGGCCTTATAAAACGTAAGTTTAACTTTTCCCATCTTACGATCACAAAAAATAACAAGCTCAAAAATCCTGCTATAAAAATCGTCCATTTTAATATGTTCTCTTTTTTTCTCATCAAAATTGAAAATATAAAAAGTCTACCTCTTTAAATTCACCAAATAGAATGATCAGAGCTACTGCCAAGATAAACAAGGCCCACCTGTAAATTCTTTTTAGCCCGAATAAAACGTTTCTTATGCCCGATTTTTCTTGTATAAAGTCAATAATAATCAATACAATAATAAAAATAACGGACAGCAACATATCTATATTGAATGAAAAAACATTAACGTTTTTTAATGAATAAGAATCTGTAAAGATGTTCTTAATGATAAAGGATGCTTCTTGTAGTGAATTGGCTCTAAAGAATATCCATGCAAGAACAACAATATGGAAATTGATAAATATGGTAAACAGGTTCTTCTTGATAACACCATGTTTTTTTACCATAGCTGTAATAATGAATATAAAACCATGAATAGCGCCCCAAATAATGAAAGTCCAGTTAGCCCCGTGCCATAATCCACTAATAACAAAAGTTGCCATGATGTTGTAGTACCATCGCCATTTTACTACTTTATTACCTCCTAAGCGGATATAAACATAATCCCTAAACCATGTTGACAGGGAAATATGCCATCTTTTCCAAAACTCCCTTATATCTTGGGCAAAATATGGCCTTTTAAAATTGGTCATCAAGTTAATGCCCATGATCATAGCAATACCGATGGCCATATCTGAGTACCCGGAAAAATCGCAATAAATTTGGAAAGAGAAAAAGTATGTACCAATAAGTTGCTGCAAGCCGGTGTGATCGAACGGTTGGTTATAAACCTGGTTGACGTATTCTGCCAGCCTGTCTGCAATAACCATCTTTTTAAAAAAGCCCCAAAGCATAACCAATAGGCCATTTCTTACTCTTTCGTAATCAAAATGTACTTTTTTCTTGAGTTGTGGTATAAGTCTTCCTGCTCTTTCAATAGGCCCTGCAACAAGCTGGGGGAAAAAGCTCACGTAAACCGCAAATATCCCAACATGCTTTTCTGGCTTGATCCTGCCATTGTATAGATCGATAGTATAACTTAAAGTTTGAAAGGTATAAAAAGAAATTCCAACAGGGAGAAGAACATCAAAATAGGGTATTTCCGATAAAACATTCCATTTATCAAAAAGCAAGTTGAGGTTACGCCCAAAAAAATTGGCATATTTAAAGCTTGCCAGCAGACCTATATTAACAATAATGCTTAATCCTAAAAAAAGTTTTTTACGCTTTTTGTTATGGGTTTTAGCAATTTGCAGCCCGGCAAAATAATCGGTAAGGATAGAAATAGCTATCAATACAATATACTCTGCCTTCCAACACATGTAGAAATAATAACTTGCTATTAACAACAAAATCCACCTATACCTGTAAGATGTGAGAAAATAAGCTGAAATAACAATTGGAAAAAATATTAAGAATTCCAGGGAGTTAAACAGCATGGCGAATATATTAGAAGTGCAACAATTGCTTTCGCTTTTTCAAATAGTTGGATAAAAACGGGTACACGAAAACAGCTGCTAAAATTATAAGCGTACCTAGATAAAAACCTATAGTCATTTTTTCTGAATCCCCAAAAATAAAAAATGCCAAGATAATTCCATAAACCGGCTCCATGTTTATAGAAAGCACAACAAAATATGCGCTCAACTCCTTCATCACTTCAATGGTAGCTGCAAAGGCATAAGCGGTACAAATAACACCAAGAATGATGATCCAGATAAGGTCGTACTTGTTGAAAGACAAGTATTCATAGGTTATATCTTGTGTAATGAACATGTAAATCCCTACGCCAAAAAAACCGGCTAACATCTCATAAAAAGAAATAACGTTAGCATTGTATTTGGCTATAAGCGATTTGTTAAAGACAGTAAAAGTCCCTGCGGTAAATGCGGCAATAAGTGCCACTATAATCCCCATGGTGTAGCGGGTCTCAAATTGGAAGATCAAGTACAAGCCAATAATTATGATAAACCCGATCATCACTTCAAGCCAGAATATCCTACGCCGTGTTACTAAAGGTTCTATAAAGCTTGTCATCAAGGTTGTAGCAGCCATACACCCCAGTGTAACTGATACATTGGAAATCTTCACCGCATGAAAGAAACACACCCAATGCAACCCTACGATAAACCCAACGCCAATAACTTTTAAAAGGCTTTTAAAAGGCAATACAAAGCTTGTTTTGCGAAATTTCAGGAAAAAAAACAAAGCCAGAGATGCAAGGAACATCCTGTAAAACACAATAGGCAAGGCATCTATGGTTATAAGCTTACCGAGGATAGCGGTGAAGCCGTATAAAAAAACGATAAAGTGAAGCGTGATATGATTTTTGTATTTTACAAGGTTCAAAACAAGAATTTTTATATGAATTTATTAACTTGCAGTGCAAAATAAAACAAAATATTTGAATCATGAAGAAAACCTCACTTTTATTCGCTACATTATTGATGGCATCACTTGTTTTTTCTCAAAATGATAAAGATAAAGCTATCTTCAAAACTAATGAAAACGGTTTTTACCAAAACGTCATTCAAAAAGATGCGCAGGAAACAAACAAGCATTCGCAAGCAAAAGAAAAATACCTGGCAGTTGTTCTTTCTGATTATAATATTCCCGATAATCCTGGTGATTACACTTCTCACTGGCATAACGAACCTTTGTCTCAAGGGGCAACAGGCACATGCTGGTGTTTTGCAGCTACATCTTTCGTGGAATCGGAGATATACCGTTTAACAGAACAAAAAGTAAAGCTCTCGGAAATGTTTTTTGTTTATTGGGATTACGTGGAGCGTGCAAAACATTTTGTTAAGACTAGGGGAGAAACCTATTTTGAACATGGCTCGGAAGCCAATGCCGTTAAGCGAATGATGAAAATGCACGGGGCTGTTCCTGCAAAAGAATTCCCGGGTAAAGTAAAAGGAAAATTCCATCATCATGGGGAAATGATGAAAGAGATGAAGGCTTTCCTTAATCACGTGAAACAAAACCAAGTTTGGAACGAAACAATGGTTACAAACACCATTAAAGATATTATGGAACATTATATGGGGGAATTACCAAAGAATTTTGAAGTAGAAGGCAAAACATACACCCCAAAAAGTTATTTGACGGATTATTTAAAATTGAAGCCAAGAGATCATTTCAGTTTTATGTCGGAGAAGGCACAGCCCTATAATCAAAAAACAGAGCTTATTGAGCCGGACAACTGGTGGCATAGCAAGGATTATTACAATGTTTCGCTTAAAGATTACATGCAAATTATTGATGAATCGCTCGAACAAGGTTTTACAATATGTATTTGTGGCGATGTAACAGAGCCCGGGCACGATAAGTATGCAGAAGCAGCCATAATCCCAACTTTTGACATTCCGCAAGAGTATATAAATGAAAATTCGCGCCAATATAGGCTAAGTAACAAAGCCACTACTGACGACCATTGCATTCATTTTGTGGGATATTTAGATGCAAAAGACGGCCACAGGTGGTACTTGGCAAAAGACAGTGGCAGTGGCGCTTTTGACGGCGAACATAAAGGCTACCGTTTTTACAGGGATGATTATGTAAAATTGAAAACCATGAATATTATGGTGCATAAAAATGCTGCAAAAAGTATTTTGGATAATATTATAAAGTAATGATGAGTTTTTTCAACTTTACAAACTTTCAAACTCAAAAAGCAGTTTGTTAAAATTGGTCAGTTGGGTATGATAGATGGTGTAATTATTTAATTCTTTTCACTTGTTCTCTTTCAATAATTCGTTTAAAAAATCCAGTAATAGATCTTTGTTTGGCTCTTCACCAAAAAGTTTTTTAAACCCGTAATCGGTAAATGGATTGATATATTTTTCTTCAAATCCAATCATGGTATTTTTTCTTACAAATATACACAATTATATTGGAATTTTA
>CAZJDA010000078.1:0-20478 GCA_964544705.1 uncultured Bacteroidales bacterium
TTTGAAGCCAATGAAAGTAATTATTTACCTTTTCGTAAGTATATTTTCAAAAACCTAAGTCAAATATTTGCAATTTCAGAGAAAGGAAAGTCCTACTATAAAAAATGGTTTCCTGAACTCAGTCATAAAATTAGCGTGTCGCGTTTAGGCGTAAAACAGAACAAGCAAAATCCGGGCAACACAACAGATAAATTACAGTTGTTGAGTGTAAGTAATATGATTCCCATAAAAAACCTTGAAACACTCATTGATGCACTTGGCTTATTGAATATAAATTTTCACTGGACACACATTGGTGATGGCCACTTACGTTCAAAACTTGAAAAAAAAGCAAAGCATAAAATTCCGGGCAGGTACACATTTAAAGGACGCATACCCAACTATGAAGTCTTGACATATATGCAAAAGCAGCCCATTGATTTATTTATCAATGTAAGCCTGTCAGAAGGCATACCGGTCTCCATTATGGAAGCTTTTTCTTATGGAATCCCTGCCATTGCAACTAATGTTGGGGGTAATGATGAGATTGTTCCTGATCCTTTCTTAATATCAAGCCCACAAAATACTCAACAGATTGCAAGTAAATTAAGGGATTATTTTACAAAAAACGCAATGGAAAAAAAACAAATAAAAGAAAACGTGTATGGCATATGGCATGATAAGTACAATAGTAAAAATAATTATACTCAATTTACTCAGACAATATTAAGCATTTAAAATATTTTTATAAAAAGTATAGTATTCATTTGCTTTTTGTACTATGTCAAATGTATAGCTATATTTTTGCCCATTAGTAGCCAGTGTTTTACGGAGTTCTTTGTCTTCAATTAAAGACATTATGCTTTTAGCAAACAGTTCTGGGTCTTGTTTCTTTAAAAATATACCATTATAGTTATCTTTAATGATATCACGGTTACCTTTACCGTCTAAACAGACAATGGGTAGGCCAGAGGCCATAGCTTCAAGTAAAACAATCCCAAAGGGCTCGTACCAAGCAGTATGTAAATATATATCACTCGATTTCAACCATAAAGGCACATCTTTTACAATACCTTGACAAAAGATTATGTTCTGCAAACCTTCATCCTTTATTTTTTGCTCTACACTTGATTTGAGTTTGCCATCACCAAGTAAATCAATTTGAAATTTAATGCCTTTTGAGTTAAGTACTTTTGCAATTTCAATGATGAAAGATTGGTTTTTTTTGGCTTGAAAACTACCTACATTTACAATTTTTATTGGCTCGTTTATTTGTTCAAAATTGCGTTCTGTGTAAAACTTATTATATTCAATTGCATTATGTATTATTTGGACATTTTTATGTTGCATTTTCGGTAAAACACGGTCATAGTATTGCTTTGTGTGTGTTGAGTTTGCGACAAAATAAACTTTTTTCTTTGAATACTTTCGCCGAATAATTTGTTGTTTCTCTAAAAAATTAAGAAAATGTGTTTTATTTAATAATGTCTTGTAGCTTAAGTTTTTAAGTTGTACCATGTTGTCTCTGCCGTGGCAAACATAAGTAGCATCATGATATATTTTTTCACTACTTAAGTATTCTGCCAAATATCTGTTTGTATGTATGATATCAGGCTGGTATTCTTTAATTAATGAATGATATTTTGGGGTATAGCTTTTTTTGAATAAAGAGTTAGGTTTATAATCAAGATACTCGACCCTCAAATCTTTTGTTTCTTGTTCAAATTCATTATTCCTGAATAATGCACCAATAACACATTCAACATCATCATAATGTTTAAATTGGCGACATAAATCAATGATTGATCGTTCTGCACCTCCCCGCCCTAAATCAGTTATTAGAAATAAAATCTTCATTTTACTACCCTTTTTATTTTATCTAGTCTGGGTTTTACTCTATACATTAACCGGACAAATAAGAAATTAATCTGCGTAAGTTGCTTTTCCCATTTCTGTGCATAATGGCTGAAAATATCACTGCCATATAATTTGTGTAATACTTTCATTTGTAATACATGAACATTTTTTTGATAATAATAACGTACTAATTCTTTTTTTTGTAAATCATAATATGACCAATAACCAGCATCAAAATCTTTCAAACGATTTAAAAGTGTTTCTTTGCACTGTTCTATTGTTTCTTTAACTATACTATTATCAGTAATTCTATATAAATCGATTAAACCAAATAATGTATAAATAAAACCATTTAATACAAAGGATGCTGGTTGCGAAGGATATTCTTCAAACCAAAGGTTTCCATATTCATCATATTGTCTTACACCTCCCTGTTCAACTGTTAATTGTAAAAAAGAAAAAGCTTTTTGCGCTGTATTTAAGAGACTCTCATCTTTTAAAAGTTGGTACATACGCAAATAAAAAGAAATGACTTCCCCCTGTGCCATTGCGGATGGCCAAGGCGCTTCAATTTTATACTTTACCTCATAATGCAGATGTAACCACTTGGCGTGTTTCGCATCTTCATGCTTAATTTGTTCAAGTACATTTAAGCAATTTTGCATTAATCTAAAGGTTTTAACATCTTCGTTATCAATGTATTCGGCGTGAAGCATAAAACCATATTGTGCAATATTAATTGGAAAGTAAGTGTATCCATTTTCTGTTCTTATCATAGGAACACCATTATCATCAAACTTGCCACCATAAATATTTTGCGTATAATGTACTTTTGCATTTCGCATGTCAATATAGTAACAGCCAAGTTCTTTCTTAAAACTGATATCACCAAGGCTTAATGTTAAATTTCTTTTTTCTTCCATTATTCATTAATTGGATAAATACCTTTTCTATCTATTTTTAATCCATTTACCATGTCTTGAGGAGTAGCAAAACAGACATTTTTTAAGTTCTCCCATGGAGCAGGTGTTCCATCATGTCTATATTGACTGTTTTTGAAATTCATAAAATGTATGTAAATAAAATTCCTGTTTTTGTCACGACTGTTTGTAATATGTCCATCTTTGTAAAACCATGTGTCAGGTTGTTCATCATATCGACTTCCATCAATCCATTCTCGCGAGAAAAAAGGCGTTGTATATTGCTCAACTAAATACAAGCGTCTGGTTTTGCGACTCTTCAGCCACCTAAATAGCTGATTATTAAGCTGAGTGTTGAATTTCTCATTAAATTTGTCAATCACAGTCATGCAGTAGGCATTTGTTATACCGTGTTCATCAATGCCAACAAAATGAGGGTATGCTAATTTATTTCTCCAATCATAAATTTTTTTGTACATATTCCGGTTTTTAATTGTATTCCGAAACAATGCCATGTGGCCACTAATCCGATTTGCATGCGTAGAAAGCACATCATATTTATTCAAGATATTATCATTATAAAAACTACGGATATCACCAAACAGTAAATCCATATCTGCCCAGCCGTAGAAATTGTAATCTTTAATATCTTCATAGTGAATAATGGGATATAATGGCCTTAAATCGCATAATTTATAAGGATTAGCAGGCTTAAAATCTACACCAGCTTTTTTCCGTGCCATTTGGATGTATGCTTCGAAACTAATTTTTTTGAAGTACACATTGGGGAAATTATACCCTTCAGTATCACAATCTGTATAGAAAATAAAATCAACTGTAGGATTTCGTCTGATTGTATCAAAATATAAAGGAGCCCATTCGGGGAACTTTCCAAAATATGGTATCAACAATGCAATACTATTCATCGCTATTAAATTTTATTAAACAATTTTCACCTTTATTGCTATAATCAAAATTTCTCTTAGTAACTACTTTGAAAAAAGCTTTAGCGCTTCCTTTTTTTATCCAATCATGAAGTTCAATGACTATAGTTTCAACTATATTTAACCATTCTAAATCACCTTTATCAAAAAGCTCTTTTTCTGCTCCTTCAATATCTATTTTTAGTAGATCAATTTTATTTAATTCATATTTTTTGCAAATCTCATTAATTATAATTCCTTTTAACTCTTTGTTTTTATTTTCCGAACTACTAACAGAAAACCCCCACTCTCCTATATTGTTATCATCTATTTTTAAACTTTCATTGTTGTGCCAAATAGCCGCATTAATGCAATTAATATTTTTATATGATTTAGTATTATGTAGGCACATGGCAAAGTTCTCTTTTTCAGGCTCTACAGCTATGATTTTACTTTGTGGATATTTTTTAGCAAAGTAGATTGCAGATAAACCAATATTTGACCCAAGGTCCAAAATTACTTTGGGATCGTTTTGCATTATGAAATTATATTCCTCATTGTAAATGATTTGATAAAAAACTTTTATATCGCTTGAGTTTTTACGGAGTGTAATTTTCTGCATGTACTCAGGCAAACGAAATTCTATTTTTTGTTTTTTATTAAATATATTTAGCTTAAAATATACTTCAATTCCTTTATAGAAGCCAAATTTTGATAAGTGGTTTCTAATATGATTTAGTCTAAACAGCTGATTTATTTTCATTTACAAAAAATATATAAATATGCAAAAAATACAAAAAGTTGTGTAAAGAATGTATTAAACTTTTTTATTTATTCATGGTTTAGTACTTTTATATGTTCCAATAACCATGGGTAATTATTCGATCGTTTCTTTAACTCATTAAAAAGCTCATTTTTCAATATCGTTCTTTCTCTTAAGTTTTCTATTCTTGGTAAAACAATGAAATATTTTCTTATACGGTAAACGATGGAATGAATGACACCTAACTTCTTGCTTATTATGAATAAACGATAATATAGCTTCAGGTGTTTTATTTTATAAGCTTTTTCTATTTTGGTAATGATTGTGTTTAGAGCTACCTTTTGTTCTTCAATTGATAAATATTCTACTCTGTTTAGTAGGTCAATTAAAAAATAATAGCTATATGTTTGAAAACTTGTATTATCAATTTCCGTTGAAATATAATTCAGTGATTCTAATCGGTTTGTCAATTTTTTTAATGTTTTCTGGTTACTTATTTTGTTAAAGCCAGCTGTCACCCGCACAAAGAAATCTGGCGATTCATTACCCCATACTACACGTGCACCTTTATGCAAGGCCAATAAATAAAGTATAGAATCCTGACTAGATTGGGCAGAAGCATACCATCCTCCGATCGTAATCAAGAAGTTTTTATTCCACAATACACTTGGTGTGCAAAATGCAGCTTGGTAATTTGTGAAATATGTCAACAAATCTTTAACTCTGAAATTAGATCTTTCATGTCTGTTTTTTAGGTCACTATTATTAAATTCAAAACCATTAAAAATCATCATATCAAAACTCTGTCCTTCAGCATAATTTAAACGGTTTGATATTGCCCATGGTGCCAGTAAATCATCACTATCTAAAAACATAACCAATGAGCTTTGGGCTACCTGCAACCCAATATTCCTGCAAGTCGGAGCCCCCTTCGGCTCTCTATCTCGCTTAAAAATGCGTATTCTTTTATCTTTTGCAGCATAATCTTCCAATATTCCCCATGTATCATCGGTTGAGCCATCATCTACCACAATGCACTCCCAGTTTGGGTTGATTTGTGCAAGGACAGAATCCAGACACTCAGCCACCAATTTAGGGCGGTTGTATACGGGGATTATTATGCTTATAAAATTTTTATTTCCCATACTTTTTAAAATACCACCTCAACAAAGGTAATTTTTTTATTGCAGAAATTTGATTGGCAAAGTCGAAAAAGGCATCCAGTTTAAAAACCATATTGAACCCTAAATAAACAAAAGCTCCTGTAAAAGCCAGGAAAAACAATTGCCCAATTTGCGGCCAAACGTTTAAAAACGGAACAAAACTAAGGCCTTTTACAATAAGTGCCATAAATACGGATGTAAAAAACACCGGGCTGATATTGCGCAAAAAACTTGAAGGTCTCATTTTAAAAACCCGAAAAAGAAACGCTATGCTAATTAAATGCATAAATATTGTAAAAAATAAATATAACCAGATCATCCCTATCAAACCGTACCATTTGTAGCCGAAATAAAAAACACCAACCAGCAAAGGCGCATTTATTGTATTCAAAATCAATGGAATCCGGGGTTGACCCATAGCATAAAAACCCGTGCCATTAAAGGTTGTGATGCTTTGAAAAGCGCCTACAATAGAAAGCACTTCCAATATAGGTACAGTACCTACCCAATGCATGCCATAAACACCAACAATAAACGGTTTTGCTGTTGCCCAAATGCCCAGCATGATGGGAAAACTTAAAAATGCAACAATTCGCGTACTACGCAGGTATAACATGTGCATTCTTTTCTGATCTTTTTGTGCCTCAGACATGGCCGGAAACATAACCTGTTTAAACGAATTAGATACATTTTTAATGGGCAATAACATAATTTGATACGCTTTATTATACAAACCCAGACTGGCATCACCAGCCAGTTTCCCAATTATAAAGGTATCGACATTCCGGGAAATATAGCCCAGAGGGGCTTGTAAAAATACATAAATGCCAAATCTGAAAAGCTTTTTAAAAGAATCTTTGGAAAAAACAAATACCGGTTTCCAGTCTGAACTCACCCATAAAGCAATGGCTTTACTCAGGTTTTGCATAATGCCACCCCACACAAGTGCCATCACACCATAGCTCATAATAGCCAATGGGATGGCAACTATATACATAACCAGATTTGAACTGAGGTTAATTATTGCCAGTTTTTTAAATGCAAACTGCTTGGTTAATATGGTGCTTTGGACACTACTTAACGCATTAAACAAAAAATTGAAGGCTAAAAATTTTGTCAAGACATCTAGTGTGGCATTATCATATATACGCGCCACTATTTCAGAGCCGAAAAAAAAGAGTGCAAATAACACAATACCGGCAGCTGTATTAAACCAAAATACCGTAGAGTAATCCTTTGTATCAACCTCCTGATTTTGAATGAGTGCCTGATTGAACCCGAACTGCTGTAAAAATCCGGCAAAACCTATGAAAACCATCACCATGGCCATCATACCGAAATCTTCGGGCATCAACAGCCGTGCCAACACAATGCCCAACAGGAAACCAATAATCTGATTCCCGCCGTTTTGCAGAAAACTCCAAATGCCGCCGGAGCGTATTTTATCGTTTGGGGTGTATGCCATCTTAGGGTTGCGAATAACCGTATTTATTGAGTAAATCATCACTAAAAACACTTCTAAAAACCTGTTTATGTTCTCTGGTGAATTCGTCTTGCCAGGAATTCGTTTTACCTAATCTGAAAGTATGTGAGCTTTTAGGATCTGTACCTTTCTGAAAAATGTTGATTTTTTTTAATCTCGAGAAACTATTTGAATCAAATAAATAAAAAAGTAGCTTGTCCATAAGTTCTATTATAGAGTTTTCATCATTTTTTGCATTTATTATTTCTTCAAAACTAATACAAAGAGTGTTTGGGTCATCTAACCATTTTAAATTGCCTTGATACACATGTCCAACACCAGCAAGAGAATTGTCAGAATATTTATATCCACTTTTCCCTTCACCGTATCCTGTTATTGCATGCAATAGTCTATTGTGGTCATTTCCTAAATTTGACCAAATTTTATAAAACTTATGCCTAGGTTGTTTATCTTTCATAATATAGTGAGATAATGATACACAATATTCTCTTGGGTCTCTGTAGATAAATAAATGTTTAAATGAATTAGTTTCAATAAACGAAACCAACTGATTAAAATAAGGGGCATGCCCAGTAAAAATACTACCTGGGGATGCATTTAGTGTTTTGGACTTTATATAACTCATCCTTTCGTGTAAACATTCATAATAAGGAGAATAGGAAAACCCCCCCTCATGCTTAGTATAAGGAATTGATTTTATAATATTTAACAGTAAGTTTGTGCCACTTTTAGGTATACTGTTTATTATAATTGGGTATTTATGTTTAAAGGGAGAATATTTTTTTTGTAATTCTCCATTTATATTTCTCAAAACTTTTAACATATTTTCCATAACGCACTATTATTATTCCACATTTTATTGATTTTAAATTTTATCTCTTAATATTTCAAGGCATAACCAGAAACCATTTGCCTATATAAACATCAATGCTGAATACTCTAATTACTCCAAAAACAATTTTTTTATCTCTTATTTATTTGAGAACATGAACTTCTTTTATTTGGCAAATTTCATGTTAAAAAAGTCATCCCTTTTTGCATGCTAATGTTTTTATACATTTCAACTTCTTTTTTTAATCTATTTATTATACTCAGTCTCCTACACTCTATTCTCAACTGCTTTTTATTGGCTTTCAAAAAGGCTTTTACTATACCTTTTTTGGCCCAAACAATTTCTTTTTCTATTTTACCAAGCTCATTCGGATTGGAGTATTTTACCAACATTCTTTTTTCTATGTTTTTTTCATTTTCCTCAACTACTATATTGGGTTTGCGATTTTCCCTATCATGAAAAATTCGTGCATAAGGATAAATTCCTACTTTAAAGCCATGGTAATGCATCCTATGTATATAATTATCATCTTCGCCATACATATGAAACAGAGGATTAAACCCACCAACTGTTTCAATGCATTTTCTACTAATTAGCCATGCTGCGGCATTAACGAATTTGGCTTCATACAGGTCATCTTTGATTTTATTTAAAAATGTGTCTGAATATAAATTACTACATTTTGCCGGGCTAATATTATGCGAGAAATTGACATCTAAGGCATCTCCCTTACCATTAAGGTGTAACGGGCTCACTACCCCATATTCAGAATGTTTCTGTGCAATTGTAATAAGTTTTTCAACAGTATCTTTTTTTACCCATGCATCTTGATTTAATAAAAAAACAAAATCAGCTCCTGCATTATAAGCTTTTTTTATTCCAATGTTGTTTGCCTTTCCAAATCCAAGATTAACTTCTGATTGATAAAAGTTTACTTCAGAGTAGTTTTTTTTTATTATGTTTTGAGTGCCATCTGTAGAACCATTGTCAATTACAAATATTTGCAATGGCACAGTAGATTTTAGTAAATACCCAACTGATTTGGTAATCCATTTGGCTCCGTTATATGTTACAATAACTACGGCTATCATAGACTTAAATTTTTTTTTATATACCGTAAAGGTTTCATTAAAACATTATAAAAACGCCAGGATTTGGAGTTAACTATTGCCTCCAACTCGCGTCGTGTTGAAAGCAATTGTGAATATGGATCAGTTAGAATATTATATGTATAAATTGATGAATGCCCTTCTAATCTAATTTCTTGATCAGATGCAATTGCTATATTAAATCTGCTTGGCAAAGCTCCGTGTCTTTCATTTTCTTTGTCATAATAGTAAGGTTCAATATATTCAAATCTTTTTTCATCTTCTTTCTCTTTAGCAATGAAAGATCCAAACACATTATTTTGCAGGTAATAATTATTGTTCTTGAAATATTTTTTAAGCAGGTTGTAAAACTCTTCCTTGTAAAGTTCTTTAACATGAAATTCGTTTTTTTTGCCGGGGTAATTTTTTTCATAAAATAGTTTATCAGGAGAAGATATAATTAGAACGCCATCACTATGGAGAACTCTTTTTATTTCTGCAAGCATTTCATGGTGCTTATTGTGATGTTCGATAGTTTCGAAACTCACAACTATATCAATAGCGTTGTCTGGTAATGGAATTTTTGCTGCATCGCCAACTAAAAAGTCAATATTATCTCTTTTATAATGGTTTTTTGCAGATTGGATACTTTCCGTTGCTATATCAACCCCAATTACTTTTTTAGCTTCTTTTGATAAGAGAAAAGAACCGTAACCTTCACCACATGCAATGTCTAATATTACCTTATCTGTAAGATCAGCTATTTGTTGTACAAATTGATATCGATGAAAATGCTGTAAGGCTATCATTCCATATTTTGATGGCACGAATCGCTCACCTGTAAATTGCATAAAAATTAAAATTATGGTTTAACAATCATTCCTTGGCATGTAGGTAAAGTCAGTATTTCTACACCTTTTGATTTAGCAAAAGCATCATGAGCAGCTTTTTGTCTCTGGTTCTTATTACGATAACCATAATCATCTAATATTATCATACCTCCTCTTACCATTTTGGGCCAAAAGTATTCAAGAGCTTCTATCTCTGGTAATACGCAATTCATATCTATTGATAGGAAACTTACCTTATTCGTTTTCACTTGTGTTAACGTTTCTGGTATAGCTCCCTTAATAATACGCACATTAAAAGGTCTAAATGTTTCTTTAACTCTTTCAAATAAATTATCTTGAATATAATAAGGTTTATCTTTAGCTTCATTAATCTCCTCTTCACTGCTATATTCATTAGCCAAACCATTGAAAGTATCTAATAAATAATACTTTTTGCCTAATTCATTAAAGCCAGTATAATTAATAATAGAGCGTGAGAATATACCAGTATTGACTCCACAATCAACAAAATCACCATCTAATTTTGAAGCATGTGATGCTGCCCAAAGCAAAACGTGTATTCGCCACCGAATGTCGTTATCCTTTAGCAAAACTTTATCCTTATCTGTATCTTTGCCTAATTTATATGATTCAATAAATAAAGGATCTTTTAAAAAATCCGCATTATGGAATGTAAATAAAGAATTTTCAGCATATGTTAATTTTGATTTATCTAGCACATAATATTTACTATAATCTGTAAAAATATTATTTCTAATATTCTTTACTGCTATTTCTAATTTCTTTTTATAATAAACAAAACCTTTCATACTAATCATTTTTTTAACATAATTAACATTCTAATTTAATAAAGCCCTTGTGTTTCCATGTAAATTTTAATATTGCCTCGATTAAGTTCCTTTTCACTGCTATATTTAGGATATAATCCTTTAAATGTATCCAATAAATAATATTTTTTGTTCATTTTATTAAAATTTATATAAATTATAATAGAACGTGCAAAAATGCCTGTATTTACCCCGCAATCTACAAAATCTCCGCTTAGTTGAGCCGCATGAGAAGCAGCCCACGTCAATACATGCATACGCCATCTAATATCATTATCTTTTAACAATGTGTTGCTCTTGTCTGTTAATTTTCTAGGTCGATAAGATTCTATAAATCGTTTATCATTTATAAAATCTGCATTATGATATGTATACAAGAAATCTTTAAAAAGATTATAACGAAGATTTCTCAAAACAATTTTAAGATTTCTATTAACTGATTTTATAATTTTCATAAGTATATTATTTACTATAAAGTTTTAAACTCAAAATTCTTCAAAACTCGAAAAAACCCAACAAAACAGCATATATGTTATCACTTACCTGCTATTCTAAAAGCTCGTAATTTTTCCATAGATAGGCATTTAGTCAAAATTAAAATTCCAATTAAAAAAATTATAACAAATTCTAATACCAACAAACAACTTTTAAGCTGACCTCTAACAGATGCCGTTTGAACTTTATAACTGTATTCCAGTTTTGCATATTTCTTTAAAAATAAAAGCAATTGATTATCCAAAGTCTACAAAAGTAACATTTTCAATTCAATTTTTTGTATAGAATTCCAAAAAGCAAGTATATAAATAGTTCTATTTTAAAAAAAAGAATTTCATCAATAAAGCTGGCTGTTTCATCAAGTTAACCCGGGGAACTGTATCCTTATGGCCACTAGCATCCGAAAGTTAGTATTTTGAAAAGCCCTCAGAATCCCGTATATTTGAGTTCGATAAAAAACTTTATAAATATGGGACTCTTCAGGCGAAACAAAAATAACAATAAACCACTTATCAAACAAATTTTAGAACTAGTTCCGAGTTGGATATTTGACAATTGCACCAAAACCTATCAAACAGATAAAGGGTGCAGTAAATATAAGACCTACGACCAATTTGTAGCCTTAACTTTCGGACAGCTTAATAAGTGCCAGAGTTTGAACGATATATCAGCAGGTATAGGTGTAAGTGAAAAATTCATTGATGATCTCAATCTCAAACAAAGCCCGGCACGGTCAACCATGAGTGATGGTAACAGAAAACGCGATTGGCATGTGTTTGAGAGTTTATATTATAGTTTATTGAGTCATTATAAAACGGTATTGAAGAAACACCACAATACGCACATCATAAAGGAGATCAAAGACAAAAGCATCAAGCTTATAGACAGCTCGGTCATATCATTGTGTTTAACCATGTTCAACTGGGCAGAGTTTCGGACAGCTAAAGGAGGCATTAAATTGCACACTGTTTGGGACGATACACTGATGATTCCAGAAATAGTCAATATCAGCAAAGCCAAAGTCCATGACCGATATGGACTAGACCAGTTAATCTTTCCTAAAGGCACTATAATTGTTGAAGATAGAGCTTATTTTGATTTTGCATTGATGCTCAATAGGATTAAAGCAGAAAATGTATTTGCGACCAGAATAAAGAGCAACACCAAGTATGAAACTATCCAAGAGTTGGACTTGCCTGACAATATTGACCAAAACATATTGAAGGACGAGATTATACTATTGACCTCAGACAAGGCAAGAGAAACAGGTATTTCAGAACATAAATTGAGATTGGTTCATGTATATAAGGAAGATGAAAACAAAGTAATAGCAATAATTACAAATCAATTAGATTGGGAATACAATACCATAGCCGAGCTCTACAAGAAGCGTTGGGATATTGAGTTGTTTTTCAAAGCAATAAAGCAGAATTTGCAGGTAAAGACTTTTTGGGGAACAAGTGAGAATGCACTAAAATCACAGATATATGTTGCTTTAATAAGCTATTTGCTCATAGAGTTAATAAAGCGCACAATCGTTAAAGATTCAACTGCATTTTCAAATTTATCAGAAAAAATAAGATTTTGCCTATACCACTACCTATCATTGGACTACGTATGCAATGAAATTAGAGCAGGAGCAAGAAAGGTAACCTTAAAAAGGCAAAGAGAAATTGTTTTTGAAAAGGACTTATTTTCCGGATAATCCATATTTTTACTACGTATTCATTGGGATACAGAGATTTTATATGAAGATTTTGAAAAGTTTCGGATGCTTTGTGTCCTTATGACTATGGATTTCGTTATATTTGTATGTTATAAGTTTTACTATGTCAAAGATTACATTCTTCCTTCTATGTCTATCAGTAATTAGCCATTTGGGGTTTTCCCAGATACCCTATGACTATTTAACGTTGTGGGTAAGTGCTGATTCCACTCAAGAAGTTTCCGGAAAAGTGGCAACATGGTATGATTTAAGTGGCAATTCTAATCACCTAACTCAGACTGTTAATACAAACCAACCAGCATTTACTGATTCAACAATTAATAATTTACCTGCTCTTCAGTTTGATGGCATAAATGATTATTTACAATGTATTTTTGATAAAATATCATCACAACCCAACACAATTTTTATACTATATAAAATTACCGGCACAGCCAATCAAGTAGTTTTTGATGGAGTATCTGAACAACGGTCTCTTCTACAGTACAACCAAGAAGCTCTTAGGTTAAGATCATTTACTGATAATACAGTAAAATATGCAGTTAATCCACCAACCTCATTTTTTTTAAACTCCCTTGAATACAATTCCCCAGACTCAAAGTTATTCGAAAATGGTATCCTAAAATCAATGGGGAATTCCGGTGACTTAGGCCTAGATGGACTGCATTTAGGAAGTGCTAAACAATTAGCAGCATTCTTTAAAGGCGAAATAGCCGAGCTGATATTTTACGACACTATTTTAAGTACGGAAGAACGAGAATATGTAGAAAACTATTTAATGGATAAATATTCGCCTAACTTAGCTATTGGCTCAGATATAAACATTAATTACGGTTTTTGCGATACAGTTTTAGTAATACCCCCGGAAATCAAAGCAAGTTTCACAGATTTAGAATGGTCTACAGGTGAAACCACAGACACTATTGTACTTTCCACATCTGGCAAATACTGGCTCAAAGGGAAAGATAATTTTGGTCGCTTTCAGTATGACACGGTAAACGTCAACTACCCGGGTGAGTTGGCAACTAGTGATACCATTTGTCTTGGTGATTCATTATGGGTATCCCCTAATTTAGGGGTAAATTATAGCTATTTATGGAGTACAAACAAAACCACAGAGGGTGTATATTTATCAGAGCAAGGCTATTATTCTGTAACCGTAACAGATACGCTTGGCTGTTCAACTGTTTTCGATTTTTCATTGGCAGTAGATAGTTTTCCAGCCCAAATAGCCTTACCTCCCGATACCGCTTTGTGCGCAGGCAATCAATTAACCTTAACTTCAGGTCAAGAGTTGGCTTATTCATACCATTGGCTTCCCTACAATCAAACAGACTCGGTTATTACAATTACAGATCCGGGAAAATATACTGTAATATGCGAAAATGAAAATGGATGTATCGGTAAAGACTCTGTCAATATTACCATTCGGGGCATTGCACCAACACCCATTTTTGAAGCATCTGATTTTTGTGTTGGGTCACCTACTATTTTTACAGATCAATCGCAAGATCCCGACAGCATTGCTTCGTGGCAATGGGTTTTTAATCAAACCGACACCATTTTGGAACAACACCCATCCTACACATTCCCGGATACTGGCCAGTATGAAGTATCACTTACTGTGAGTTCATTTGGTGGATGTCAAAACGACACCACGGCAACCATTCCAGTTTACCCTGTACCGGAAGCAAGTTTTAGTTACGCCCCCGTATGTATTAATGTACCAATGCTTTTTGAATCGACTGTAACGTTACCCGGCAACGGATCAATTGCTGATTACCAATGGTTTATTGATGATACACTTAAGTCTAATGACCCTGATTTGCTTTACAGCTTTCCGGATACAGGAAATTATTTTGTAGAACTACGTATCAATACAGAAAAAGAGTGCACAGACACATACAGTCAAACAGTAAACGTAGTTGATACTTTTGCATTGCCTTCAGACTTTACCCTTATTTGGCCAAAAAATAAAAGCTATTACAAAAATGACAGCGTGAACTTTCAATGGAATAAATCTGAAAACGCTCAATTTTATCAACTTTTGGTTAGTGATCAACCCGACTTTTCCGATACTTTATATAACTCAGGTTTAATAGGAAAAACAAACTATGAAGTTGTTCTTCAACAACAAGTTGATTCTGTTTTCTGGAAAGTAATTGCATATAATCCGTGCATGGATATATATGAATCTACTATGTACTCATTGAATCGTACAGCGCCGGCGATCCTAAAAGATGCAGTGTTTTGGGTTGCAGCTGATTCTGTAGAGTTAATCGACAATAAGGTTGCAATTTGGTTCGACAAAAGTGGTAACGGTTTTGATGCTATACAGAATGACCCATTATTAAGACCTCAAAAAATAGATTCTTTGGTTAATTTTTTACCAGGCATTCGTTTTGATGGAGATGATGATTTTATGCAAGTAAGTTTTGGTGAAGTTTATTCTCAACCTAACACAATATTTTTAGTACATAAATTAAACACCTATGGTAACCAGGTAATGTTTGATGGCACTGAAAATGAACGTTCTTTGTTTCAGTATTACACTGACAAAAATTTAAAAATACGTTCCTCTCTCGATAATGTTAGTTATTATCATGATGATTTAGCTAATTATTTTCTGTCAACACTTGTTTTTAATGCACCAGAATCAAAATTATACAAAAATGGAGAGCTTAAAGCATCCGGAAATTCAGGCTTAGAAGGCATTGAAGCATTAAATATTGGGAGCGCCCTCAATAATGTTGCAAATTATAATGGTGATATTTGTGAAATTTTGATGTTTGATACAGCTCTGAACAATAATTCGTTACAAACAATACAGCAATATTTCATTAAAAAATATCTTGAAGATGTTCCACCCGTCAACCTTGGTGAGAACATCACTATCGGATATGGCTTCGCCGACACCACCATCACCACAGCCGACAAAGGGTGGTTTACCGATTTTCATTGGAGTACTGACGAAAACGACACTCTCTCCACGCTTACTGTAAGTGAGCCGGGGACCTATGCCGTGACCGTAACGGATATTTTTGGGTTCCAAAGTAGCGACAGTCTCGAGGTGTTTTACCCTGAAGTGCGTCTGAATTTCCGGAACGAAACCATCTGTCTGCACGACTCGGTAGCTATTACGCCGGGAATGACACAAAACTATACCTATCAGTGGTCGAATGGTAAAACCACGGACACCATTTGGGCCAAGCAGGCCGGTAATTATTACGTAACATTATCCGATACCGCGGGAAACGCTGTGGTATCAGATACAGCAACCGTAGTGGTGGATAGTTTTTCAACCCGGGATATTTTGCCTGCCGATACGCTGCTGTGCTCGAATAATTTGCTATCGCCCGAACTTACAGATTCGGTTGTTTCATTTCTATGGCACGATGGCAGCACCGATGAAAACATTACAGTGACCGATTCGGGCGATTATCATGTAACCGTGACCAATGTCAACCAGTGCATCAACAGCGATACTTCAACGGTGGATATACAGGGCATAGCGCCAGATGCCCGATTTTTGTCCGATACCGTCTGCCTCGGCGATACTATTTTTTTTACCGATCAGTCGGTTTCAGACAGTACCATTATTGATTACCTTTGGAATTTTGGAGATTCTACTGCCTCTTCTGTCCAAAACCCGGAAAAATTATACAATAATCCCGGCGCCTATCAGGTCATATTGCAAATTAGCGACAACACGGGCTGCAAGGGAATTGCCGAAAAACAAGCTTATGTGGCTGAAATACCCCAAGCCAACTTTAACATTAATAATGGAAATTTCGGTTGTACGGATTCTGCCGTACAATTTACAAACACAAGCAAGTATATTACAGATTCAATATCATCTTATTTTTGGAACTTTGGCGATGGAGATACATCAGTAGCAGTGCAACCTTCTCACCTTTATTCTTCACAGGGAAATTACAGCATTGGCCTTATCGCAACCAACTTATTCGGTTGCAGTGCAACATTTACAGATACACTTACATTGCTTGAGCCGACAGGGGCATTATGCAATGTAGTATTATCCGAACCGGCCAATGGAATTTCACTAAGTAGCAATACGGTATATTTTAATTGGAATGAGGTATGCAATGCTTATAATTATAAGGTAGAGGTTGCTAATGATATTGCATTTAACAATTTAGCTTATAAGGAACATTCCATTTTTGGACCCGGGCTTGCAACTGATACGCTTAGTTATGGCAACACCTATTTTTGGCGGATTACAGCTTATAATACTTGCAAAGACAGCAGTGTGTCAGAAACAAGGCAATTTACTTTATACAATCCTCATTATGGAAGTGAACCAGGCCTTTGGTTAAGCGCTGATTCATCCCTTGTAAGGGACTCTTTGAATTTTGTTTCCCAATGGACAAATATTGGGTCTAATAGCAATGACGCAATACAAAGCACTGAAGATTATCAACCCATTTGGAAAGATTCTGTCATTAACAATAAACCTGCCATTGAATTCGATGGCATAAATGATTTTTTTACATTGAGTAACCTGGGAATAGATGAGCAGGACATTTCAGTTTTCATGGTAAATAAATTCAACCCCGGCCGTGAATCTTTTGATAATTATTTGTTTTACCAGGCAACTACAGATGGAATCAAATATTCTGTTCACAGCAAAGCAAATTCAAATTACAAACTGATCTATGATTCTGACCCTCCTTCCGGCGGTGAATTGGAATCGAATCCATACGGTTCTAATTATTTCAAGTTAACAACTGTATTAGTTGACGAGACGGATGCATCCCTCTATACGAATAAATCTTTGGTTGCTACAGGAAATTCAGAAAATCATTCGGGAATAGAGACAGAATTTGTTATGGGTTCAGCTTCTACAACTGATTTTAGCAAAATATTCAGTGGTAAAATTGCCGAGATTTTAATTTATGATCATAAACTTTCAAATGAAGAGCGTCAAAATATTGAAGGATACCTCCATTCAAAATACAATCCCCCCGCAGTGGATTTGGGCAATGATATCTATATAGAATACGGTTTTTGCGATATTGAGCTCAATGCCGGGGACCCTTACCAAGAATACCAATGGTCTACCGGTGAAACAACACCTTCTATTACAGTATCTGAGCCAGGAACTTATTGGATAGAGGTATATGATAACTTTGGCATCCCTTCTTCCGACACGATAAATATTATAAAACCTTATGCAGAAATGAACGATACGGTTTTATGTGCCGGTGATTCTATCATGATAGATAAAAACATGGGTAGCGATTATTCTTATCTTTGGAATACTGGTGATACAACCTCCTATATCACAATATATGAAGAAGGTGTTTATAGTCTTACAATCAGTGATACAACAGGATGTAATGATTTAATTGTAGGCCCGTTTCAAGTCAACGTTGATTCTTTCCCTCTTGAAGCCGGTTTTAATTCAATCGAAAAATATCTTTGTAACAGCGATACTTTAAGAATTGATGCAAGGGCGAATGACGTAAATGAATATCTTTGGCCTGATTCTTCAACAAATAGTTGGTATATTGTAGATACAACTAAAATGGTAAGTGTTCATTTATCTGCCTTTACGGGATGCCAAGCTACTGATTCAGTCTTGGTTAATCTGCAAGGGGCTTACGTGAATTCAAGTTTTAATGCCGATACGGTTTGTTTTGGTGATACGCTTAACATTACAAACACCTCTACTCCCATTGATTCGGTGGATATTAGCCATTGGTATCTTGATACAACATTATTATCGTCAGAGCTCAATCCGTCTTTGGTATTACCGGATACAGGACAATATCAAATTACATTAATCCAAACCACCTATGGAGGTTGCCAATCAGATACTACACAATCAGTGTTTATTGCACCTCGTACATCGCCTGGATTCATTTTTCACCAAGCATGTACCGGTATTGAACATCAATTTATCGACACTACACAAGTGTTTGATAATGATTCTGTACAACTGTATTCTTGGAGTTTTGGTGATAGTGCAACGTCAAACAGTCAAAATCCCCAGCATATTTATACAGATACAGGGCATTATCAAGTCCGTTTAAAAGTTACAAACGCTTATGGTTGCTCTGATTCAATAACAAATCAAATACAGGTTGTGGATACGGCAGCAGCGCCTATTATTACAGAATTAATTTCCCCGGAAAATGGGTTTGAAGGTTCTGATTCAATTCATTTTAACTGGAATGCCAATTCAAGTGCATTCCAGTTCCAACTATGGCTGTCGAAAGATAGCGCTTTTACAGATACGGTATCTACAGTGCATCGTTTTGAAACATCCAATACTTCCATTAAACTTTTACCACCAGATACGGGAACGTTTTTTTGGAAAATAGTGGCTTATAATATATGTAACGATTCTACAGCCTCGTCAATCCGGAACTTTATTAAAACTTCACCCGGAGACTATGGCGAACTGTTACTATGGTTACGTTCAGATTCAGCTTTGATTAAAGACGATAACAATTATATTAGCCAGTGGAACGATATCAGTGGAAACAATAATAATGTATCTCAAAATACACAAGGTAATAAACCTTTATGGATAGAAAACTCCATCAACAAACATCCTGTGATTCTTTTCGATGGTGTTGATGATTATTTCAGGGGTAACAATTTGGCTGCTAATGAACAAAATATTTCCATTTTTGTTGTTAGTCGTTTTAATAACAATAAACAATCTTACTTGAATACAATATTGGCGCAGAAAACCGATGTAGGCACTAAATATACCCTCTATAGTTTACCTAACACTAATAACCAAATGGTATATGATGTGTATCCTCCATCAGAAGCAGGTGCAGGGCAGATGAGTTATGGAACGGATTTTTTTAAGATCACTGCTATTATTGCCGATAGCATGAATGTAAACATCTTTGCCAATAGCGAACTAAACGAGCAAAAAACCTCTGAAGACCATAATGGAACCGAAACCGAATTTTTTATTGGTAATTATGCTTCAGATAATATAAACCATGTGTTTGATGGTGAAATAGCAGAAATTTTGATTTATAATCAACCATTACCTGACTCTTTGAGGGCTAAAGTTGAAGGGTACCTAAATAAAAGGTATTCTCCAGAAATCAACTTACCTGATACCATTAATTATGAGCTTTGTATAACCACTCTCGATGCAGGCGAAGGGTTTGCTAATTATGCATGGTCAACAGGTGATACCACTCCAACTATATCGATTCCTGTGAAACAACCAGGTATTTATTCGGTAAATGCAACAGATATGTTGGGAATTGCACATGCCGACAGTACAATTGTGGACAGGCCTGGCTTTAATCAAATTTCTGATACGACAATATGCCAATTTGATACCATTACTTGGAATACAAATATTACAGGAGATTACACCTTTCTATGGAACAACGGGCTGACTGCGCCTTATATCGATATCTCCAAAGAGGGACAATATGCAGTAGAGGTTTCTGATACAAATGATTGTTATTTTATTTCAGATACTGTCCACGTGGCCATAGACAGCTTCCCAGCCGGTAATTACCTGCCGGACAGCGCTTGGCAATGCAGCGGCGCTACCATACAAGTTGATA
>CAZJDA010000079.1:0-20455 GCA_964544705.1 uncultured Bacteroidales bacterium
ATCAAAAATACTAAAAATTTTGAAAACTGCTTAATTTCGGAGTTTTTATTGTTTGTAACATCTCCACAAACACATTGCTTTATACCAATCCATTCTATCCATAACAACATTGCGTTTATATCTATTATACCAATTCTTTTATACCAGTAATCAATTATTTGAAGCTTGTCTTGAATAGCATTTCGAGACAAGGTTATTCTTTTAACCATTTGTCAAATAATTCATTAGCTTGTTGGTTTGTTAAATAATCACCCCTGTTTACCTGTTTTCCAGATTCATCAATTCTTACTTTCTGCCATAAACGACATCGCCAAAAAAACGGAATTGGCTTTACCATTTATAGCATCGAGCCCGGGGTAGTTGAAAAACTTGAAACCTTATGAATAAAAAAAACTTTTGACCTTTATAGCGAACAGTATACCGGGGAATTTGTCCCTGTGTTATAGCGGCATAGCAAAATTTTTTAATGTTGTTCTTCGGAGTGGTGATTTTCTTTTGCTTCCTTAAGGGTCTCATGCCTTGTGGCTTTATCATGTTCCGGCGGGCCATAAACCGTATACAGTTTTAGTGCCGTATTACCTGTATTTTCTATATGATGCCAATATCCCGCGGGAATCAGGATAGCCCAGTCATCGCCTACTGTTTTATTATAATCAAGCTTATCCTTAGTTTTTCCCATTCGCACATGAGCCTTGCCTTGTTCAATACGTATAAACTGATCACGGCTTTTATGTATTTCCAGTGTAATTTCTTCTCCCGGATCAAGGCTCATCAGTACCAGTTGGATATGTTCACCTGTCCAGTTAACAAACCTGTAATCTTCATTGTCTATGGTGACTTGCTCCATATCCAACGTCCAGGGTTTTTTGCCCATATCTTTCTCATGCCCGTGCGATGATGTTTTTTTCGTCTGCTTGTCGTTAGATTCTTCCTCATTGGAAGCCTGTCCATTACATCCGCATATCAGTATTACCACCAGGTAAGGCAGAATAGACCGGAATGCGCTACTTTTTGTCATCAATATGTTTTTCATAATGCATTTTTTAGTGTGTTATTAAATATTTAATCTATAACAATTATATAAATATATCAAAATAATTTAAATTTAGCAATATTGGCTATGGTAAATTTTGATTTTAAGTATTCATTGTTTTATTTTTTGCTTCATGGATGTCAAGCAGTTGCCGTAGTTGACGGATTAAAAGATAATCACTTTCATGTTGCCTGTACAGGTAAATAAAAGTTTCGAGCCAACAAATAACCGCATCACCCGGCAATTAAGCCTGGCCGCTTGTTGTATTTTCGTGCTTTATTTCAGGTAATTCGGGTGCATTTCTAAAAATACAATGCATTTGTCATAATTAGGTTCAAATGCGTTTATCTCATGATTTTTCTCTTTAATACTTTTCTGTTATCACCCCGGGCCAGGGATAATCATTCATAAGAAATTTATTTTTTTGTAAAATAATGACCGGCATGTCCGTAAAACATTTCAGCAGCTTCCATTATGGTTTCTGCTAATGTGGGATGCGGATGAACAGTAAAAGCCACATCTTCGGCAGTTGCAGCCATTTCAATACCTAAAGCGAGTTCCGAGATCATATCACCGGCATTTTTACCAACAATTCCAGCTCCTAAAAGACGTTCGTTATTAGGGTCAATAATAAGTTTTGTAAATCCTGATTTAGTATTCATTGCTTTAGCCCTTCCTGATGCAGACCAGGGGAACTTAACTGTTTTATAGTTGATGTTTTTTTCTTTTGCCTCTTGCTCCGATAATCCACATATAGCAATATCCGGTTCTGCATAAACAACTGAAGGAATTGTCCTGGCATCATTAGCAGATTTTTTACCGGCAATTATTTCTGCTGCCAATTTACCTTCATAACTTGCTTTGTGTGCCAATAAAGGCGAGCCTGTTACATCTCCTATGGCATAAATATGCTGGTCATCCGTTTGTTGTTTGTGGTTTACTTTTATAAAACCTTCCTGGTTCATCTTTACGGATGTGTTTTCAAGTTGCAGTTTTTGAGTATTTGGTGAATTGCCTATGGCAACAAGGACTTTATTGTATTTCTTAATAAAATCACCTTTTTCTTCATTGTTTAAGGACACGTGAACCAGGTCGTTTTTTTCTTCTAAACTTTTGACTTTTGTATTTAAAAATATCTCATCAAATAGATCGTGAGTTTCTTTTTTGTATTCCCGGATTAGGTCACGATCTATACCGGGCAAAAAATCTCCTGTTAATTCAGCTACTGAAACTGTTGAACCAAACTCATGATAAATCGTGGCCATTTCAAGACCAATATATCCACCTCCTATTACTAGTAACTTACCTGGTATTTCTTTCAGATCAAGTGATTCGGAAGAATTCATCACCTTTTTATTGTATGTTGATATACCCGGTAAAGAGGTAGGGATAGAACCGGTGGCAATAATGAGGTTTTTGAAACTTATTTTTTCTTTTTCTCCCTTCGTGGTATTCACTTCAATATTATTTGAATCTATGAATTTAGCGTACCCTTGTATGTAATCTATTTTACGTGTTTTTACCAACTGGCCTAAGCCTTGTGTAATTTTTTTAACCACGTCATCTTTCCATTGACGTACTTCTTTGAAATCAATTTTGGGTGATTGAAAATGAATACCCATTTTACCTGCTTGCTCTGCATGTTTTTTTATTTGTGCCAGATGCAACAGTGCTTTAGAAGGAATGCATCCACGGTAAAGACAAAGCCCCCGGGATTTTTCTCAGGATCAATTAAGCTCACTTTTAAGCCCAAATCTGCTGCCATAAATGCTGCCCTGTATCCACCTGGACCAGCGCCTATAATTACGAGTTCTTTTTGTTTTGTTTCCATATATTGAAAATGTATTTATAGATTGTTTTATTCATTCATTTCTATTGGTACATATTGCTAATCCAATACTTTCTTTTTGCTGGAAATATAGTTTTGCATTGAATTCTACGATTTCATCAGCCGTTATGAAATCAATACATAGGTGTTCTTATTCTTTAAATGATCATTTGAAACGGATTTTCTATCGTATTTACTATAAATCTCAAAAAACGTGCACCATCAGCGCCATCAATAATTCGATGATCGTATGATAAAGACATTGGAAGCATAAGGCGCGGTGTGAATTGTTCTCCATTCCAAACAGGTTTTGTTGCCGCTTCTGCAAGGCCTAAGATTGCTACCTGTGGAGCATATACAATGGGAGTAAACGAAGTGCCTCCTATACCACCAAGGTTTGATATGGTGAAATTGCCACCTTCCATTTCTTCGGGTTTTATTTTCTTATTCCGTGCTTTTTCTGCTATTTCTGTTAGTTCTACTGCTATTTGTGACAAAGATTTTTTATTTATTTCACGAATCACAGGAACCAATAAACCCCTTGGAGTATCTACAGCAATGCCGATATGATAAAAATGTTTAAATATAATCTCCTGGTTCTTCATATCGATGCTGGCATTGAAACTTGGGAATTTTTCAAGGGCAAACCCGGCAATTTTAAGCAAAATAGAGGTTATAGTAAGTTTACCACCTTCTTTCTCTACTTTTTTTAAATTTTGTTTTCTAAACTCTTCCAATTTTGTAATATCTGCCTCATCGTGTTGAGTGACATGTGGAATAAAACTCCAGTTTTCCTGGAGGTTATTGGCCGTGATTTTTCTAACATTATCCATTGACTCACGAGAAATGTCGCCCCAGCGCGAGAAGTCAGGTAGCTCTTGTGTTTTTGTCTTAGTACCAGCCTTTTGCCCGGCTTTTGTAAATTTTTCGATATCTTCTGCCGTTATACGGTTACCGGGTCCTGTTCCCTCAACGTCCCTAATATCTATATTTTTTTCACGGGCTAACCTTCGTACTGAAGGCGATGCGGGTATATCAGACAGTTGTTGTGTTTTATCCTCTCCTTGTGATGTTTGGGAGTGTTGCTCTTTTTCTTCATCACCACTCGGTATATCTTTTCTTGGGGATTCCTTTTTGTCTCCTTCTTCCTCTTCCTCTTTTTCTTTTTCTTCTTGCTTGCGTTCATCACTCACATCACCAGCATCTTCATCAACCTCTATTATCATAAATACCTGCTTTTTTTTAACTTCATCACCCACTTTTATTTTAATTTCATCAACTATTCCAGCATAGGGAGAAGGGATATCAGTTGCAGCTTTTTCTGTTTCTATCTCAATTAAAGATTGGTCTTTTGATACTTTATCACCTTCTTTCACCAGTATATTGGCTACTTGTCCCATATCAACACTTTCAGAAATTTCAGGTATTTTAACTTCTTTTTTCATTTTTTATAGTTTTTTTTATATAAATATTCAAATTTGACGGCTTGATTAATTTTCCCATTGCACATAAATGCATTTTTATTATAACTATTAACATCCGTTATTAACAAATGGAGAGTCTTTGTCTTGGTTAATGTCCAATTTTTCTTTTGCTTTCGTTAAGGTTTTTTGGTCTATTTTATCATCTTTATGCAAACTAATTAATGCACTCCAAACAATATGCTGTGCGCTTACTTCAAAATGATTTCGCAATTCATCGCGATGCTCGCTTAAACCGAATCCATCGGTTCCTAAAGGGACCAAATCGCCGGGAAACCACTTAGCTACTGATAAAGGCAAAGCTTTCAGGTAATCTGAAGCAGCAATAAAAATACCCTTATCCTTACCTACACATTTTTGAATATAATTTTCTGATTGCTCATTTTGTATTCGGTTTATGCGTTCTGTTTCTATAGCATTATCATATAGCTTTTTATAACTTGTTACACTCCATACATCGGCATGTATATTAAAATCATTTTTTAATATTTCCGCTGCTTTTAATGCTTCGTTCATTATCGTGCCACTTCCCAATAGATTTAGATTGAATTTATTTTGGCCTGTGTCCTTATACTTGTACATTCCATTGATGATGGACTCTTTAATCCCTTTTTTACCTGGCATTTTGGGCATTCGATATTTTTCATTCATCATGGTGATGTAATAAAAAATCTCTTTGCCTTCTTTATACATTTGTTTAAAGCCATCTTGAATAATAACAGCCATTTCATAGGCAAAAGCCGGGTCGTATGCTTGAACGCATGGAATAGAAAGTGCAAGAACGTGGCTTTGCCCGTCCTGGTGTTGCAGCCCTTCGCCGGCAAGTGTAGTGCGCCCGGAAGTTCCCCCTAAAAGGAAGCCTTTTGTACGAGCATCAGCGGCAGCCCAAATAAAATCACCAATACGTTGAAATCCGAACATGGAATAGAACAAAAAGAAGGGAATTGAATTCAATTGATGCGTTGAGTATGCTGTACCCGCTGCTATAAATGAAGATATAGAACCGGCTTCTGTTATTCCTTCTTCCAGGATTGCTCCGTCTTTAGCTTCTTTGTAATATAAAAGATTTTCCCTGTCTACCGGCTCATATAATTGGCCTTTATGTGAATAAATACCTACTTGCCTGAATAAAGCATCCATACCGAATGTACGAGACTCATCAGGTACAATGGGAACAACCAGTTTGCCGGTATTTTTGTCTTTTAAAAGTTTTGATAGCAATTGAACTCCTACCATTGTTGTAGCCACTTCCCGTTCACCTGACCCTTCAAAGAATTCTGTAAATATTTCTTTTTCCGGCATTTTAAAACCCTGTTTATCCAAGTTTCTTTTGGGTAAGTAGCCTCCTAATTCTTTGCGCCTGGCTTTTAAGTATTCAATTTCCTCACTTTTTTCTTTAGGTTTATATATCGCCGTTTCTAAAAGATCTTTGTCAGATACAGGTATGTCAAACCTGTTGCGAAAAATTTTCAATTCTTCTTCATTCAACTTTTTTTGCTGGTGTGTTACGTTCCTACCTTCGCCTGCTTCTCCAAGTCCATATCCTTTAATGGTTTGGGTAAGAATTACCGTAGGCGTTCCACGGTGTTCAACAGCAGCTTTATAGGCGTTATAAACCTTCTGCGGGTCATGCCCTCCTCTCTTGAGTTTCGTAAGCTCTTCATCACTAAGGTCTTCTACAAGTGATAAAAGTTCTTTATATTTTCCAAAGAAGTTGTTCCTGATATATTTGCCGTCAGCAATGGAATTTCTTTGACGCTCACCATCAACCAGTTCACCGAGACGTTTTTTCAATAGCCCGCTTTGATCTTTTTTTAAGAGTGGATCCCAGTTTGATCCCCATAGTACTTTAATTACATTCCAACCAGCACCTCTAAATGCTGCTTCAAATTCCTGGATAACTGAACCATTACCGCGTACAGGCCCATCAAGTCGTTGTAGGTTACAATTTACTACAAAGATCAGGTTGTCAAGTTCTTCTTGCGAGGCAAGAGTCAGGGCACCCATTGACTCGGGCTCATCCATTTCTCCATCCCCGATAAAAGCCCAAATTTTCTGCTTAGATGTATCTAACAATCCTTTATCATGCAAGTATTGGTTGAACCTTGCCTGGTATATAGCCATTATAGGTGAAAGTCCCATGGAAACTGTTGGAAATTGCCAGTAATCTTTCATTATTCGAGGATGTGGGTAAGAAGTCAATCCTCCACCAGGACTTAATTCCCTGCGAAAGTTTTCAAGCATTTTTTTTGACAGGCGTCCTTCAAGGTATGAACGTGCATAGTTGCCGGGGGAAGCATGTCCTTGGAAATAAACAATGTCTGGAACGCTCTTGTTTTCTCCCCCTTTAAAAAAATGATTAAAGCCTACTTCATACAAAGTACTTGCAGATGCATAAGTAGAAATATGCCCGCCTATTCCTTCTTTCTTTTTATTGGCTTGCACAACCATAGCCATTGCATTCCACCTAATAAGGCTTTTAATTCTCCTTTCTAACTTCCTGTCGCCTGGATACGGAACCTCCTCATCAACTGGAATTGTATTGATATAAGGAGTGTTAAGTTGAGGCTTTAGGCGAATGCCTTTTTCACTGATTCTTTCTTTCAATAATCCTATAATTTCATCTACTCGTTCAACACCTTCATTTTTAATTATATAATCGATTGAATCAAGCCATTCACGGTTCTCAAATTCTTTGAACTTATCTTTTTCATTTTGTGCCATAAATAATTAATATTATTGTTTTTGTGAATTGTAACATAACGATCTAATATGAGTTTACTCCATTGGTAAACCTGCCTCACTCCATTCTTTTTTGCCGCCTTTATAATGATAAACCTCTGTAAAGCCCATCTCTTCAAGCTTCTTACCAGCCGTAAGGCTGGCTGTACAGTCTTTGTCGGAGCAATAAACTACAATAGGTTCATTTTTATCATACTTTCTATTTGCCTCAA
This sequence comes from uncultured Bacteroidales bacterium, assembly GCA_964544705.1. Classification (GTDB taxonomy): domain Bacteria; phylum Bacteroidota; class Bacteroidia; order Bacteroidales; family CAZJDA01; genus CAZJDA01. The sequence continues at coordinate 7,297 of CAZJDA010000079.1, forward strand.
TGCCTATTTTAGCCATCGGGATATTTACGGCGCCTTTAATATGGGATTTATTGTACTCTTTTTCAGCAAGTACATCAATAAGTGTAATTTCATTGTTATTTAATTTTTTTTGCAATTCTTCTTTGTCAATTGTTTTCATAGTAACTCATGTTTATGGATTTGCAAGGAGCTAAAAACAATAAATATACCGTTAGATATACTGGACTTTAATCCTATTTCCTTATATAGGTATCTTGTTTTCTGTAGTGTGTAAATGCATATAAGGAGGTCTTGTTTTTTTATAACTTGGTTAACAAGCATATCTATTTTGTGTTGATAAAATTCCCCAATCATGTGAAAATTTTCTCAATGATGAATATGGGACATATCAGCAGGCTATTTAGTGCCTGCAATAAATCAAATTGGCTGACAAGAAAAGTCTAACTATTATCATTAACAGTTATTTTTTATAAAGTGATTAACTAGTACATTAATTGTTTTCTCTCACTATTACCTTTCCTGTCATACCTATTTGTTCATGGGGTATACAGAAGTATTTATATACTCCTGGTACTTTAAATTTGTATTGGAATTCTTCACCAGGATTCAATTCTCCAGAACCAAAAGGCTCTACACTATTTGGCAGCATAACATGAGATTTGTTTGAAGCTTTTTCCGGGTCAAAAGTAACTGTGTGCATCACTTTGGAATTGTTCTTCCATAATATCGTTTCACATACTTTAATGGTTCCCTCTCCCGGTTTAAAATCAGGAAGGGTCATTCCTATAACTTCCGCTTAAAAAACGAGGGAAAATTCCACTCTTTAAGTATTTCATCATAAAGTATTGATTCCCCTGAAGTTGATATAATACAATGTTACGGTTTGTTTGTGTCTTTTTTTTGGCATGGTATTGCATAAATTATGATATATATTTTTAGTATAAAAAAAATTATATGACACCAAAAAGAACAATAATCTTATTCATAATTACTGCAATGACTATGATACTTTTTACGGATATTTCGGGGAAGCAAAAGCGAGAGATACAAAATAAGCATATCACCTTGTTCTTGTCCGGGGATGTAATGATTGGGAGAGGGATTGATCAGATTATGCCATATTCAGTCGATCCTAAACTTTACGAACCTTATGTGAAAGATGCAAAACAATATGTTCAATTAGCGGAAATGGAAAATGGTAATATAGAGACCCCGGTATCACATTCTTATGTATGGGGAAATGCTTATGAAATCTTTGAAAGCATACAGCCGGATTTTAGAATGATTAATTTAGAAACCAGTATTACTAATAGTAAAACGCCTTGGCCTGGGAAAAGTATCCATTACAAGATGCATCCCAAAAATATTAAGATACTTACCGAGGCTGATATAGATTTTTGTTCCCTTGCCAATAATCATACACTGGATTGGAGTTTAGAGGGGTTAACAGAAACCATTGAAGTTTTGGAAATGAATCATATCGCATTTGCAGGTGCTGGAAAAAACATAGAAAATGCAATAAGTCCTTCTGTTTTGAAAAAAGATAATAAAAGAGTTGTTGTTTTAGCTTATGGAATGGAAAGTAGCGGAATACCGGATGCTTGGGCTGCTATTGGCGAAAGGGCAGGATTAAATCTCCTGCCGGATTTAGGGAATGAAGAAATAGCCACGATAAGTGCACAAGTGGATAAAATAAAACATAAAGACGATGTGGTAGTTTTTTCGATACATTGGGGCGGTAATTGGGGTTATAATATACCGGAAAGACAGAAGAATTTTGCCAGGAAATTAATTGATAATACAGGAGTAGATGTTGTTCACGGGCATTCTTCCCACCATCCAAAAGGGATAGAAGTATATAAAAATAAGTTGATTATTTATGGTGCAGGAGATTTAATCAATGATTATGAAGGAATTGGCGGTCATGAAGAGTATAGGAGTGAACTTTCATTAATGTATTTCCCCGAGATTAATCAGCAAAACGGGGAACTAGTTTCCATGAAAATGAAACCTGTGAAAATGGAAAAGATGAGACTTAATATGTTGACAACCAATGAATTGGAATGGATGAGAGAAATGCTCAACACCCAATGTAACAATTTGGGTACATCGGTAGAGTTAGATGATAAGGGTTGTTTTTCTTTATCCTGGAACAATAAGCCATGAATAAAAGAAGATACCGGTTGAAACTGCAATCTTAGTTTATGTTGTTATCATATAACCCAAAGCTATACATAGATTGTTGAATTTATTTTCAATATTTATGCATAAAATCACAGCAAGAACAATTTATATAGACCTATTTGTAGCGTTCATAACACATAAAACTGAAATAAATGCATGATATCGAATTATTATTAAATACTGAAAAAACATTACCATGAAAAAAAACACTGTTTCAGCAACAATCATTAGGCTGATAATTTATTTATTTATTATAGCTTTACCATTAATTCTTGCAAAAATTCTAATCCCAGGGACTAATCACAACTTTTACATTGAACTTGGTAAGAGCGCTGCATTATTGGCAATTGGTTTTATTATCTTGCAACCTGTATTAAGTGCTCGTTTAAAAGCTATATCAAGGCCTATCGGCCTTGATATGATATATAGATTCCATAAATCAATCCCTGTAATTGCCCTCATTTTGCTTATCTTGCATCCTGTTCTTTTATCTGCGGGCTCAGGTTCGTGGGTGCTTATTACAAGTTTACAACTACCGTGGTATATAATATTAGGGAAATTAGCATTATTATTGCTTTTTATCAACATAATTGTTAGCTACTGGAGAAAAGATTTATCCATGGGATTTCAAAGTTGGAGAGTTATTCATAATATTGTTGGATTGATTATCATCTTTAGTATCTTTATTCACAGTTGGCAGGTTGGTAGTGACATACAAAAGGCCGGTATGCAAGTATTATGGATTATTCTTTTATTAGGCGGGGTGGGTTTTTATATGTACCATAAAATCATTCGCCCTATAAAACTAAAGAGAAAGCCTTTTGTGGTAACCCAGGTAAGTGAAGTTAATGAAGAAGTTACAACACTTCGCTTTGAGCCAACTTCAGGCCAAACTGTATTCGATCATTTTCCTGGTCAATTTCACTTTATTAGATTGTACAGGAATCGTGGACTTCCAAAAGAAGAACATCATTTTACCATATCCTCTGGCCCTCAGAAGAAAGGTTTCCTTGAATCAACTATTAAAGCTTCTGGAGATTATACGGAAACCATAAAAAAAACAAAAATTGGAGATAAAGCAGCCATTCATGGTCCATTTGGACGGTTTTCCTATGCATTGCATCAAAACAAGAAAAACCTGGTGTTTATCGCGGGTGGAATAGGCATAACGCCTATAATGTGCATGATTAGAGATATCGCTAATAAACAGGATGCTGATTTTGATATTATACTGCTTTATGCTAACCAAACAGAAAAGGATATTCTTTTTTATGAAGAACTTAATAGACTGGAAAAGAATAAAAAATTAAATTTAAACATTGTTTATTTCCTTGCTGTTCCTCCTGGTGGTTGGAATGGCGAAACAGGATTTATTACCCAGGAAAAGATCGAAAAATATTGTACTGTTCCCGGAGGCCAGGCTTTTTATATTTGTGGCCCACCTCCAATGATGAGAAAAACCATATCGCATTTACGGGCTATGAAAGTAAGGAATTCACATATTTTCTATGAAAAATTTAGTCTTTGATAATGGTTGTATTTGTGATATAAAATGCTTTCAAAAAAATATAAATGAATGAAACTGCCATTATCCGGGATAATGATTGAGATGCAGAAGAAGCATGATTAAAGTATGTTATAATTAGAAACATCACCAAAAAATTTTGAACGAATGAAACGATTAATAAATTTCAGATGGGTAATAGCTGCAATAATAATCTTTATTTTTGTTGTTGGTTTACTCTTTTCTTATTCTCGAATTAAAACCGATGAAAAAGAGCCACAAAAGAATGAAGAACAAAAAAGAAAAGACACGAATCATAATAATGGAGAAACTGGGCATCACGAAGGTCATCAACATTGAGATGTTCCTTTTCCAGGATTAACAATAGCATGTTGATTTTCCATTTTTATAGAAGGAGCTTTTTTATAGCCCATCTATACTCCTTGGATATTGAGTGTTGCCAGTTTTATTTTCTCATTTTTTTTACCATAGTTGCTGTCTTTTCATCAGAATGAACAATTTCAAATCCAAAGATTAGAAGATTTCATAAAACAATACTTCTGTTTTGAAATTCATTTACAAGCAGCAATAGGCTATTTATTCAAATCAAAGCGATCTGCATTCATTACTTTTACCCAAGCATGCACAAAATCCGTAACAAATTTTTCTTTGTTATCGTCCTGGGCGTAAAGTTCTGAATAGCCTCGCAATACCGAGTTGGAACCCAATACCAAATCAATCCTGGTTGCTGTCCATTTTGTCTTGTTCGTTGTTCTGTCAACAATATGGTACAAATTGTCGGAAACAGGCTTCCAATAGTTATTCATATCCGTAAGATTAACAAAGAAATCATTGGTAAGCACACCTTCTTTGCCTGTGAATACGCCATGTTTTGTTCCCCCGTGGTTTGTTCCTAAAACACGCATGCCACCAATCAAAACAGTCATTTCAGGGGCAGTAAGTCCCATAAGCTGGGTTCTGTCGAGAAGTAGTTCTTCTGGTTGAACTACGTAGTTTTTTTTGAGCCAGTTCCTGTAGCCATCGTGTATAGGTTCAAGAACTTCAAAAGCTTCAACATCGGTCATCTCGTCTGTTGCATCAGCTCTGCCCGGGCTGAATGGAACTTTTATATTAACACCTGCTTCATTGGCTGCTTTTTCTATTGCTGCCGCTCCTCCTAAAACAATGAGATCGGCAATACTCACTTTTTTATTTAACTTTGCTTGTATTTCTTCGAGTTTGTTAAGCACTTTGGCAAGTCGTTTAGGCTCATTGCCTTCCCAATCTTTTTGTGGAGTAAGGCGTATCCTAGCTCCATTTGCGCCGCCCCTGTAATCGGAATTCCTGAATGTTCTTGCGCTGTCCCAAGCGGTATTGATAAGTTCTGGCCCTGTTAATCCACAATTAAGGATTTTTGTTTTCAATTCTTCAATTTCTGCATCAGAAAGGGTGCAGCTAACAGTTGGAATAGGGTCTTGCCAAATCAAATCTTCTTTTGGCACTTCCGGGCCAAGGTAACGGCTTTTGGGGCCTAAATCCCTATGTGTTAATTTAAACCAAGCTTTGGCAAAAACTTCGGCAAAATAGCCTGGGTCTTTATAAAAGCGTTCGGATATTTTACGGTATTCAGGGTCTACTTTCAAAGCCATATCTGCATCGGTCATCATGGGGTTCTTGCGAACGCCGGGTACATGGGCATCAACAGGTTTATCTTCTTCTTTGATGTTGATGGGTTCCCACTGCCAAGCGCCGGCAGGGCTTTTTTTGGTTTCCCATTCATAAGTAAAAAGTAGGTAAAAATAGGTATTGTTCCACTTGTTGGGATATGTTGTCCATGCACCTTCTAACCCGCTTGAAACTGTATCTTCGGCATTTCCTTTACCTTTAGGGTTTTTCCATCCAAAACCTTGCTCTTCAACAGGCGCAGCTTCCGGGTCAGGGCCTAAAATCGATGCATCGCCATTTCCATGAGTTTTCCCAACGGTGTGGCCTCCTGCTGTTAATGCAACCGTTTCTTCATCATTCATTGCCATTCGCTTGAAAGTGGTTCGCATATCTTTGGCTGTCTTAAGCGGGTCTGGGTTTCCATCCACGCCTTCGGGGTTAATATAAATTAATCCCATCTGAACAGCAGCCAAAGGATTTTCAAGCGAATCACTATCTGAACTACTTGAGTAACGTGATTTTGCGAGCCATTCTTTCTCTGCTCCCCAGTAAATATCTTTTTCAGGGTGCCAGATATCCTCCCGTCCGCCGGCGAAACCAAATGTCTTAAATCCCATAGATTCATAGGCCATATTCCCGGCAAGAATAAAAAGGTCAGCCCATGAGATCTTATTACCGTATTTTTTCTTAACAGGCCATAACAACCGGCGGGCCTTATCAAGATTAACATTATCGGGCCAACTGTTGAGTGGCGCAAACCTTTGGTTGCCTGTATTGCTTCCGCCGCGTCCATCGGCAATACGGTAGGTGCCGGCACTATGCCATGCCATCCTGATCATTAAACCTCCATAATGTCCCCAATCTGCCGGCCACCATTTCTGGCTGTCGGTCATCAGTTTTTTTAGGTCGTTTTTTATTCCTTCGTAATCAAGTTTTTTGAATTCTTCCCGGTAATTAAAATCTTCTCCTAGTGGGTTTGTTTTTGTATCGTGTTGATGTAAAATGTCTAAATTAAGTGCATTAGGCCACCAACTCATCACGGATTTATCGGTATCCGTATTTGCCCCGTGTGTAATAGGGCACTTACCTTTTTTTGAAGTGTCCATAATATTGATTGTTTTTTTTATATTCCTTATATTTTATTATGTAAAGATAAAACAATTTTTGTAGAGCAAATGTTTAAGAAATAGAAACTTCCCAATGCATGAAATAGCAGTGAATTTTTAATTGAATAGCAAGTGGAAGCTACAAAATATTTATTTATAAATAATTAAAAGTTTAAAAAACTATTAAGAAAGCATTAACAGCAAAGCACACTCATTGCCTAACATTTAATGCTTGTAGGGTTTTAACTGTAGTTTTTCTCGGAATTATCGCCTAATTTATTATCAATAATATTTCTACCAACCGAATAACAATATAAACTAGCAGGCTTAAACTCAATTTCAACATTGTCGCTTTTTACAGTTTTTTCCATATCAATAGATGTAACACATGCCACCGCCAGGTTATTTTGATGACAAAACTTCCTAACATTCAAAAGTTCTTTTGGGTTCTCTGCATACCGATTTGTCCATTTGATTTCCACAATCCATTGTGCTTTCTGTTCATTATTGAGATACACTATATCAATCTCTCCATTTTTCCATCTTGCATAATAGAGTGGGAAATTTTCTCTATGTTGCCATTGTGAGAAAATTGCTGTTTCTACCATATTTCCAATCACATTGTCATTTTTCTTAATTGGAGAAAACAATGCACTTCTAAGAGAAGGATTTGTTAAATAGATCTTGAAGAAATTTGCCCTTTTGAATTTCTTAGCTGTAAAATCAACTCTATATACAACTTTTATTAAAAATGCAGCCTCTAAATATATTATGTATTTTTTGATGGTATTTTTCGCCACTCCTGAAGATTGAGAAAGGCCGTCTAATGAAAACTCATTTCCTGAATTGTAGGCTATTGATGTGAACAAGGAATTTAACTCTTGAATATCTTGTATGCCATAAAGTATAGGTAGGTCTCTTAATAGAACTTTGTCGATAATGTCATTTCTTATGTATCTTCCTGGTTCTGATTGAATTTGTTCTGAAAAAATAACTTCTGGATATCCTCCAAAATTTATATAATCAAGGAAATGTTGATTTAACTTATCGATGTCTTTACTATGGAAATCAGTTTTTTTAATTACCATGCCATCTTTTTTCCCTTCATATTCACATTTTTCAATCAAATCATTATGTTCCTTTAGTTCAATATATTCATGAAATGTTAAGGGTGGTAAAAGAAAATCAGTAAATCTGCCAGCGCCTGATTCTATACTTTTTAATTTCAATGCTGCAGCTGCTGAACCTGATACAATAAATTTAACAGAGTGATAAGAGTCTACTAATGATTTTAGATGTATCTCCCAATCTTTTAAATATTGAATTTCATCATAAAAAACATAATAATCGTTATAGTCTTCATATCCATTTGCTTCCCTGCAATACTTAAATAACTGTTCTAATCCAATACCTGTATAAATGGGAGTTTCTATTGATAAGTAACATATTTTTAAAGGGTTTACACCTGAATCAATGAGTTCCTGTATAACCTGATAAAGCAGTACAGTCTTTCCCACACGTCTTGGCCCCATAAGTATAACAGCTCTTTTTATTGATTTTTCTGAGACTAAAGGACGAAATAGCCTAAAATATCCTCGCCTTTTCATTTTTTTATAAAATTTATCAATACTTGCATTTTTCCACCATGGGTTCTCAAATTTAAGCCTTTCTATGATTTGTTCTTTTGAAAATCCAGTTTTCATATAAAATCAATTAAGTGATATTAGAAAAACAAAGATAGTGAATTAAAATCAATCAAGTGATGTTAAAAATTAATAATGATATTGAATATTTTTCAATAATTGGAGCAGTGTTAATAAGAACAGGTTGGGCTGCGGGAGTAAATATCCTAAAGAAACCTTGCTTGGTCATAAAAACTAATGCCTAATAAAACCAGTTAATTTTGTATATTATTTTTAGTTATCCGTTTTTGTACCCACATTCTTGCCCCTGTATCCTTACCCATAACCTTCTCCATACCTCATACCTCATACTTCATACTTCATACTTCATACTTCATACCTCACACCTCATACCTCATACTTCATACCTCTAATCATACGTCACATCAATAAGCGTTTTCCTGTAAGCCGAGAAAATATTAGCGCGAGATACAAAACCTATATATTTTCCATCATCTACCACAGGCAGGTTGTAATTGCCCGTTTGCTTTAGCTTGTTCATCACTGTTTCCATGGATTCATCGGTAGAAACATTTGCTGGTGCTTGAATAATGTAATCTTCGATAGGATTTTTCCATTTTTCTTCATGAAACATATCTTGGCGTATATCATCCATAACAACTACACCGTAATAATTATCCTCGTCATCCACCACAGGGAAAATATTTCTTTTTGATATTTCTATAAGTTTTATGAGGTCGCCGAGGGTTTTGCCGGGTTGAATGGTTTTTAGGTCATTATCGATCACTTTTTTCACGTTCATAAGCCTAAGTACGGCTTGGTCTTTATGATGGGTGATGAGTTCGCCTTTCCTGGCCAAGAGTTTTGTGAAAATAGAATGGGTATCCAGCGTTTTTATGGTAATGAAAGAGATGGCAGTTGCTAGCATCAGCGGTACGATAAGCTGGTAGCCATTGGTCATTTCTGCGATGAGGAATATGGCGGTAAGCGGGGCGTGCATCACAGCTCCCAAAACCCCTGCCATGCCCACAAGGGTAAAATTGGTTTCTGACAAGTTTTTTTCCAAGTGCAGGTCATTAAAAAGGTTGGAAAATACAAACCCGGTAAGACCTCCCATTATGGCGCTGGGAGCAAAATAACCTCCTATGCCACCGCTTTCAATGGTAAGTGTTGTGGCTATTACTTTTAAGAACAAAAGCAGGATAATGAAGCCTGAAAACACCCAGATATTATCGCGCCATTGGTAGAAAAATGTTGTTTCGAGCAATTTGTGCGATTCACCAGAAGCAATGAGCCGGATAGCATCATAGCCTTCGCCGTATAAAGGAGGAAAAAGAAAGATCAACAAACCCAACCCAATAACACCAATTCCTATTTTGAGTGTATGATCTTTGATCTTTCCCATTTTTTCCCTGATATAATGATTGATACGGTTGAAATAAAGGGATACAAAACCTGTAATGATGCCAAGCACGGCATAATATGGAATGTCGGACATAATAATTGGGTCAGTGAAGTCGAAATTGAATAGCATTTGCTCTGATAGCAAGAGTTTTGTTGTGATGGCACCGGTAACGGAAGCCATCAGCAATGGGATTATTGACGCGGTGGTAAGGTCAAGCATAAGCACTTCCAGGCTGAAGATCACTGCTGCTACCGGCGTGGTAAAGATGGATGCCATGGCTCCTGATGCGCCGCAACCGATAAGCAATATCACCGACCTGAAATTCAGCCTCAACAAATTGGCTATTGTTGAACCAATGGAACAACCCGTGGAAATAATGGGCGACTCCAAACCTATAGAACCTCCAAAACCCGCAGTAAGAGATCCTCCTACAATAGAGGAAAACACCTTATGTCTTTTCATTCGCCCGCTTGCTTTTGAAATCACATACAGTATCCTGGGGATGCCGTGCTTCACATTATCTTTGATAATAACTCTAATGAAAATTACCGTAAGGATGATGCCAATGCCCGGGTAAATAACATACCAGAAATTTTGATTTTCTATGTGGAATTGACCTGTTAGGATTTGTTCGATATAAAATACAGAAGTTTTTAAGGCATAAGCGGCAATACCTGCAAAAAAGCCGATAAAAGCAGCAAGGATAATCACAAAATACCGCTCATCCATGTGCTTGGCTCTCCAAATAAGGAATTTGCCTACAAAGGTTCTCCGGCTCATCTGCTTTATCAATTGTTAATTGTAAAGATAATAAAAGGGTTTCAATAAAAAAACACGTAGAAACATGTATTTTTTATTTCCCTGCTTTAAACATTTGGAATAAATCTTTACATTTGCGGCACAAAAGAGAAAAAGAAGCAGGAGGAGCCATGAGAACTACAAGAATATTGGCAATAGCTATGATTTTATGGCTTTTTGCTACATATGCCTATACTCAAAAGATTACTGTTTTAAGTAAATACGCCAAAGAACCTGTTCCCAACGTATTTATTATCAATGCAACACAAAATTATACGGCGCTCACCAATGATAAGGGAGAAGCGATTATAGGAGCCCAGTCAGGCAGGGATACCTTGGTATTTCAGCATCCATCATACCAAAATAGGAGGCTTGCATTTGAAGAAATTCAATCCCAAAGATACATTGTAAGTTTGGAGAAAAGTAGCATTCCCTTGGATGAGGTCGTGATCTCTGCCAGCCGTTGGGAACAAAACCTTAGTGAAGTTCCCAATAAGGTGGTTACTTTAGATCCCGAAGCTATCGAGTTTGAAAATCCTCAAACAGCCGCCGATGCTTTGGAGCAAACCAACCAGGTGTTTGTGCAGAAAAGCCAACTGGGTGGTGGAAGTCCTATGATAAGAGGGTTTGCAGCTAACTCGGTGCTGATCGTTGTGGATGGGGTAAGAATGAACAATGCCATTTACCGTGGCGGAAACCTACAAAATGTAATATCTTTGGATTCATACTCCATGGCCGGCATGGAGGTAATTTTTGGACCAGGCTCTGTAATCTATGGCAGCGATGCACTTGGCGGTGTGATGGATTTTCATACCAAAAGACCCATCCCATCATACAGCGACTCGGTGTATAAAAAAGGAAACAGTTTCTTGCGGTTTTCTACTGCAAATAATGAAAACACCGGCCATATTGACATGAACTTCGGTTTTAAAAAATGGGCTTTTTTAACTTCTGTAACAGCAAGTAAATTTGGCAACCTTCGCACAGGAAGCTACAGGCCAAAATATGAAGACTTTGGCAAAAGGCCTGAATATGTTGATATTATTGATGAAAAAGATACCATCTTGGAAAATGATGATGTGAATATACAGAAATTTTCTGGCTATGACCAGGTCAACGCCTTGCAAAAAATACGCTATGCAGCTTCTGAAAGCCTCGATATAATGTATGGGTTGCATTTTTCCACCACTTCAGACATACCGAGGTACGACCGCTTAGTCCAATACAAAGATTCTTTATTGAAATATGCCAAGTGGTATTATGGCCCGCAAAAGTGGATGATGCATAATCTTAGGATTGAGCATAACGAAATCACTAAGGTTTATGACCATGCAAGAATTGTTGCAGCTTACCAGGATTACGAGGAATCCAGGCACGACAGGAAATTCAAAAACGATTGGTTAAGGCATAGAACGGAATATGTTGATGTGATAAGCTTGAACATGGATTTTGATAAAGCACATAGTAAAAAGCACACCACGTATTATGGCTTGGAAGCTGTTTATAATAAAGTGGATTCGGAAGCAGAGGAAGAAAATATTGAAACCGGCAATATCCAACCAGTGGCTACACGCTATCCCGGTAAGGGAAGTGATTATACTACCTTGGCCGCTTATATTAGCCATAAATACAATATGAACAAGCTTTTTACTTTTACTTCAGGGGCAAGGTATAGCTATATTAAAACAAAATCCGAGTTTCTAGGGGATTTTTATGATTTCTCTTTCAATAGTATTGAATCTACTTTTGATGCTATTAACGGCAGTTTTGGAGCGGTCTTTCACCCAGGAATGGAATGGAATATCAATCTTGTAGGGTCATCCGGGTTTCGTGCACCCAATGTAGACGACATAGCCAAAGTCTTTGACTCTGAGCCCGGCAATGTGGTTGTTCCCAATGAAAACCTTGAACCGGAGTATGCTTACAATATTGACCTGGGAATAGAAAAAAGATTTGATGACTTCATGAAAATAGGTGTAACAGGGTATTACACTTGGTTAAGAGATGCCATAGTAAGACGGGATTTTACCTTTAACGGGCAGGATTCCATTATGTATGACGGTAAAATGAGTAAAGTACGCGCCCAGGTAAATGCAGGTAAAGCCTTTATTTATGGAGTTAGCGGCAATATATTGGTTTCGCTTACAAGGAACATGAACTTTTACTCTTATCTCACCTACACCGAAGGCGAAGAGGAAGAAACCAACGAACCTTTGAGGCATATAGCGCCACTTTTTGGCAGCTCAGGCATCAAGTACCAATACAATAGTTTTAAAATGGAGGTTTATTCCAGGTATAACGGGAAGAAGCCCTATTCAGACCTTTCTTCTTCGGAAAGGGAGAAAACATATATGTATACCGAATATGGCTCTCCTGCATGGTATACGCTTAATGTGAAATGGGGATATAAACTCGGTGACCATGTTGGTATGAATGCTGGAGTAGAAAATATTTTAGACAGGCATTACCGACCATATTCTTCAGGTATAAGCGCCCCAGGCAGGAATTTTATTGTTTCACTAAAAGCTTATATGTAAGTGTGGAAAAAGCGCGTCATTGAAAACGAAATGATGAAAAGTGCGGAGAGGTAAAGCTTCTCCTTTATAGTTTTTTATATAATAGCTTCAACTCCCTACGCCTCCACATTCGCTCACCGAAGCCTTGGCGTAGGTGAGCTTTATATTGTTCATTATACCAAAGATAAACTTCCTGTTACTACAATCACCTATATTGCCTTCTCTGATAAATATATAGCCTATAGTTTCGAAAAGTACCTAAAACCAGGTTCTGGAGTAGCCTCCAGGAACAAAAGACTCCTTTAGTTTCAGACCTCGGGATTTAAAGCATTATATACTCCCTGTATTCGCAAGTTAAA
>CAZJDA010000080.1:0-19465 GCA_964544705.1 uncultured Bacteroidales bacterium
AAAAATAAAAAAAATTTGAAAAAAAATTTGGATTTTACCACAGTATCTTCAAGGGGTTAGGTTAATACTGGTAAGGAAACATATTGCAGTACATTATGAGGAAACCAAAAACAACCACTTTATTTCCAAAAATGCACAAAAAAATATAAATTTGCCGTTCGGTAGAAGAACCTGAAATAGAAATTATTTACCCAACCTATTGTTAATCAAGGCTTTTCTTCCAAATACATTTTAACATCATTGTATAATTTTAAAGCAACAAGAATAATGCATAAAATAAATGAACACCCTATACTTGAAGTAAAACAACCGGAAAAGGTTACTTTTACTTACAATGGGCAACAAATACAAGGAGAAAAGGGATTTACAATTGCAGCAGCATTGCACCAGGCTGGCTTTCCCGTTCACAGCCATAGCCTACAAAACAGGGAAAGAAGCCTTGAATGTGGCATTGGCAAATGCGGCGCTTGCGAAATGCTGGTGGACGGCAAAGTGAAAAGGATCTGCATCACGCAAGTTGACGGCGTTTCCGAGGTAAAAGAAATCCCTAGAGATTATAAACCCACTGTTGAACCCATTATCACTGATGAACCCATCAAAGTTTACAGGACCCAAGTGGCTATAATCGGCGCAGGGCCTGCCGGCCTTGCAGCAAGAGAGGTGCTTAACGAGCACAAAGTGGATAATATCGTTATCGATAATAATGAGAGCATTGGTGGGCAGTTCAACATGCAAACGCACCAGTTTTTCTTTTTTGAAAAAGAGCAAAAATTCGGCGGGATGCGTGGCTTTGATATTGCTAAAACCCTCGCGGGTGAAGACCATACGGGGATATTTCTTAATTCAACGGTATGGGACATCCTGGAAGGCAAAAGGGTAGCAGTAAAAAACATTAAAACCAACGAAATCTATTACGTTGATGCCGAACACCTTGTCATTGCCACGGGAGCTATCCCTTTTATGCCACCTTTCGAGAACGACGATCTGCCGGGGGTTTACACAGCGGCAGTGGTTCAGAAAATGATGAACATAGAATTTACCCTTCTCGGGAAAAATGTGTTAACTGTTGGAGCAGGAAATATCGGGTATCTGACTTCTTACCAGCTCATGCAAGCCGGCGCCAATGTGAAGGCCATTGTAGAAGCTATGGATAAAGAAGGTGGTTTCCCCGTGCAAGCCAATCGCGTGAAAAGATTGGGTATCCCCGTCATGTTGTCACATATCCTTGTAAAAGCCATCCCCAACAAAAACCATGATGGAATTGTTGGAGCCGTTGTAGCTGAATGCGAAAACTTTAAACCCATCCCGGGAACGGAAAAGATCATTGATGGCATAGACGCCATCAATATTTGCACCGGCCTTGTTTCTGATGACCAATTATTGATAAAAGGCAACGAAGTATTTGGCAGGGAATGCCATGGTGTTGGCGATGCCATTAGGATTGGCGAAGGTACGAGTGCAGTACTCAGGGGTAAGCAAGCTGCCTTTGAAATTCTTGAAAACATGGGCGAAAGATACGATTATCACCATTACTTAGAACTTTCCAAGGAATATATCGATTCGCAGCAAGAGCCGGTGAGGGTTATAGAAGATGTTTACAAACCGGAAAAAGAAAGAAGGCAAAAACCTTTTGTATTGATTGATTGCCTTTACGGTTTTGCTTGCAACCCTTGTGAATTCGCCTGTCCACATGGCGCCATTACCAAAACCTCAACTAGCACGGTGCCGGAAATAGATTTTGAAAAATGTATTGGTTGCATGGAATGCGTTTATCAATGCCCGGGCTTGGCAATTTTTGGGTATAACATGAAAAAAGATTGGCTGTTCATGCCCATTGAATATCATGTAGATGAAAAATCAGAAGTTTTTTTGGTGAACAACAATGGCGAAAAGCTGGGTGAAGGCATCATTGAAAAAATCCTTAAGAAAAAGAACAAAACCAACGTGGCAAGGGTTAAATCCCTGGATGTTCATGGTGATGATTTGATGGAAGTAAGGGGATTTATTTCCAAAAAAAACTACCCTGGTAAAGTGCAAATGAAACCCCAAGAAGAAGAAATAGAATCGGAACGGTTTATTTGCCACTGCGACGATGTGAAACTGGACGAGATTATGGATGTGATAGGCAATCGCAAGTTTATTTCCGTTGACGAGATAAAACATACCACAAGGTTGGGCATGGGCGCCTGTCGTGGCAAACGATGCATTAAAAGACTTCAGCAAAACATCCGTTCCAAGGGCATTTCTATTGTTGGTGATGCTACACCGCGTGGGCCTTTATCCAACCAATTACCGATGGGCGAGCTTTACCCCCGCAACCCGCACGAAAAGATCTATATCAATGCCAATGGTAAAAAGCCTAAGCAGCTTAAGGTAAAATCATTGGTTGCCGGCGGAGGGATTGGCGGCAGCGCTTTGTTCAGGTATTTGGCAGAAGAAAAATGGGATCCTTTACTTATCAATTATGGCAGGGGTGCTTCATGGAGAAATATTGCAGGTGGAAGGCCTAATTTTAGTTTACCCGAATTATCTGAAATAGCCAGGGGCAACTTAAACATTTTCAAGGAGTTGCAAGAAATTAAGAACATTGATTTCAGGCCTATCAACTATATTACTTTTGCCCATGACGAAGATATGTACAATGCCTTGGAAGAGTCTATCAAATGGTCTAAAGCCCGGATGATAGACCCTAAAGATTTTCAAAAAGTGATATCACCACATTTCAATGCGTCATTAAAAAAATATATGGCGGCACTGGTAACGGACGAATGCTGGCAAGCTACACCTGGCAGGGTAATTGACCTTATCCGCAACATCGGCATTAGCAAAGGCGGGGAAGTGAAAGAAGATTGCAAACTTATTGATGTAAGTAAAGATGGAAACGAATACATCGTTCTTGTTCAGGATCACGATAAAGAGTTCATCGAATACCGCACCGAGCATTTCATCAATGCTTTAGGGCCTGAGGCAGATGCTTTTGCCAAGAAGCTTGGCTTACAAACGGGGTTGTTTCCTGTTCGTCACCAGGCGTTTATTACAAGGCGTTTGCCTTATCTTGGCGTTGATGGAATTCCTTTACCCATGATGATTGACCGTAGGAATTACAAAGGTTTTACAGCAGTTTACGGCCAGCAATTTGCCGAAACAGGCCAAGTAATCGGTTGTGCATCACCGGCTAATGAACCTGCTGAAACGGATAAAAATTTAAAGATCAACACCAAAGATTTTAACGAGATCGTTTCCGAGATTTTTGTTGATTGGATCCCGGAATTATCTTCTGTGGGTTTCCAAGCCGTGTGGTCGGGTTATTACGTGGAGCCACGCATGATTATTGACACCGAGAAAGGGTTGTTCATCGGATTACGCGGGCAAGGGTTCATGCTGGGGCAGCATTTGGCCAAACTTTATGTTGATAAACTGGTTGGCAAAGAAACACCGGAATACTTCGAAAGGCTTAAATTAGAAGGGGATGGGTTGTTAGAAAAAGCATTTAAATAGTACTTGCCCGAAAACTCATTTATTCCAAAAGTCCTACTTCTGTCTATTTGTGAAGTGGGGCTTTGTTCTCTGAATATAACGGGGCACTGACGGATATTCATTATAATGTAATAGCAATAAACCCTTGTTCCGGGTTACTATTCCACCAATAGAATTTCCACTCTCCTATTTTCACGGGCTTTCCATTCCTCGTTCTCCTTCACCCACAGAGGATATTTTTTTCCACAGGGAACCAATGTTAACCGGGATTTATCAATTCCTTTTTCAACAAGATACTTTTCTATTGCCGATGCTCTTCGCTGTGACAGGTCGTTACACTGCGCGTGGCTGCCAACATGGTCTGTATGGCCCAAAATAATGGCTGAAGAGTTTTTGCGCTTTTGAAGAAATTTGATATAAAAGTCAAGGTTCGAATAGAATTTTTCTTTCAGCTCATCCTTATTGAAATCAAACATAGCAACCACTTGTGGTGGTGAAATGGGCGACTTTCCCTTCCATAAAACATTGATCTTATTGGTATAATGATCCTTGTCGTATTCAAATTTCATAAGGTTGTAATCATCACCAATAAAAACCCGTTTTTTTACCATGACTTCGTTATTATGGTTGTTGTTGTAGATAAGGCGCAAAACCCTTTCTCCTTCGCCTTTCATTGGAGTATACTTAATCACGTAATAATTCCTAAAAAGCAAAGGTATTTCCTTAAAAACTTTTGCTATTTGCTTGGTGCTGTATATTTGATAATAATTGCCACCGGTAATCATGGAAAGGTATTTTAGTAAAGGCTTATTGAGGCAAGGCCCAAAAGCTGCTATATTGATCCTGGTGTTGATCATTTTGGCTCTTTTTGCCAGCATCTGCGCAGTGAAAGCCCTGGATTGCCAGTAGTAAAAGGAAGAGTTTTCAAAACCATCGGTAAATAAGATTTGTTGCTTATTTCTCCGGGAATTGCGCAAAGTAAATAATCCTTCGTCAGCGGCAGCATATAAAGCTGTTGAACCGCCAAAATCCTTTAAACCATTAAAGGAGATACTGTCGTAAATATTTTTTTTATCAGCGGTAAGAGGTGTTTCGCAAACCAATTCATCATCAAACCTAACGATAGAAAGGCGGTCGTTTTTGTTTTTATTATCTATAAAGAATTTGCAAGCTTCTTCCAAGCGGCCTATTGAACCGAACATCGAGCCGCTATAATCCAATGTTAAATTGATATCAAAAGGTTTACTAACATGCCCCCTTACCTCCATTACCTTGAAATCTCTTACCAAATGGGGTTTGCCATATTTGAACTTTTCCACCAAATTTTTAAAATACATTCTCGAATGCTTTTCTGAGGCATAAGGAGGCGCAAGGCCTCTGACAAAATTACCGGCTGTATCTACGGCCAACACATACAACTCGATACTTTTTGGATAATTGCTTACATCAGTGGCAAATATTTCAAAATCGATGCGCATACCTGGGGAAACATCTTTTATATGGGTGAAGTCCTTTACATAAGCCCTTTTAAAAACATGGATGGTATGCTCTTGTTTCTCTTTAATGCCCCTGTTGTCAATAGTCAAATGGTATGTGGTTGTTTTTTGAGGCGTAACCGTAACAGAACCCGGTGAAGGAAAATATTTTCCTAATTCAGAAATATAAACTAAATCAGCCTGGATGGTCTCCCAGTAAAGTGTTGCTTTTTTACCTAAAAAAATGTATTTATCACCCCTAAAATACTTGATCTTGGGTTTTATAACCTTTACCTTAATGTCTTTAATAAGAGAGTCGCCATTGTTCCTTTTTATACTTAAATTGTAGGTAATTGTTGCTTTGGGAAAGATTTCTACGGTATCAATGGGATTGAACCTGTTGTTAAAATAGCTTAACTTAGCATATTTGCTGTTTTTAAATTTCCAGTTTAGCTCAAGCGTGTCTCCAAGAATAATAGCAGTATCATTGCTATAATTTTCCACGTAAGTAACTTCAACCGTTTTAGATTTTGTAACAAAAGCCCCATGCTTATTCTTGGCTTTTAAAATGTACGTTGTTGTGGTATCTGGCGAAATTTTAATACTGCCATTGGCAGAGAGTGTATCAGTCAACCCGGTTATTTCGATTTTTTTGGCATTTTGTGTTTTCCATGTAAGTGTGGTTGACCTTTCATCAGTGGTTTCATCGCAGCCATTAAACTCCAAAATTTCTGGCGAAATAACTTTTACGAGCGAATAATCCCGGTTCTCTTTGTTGAAATGATAAGCATAAAACCTGTAAACGGTTTTTTCAGCAGGTTTCACATACATTTTACCTTGTAAGGGAAGTCTTAATGCTCTATTTATAAGGACAACCGAGTCAGCATTTTGTGCTTCCCAATGAATTAAGGCGCTATCGCCGAGGTGGATGGTCTTTTTATCACATTCAACGTTAATTGTTGGCCTGCTTCCAAAAAGGTTGCCAAAGAAGTTACGAAAATTAAAATGCTGGGCAGTAAGGGTGAGGTTTGTTAAAAGAATGATAATGCAAATGATTGCCGATTTTTTGTAGATCATAAACATACAATTTTCTAATAGGATATTATAAAACGCAATTTTATTCTCAAAAAGTATATGGTGTGGAAATTTTTGATGAGTTTGAAGTCTGTAAAAATGGCTGGGAGATTAGAGCCGATGTAGACAAAGCTTCAAAACCCCACGGCACAATTTCTTGGTTTTCTAATTGTATACAATTCCCGCCGATGCAAACTAATTACAATAGAATTACAACACCAGATCGGCGGGGGCTATTCTCTGTTTACCTATTCCCCAGGCTTTGTTGTTGCAGCCTTTCAGTGCTTTTCTCTATAAAGCCTTTAGGGCTTTGATATCAAAACACTGGGCGCTGCCTTGTGCGAAAAAACTGGTAAACCTGAAAGGCTTTTGGAAAATTTTACTTCCCTTTTTTTTCACCTATAACTTCAAACTTGGAGATAAGCTTTTCACCATTTTCATCAACAATAGTAAGGATGTGTTCACCTGCAGAAGGCCTGAGCCCTATTTGATGGAAGGTAGCAGTTTTTCCAATATATTCATCGTCCAAATGCCAATAAACGGTTGTTCCTGGAATACGATGTGCAAGTTCAAAAATCGTTTCGCCTGGGTTGCCATTCAATTCTGTTGGGACAAAAATCTTAGCTGCATATTTGGGATATATGAGTTGCATGGGCACATTCTCATCACCAGGTGGCTTGCAACCTTCCCGGTATGGAGGTAAAAGCCGGTATCCAGGATGCCTCGACTTATAAAACCATTCAATAGCAGGAGGAAGAACAAACCATGGCTTGTGTTCCATGTTAGATACTTCTTCGCAATAGCTACTAACTCTTTGTCCTTTCTCGTCAAGGTGTATCAAGCGGTGATAGGGGCAAGGGTGTGTACGGATGCCACTTTTTTGTATCCATGTTGTGATGGTATCATTACATATTTCACTGGCAAGATGCCCACTTTGTTTACAAATGGTTACTTTTTGCATATCATCATAAGGCTTATCAAACCAGGAACATGGTTTTAATGTTTTAAAAATATCAAAAAGAACAGGAGCAGCGGTTTTTATCCCTATCAGGCCAGGCCTACCTTCTCCATCGGCATTGCCAGTCCAAACCACAACAACATTTTTTGGTGTAATACCAATAGCCCAGGCATCCCTATATCCATAGCTTGTGCCTGTTTTCCATGCTATTTTTTGTGATGAGGAAAAAAGTTCCCATTTTCTTTGTTGCTCGGGCCTTGAAACATCTACCATAGCTTCAAAAGTATACCATATGGCTGCTGCATTCAATATGCTATTGTGGGTAAGCTGTTTACTTAAGGGATCAAGTAATTTTTTTTGGGTGTTTGCTTGCATAAAAACAGGCGGGTGAAAATCTTCCTTATTGTATTTTGCTTGGTAATGATTGTAATGGTTTAATGTGCGCGCCATGGATGAAAATACCCCAGCCATATCCCACATAGTTACTTCAGAGCCTCCCAAAATAATAGAAAGGCCATAATGAGAAGCCGGTTTGTCAATCGTGGTAATTCCTACACGTTTTAGGTTGTAAGAGAATTTCCCTGTTCCATAATCCCTAAGCATCCTAACAGCCGGTACATTTAACGAGCGAGATAATGCATTTTTTGCAGGTACGGCTCCATCGTAAGTTCTGTTATAGTTTTCAGGTGCATAACCGGCGATTCTTGTCGGGATATCAGGAACAAGCATATTAGGTGTTAACTCGCCATCATTTAGCATAAAAGCATAAAGCAAAGGTTTAAGAATGCTACCCGGGCTTCGCCTGGAAGTTATCATGTCCACGTCATTTCCATGCTCATCAATATTTGAATGGGTATTACCAACATAAGCCAGGGCACAGCTTGTTTCCACATCCAAAACCAAGGCCGATGCATTATGAATACCATTTTGTTTTAGCTCCCTGTGGTGCGAAGAAATAATTCTTGATACCCGCTCTTGTAATGTTTTGTCAATACCTGTATAAATCCTTTTTCCTTCCATGTTTTCTTTAATTGCCCGGGTTAACAAATGAGGAGTATTCCTGGGCAAGGCATGGGGTTTTTGGGGTAAAGGCTCGTCCATTGCCAATGTACAAATTGTTGAATCAATGATCTCTTGCTCCATGAGTTTTTCTAACAACTGGTTTCTTTTCATTAGTAACTCTTCATGATTTTTGCCAGGAAATATTAATGAGGGGCTATTGGGCAATACAGCTAATGTAGCCGCTTCTGCCCAGGACAGTTTATCGGGTTTGCGGGCATAATATCGCCAAGAGGCTGCATCCAAGCCTACTACATTTCCGCCAAATGGAGCATTAGAAGCATACATTGCAAGGATTTCGGCTTTAGAATAAGATAGCTCTATACGCGTGGCTAATATTGTTTCTTTTAGTTTTTGGAAAAAAGTCCGTGGCTGGTTTCCAAGCGCCATCCTTACAACTTGCATGGTAATGGTGCTACCACCACTAACAATATTCCCTGCTTGGATATTTTGCCACATAGCCCTAGCTAAAGCTCTTCCATCTACACCCTGATGAAGGATAAAGTTTTTATCCTCGAAAGTGATGGCGGCTGCAGCAAATTTTAATGGGACTTCAGGATTATGAGGAAAACGCCATTGTCCATCGTTGGCAATATGTGCACAAAGCAAATTGTTGTCTTTATCATACAAAACCGTGCTGCATGGCTTATTGAAAATTTGTTTTGGTAATGAAAAGGTATAAACCATTAATAATACCAACAGGGAAATCAAGACTAAAATATTTATAACACTTTTATTCATTTTTTCAAGCTTGTACCTTTGTAATCAAAAGCATTCTGTTTCATATATGTAAAAATAAAGTATTCAAATGTTCTATCCAAAATTTTAAAAAGCAATTATTGCAATAATAGAGTTGAGAATTGTAATAATAAATTTCACCGTGTAAAATTATTTTATGAATTTTGCGTTTACTATTTTTATTCAATAACCTAAGGTATTACGATGAAATCCAAACTTTTACTGATCCTATTTTGCTTTTCTATATTTTCTTTACAAGCGCAATTATTCAAGGCAGGAGTGATAGCGGGAGGTAACTTAGCCCAAGTAGATGGTGATGAAATTTATGGATTTAACCGGATAGGAGCCAATGCCGGTGGCATTGTAATTTTACCATTGGGTAATAATTTTAGTTTAAGCCTGGAGATGCTTTATAATCAAAAAGGAAGTTATCAAAAATCTGCACCAACTTTTTATGATAGTCTTAGCGGGCAATATAAGCTTGCCTTAGATTATGCTGATATTCCTCTTCTTATTCATTACAAAGATAAAAATTTTATGAATGTTGGCACAGGGTTTTCCTGGGGCAACCTTGTCAGGTTAAGAGAATGGGAACATGGAAAAAAAATTAAATGGGAAACTGCTAAAGGGCCGTATAAAAACTATGATGTCAATTGGATAATAGATGTTGATTTTCCTATGTTTAAAGAACTGCACAAATTAAAGTTTAATTTCCGCTACTCATATTCTTTGGTGAAAATAAGGACAAGGGAATATTTCATTCCAAACGGGAATACATGGAAGCGAGACCAATTTAATAATGTTTTAACATTCCGCTTACAATATATTTTTAATGAGCCTAAGCCTGATGTTAAGGTCCCGGATTAATCATGAATATTATTTCCAAGCAACAATATTTGAGGTTTTTATGGCTAATTTAAAGAAAGGTTAAATTTATAACCCGTCAGCATACCTGTATGGATCTCCAAAAAAAGGATTACCCATTTGATCCTATGCCCTCAAATTCCTCTCAACAAAATACATGTCCACTTCTCCTTTATTCTTGGCTTCAATTTTACCACGATGTTCAAAGGTAAAGTCTTTTTTCAACTTGAGAAGTTTCTTGTAGGTGTCGCCGGAAATATTCACTTTCCCGGGTTCTCCTGATGACTCCATCCTGGAAGCAACATTCACTGTGTCGCCCCAGATGTCATAAGCATATTTTTTTGTTCCTACAACACCTGCAACCAGTTTGCCGGAATGAATACCAATACGTATCTCAAAATAAGGCTTGCCGGCTTTTTTACGCTTTTCGCCATAGTTTTCCATAAAATCGCGTATTTCCAATGCCGCTTTTAATACTTCTGATGCATTGTCTTCGCACTGCTCCGGCAAACCGCTTGCACACATATAAGCATCGCCAATGGTCTTAATCTTTTCTATTTGGTATTTATCAATAATAGCGTCAAAAGATTTAAAGCAATGGTCAATTTCTTCTACCAGTTGCTTGGGTGTGAGTTGCTCCGCAATTTTGGTAAACCCTTTGAAATCGGTAAACAATACCGTTGCATCTTTGTAATTGCGCGGGGTTACCTTGTTGTATTTTTTTAGCTCATCGGCCGTTTGCTTAGGTAGGATGTTGAGAAGCAACCGTTCTGTTTTGTTTTTTTCTTCTTCGAGTTCAGCAGTACGTACTTTCACTTTTTGTTCAAGAACCCGCTTTTTCTTGATCAGCCTCCTATGGCTTAAATAAAACACCAAGGCTACCAATAAAAGTGCTAATATACCAACGATGATGTAAAACTCCTTAGTTTGCCAAAACGGCTTAAGAACCTTTATTTCAATAGTTTCTTCTTTTGTTACCTGGCCTAAAATATTTTTAGCACGCACCCTTACGGTATAATTACCAGGTGGCATAGAGCTTAATTCAATTTTACTGTAAGAAGTCCAATTAGACCATTTATCATAATTTTTCAATCCTTTAATAAAGTATTGATATTGTGTTGCTTGTGGTTTTAGATAAAAAGGCGCTGTCATCTCAAGTTTTATCGCGTTGTTGTCATATTCAAACACAGCATTATCCAATGCATACAAGCTGTCGCTGTGGTCTTGTAATGAAGTAAAACACACATTAAACTTGTAATTAATGTTATCATGGATATTGGGTTCAATCTTAATAATCTCAGAATTGCTTACTAGCCATAGCGTATCCCTTTTATCCCGGTAGATATATTTTATATTGTTAAAAAGGTCAAAGAATTCATTTCTTAATGTGTCTTTTTTATGCATAATACCTTGCCAAGAATTATTTTTTCTTACCCAAATATCTTTATTACCGGTAATATATTCAATATTGCCTCGGGTAATATACTCCAAATCTTGGTATTTGATCTCTTTTGATTCACAGTCAAAGAAAAAAAGGCCTGCTGATTGCACAAAATAAATTGTATTGCTTATCTTCTTTATGTTTAGCGGTTCAAAAATCTTTTTAGGAAATTTCAACATTTGTGGTTCCTTAAAAGCATAAGCAGAATCTTGTTGGCAAAAATAGGCCTGGTTATCAGAACCAAAAACAAGATTCCCGGAAGAATCCTGGGTGATAGAATTAACAGGTGCATCATGGCTATCAAAAAGGTTCTCGATAGAAATATCGCTAATAATACTGTCGTTGAACCGGAAAGTTAATAGTTTAACACCTTCTAACGTAGCTATATAGAAAGCTGTTGAATCAATGTCTTTATGCACATCATTTATATAAACATCATTGATTACTGCATATGCAACGGAATCCGTGATATCGTAAAGCCCAAAATTGGTTGCTGCAAAAATATGGTTATCCGCTTTAATAAATTCCCTGCATTTTTCTTCAAAGCCTTCTGTTTTAATATATTTATAATGAATGGATTGTACTGCATATTCTTTCTTCTCCGTAATTTTATACCCGGTTTTGTAGCCTTTTTTAGTTACCACATCATTTTTTTTGAATAATCCTCCCAATACCTTTTTCTTTACCTTTTTCTTGTAATAATAGGGTTTTGCAACCTTTTCTTTAACCAGTACACTAATCTCTTTTAAGTCTTTAACTTTTCCTAATCTAAATGAACCAACAGTTGTAGCAGCAAACAAATGGTTATCTTTTTTGATAACTGTGTTAAAATTCCCATAAATGTTCGGATAAGTAGAATAATTCCGAAGGGGTAGATCAGGATCTACCATACTAAGCCCTTGTTCATGAGCCATCCATATGTTATTGTTGGGGTCTTTTGCTATAGTAAATATCTCATCATCCGGCAAGCCGGTTTGGTAATTAATGGTATGAAGTATTTTCCCATAGATCTTGTCAATGATTACACATCCCCCGGTTAATGTTGATACAATGAACTCTTTTCCTGAAAGATCAATACCATCCCACAAAAGATTTTCTTTAAGAAAATCCCTTATTTCAGTGTGTTCGGCGAACTGTTCAAACTTCTTGCCATCAAATAAATAGATCTTGTTTTGGCTTGTGCCCAGCAATATCTTATTATCATTGTACCGGGTAAAAAAAAGAATTTTTGATCCTTTAAATTTACTCCCACCTAATATTTTAACCGGTTTATTTTCTAGTAGTTTAAAAATTCCTTTTTCTTTAATATTTATGTAAATGTTTTCCTTATGCTTAATAATCCCGGTATAAGTGCCATTTTCTTTTGCATTGTAGGTGGTTATCACTTCATTATCCCTATTCATGAACAAAATTATATCCCCTGAATAAAAGGTTATAAAATCTTTTAAGAGAATAATTTTCTCGAAACTCCCGATAATTTCATCCACGGATAGCATTTTATACTCATAAACACTATTAGGATTTTGGGCAATATATCCAATCTCGTTGTTAAAACCTACATAAATCCGTGAAGTTACGGTATCATATGCCAAAGCAAGGGCATTATTAGGTATGTTATGTACCTTTTTCCATGAACTTCCGTCAAACATGGCAACCCCTTTCCTGTTGGCAATAAACATCAAGGAATTGGAGTTAAAGGCAATATCGTTGATCCCTATATCACAATAAGATTCATCAACTTTATAGTTGGTTACATAAATATGTCCCTCTTGGGCGTAAGAATATTGCACCAAGAAAACGATGATCATTAAAAGAATGGGGTTTCTCATCAAAAAAGGGTTTTAATCAAAAATAGGATGCTTGGTTTAGTAAGGAACAAAATGTGAAACATGCGATTCAACAGGGTTTATACACATAACAGGAATTTTTGAATCGTTGAATAATATTTGTTCCGCCCAAGGGCTAAGGATAAATGTAGATTTGTCTTTATCCGTGAGCACTAATATCAATTCAGCGCTAACGGAATTGGCATAATCTTCAAGCAATTTTGAAACCTTACCTCCCTTTTCAGAAAAATGCTTTTCAATGTACTTCACATTGTTTTTTTCCAAAATTCCCTTAATCTGGTGTAAGTTGTTTTTAGTTTTCCTCAACAGGAATTCATCAGTAACAGCTTGGAAAGTAAGATGAACAGTAGACTGGAATATCTTTGCGATATACACCGCCCACCTTACTTTATGCTTAGATTCCATGGTGTGGTCAATATTCATGATGATATTATTGTAAGGTTTGAATCTTGCACCCTTTTGAACTACGATAACGGGTGCAGGCGTGCTGGTTACTACCTTCCAAGCATAGCTGCCAATAAAATTTTGTATTCCTACTTTTCCATGTGTACCCATAGTAAGGAATTCTGCACCCAGCTCCTTTGCAACTTCACCTATGGAAGAAAAAATACTTCCATCCTTGGCCAAATGCTCAACTTCTACCTGGTATTTTTCTTCTGCCTCTTTTGCTTTTTTGGCAAGCTTTTCGTCTATTGCATTTTCTTTTAATCCGTTCTTTTTAAGTTGACTTTTTGTATCCTTGTTAATAACATGAAAAAGGCATACTTTATAATCCAATAGTTTGGCTACGCCGGCAGCGTGCTCAGTAGCATAATCTGCAATTTCTGTAAAATCTGTCGGAACAAGTACCAGTTTGTTTTGTAAATGTGTCATAGCTTTTCGGATAAGTGAATAATATCAAACCCAAAGATAGTATTTTGTTTTATATTTTTCAAAAAAAATCTTTTATATAAATCCTATCATGCTAATTTTACAAAAGAAGGATTTTGAAAAAACATCCTATTTATTCGTTTGTTATTGATAAACAGGAAAAAGTTTTTTGTAAGTTTGTAAGAAAAATGTCAATTACATGAAAGTAAGTATTAAAGTCCCAAGTCCCGGCGAGTCAATCACAGAAGTAGAAATGGCCAAATGGCTGGTTAATGATGGAGATTTTGTAGAAAAAGATCAAGAAATAGCCGAGATTGATTCTGATAAGGCCACCCTTACCATTAATGCGGATGAAGCCGGCAAGATCAATATTCAAGCTGAAGAAGGCGATACCTTGAAAGTAGGTGATGAAATAGCTACGATTGATACCAGCGCAATACCGGGAAAAAAAGATGAGAAAACAACCGGAAGCCCACAAGAAAAAGACAAAAAAAGCGATGATAAGAAGAAACCCGATGAACAGGTACAAGATGTAAAAGCTGGAAATCAAAATCAATCTGAATTCATCCTTACGCCGCAAGCAAAACAAACACTTGAAGAATTGAACATTAACGAAGAAGAAATATTTCCAGATGACAAAAGCAAGCGCATCACCAAGAAAGATATTTTAAGGGCTATTTCCAATAAGATGGCAAAAAGCCCTGTTAACAAGAATACTGAAGAATCGGAATTCTCATCAAAATCTTCTTTTTCCCGTGAAATAAGGGAAGAAAGGATGTCGATGCTAAGACGCAAACTTTCACAGCGCCTTGTATCGGTGAAGAACGAAACTGCCATGCTCACTACTTTCAACGAGATAGATATGAGCGCTGTTATGCAATTAAGGAATAAATATAAGTCGCGTTTTATAGATAAGCATGAAGTAAAACTTGGGTTTATGTCATTTTTCACGAAAGCAGCAAGTATAGCACTCCATGAATACCCGCGAGTTAATGCACAAGTTGAACAAGACAAAATCAAGTATTTTGATTTCATGGACATAGGAATCGCAGTTAATACACCCAAAGGCCTGATGGTACCTATTATCAGGAATGCCGAATCCAAGTCATTGTCACAATTAGAAAAGAATATTTTTGAAATTGCAGAAAAAGCACGCAATAATAAGATTACACTTGATGACCTTAAAGGCGGAACCTTTAGTATTACCAACGGCGGAGTATTTGGCTCCATGTTGTCTACGCCTATTATTAATCCTCCTCAAAGCGCTATTCTTGGAATGCATAACATCGTTGAAAGGCCGGTTGCTATAGAAGGAAAAATTGAAGTAAGGCCTATCATGTATGTTGCCTTAAGTTACGATCACAGGGTTATAGATGGAAGGGAGTCAGTTGGTTTTATCATGAAAATAAAGGAGATAATAGAAGACCCATCAAGGATGGCTTTTAAAGGCGAAGATCCTAATACCATGCTCCTGAATTTATAAACCCATTTGAAACATAATACGTATATTTGTTCTATATTTTGAATTTACCATTATGCGAAGAAAGACAGATTTTCTTGTTGTAGGATCCGGCATAGCCGGTTTATCATTTGCACTTAAAGCAGCTTCTTACGGAAAAGTATTTGTGCTCACCAAAACGGACCCAGACGAAACCAATACCAAGTATGCCCAAGGAGGTATTGCTGCTGTAATGTATCCACCGGATAACCATGAAAAGCATATCAAAGATACCTTGGAGGCAGGTGCAGGGCTTTGTGATGAAAAAGTGGTAAGGTTTACAGTGGAAGAGTCAACCGATCGCATTAAAGAATTGATTAAATGGGGTACACATTTTGATAAAACAGAAAGTGGAAAATACGACCTTGGCAAAGAAGGCGGCCATTCTGAAAAACGCGTTCTCCATCACAAGGACGACACAGGCAAGGAAATTCAACGTGCTTTAATTAGCCAAGCAAAAAAAAATCCTAATATAAAACTTTTTGAAAATCATTTTGTTGTAGACATTCTCACCCAGCACCACCTTGGAAAAAAGGTTACAAGAAGAACAAGTGACATAGAGTGTTATGGAGCTTATGTATTGAACCCGGTAACCAAGCAGCCGGATGTTTTTCTTAGTAAGATAACAGTTATATGTTCAGGCGGAGCTGGAAATGTTTATTTTACCACTACCAATCCACCCATTGCTACCGGTGACGGCATAGCTCAAGTAGCCAGGGCAAAGGGGGTAATTGAAAATATGGAATTTGTCCAATTTCATCCTACTTCTTTGTATAATCCTGGTGAAAAGCCTTCCTTTTTGATAACAGAAGCATTGAGAGGGTTCGGCGCTATTTTGAAGACCACTAGTGGAAAAGAATTCATGAACAAATACCATGAAAAAGGCTCGCTTGCTCCACGTGATATCGTGGCGAGGGCTATAGACAAAGAAATGAAACTAACCGGCGATGACCATGTTTGTTTGGATTGCCGGCATTTAAACCAAAACGAGCTTATCAACCGTTTCCCAAATATTTATGCCAAATGTTTAAAAATGGGTATTCACTTAGAGAAAGATATGATACCTGTTGTTCCTGCTGCCCATTACCTGTGTGGGGGCATAAAAACCGATAACCAGGGCAAAACGTCCATCAATAATCTTTATGCTATTGGCGAATGCGCATCTACAGGACTGCATGGAGCTAACAGGCTTGCTTCCAACTCCTTGCTCGAAGCAGTTGTTTTCTCACACAGGGCAGCTAAAGATGCCACTAACAAGATTAAACATATACAATTCCAAGGTGATATACCTGGATGGAATGCCGAAGGAATGGTCTTTAACGAGGAAATGGTTCTCATCACACAATCTTTAAAAGAAGTACAAAGCATCATGACCAATTACGTGGGCATTGTCCGCTCTAACCTCAGGCTCAAAAGGGCATTAGATAGGTTGGAGATCATTTACAGGGAAACAGAAGAATTATATGACAGGTCTATACTTACCAGGAAAATTTGCGAATTAAGGAATTTGATCAACATAGCCTATTTGATCATTAAAATGGCTATGCAGCGCAAAGAAAGCGTTGGCTTGCATTATAGCATCGATTTCTCTAATGGTGAGTGATTTTAGCATCCGGGTATTAAACATTCATATATTTTGTAGGTATAATTTAAAACTGTTTAAAATAATATAAAAGACTACATTATGGCATTCATAAAAAGCGTAAGAGGATATACCCCCAAATTCGGCAATAATTGCTTTTTAGCCGATAATGCTACTGTTGTAGGAGAAGTGGAAATGGGTAATGATTGCAGTATTTGGTTCAATACAGTTGTGCGTGGAGATGTGCATTACATAAAGATTGGCAACAAAGTAAATATTCAAGATAATGCAACCATACATTGCACCTATAAAACAGCACCTGTAAATATTGGTAACAATGTATCAATTGCACATAATGCCATTGTGCATGGATGCACCATAAAAGACAATGTTTTAATTGGGATGGGCGCTATTGTAATGGATGGTGTTGTGATAGGTGAAAATTCAATCATTGCTGCGGGTTCGGTTGTAACTGAAAAATCGATTGTTGAACCAGGCTCCATCTGGGCAGGTACTCCGGCAAAAAAACTTAAAAATTTAGACCAAAAAAATGCCCAACATCTTTTGGAAAGAATTTCTAACAACTACTTGATGTATGCAGGGTGGTACAAAAAAAACGATTGAAATGAATCTTAAAATAATTTCCTATGAAGAGAACATTTTTTTTACCAGTATCCTTACTCTTCCTTCTTTGTCTTGTAGGCCAAGGATATGCACAAAATAGTAATGATACTCTAAAAACCTGGAAGTTTTATGGACAAGGAGGGGCAAATTTCTCACAAATTTCCTTAACCAATTGGGCTGCCGGGGGCGACAACTCTATTTCTGGATCAGGGTTGCTTAACCTCCATTTGCATCACAAAAAAAACAAAACAAAATGGGAGAATGATCTTGAATTGGCTTATGGTCTTATTAAGCAAGGAGAGGAACAGCTTATAAAAAGTGATGATAAAATCGATTTATCATCAAAATTTGGGGTCAATGCCTCAAAAAACTGGTATTACACTCTTATGGCAGGATTCAAAACCCAGTTCGACAAAGGCTATGACTACCCCAACGACAGTGTTGTTATATCCGATTTTATGGCACCTGCCTATATTATTACTTCACTCGGTATGGATTTTAAGCCTAATGATAATTTATCCGTACTGCTTTCCCCGGCAACAAGCAAAATAACCATCGTAAACGATCAAACTTTGGCCAACCAAGGCGCTTTTGGTATGGAACCAGCCGTAGTGGACACTACTACCGGCCAAATCATTGCAGAAGGAGAAAGGTCAAGGTTTGAGTTTGGGGGGTTTATGAAATTTGGCTATAACAAAGAAATTTTTAAAAACATAAGCTTTGAAACAAAATTGGAGTTGTTTTCCAATTATGCCGAAGACCCTCAAAATATTGACGTGAATTGGGAAAACCTCATCAACCTGGAGGTAAATGATTATATCTCGGCTAATATAAAAACCAACCTCATTTACGACGATGATGTAAAAACAGCTATTGACGGCAATGATGATGGGGAACCTGAAAAGATGGCAGTCAGGACACAATTTAAACAAGTGTTTGGTATTGGCCTTTCATACAAGTTTTAGCGCAGGAAATTGACGCCAAACCAAACAACAAGCACGTCATTTCGATATTGCAGAAGGGCTGGCGGGTGTGCGCTTGGGCAATTGGACGTGTCTGCCTGTGGCTGAAAGCTCCCAGTTGAGTAACAATGGAGCAAACAATACATATAGACAGCCACCGATGTTAATCTCCGAAAGATTTTGGCTAAAGAGCTAACACGTCACCAAAAACCGCCTTACTTTTTGCTATCACCCCGATTTATCGAAATAATGAATGGATTGGCTATTAAATAAATAAAAAATTGCTATACGTGAAACAAAGGCAAACAAAAATTTTCCAAATAGTTATTAACCCATCTTATTACCCTTGCAGCACTAAAGTTAACGGGCACTTTTTCCTGCATTCAAAACAGTTTTTTCAATATAAAACGATTATGTTATATGATCTTCCTGGTACTTTTTTATAACCTTTAGTTCCGGTACTATTACATGGAAATAAACATATTTGCCGCTACTATAGTCTAAATTTCTGATTTGATGGTATAACTGGTTTGTAGTATTTTCACTTTTATTGATTTTATGGGTTGAATCCTTATCTTTCTTGATAAAAGTTTTTTTGGTATGATCAATATCTTCATTGCCTTTCATCAAGTCTTCTGTTTGGGCTTGTATGGTTGCACCAAACAACATAAAAGCGACAAGAGTTAAAAATATTTTTATCATAAAACATAATTTCTTCTACAAATATAAAAGTTATAGACACAAAATACAATTGTATATTTACGGAATAAAATTAAGGGATAGCACTTATTCAACAAAAAAAGGCTACTAACACCTCATTAGTAGCCTTTTGAATACCAATTTGTCTTATGTTAATTTTTTATTAATTTTTTTGTCACACGATTTCTTTGGGTCGTAATATTAACCAAGTATATACCTGCAGAGACCGTCTTGTCAAATTCAATCACTAGCATCCGAAAGTTAGTATTTTGAAAAGCCCTCAGAATCCCGTATATT
>CAZJDA010000081.1:0-19205 GCA_964544705.1 uncultured Bacteroidales bacterium
CAAGGGGGGTCAATATGACCGAAATGGGGGGTCAGTATAACCGAAATATCCAATAATTATTAATAAAATATAAACAATCTTTTTTTTCATCCTATTTAAATATTAAAGTTCTTATTTGTAGATAATTACCATCCTATATAATCTTCAAATATTTTTTCATAAGTTTTTACTCCGCTTATTTTTTCATTCCAAGTTACCGGATCATTTAAATATATATTCATAACATGCACGCCTTTTTTAGCAGGATTTGATGTTGCATCTAATCTGTAGAATATCCAAGGCGGATCATTTAGTTTATTATTAGGGTAAGGGCTTCTTGGAGTTGAGCTAATGTTTCCATCCCATGCACCTATAATCATTTCCATTTCTATACTTGTTCCATCAATATCAATATTCCCTTCTAAACTAATTCCATATCC
Organism: uncultured Bacteroidales bacterium; assembly: GCA_964544705.1. Taxonomy (GTDB): domain Bacteria; phylum Bacteroidota; class Bacteroidia; order Bacteroidales; family CAZJDA01; genus CAZJDA01. Next base: position 420 of record CAZJDA010000081.1, read on the forward strand.
AAAACCATCAGAACTATAATTGATATTATCAAAAATATCATTCATTCGCCATGAACCTCCGTTGCAATTTTTAATTTCCTTTATTATACATTCCATTCTTTCCACATCGCTCAATTTATTCCAATTTCTTCTATTGTTAGTTTCATGCATCAAATCATTAAACATCACCACAAAGGCCCCGGTAACGGCGCCGTTGGAGAACTTGCCGCCAGAGAACTCCTCTGCCGTGCCGGAAATGGCAGCGGCGGTGGCTACCCTTTGTACTATATATTTTGATCTCTTTATACATACTGTAACTTTTAGATAGATAAATTCAATAAAGATTTACCAATTATTATATGAAAATATATTAATCTAAAGGAACATTTGTAATAAGAAACAACCTTTTATGCAAATATTCAGGATAATCATCAACTTCGCAAAATAAAACCAATTTTGAATTAATACTTAATACTTTTGCATGAGAAAAATTATGAATTTTTTGATCCAATTTATAAGTTTTTATGATTTTATTTTGATTTAATTTAACAATAGTTGGCATTCTTTCGTTGTTAAAAGTTAATGCAAGATAATAATATTGCCCTGCTTTATGAATTTGTTCAAAATATATATTATCATAGTGTGTTCTTTCTGATAATATTATCTCGTTTATAGGATTTAAACTATCATCATAAACATTATAATACAATGCATAAACATCCAAATACCCCTTAAATTGCAAAATTCTATTTTTTTCACTTACATATGTATTTGTATCGTCGATGATCTCTTGGGATAAGACTATTACATTCTCTTTATTACAAGATCCTATGCTAAAAAATCCATTTATATCAAAAACCCCATCTTCTAACTTTTTGCCCTCACTATCAAATACGAAATAATAATCATAAAATTCTCTAGTGCCATATTCGTATTTTATATCATATTTACTTTCTTTTAGCTTATTATTAATTTTACCTGTATAATTTCTACAAAACAAAAATATTTTATTCTGAAATTTATTATGACACGTTGTTAAATATGAACTAAAATTATGCTCTTCAACAATTTCTTTATCAAAAATAGTTTTCCCTTCACTATTAATACGTATCATGTTAAAAGAACAACGCCTTTTATCATCTTCAACCGGGTAAATAAAATTGATGCTATTTAGGGTATCTTCAAAAACATTAATGGAAGTATACCATGAAACATTGGGGTCATAGAATTCCTTATTCCAATGTAATTCTCCATTAAAATCGTATTTTCTTATAAAAAATTTCCTTTCATCATATTTTGTGTTATAATTATAAAAAGTTCGTTGATAAGTAACAAGAAAACTACTATCATGCAATTTTACAAGTTGTTGAGCTTGCATCATGTACTTATTCTTTATCTTGATATCCCAATATATTTTTCCTTTAAAATCTGTTTTAAAAACGTATATTTTTTTGTCCATACGTTCATTGGTGTTGTTTTCGTTTATTTCACACAAAACAATAAAACAACTATCATTAACAGAAATAACATCAGATAATGTTTCACCAGATACAATATTTGGCAAAACCTGCTTAATATACAGGTTTTGCCCATTCATAATAAAACTTATTAGGATAAAAACAAATAAAGAAAACCTTTTTTTCATTTGAATAAAGAATTAATATATGTAACCATTCTTGAGCCTTCAACTCCTACATAGTGCCAATTATTTCTATGGCCTATTGCTTGATTTATTCCTGTAATAGTAAGCCTACCACCTTTTCTACCTTGAAAACTATATGTAAAAATTTGCTCCCCATAGGTATTCCATGAATCAGCATTTAGAAAAACACCATTTTCTCTTACCGTAACACCAATTCCATAACCACATAAAATGGTTTTGCTCCAAGATCTATTTGCAGCCCCTAAATTAATTACTTCATTAGGCGCAAAGGAAAATTCTTCAATAGTAATGTAATCAATTGGAGTTGCAGAAGTTTCAATTATTGCTTTATTTGAAATTGCATTATATTTACCTTCAAAGAATTCATTAAATGTAAACTGATTATTTGATCTATTATTATATACATATTCAGAAACTTCTATAAAATGATTCAATACTTCTGAAGACGATTTTCCGTTTAGATTCATTTTCCCAGGGCGATCATGCATCAAATCATTAAACATCACCACAAAGGCCCCGGTAACGGCGCCGTTGGAGAACTTGCCGCCAGAGAGCTCCTCTGCCGTGCCGGAAATTGCAGCGGCGGTGGCTAGCCTGCCCAGCTTGCTTTGCATGCCGCTACCACCGTTGCCGCTTAAAGAGTCAACGGTGGTAGTTATCTATAAAAACAGCTATTTTATAAAACTAAATAAATTATTTTGATTCAAACATTTTTTTAATTCTACTGTCCAATTTATAATCTACAACCTTGTATTTCTCTTCAACATCTATTAAAAATCCATTTTTTACAATTCGCCCATTTTCTATTTTAACAATATAGTGTAATGGTTCGTAGTTTACACCGGAAAAACGTCTGTCATCATTAACTAAATGGCTTTTTATGAAAATTGTATCGCTGTTATCAATTTTACGAATATTAAGTTCATTGGTTAAAGATTCACTTATCTCTCCTTTAAACAATAATAGCTCCTTATATGGCTTTGTTAATAGCAGGAATCCTTTTGGGCTAACATACTCATAATCTGACTTGTTAAAAATATAACTCATGGAAAATTCAAAATTCATTTCTGCTGAATCATAAGTGATAATTTTTACTATAAAACACTTTGATGACTCTTTATGAACAAAATCTCCATATAAATAATCTATAAATACGTTAAAATGTTTTATTAAAATGTTACCTTTTGTAATATTGGTAGCTTTTGAAATAAAAATGGCAAGCAATATAATTAAAAACAGGTTAATTACTTTTTTTGATTTCATGATTCAAAGTTTAAGTTAAAAAGGAAATTCATCATATTTTTCACCCCATCTTTCTGTAGCAGTTTTTACCGGGGCTCGGCGATTGTCAACTCCATAAATTACATTACCGTGTTCGATAGCAAACATATATCTCACACCCCATTTATTCCAAGTAACCAAGTCAGCATCACTTAACCTAGGATTTGTTATACCAATGTAACATGAGTTATGAGTATGAATCTGCGCTATTTTTATGTAAAATGATTCAGGATAATCATCTAAAAACTCTGGCAAGTTCCAAGAATCACAGTTAGTGCTTTCATATCCTTCTATAGCCCATGGAAGAACAAAAAACTTCATGCTTCCATCCTCCTTGTTTTTAAAAGCAAAGGCTGCTAACACTACATTTTTTTTGCCAGATGTTTTATACATGTATTGTCTTAGCTTTTCACTATTATTAAATTCCCTACCAATCAAACTCATATCATGCATCAAATCATTAAACATCACCACAAAGGCGCCGGTAACGGCCCCGTTGGCGAACTTGCCGCCGGAGAGCTCCTCTGCCGTGCCGGGGATTGCAGCGGCGGTGGTTACCGAATAATTACCTTTTGCGTATAGTTTCTATTATCAATTACAATATTCACAAAATATACCCCTGGGCTAAAATGGCTTGCATCTATGGTTATATTTCCATTTACTTTACTATGGAACATGGTTTTGCCTGTGGCATCTGTAATGGCACATTGCCCTTTGAAATTTTCCAAACCCGTTAGTTGGATGTTTTTACCACTATAGCTTAAAGAAAATGGACTATTATCTTTTTTTATTGACCCTATTCCTATTGTGTTGAGATCATAAAAATAGGTAGCCCCGGAGTTATACACGTAATCATCGTCATAAATGGCCCCAACAAATGCTTGGTCATCTTCAATAGCTACTGCAAAGCCAAATCGGTCATCATCTTCTCCATCCGTGGGTTCCAATCTAATTAATTCTTCCCATGCTCCCTCATTTTTTTTGAATACACAAGCATACCCTATCCTTTGGAACATTTCATCAGCTTGTGTGCCGACAATAACAAAATTACCATTAACTGCAACAGAAGTCCCAAATTTATCATTTTCTTCTAAGCTTGATGGGGTTATCTTTTGTGTTTCATTCATATCAACCCACCCACCTGATGGTTTTTCAAAGATATAGGCTGCACCTCTATGGTTGTCATGTGCATAAGCACCAATTACAGCCGTTTCGTTGGATAGTTTCACAGAACGCCCAAAGCTGTCTGCAGTATTCCCGTCAGAAGCTGTTAATTTAGCTTGTTGTACCCAGTTGCCACCGGAATTATAGAAAATGTAAGCAGAACCTGAATCACCACCATTGTCATCATCAAAAAATGAACCTACTAAAACATAGTCCCCGGAAATGCTCACTGAAGCACCGAACCAATCTCCAACATCTCCATCCCCAGGTAATATTTTATCCACTTCTGACCAACTTCCGGAATCATTGTAGAAAATATAGGCTGAACCCGATTTCGAACCATTGTCATCATCCCACACCGCCCCAATGACTGCATAATTACCGGAAATCCCGACTGATGCACCAAATAGATCAGAATCTTCCGCATCACTTGCTGTTAGTTTGGTAATTTCAGTCCAATTTCCGCCTTCATTTTTGTATATATACGCGCATCCACAATTTTGCACAGAATCTCCATTTCCAAAGCTCCCAACTATAGCATAATCACCTGAGATATCAACAGAAATCCCAAACTCTGAAACTTCGGATGAATCAGATGCAATAAGCTTTGCTTCTTCTATCCAATCTCCATTAGAATTCTTGTATATATATGCAGCTCCGTTGAGATTATTGGTTCCGCGGGCACCAATAATTGCATACTCACCAGATACAGCAATAGAGTTCCCGAATGCATCATCAGAATTAACACCGTTTGGCATGAGCTTTTGATCTTCATTCAAAACCTGTGCGCTTATGTTTTGGCTAAACAGGAACAATGATAAAACGGTAATAATAATAATTTGTAGTTTTTTCATCATGTTTGTTTTTTAAGGATTTTCTTTGCTTATTAATTATTTTACAATGCTTTAATGTTCAATATTAATATGAAAGTTTTATCTTTTTATTGTTTCACAAACTTCCCCCTCACCAATACTTGCTTTCCTGAAGCAATGTTATAGACATACAAACCCGGTTCCAGGTTGGTAACGTCTAATTGCAGTGTGTTGCCCACGTGGGGCAGGCGGTAGTCGTAGACTTTCTTGCCCTGGCTGTTGTATAGCTTTATCCTTGTATGCTCCTTTAGTGTTCTTTCATCAACGCTTATATTCAGGATGTTTGAGGCCGGGTTGGGGTATACTTTGGCTTGCCCGGGGGTTCTTTCCAAATCTATCACTTTTACCGGAGGCAAGCCAAGGTCTTCGCGGCTTACGTGGTATATGACCAGGTTGCTGGTGCATACATCCCCGTCCGGGTACCATACCTGCCCATAAATATAAGCGCCATGATCTTTGGAGGTTAAAACGCCAAAAGTATCATAGCTTTCGTCACCTCCCAGGGATTTATAGGCCACTTGGTTAAGCCCGGTATCCACAACATATAAATTGATGCTGTCGTTGTTGTGGCAATTTAAATAATCGGGTTCATGCCCTACAATATATATACTTTCTTCGTCAGCATAAGACATACATTTAATATATGAATTTAGTTGCCACACCCCCGCTTTGTTGAGAAAAAGGGAATCGGAAATATTGGCCAGGGTATCACACCTATATACTGCCAATCCAAATTCGTCTGTTTTATCATAAACAGACATCCCACTCCCCATCAAAAAAGTTTTATCAGGGTACCAATAATCACAAGTAAGATAATTATCAACCGTATAATCATGAGAAGAAAAATAATTAATTGTATCTATCGTCAAATCGGGTTTTAGAACCATGCATTCAAAGCTTCCAAACATTTGTGTAATAAATTCCAGTATGAGATAATTGTTAGATCTAGGGATCTTATCCATATCATATACGATAACATTCCTTTGAAAATGCCAGAACTTGGTCTCTATGGTATCACCCTCTTGGGTGAACCTGAATAAGCCCAGGTCGTGATTATTCATGGGATCACCTGTTTTTCGCATAGCTGTTGCGGCAAAAAGAATATTTCCATCGCTTTCTTTTAAAAAATAAATATTGAATAAGCTTTTATAAATTTCCTTGTAATTATATGTCTTATCAACCAGCATGTTCAAATTTTCATCATAAATTGCAACCACCAATTCTCTTTGTATGCTGTCATTATTATAATCACTGGGCCCTTTTCTACCGGCAACAAAATAGTTCCCGTTATCTAATTGGATTATTGCCTGATATTCAATGGAAGTATCCGCAACTTCCGGTACACGGTCATAAATATAATTGCCATTGGTATCCATTTTAAAGATAAAGGCATCCCTGTCATTATAAGTATCTTTTTTCGTTATTTTCCCTACTATTATCGTATTACCTGCTTTATCTATTATTCCTCCTAAAGGCATGGTATTATCATAGATTTCCCATTCTACCCGCATAGATTCTTGTGCAAAAACTTGGATAGACAATGCTATCATTATGGAAAATAATATTATTGTTTTCATGTTCATTCTATTGCGTTTTATTGTTTCACAAACTTTCCTTTAGCTAGCACCTGCTCTCCTGAAGCAATGTTATAGACATACAAACCCGGTTCCAGGTTGGTAACGTCTAATTGCAGTGTGTTGCCCACGTGGGGCAGGCGGTAGTCGTAGACTTTTTTGCCTTGGCTGTTGAACAGCTTTATTCTTGTATGCTCCTTTAATGTTCTTTCATCAACGCTTATGTTCAGGATGCTTGAGGCCGGGTTGGGGTACACTTTGGCTTGCCCGGGACGCCTTTCCAAATCCAGCACTTTTACCGGCGGTAGTCCAAGGTCTTCGCGGCTTACGTGATATATGACCAGGTTGCTGGTGCATACATCCCCGTCCGGGTACCATACTTGCCCATATATATAAGCGCCATGATCTTTGGAGGTTAAAACGCCAAAAGTATCATAACTTTCGTCCCCTCCCATTGATTTATAGGCCATCTGGTTAAGCCCTGTATCTACAACATACAAGTTGATGCTATCGTTGTCGTGGCAATCTAAATAATCGGGTTCATGCCCTAAAACATAGATACTTTCTTCGTCAGCATAAGACATACATTTATTATATGAATTTAGTTGCCACACCCCCGCTTTGTTGAGAAAAAGGGAGTCGGAAATATTGGCCAGGGTATCACATCTATATACTGCCAATCCAAATTCATCTGTTTTATCATAAACAGACATCCCACTCCCCATCAAAAAAGTTTTATCAGGGTACCAATAATCACAAGTAAGATAATTATCAACCGTATAATCATGAGAAGAAAAATAATTAATTGTATCTATCGTCAAATCGGGTTTTAGAACCATGCATTCAAAGCTTCCAAACATTTGTGTAATAAATTCCAATATGAGATAATTGTCAGATCCAGGGATCTTATCCATATCATATACAATAACATTCCTTTGAAAATGCCAGAACCTGGTCTCTATGGTATCACCCTCCTGTGTGAACCTAAATAAACCTAGGTCGTGAATATTCATAGGGTTGCCAGTTTTTCGCATAGCTGTTGCGGCAAGAAGTATATTTTCATTGTTATCTTTTATAAAGTTTAAATTGTATAAGCTACTGTAAACATCCATATAATCATACCTCTTATCAACCAGCAAATTCAAATCCTCATCATAAATTGCGATCACCAGTTCTCTTTGTGTAGTGTCATTATTATAATCACTGGGGCCTTTTCTACCGGCAATAAAATAATTCCCGTTATCCAATTGGATTATTCCCTGGTATTCAATGGAAGTATCAGTAACTTCCGGTACACGGTCATAAATATAATTGCCATTGGTATCCATTTTAAAGATAAAGGCATCCTTATCATAATTATAAGTATCTTTTTTTGTTATTAGTCCTACTATTATAGTATTACCGGCATTATCAACTATTCCTCCTAATGGTCTTGTATTATCATAAATTTCCCATTCTACCCGCATGGATTCCTGTGAAAGAACTTGAGCAGATAACAAGGGTATTAGTAAAATAAATACTATTGTTTTCATGTGTATTAATTTAAAATATGTTAAATTAGGGCGGTGAAACAATACCGCCCTATGAAAGAATTAATCAATTGGAGTAGGTCCTGGAATACTGTTATCTGGCACCCATACCCGTTTTGCATATGTTAATATATTTTTATGACGCAGGTTACCCCTTTGTAAAAAATCTAGTATATCTCCTTGAATATCACTATCTATCAAGAAATACCCAGGGAAAGGATAATTGGAATCTATAGGAATAATAGAATATAGAAGTTCATATTCATTGTCATAATATTGATTCATCTGGCTAGCAGATAATTGCTTTTCTTGGTCTGTAAAGCCATTACCTTCTTCATCAGGATAAAAGAACATCATATACTCGCCAAGGGAATCCTGGTATTCATATCCTTGAAAAATCATTTCATCCTGCAGTACATGAATATAATGTCCATTTCCCGGGTCAAGGACGATATCGTTATTGGGATTGTTTTCCAGCAAATATGAATTGATCGTATCACCCCCATCCATTTCAAGGAAGTAAGTCCCATCGCACATTCCCAAGTCTTCCCCGTAATACCAGCAATCAGTAAACAGGTCTGTTCCAGGTTGCCCGGTCTTGCCGGTCACGGCCTTGGCAGATACGGTCTCGCTGCCCTTGTCGGCATCGTCTATAAATAAAGATACCATAATCAAGCCCTTGTCATTATAACCGGAATTGATATATGCATCCCTTACCAAATCTTTCATATTATCATAAGCGCTGGCAATGTTAGCCATGTTCACATGGCCATCGGCATCAGTAGGTAATTGGAATTTTATGGTATCTACTTTCCTGTCGCAATACTCCTGGAAAGGGAATCCATGTGATGCGTTTATCAATAATTCCATGTTTTCCAAGGCCAGGTCTACCGGCATGGTAGTACCGTCTTTCTCGCCTTTGCGGGCTTTTTCCAAGCTGCTGTTAAAGGTATTGATCTGTTTTACCAGCGCTTTGGCTTCTTCCGTGTAAGTGTATTCTTTTTCGGTTGTTTGGGTTGTTTCTTCATTTTCTTTGGTGCAGGAGTATATGATAAAAAATGCCCCTGCAATGATCAAACTTATTTTAGCGAATTTTCTCATCTTGATAAATTAATTTTGGGTTTTTAAAATTGTTGTTCATAATGTTCCATGGTTGAATATGGGTGATTGGCGGAAAAAATAAAAACTGTCAGAAAAGGTAAAAAAGATAGAGCTTGAGCCCTCTTAAAGCGTAACTTACTGAGGGGGGGTAGTTATGAGTGTTTTGTAAGGTAACCCCTTTCGTTGGTGCATTTTGGTTGTTGGTTGTTAATTTTTTCTAATGGTTCGACAAACATAAACAACAAATTTTTACCTGCCAAATTTTTTAATAAAAAATTGCCCAATAAATTCTAATAATAAATACTTAAAAATTTTTGAATTGAATATCATTATTTATAAAGTGTTAGTTTGTCGCTATCGGGAATCGTAAAATCAATAGAAGAAAATCGATTTCGATCCCGAACCCGATTTCGATTTCGAATAGACAATGGCTAACTTCTTTTTGATATCGCCATCTTTACTATGATCGGTATTCGAAAGATTAACACAATTGCTTTGAAATTTCTCTATGCAACTTTGTGGAATAAAAAAATTTACTGCAAAGAGCCGCGAAGGAGACGGTAGAGGTTTTAAATATGAATGTCTATTCAAATCATTTTTGGCTTTCTCGTTATATTCAATTAAGGTTTGCGGTTTCCTGGATCCCTCTTTCCAGGGAGGATGAGTAGCTAAAGCTACCTAATAAGAATCGTAGCGAATGCTACGATTAACGGGGGGTACTTTGTGAAACTCTGTGTAATAAAAGGATTTTACCGCATAGAGCCGCGGTGGAGGCGAAGAGAACCGCGGAGGTTTGTGTGGGAGCTATCTCACTTGCATAATTTTATATTCCTGTCCGATGATTTAGGGGGCTGATACACTACCTAATAAAGAACCGTACTGGATACTTCGATTAACGGAGAAACACAAGGCTATGAATATTAATTTTTATTAGAAATAATTATTACCTGCTTTATTCTGGAATAAAGGTAAGTTTTTTGGCTTTACCTGGAAAGTTTTTTATGCTATGGTCTTTATATGATTTTATTTTCCCATTTCTTTTTGCTATTTTTGTATGAAGATTAGTGACGCGTCACATTTATTCTTGAGAATCTATATTGTTGTAATTAAGCAATTTGCCATACAGTTGAGGCGTCATTTCTTTGTTGACTTAACATTAGTATAGAAATGTTTTTTTGATGTATGGTATGAATGTTGGACAGCATACAAGCATACAAGAGATTTTTTATGAAAGAATAATGCAAAAGATTCAGGAACTGGAACTACTTGAAGAAAATAAAAGAAAAACGCTCTTTAATTTGATGGATACCTATATCCGTGATGCTAAAACAAGACAGGCGTATGCCACACCATAATATTTTATAAATGAAGTTTACAAACTATTTTCTACATACACGGCAGCGGCCAGACCGTAAAGACATTAAAATGGAATGGATTGAACAGGTTTACGAGTTCCCGGAACATGAACAAACGCAGGCCGATGGCCGAAAACGCAGGTGGGGGTACATTAAAGAAGTTGATAAATATTTACGCATTGTAGTCCTGGAAGATAATAAGACGGTTCACAATGCCTTTTTTGACAGGGATTTTAAAAAATAAAATTATGAAAATAACATATTTTAAAGATACCGATACTTTGCTGGTTAATTTCAATAACAATGAAATTACCGACACCAAAGACTTAAACGAAAACGTACTGCTTGAAACAGACAAAAACGGCAACGTGGTGAGCATGACCATTGAACATGCACAGCAGCAGGCCGAGATTGCTAATTTCTCTTTTAACCAGGTGGAAAATACAGGTGCTGTTTAATGACATACAAGCCCCGGTTAAACCGAGGCTTGCATCCTATTTGATAAAAATATTTGTGCTATCGGGCTTTACATCAAACTGCCTAAAATGGAACTCTTGGTTAATATCTGTTTCCGTATTTCCCTGGCTGTCTCGTCTTACCATCTTTTTTAAAACAAAAGTCGTATCGTTTAATATTTTGCCAGTCCTTAACAATACAGGTTTGGAACAAGAATCAAAAAATCAATAGAAAAAATTCGATTTCGATCCCGAACCCGATTTCGATTGACGCGATAGTTAGCTTCTTTTGGGTTATTGCCAGCTTTATTATAATTGGTCTTCGAAAAATTAACACAATTTGCTTTGAAATTTCTCTGTGCCTCCTTTGTGAAACTCGGTGTAATAAAGAGTTTTACCGCAGAGAGCCGCGAAGGAGGCGCTGAGAGCCGCAGAGGTTTGTGTGGAGCTAATTTCCTGCAAATCAATAAAGGGCTGTTGTTTCGATTTCAATTCAACCCCTGGCGTACTTCTTTTCGGCATTGGGATCGGTATCGCTATCGGGAATCGAAAAACCTATAGAAAAAAATTCGATTTCGATCCCGATCCCGATTTCGATTGAGGCAATAGTTAGCTTCTTTTGGGTATTGCCATCTGTATTACTAGTGAGATTCGGAATTTTAGTAGAGCGTTTTCAATGATTGTATGTTTTGCAAACATTCTATCCTTCAAAAAATCTGCTGAAAGCTTGCTAATGACAATTTTATGGACTATTTTTGTATAATAACTTTATGAACAATAATGCATTACCAAAGGAGAAATTATGAAGGTGCAATATATTTCGGACAGCAAAGGACAGACTACTGGCGTATTCATCCCCATAAACGAATGGAACGACCTTAAAAACAAATACAAGAATATTGAACAGGAAGAAATCAGCGTTCCTGAATGGCACAAAGATTTGGTTTTAAAACGGCTTGAAGATTATAAGCAAAATCCTAATTCTGCTATGGATTTTGATTCTGCAATGGACGATATAGAAAAAGAGCTGTAATGTATAAGTCTATTATCTTACCGCTTGCGAAAGAAGACATCCGGGAAGCTGCCAAATGGTACAACAAACAACAAAAAGGACTTGGCAAAAGGTTTACTGCTGAAGTACGTGAGAATGTCCATTTTATCAGGCAAAATCCTAAAGCTTCAAATATCCGTTATAAAAATGTAAGAACTACCGTTTTAAATGTATTCCCGCTTATGGTTCACTATACAATTAACGAAAAGAACAAAGCCATAATTGTTTCAGCTGTTCTGCATACAAGTAGAAACCCAGAACTCTGGAAAAATAGATAAAGTAAAAAGCCTCAGATTTCTCCGAGGCTCTTAATCTATCTTACTTTATAAAGTTATTCGTACTATCTGGCTTTATTTCCAACTGCCTAAAATGGAACTCTTGGTTAATATCTGTTTCCGTAGTTCCCTGGCTGTCTCGCCTTACCATCTTTTTTAAAACAAAAGTCGTATCGTTTAATATTTTGCTAGTCCTTAACAATACAGGTTTGGAACAAGAATCAAAAAATCAATAGAAAAAATTCGATTTCGATCCCGAACCCGAACCCGATTTCGATTGACGCAATAGTTAGCTTCTTTTGGGAAACGCCATTTGTATCATGATTGGTATTCGAAAAATTAACACAATTGCTTTGAAATTTCTCTGTGTAACTCTGTGGCTCCTTTGTGAAACACTGTGGAATAAAAAGATTTTACCGCAAAGAGCCGCAGAGGAGGCACTGAGAGCCGCGGAGGTTTGTGGAAAGCTATCTTACTTGCATAATTTTATGCTTCCTTTTGTACAAAAAGATGTTTAGTAAATCGGATAAAACCTGGTAAATATAAGCTGCAAGTGACAGTTCTTATCCAAATGAAGCTATTTTGTGTGCATGAGTAGCTGAACGTGTCCGATACCTGTCAGAAGCTACCTGGTAAAAAATCATAGTGGGTGCTACGATTAACGGAGGTAATAGCTATACTAAAATTAACGAATGTGGTCATTAACCCTGCCTGATTAGCTCCCTGCTTGTTATGCTAAAAGAAAGCATAGCTCTATATTGCTATGCTTTCTTAGCTTATTTTTTCCTTTCAAATTTGTTCATTTAATTATTAATTTTGACTTATTGGATACTATATACCATAATTGTTTAGGAATAGATGTATTTCTTTCTTTTAAATAATAATCAATACAATATCCATAAATAATTTGAAAAAAGTATTCACCTTTCTCTAATTCAAAATAACTTGAAACCTGAGGGATGAATTTAATAGTTTCTCTATCATTCAACTTTATATATTTGCACTTCGTGGTACTTTTTGAAAGGTAATTGTCTTCTTGGATATCAAAGTTAATAGTAGGTATTAAAATCGATGTATCTTTAGAAAAAATTATATACTTAATACCACAGAAGGCGCTTTTGTTTAAGTCTTCAAGATTTAAAAGCAAAGCTGGATGGATTACTTTCTTCTTGGGCAATTTCAGGAGTATGTTTTCATCAATATTTGATTTAAAATTGACATCAACCAATAAGTCATCAACCATAGTATTCATAATATAAATACTATCAATTTCAATACTAATTAAACTACTATTATTATTGAAATCGAATACTCTTTGGGAGTATATACAAGATAATGAAGTACTTAAATAGAGTAGAATCAATATTACTATTTTAATAATGTAGCCCATTTTATCATTCTTTTGAGGTAATAATTATCTCCAGTTCTCATATAATTAAATTCATATGCGCGGAATTCCATCCAGGCTCCTGTTTGTGTAGGAGTATGATTTTTCCAAAAATAACCCATAGTTCCATTGTAATTATCACGTGCATACCAAAATTCATGGAAAAAAGTTTCTTTTGCTCTGACAGAACCATTCCACATCTGCCTTATCCTTGCTTTTGCAATGAAAATTATATTTCTAAACTTGACTTGATTATCTAAGGTTTTTCCACCAGGAACTCTTTTACACAATCCCCATGCATATTTGTTTTCAGAAGGAACATAAATCTTTCCATTTTGATTTCTCTCGGAGTAACCGTACTTTTTAAAATTTTTGCTACTACCTACATGAGCGCCATCTACACCAGCATCGCCTATTTCTTCATTTAATTCCTGTGAATACCTTTCCCCAAGTATGTCTAATTTATCTCCCAAAACGGGTTCTCCATTAAACACATTTCTTCCCTTAATTAATGCTCCTGTACCACCTAATGCACCACCAACTATAGCAGATTTCCAAGCTGCATCTGCTCCTTCTAAAATACCATTTTATATCCCTCAAATAAACTTGAACCATTTAACCATGCATTTCCCATACCAGCTGTAGAGGCGCTCACATATGTGCTAGTAGCACCCACTACTGCACCGGGTATTAATCCCAGGCTACCACCAAATGCGGCAGCAATACCAGCGCCGGTAGCAGCGCCGGCAGCACCAGCAAAAGCACCAACACCAAATGAAGCCAAGGCGTCGCCAAAACTATCTATACTGCCATTCATGTCAGCTATCATTAAGTTAATTGAACCTCCCCAAGCAGCAGCCATAGCCAATACAGGAACCCAAAACACCTCTCCATCCGCGTCATAATACTTCAACGGGTTATTCACACAATACGAATACCTATTATAATTCTGCAGGTTGTATGGGTTTTGCACGTGGTTGTCGGGGCTTAGGAAGCGGCCTAGGAGGGGTCGTGGTATGCTTTGCTGGTGTTGACCATGTTGGTTGTTGGTATTTTCTGCTAAGGTATAAAATTTTTGGATTAGGATAGGAGGTATATGGGAAAAATTTTGGTTTCCTTTGTTAGTTTGTCGTTATCGTTATCGCTATCGATATCGGGATCGGGATCGGTATCGCTATCGGTATCGGTATCGGTATCGGTATCGCTATCGGGAATCGAAAAACCTTTAGAAAAAATTCGATTTCGATCCCGAACCCGATTTCGATTTCGATTGACGCAATAATTAGCTTCTTTTTGGTTATTGCCATCTTTTTATGATTGGTATTTGAAAGATTAACACAATTGCTTTGATATTTCTCTGTACAGCTCTGTGCCTCCTTTGTGAAACTCTGTGTAATAAAAGAATTTTACCGCAAAGAGCCGCGAAGGAGGCGCAGAGAGTCGCAGAGGTTTGTGTGGAGCTAATTTCCTGCAAATCAATAAAAGGACTGTTGCTTCGATTTCGATTGACGCAATAATTAGCTTCTTTTTGGTTATCGCCACCTTTATTATGATTGGTATTCGAAAAATTAACACAATTGCTTTGATATTTCTCTGTGCAACTCTGTGCCTCCTTTGTGAAACTCGGTGTAATAAAAGGATTTTACCGCAAAGAACCACTAAGGAGGTGCTGAGAGCCGCAGAGGTTTGTAAAAAGCTATTCTCATTTGTATACATTTATGTTTCCTATTGTACAAAAAATACTGTTTGTCTAAAAGCTAAATAAACCAACATTATTTTTTGACTTGCAGAATTCAAATTCATTAAGTATCTTTGTAAGAGAAGGCCTGTTATTATAGGAATTTTGTATAATACAAAAAACCGGTTAAAAAAATACAATGAAAACTGTTATAGTAGAACTGAAGAATAAGAATGCTCTAAGGCTTTTAAAAGACCTTGAGCTTGCTAATATTATACGGGTAGTGGACATGGATCAAAAGGAAAACAAAAAGAAACTTTCTGAAAGACTCAGGGGGGCTATAAGTAAAGAACGAGCAAAAGAACTGAATGAACAATTAAACCAAATGCGAAACGAATGGGAAGAAAGGACTACCTGATCGACACAAATGTTGCTATTGAATATATTGGCGAAGTATTACCCAAAAAGGCATTAATCCTGCTTGATGAAATTATTGACAGGCAATTTTATATATCTATCATCAATAAAATCGAACTGCTTGGATTTCCTGGCATTACTAATTATGAAGAATTAAAATTCCATGAGTTTATTGCATCATCCAATGTACTTGATTTGGATGATGATATTACAAACATTACGATTGATATACGAAGACAATACAAAGTTAAACTACCAGATGCTATAATCGCTGCTACAGCTATTGTTAATAAATTTATTATTATTACACGAAATAAGAAAGATTTTGACAAAATAGAAGGATTGGACGTTTTAAATCCCTATGATATGTAACCCTCATCATTCTTTGTTAAACGCTTTAGAATAACAAAACTTTACCGCAAAGAGCCGCGAAGAAGGCGCTGAGAACCGCGGAGGTTTGTGTGGAGCTAATTTCCTGCAAATCAATAAAGGGCTATTGTTTCGATTTCAATTCAACCCCTGGCGTACTTCTTTTCGGTATCGAGATCGGCATCGGCATCGGGATCGGGATCGGTATCGCTATCGGGAATCGAATAACCTATGGAAAAATTCGATTTCGATCCCGAACCCGATTTCGATTTCGATTGACGCAATAGTTAGCTTCTTTTTGGTATTGTTAGCTTTATTATGATTGGTATTCGAAAGATTATCACAATTGCTTTAAAATTTCTCTGTGCAACTCTGTGGCTCCTTTGTGAAACTCTGTGTAATAAAAGGATTTTATCGCAAAGAGCCGCGAAGGAGGAGCAGGGGTTTTAAATATAAATATCTATTCAAATCATTATGTCTTTCTCGTTATATTCAATTAAGGTTTGCGGTTTTCTGGATCCCTCTTTCCAGGGAGGATGAGTAGCTAAAGCTACCTAATAAGAATCGTAGCGAATGCTACGATTAACGGGGAATTTAAGTTTTAATCATGATTAACTTGCATATCCCATGACCAATGAGTATCTTTGTTACAGGTAAGTATAGATTTCAAATTGTTGTATAGCTTAACATTACCATCATGAATATTGAATCGCAAAAAGAATTTATTATAAAGCATCTTAACTCTATTGAAGATGAGGAACTTGTGAATGCTATAAAAAGTATACTTGACTATGGTTTAAAAAAAGAAAGAGAAAAACAAGAAATACCACTACACAATCAAAAATTGGTAATGGAACGTTTTAACAAGGTACGCAAAGACCCTGCCAGGCTTTTAGATTGGGACGAAGCAAAAAAAGACTTGAAGGCCTGATGAAAAAATACAAAATCAAAATTGAGCCTGTAGCTCTTGCAGACATCCAGGAAATTACCGATTGGTACAACGAACAACAAGCTGGAGTTGGCAAAAATTTTCAAGCATCGGTTATTAAACACATCAACTCACTTAGCAATATTCCGCAAGGTTACCCTATTCGTTACAAAGAAATCCGCTGTGCTCCAATTCATAAATTTCCCTATATGATTCATTTCTTTATTAATGATGAAACAAATACGGTTGAGGTACTTGCGGTAATCAATACCAGTAGGAATCCAAAAATCTGGGATCAAAAAACAAGTAAACAATGAATGAAATGGTTGCACTTTTTACATCTATAGCACTTTCTACAAAATTCATCAGCCACATGTTGTATTCATTTTCGGCCTGGTAACAGCTTTCTTCCCGGTTTCAGGATTCGCAGGGTTAATAGGTTTCTCATTATATTTCCATGTGAAACGCTTTGAAATAAAAGATTTTACCGCAGAAAGCCGCGAAGGAGGCGCTGAGAACCGCAAAGGATTGTAGAAAGCTAATTCCCTGAAAATCAATAAAGGGCTGTTGTTTCGATTTTGATTCAATCCCTGGCGTTCTTCTTTTCGGAATCGGAATCGGGAATCGTAAGATCAATAGAAAAAATTCAATTTCGATCCCGAACCCGATTTCGATTGACGCAATAGTTAGCTTCTTTTGGGTATTGCCATCTTTATTATAATTGGTCTTCGAAAAATTAACACAATTTGCTTTGAAATTTCTCTGTGCAACTTTGTGGAATAAAAAGATTTTACCGCAAAGAGCCGCGAAGGAAGCGCTGAGAGCCGCAGAGGTTTGTGTGGAGCTAATTTCCTGCAAATCAATAAAGGGCTATTGTTTCGATTTCAATTCAACCCCTGGCGTATTTCTTTTCGGTATCGGGAATCGAAAAACCTATAGAAAATTCGATTTCGATCCCGAACTCGATTTCGATTGACGCAATAGTTAGTTTCTTTTGGGTATTGTTAGCTGTATTATGATTGGTATTCGAAAGATTAACACGATTGCTTTGAAATTTCCCTGTGCAACTCTGTGCCTCCTTTGTGAAACTCTGTGTAATAAAGGGATTTTATCGCAAAGAGCCGCGAAGGAGGCGCTGAGGAACGCAGAGGTTTGTGGAAAGCTAATTTCCTGCAAATTCAAAAAAGGAATGTTGTTTCCATTTCGATTCAACCCCTGGCGTACTTCTTTTCGGCATCGGGATCGGGATCGCTATCGCTATCGGGAATCGAATAACCTATAGAAAAAATTCGATTTCGATCCCGAACCCGATTTCGATTTCGATTGACGTAATAGTTAGCTTCTTTTTGCTATCGCCATCTTTATTACGATTGGTATTCGAAAGATTAACACGATTGCTTTGATATTTCTCTGTGCAACTCTGTGCCTCCTTTGTGAAACTCTGTGGAATAAAAAGATTTTGCCGCAAAGAGCCGCGAAGGAGGCGCTGAAAACTGCAGAGGTTTATAGAAAACTAGTTTTCTGCAAAACAATAAAGGGTTGTTCTTTCGATTTCGATTCAATCCCATAGCGTTCTTCTTTTCGCTATCGCTATCGGGAATCGTAAAATCAATAGAAAAAATTCAATTTCGATCCCGATCCCGATTTCGATTGACGCAATAGTTAGCTTCTTTTGGGTATTGCCATCTGTATTACTAGTGAGATTCGG
>CAZJDA010000082.1:0-19027 GCA_964544705.1 uncultured Bacteroidales bacterium
TTAACTTGCGAATACAGGGAGTATATAATGCTTTAAATCCCGAGGTCTGAAATTAACCAATCCACAAATCAACCAATTAGCCAATCAACCAATCAACCCATTCATCCACTCGTTCCATCGTTTCTCACCAGCCACTTCAAGGGTTTTGTTAAACTTTAGTAGAAATTTTTAAATGCTACGCTAAACCGCTTGAAGGGGTTTTTTCGCTTTCGTTCTATCGTTCCATCGCTCCGTCGTTCAATTATCCACCAATCAACCAATCCACAAATTAACCAATCCACAAATCAACCAATCCACAAATCAACCAATTAGCCAATCAACCAATCAACCCATTCATCCACTCGTTCCATCGTTTCTCACCAACCGCTTCAAGGGTTTTATTAAACTTAGCAGTAATTTTTTTAATGCAATGCTAAACCGCTTGAAGGGTTGTTGGGTTGTTGTGTAAAACAAAACACCCGAAGCAAAATGCACCGGGTGTTTTAAAAAACCATTAAAAAAATTCACACTTTTTTTACCAAATAAACTTTACAATTCTAACTACATATTAGGTAAATTTGGTAACAAACAAACAAACAAACACTATTTTATCACTACTTTTTCAGTGTAAACTTTGTTGTTGCACTTAACAGTTACAACATATACACCGTTTGTAGTATTAAGCTCAAAGCTGTTCATGCCTTGGTTAAGCTCTATAAGTTCTTCTTGTGCAACGCGGCCAAGAATATCAGTTACCCTGATATGAGCGTTTCCGCTTACATTAGAATTCATATAAAGCACGTTGTTGTTGGTGAATACGTTGAAGTTATCAGCAACATCTTCAATACCTGTAGTACCTTGAGTAAGAACAAGCTCGAAACGGCCTGCATTGTTTAATGCATCTGTTGTTTCAAACGTATAGCCTTCTTTCCTAAGGTCGATGGTTTCATTGGTTTCGTTATCAACGAGGTAAACGTTGAAAGCAGCATCAAATTCATCTACATTTAAAGCAGAGAAAGTGAAGGTACCTGCATTATTGGCTTGGAAACCAACAGGAACAACATATTCTTCTTTTCCGGCAGCAAGGCCGTTGATAGCTAACTTATAACCTTCGGCAACAGTATAAATTTGTGGGTAAAGGTCAGAAGCAGCAAATCTTTTTTCACTGTCGAATTTTTCAAAACTGCCTGTAGCATTATCATTGAAATAAACTACGAGCTCGTCATCCAATTCGCCATTAGTAACGCTAAGGTGAACTTCGTTGATCCACTCTTTATAAACAGTGTTTGCACCGCTGTGAACTTGGTTGGCAATATCAAAAGTAATATCCATATCTCCAACACCATCACCGCGGATCCAGAACCCTTGCATAGCAGGGATTACGTTACCTGTTAATGTACCTGTAGCGCCTGCGATATTATGGGTTTCGAAGTTTCCATCGTTACGTACCCAAACATCGGAAGTCCAGTTAGTACCTGTAATGGCATCGGCAATGCTAACATCATAAGCAGAAGTATAAGGAGTACCCACAAGGTGGAAACCTGCATAAGTACCGCCTGCAGTGTAAGAAAGTGCTGGGGTCGTTTGGTTGCCTGTAATAAGGTCAGCTCCTGAGAATTCAATTGTTGTAGCAACATCTAAAGGAACTGCATAGCCAACAAGTGGGCTTAATGCATCCGTAGTGTTAGCAAGGTATGACCAGCCGTCAGCAGCTTCGTCCCAAGTAGCTGCATAAGTAACATTACCAGAACCCGGGTCAACGCCTGGGAATACATCGGCAGTAGCGCTAGCAATAGGCATAGACATGTAGTGCCAGTTGTAAGTTTGGGTGTTTTCTGGTAAGTACTGCTGAACGCGTGTATTATTAGAAACGGTTATGGCGCCTGTAGCTGTATTTAGAATTAACGAACCATTTTTGGTTGCATCGGATTCAATGATCATATCATTGCTTACATTAAGTGTTCCGTTAACGGTCAACATACCACCTGGTTGAATAGTTAAAACATTACATGCTTGTGTGGCTTTAGCATCAGAAACGGTGATCTCTATACCGTCAGGTATAATAATATTGGTCATACTTGTAGTGGCTCCGAATTCATTACCCCAAGTATCACTGGTTCCAGCAACGAGTGTTTCTGAAGTGTAAACAGCACACATGGTAAGTTCATCGGTAAATGTACCAATCTCTAATGCTTCTCCAGAGTTCACATCAATGGTATACAATTTACCCGTTGTTGTATACAACGTACCATAGAGGAAATCATTCCCTCTATCAAATCCAATATCTTGTGCATAGTCAATATCAATACCTAGAGGACCAACAACGGTGCCAGCGCCTGTTGCTTTATCAATAGAATATAGATTATCGTCACCAAGGGCAATGCCGTATAGATCTCCAGCAGAGTTGCAAGCAAGACCTATGATCGTTTGGTCGGCAACAATGCTACCTACCAATGTTGCATCCCAATTAGCATCTATGGTATATAAATCAGTACCTGTTGCGCCATCGCTTACTGCTGCATATAAAGTACCTTTGCCGGTAATATCATCGGCAATTCCCAAAATGCCTTCGCTTACACCACCAACAGTACCAATTTTATAATTGGATCCATCACCGTCAACAATATAAATATCATTCGATCCATATTCAATGCCATACACTTCATTTCCAACCAAGTCTCCACCGGTGAGGAAGTTACTGGTATTGCTAGCCATTAGAGTTGTTATAGTACCAGCAGAATGGTCAACATCAACAACTTCATCTGCGAAAGTGTTGTATGCAAGGATTTGTCCGGCATTGTATGTAAATGCTTTTACTTCACAAGCTTGGTCAAGAATATCATTAGCTGCATTGCCATCCGGGGATGGTGTGTTTAATGTAACAGTTGCAGTAAGTGTATAAGATGCATCTGCAGGTGTCCATGGGTCCATATCGATGTATGTTTCTCCATCTTCGGGAAGCGTAGTGGTAACGTTTACCGTAGAAATATCGGATGTGCCATCGTTCAGTACAATTGTATAATCGGTAACATCAGTGAAACCATAATTATGTACCTTAACGATAGGGGTAACTGTATTGCCTGAAACAACCGCATGTGGAAGAATTTCTTCTACACCGAGGTCATTTGCTACACCTTCTATGAACGATACATCATCAAGTGAAGGATCACTGTAGAAAGATTCGGTAGTAGTTGCCCTGAAACGCACTTTGAAATCACTCATTGCAAGGTAACCATCTATCTTAACGGTGAATTTTGTCCATGCGTCAAAAGGTTCGTCAATAAGCATTAACTGATCCCATGATGATCCGTTCCAACCTTCAACATATAGTTCTGTCATGGGTGCAGATGTGTTATCTGTATTCATATACCAAAATTCCACTACAGGGTATGTAAACCCGGAACTAGCTAAATCTATAGGTGGTGAGATAAGGATCATTTCATTTCCATCATCATTAGGACTAGAGTCATCAATAGCGGCATAATATCCTGCTCCAGAAGTATGATCTTGTGTTGCACCATGTCCAATAGCTCCGGTTAAAAATTGCCAATCTGCATTATCATCCGCTGAATTGACCCATTTATCAGGAATAGTGCCAGCATTCTCAAAGTCTTCAGTATAAGGAGGAACGATAGGCCCAACTGCTGTAGTAGTGATATCAAAATTATCTGTTACAGTACCATCATTTTGTGAAGTAACCGCAATATTTTCTGTATCGGTTTCTCCATCGGCTGTGCCACCAGGTATTGTAACCCTAACATTAAAATCAGCAGTGGTACCGGCATCTACTTGAATATTAGTTATTGTAGCATCTCCGGCAGCATTGTAAAATTCGTAAGTCCATGCGCCGCCCCCACCAAATGTAAGATCATAGGTGTCATTGTTGGTTCCAATATTATCAATGGTTACAAGATAGTCATGAGAAGCACCTACTGCAACATCAGCGTTTGACGGAATAGTAAGAGCAAATTCGTATGGGTCTGGTTCACTAATGATAATATCATCAACAGCCCAATAATATCCCCAAGAACCTTCATAATCCCAAGCTAATTTAACTGTACTTTCTCCTCCCAATTCTGCACTCATATCTTCTGAGAAAAGAGCTGCATTTGTTGTAGATGTTCCAGTCCAAGTTTGGTAAACAGTCCATGTGGCACCATCATCAATAGAATACAAAAATTTAGCTACTTCTGATAAATAATCTCTATAATAGTGTTCAAATTCAACAGTAACTGTAGGATTTGTTGATAAATCAATGGTTTCGGTGATTAACGTAGAGTTTTGACCGCTTCCACTTCCATAGGCATCACTATCAAGGATAGCATAACCATTAGCACCAGTTGTTGTGTTAACAGTCATGTAAGTGTTGTCTTCAAAAGTCCATACCTGGCCATTACCGACACTATCGGTATTAAGCCAACCGATTGGCAATGCACCGCCTGAAAAATCCTCAGACCAGATGGTTGTTGCTTTAGAAGACCCGGCTTTTTTTACCGTAGTATATTCGCCAGGTGTATTACTTTTTGTGAGTGTTTTATTTACTTCTTCTGTTTCAATAATTTCTTTCTGGTTCTGTGCACTCACACCTCCAATAAATAGCAGCGCGAGCAAAATCATTGTAATTTTTTTCATAATAATATTTTTTACAGGGTTTAACATTTGGTTCATTAAAATGGGTTCATTTGCCCGTTATCACTGCCTGATTTAATGATTGGTGATGGCAATGGTGGATCACCAGGAGGTGATGTCATCTGGATTGAGATGTTTTGATCGAGCCTGATTCTTTGTACTTTTGGCTCATGATAACTTCTTTTACTCTTTAGTGTTTTCATAATTGTTTTTTTTTGATTAAACATTAAATAATATAAATTCGTTTATGTATTTAAATTTGGCAAGTAAGTCCTTGAAAAGGCTTGGTTGGTAGTGATATATGCATAATGGTATTGGCATATTCATTATGTTTATTAATAATAAGTGAACAAATGTAAAAATAAAATATAAACAAACAAAATTTAAGTATGTTTTTTTTCGATTGCTTGGTATTTTTTACCTATTTGTATAAAAAAAACTTTTCTTTTTTATATTTTTTGATGGTTTATTTCAACCCCTTGAAGGGGTAAGCATAAGCAGGAGTTTATTAAAAAACGGCCATGGAAAATAACCCAACCCCTTGAAGGGGTAAGCATAAGCAGGAATTTATTAAAAAACGATGCTGGAAAATAACCCTTTAAGGGTTTTGCCAATTGCAAGCTATTCTGCGTTTATATTGTATGCCATTAGCGCTTCACCGTGCCTTACGTATAAGATGCCGTCTTTTACTACCAAATGAGACCAATGAGGGCCTTTTCCATATGGTACTTTAAAAGAACTGACAATTTTAAACTCTTCCGGCGTTGGCTCCACTAATGCAATATTACCCCTTTTTTCTTCATAACAATAAAGCATACCATCTGCTGCAATTATAGAACCCTTATTTTCCCATTCTGTTTCGTACATTTTTTTGCCGGTCTCCCATTCCAAACATACCCAATTTCCATTACCATTATTGATCCAATTGGCGCCGTATATATAATCGCCAAGCTTAACAACACCACCATGGTGGACATCCAAAACAGTATCTACCCATTTAAAATATACCCTTGATGAATCTTCTGGTGGGAAAAATTCCAACATTACGGCTTTGTGGTCATAACCATCTGTTACATAAAGTTCGTTATTATGATACAATGGTGTGTTTATGAGGTTATTTGCTCTCCAATCTCCACCGGCAAACTGCCCATAATTAAATTTCCAGAGGATGTTGCCATTTTCTGGGTTCACACAAAAAATATAATGTGTTGATACCTGTACGATGTATTTATACCCGTTTCTTTCAATAAGTAAAGGCGATGTGTAGGATGGTGTATCATCAAGAGGTTCGGTTTGCCAGATGGTTTTCCCGGTCATTTTGTCTAAAGCTACCATCATTGTCTGCTTTCCGCCGGGGGTATAAAAAACTTTGTCTTTAAAAATAAGAGGTGATTCGGATATTCCCCAGCGATGATAAATGCCATTAAACTTTTCATGGGCATTTACTTTCCAAATAATGTTTCCGTTGGTAGCATCAAGACAAGCTATTTCACCGAGTCCGCTGGTTACATATAGCCTTTTATCTTCAATGATGGGTGTGCATCTGCTATCACGGTATGATTTATTCCATGCCAGTCCATAAACGGTTTTCCACTTAATGTTTCCGTCCATGTCGAGGGCTATAACTACATCCACCGAATCATCCAGCCCGGTAGTATAAATAGTATTATGGGCAATGGCTACTGATGAATGGCCGGGCAATAAAGAGTCATTTACCCATAGCAGCTCCGGGCCTTCTTCCGGCCAGGATTTCAATAGGTTTATTTCTTCCTGGTAAACGCCATCTCTGCCATTACTTCTCCAATCATTCAGTATTTGGGAAAAAAGGCAATGGCTGAACATTAAAGCCAAAATAGGCACAAGTAATTTTTTTTTCATCATAGTATAATCGATTATTTAAGTATTAACTTATTTGGCAGCAATATTATACACCCAAAGGTTATTGGCATAACGTACATAGAATTTCTTATCATGGATAACCGGGTGAGTAATATGAATGTGCTTCTCTTTTGGCAACTTCATCTTACCCTTTTCAATAAAGCTGTCTTTACCGGGTTCTAGTAAACCAAGGTGGCCGGCGTAAGAATAGCAATAAAGTTTTCCATCTGCTGCAACAACTGTTCCCGGGGCATAGGTGCGGGTATAGTATTTCATTTCACCTGTTTTAGCATCTGCACAACAAAATTTTTTCTTTGTTTCTGCCGAGCAATAAATGTTATCTCCAATCCAAACGGCATTGCCATTGGTTTCATCAAGAAGTGTGTCTTTCCATAAGATTTTATATCCCATGCCATCATCATCCAATTCCAACATCGCGCTGCCTGTTTCAAAGCCATCAATGAGAAACAGTTTTCCATTTTTATAAATGGGGGTGTTTGCATGAATATGATGTTTACAAGAAAGGGTATAGCTCCAGAGCATTTCCCCGTTTTGGGGGTTCAATGCAACCATAGCGCTATCGGTGTGGGTGATAAGCAAATCTCTTCCTTTGTGATTGATAGATAGAGGGTTGCAGTAAGCGCTGGCTCTCTGTTTACCTGCACTAACCCAAATAATTTCACCATTATGGCGATTTAAGGCAATAATGTTATATTTTTTCCCACCAGGTGTGCAAAAAAGAGTATCTCCCTTAGTGGCAAAAATTTCCGAGTAGCCATGCTGAATTTCTTTTCCATCAAATTCTTCAATAAAATCCTTGCTCCATAAAATGTGTCCATTATCAATATGAAAACAGAATAATTTACCCAGGCCATTCAGGATATATCCTTTTTCACCCCTAATAATAGGCGTAGAGCGTATGCCTGGATATGTTTTTGTCCATTCAGTGCCAAGTTCCTGTTTCCAAAGAAGATCGCCATTCATATCAAAGGCAAAAAGGGAAGTTATGCTATTTTTTGTGCCGGCAGTAATTATTTTTCCTGAAGCTATGGCAACGGAAGCATACCCGGTTCCAAGCCCCTTGAATTCCCATAGCTTTGTTAATCCTTCTTCGGGCCATTTATCTAATAAACCGGTTTCATTAAAAATACCATTCCTTTCTGGCCCCCTCCAAAATGAGTTTTCCTGGGAACTCAAGTTTTGCAATAGCATGAATTGCAAAAACAATAAAATAAAGATTCTTTTCATATCATTTGTATTTGTTTATAATATTGCTAACCGTTAAATTCACTAATTACACTTGGTTTGTTTTTCAATAATTATTCGTAAATGCTAAAGTTTTTAATTGATTTTGTTGTTGGTGTAGTTATTTGGCAGCAATATCATACACCATAAGCGAATTTCCATGTCTAACATAGAGTTTCTTATTATGGATTACGAGGTGAGCCCAGTGCTGTGCCGAGCCATAAGGGACTTTAAACTCGCTTACCTTTTCAAAACCATTATCAGTAGGCTTCACAAGGCCAACATAGCCACGTTCACTATAGGTATAAAGCATTCCATCAGCAAAGATAATATTTCCTTTCTTTTTCATGATATCTTTTGATTGGAGGGTTTTTCCTGTTTTCCAATCAACACAATACCATTCACGGTTAAAATCGCCGGCGCCATATATTTTTCCATCATGAAGCACAGCTCCACCCATCCTGCTATCTAACGAGGAATTAAACCATTTCTTTGACACGCTTTTTCCATCGTCAGAAATTTTAAGCAATACACTTCCTTTGCCATAACCGCTCATGCAAAAAACATGTCCATCATGATAGATAGGCGTATTGGGATGCACGGAATATTTGTTGGGTTGCTCGTATTTCCACAACAAATTACCACTTTTAGCATCAATGCCAAGTATGTGATTAGCAGTATGTGTAATGAGTAATTTTTTCCCGTTATGGGTAGCAATTTGCGGTGAACAATAGGCTGTTATTTCACTGTTTCCCGCGCATTTCCAAATTAAGGAGCCATCTCCTGGATTGAGGGCAATCACGTTTGCGTCTTTTCCCCCAGGGGTGCAAAACAATTTGTTGTCATCAATAGCCAGGTTTTCGGTAATTCCCCACTTGATGTTCCTGCCGTCATAATCATTAAAAAGGTCTACAGACCATATTTTCTCCCCATTTTTTGCATCAAGGCAATAAATTACACCCTTTGCGCTTAATAGGTATAGTTTTCCATTGGCCAGCAAGGGTGTTGAGCGCGTACCTTCGTAGCTTTCAGCCCATTCAGGGCCATAGGATTTCTTCCATTGCAATTCACCTTGATGGTTTAACGCGTAAATAATTCCTTTGCCGTCTTTTAATCCTGTAATGTATACTATTTCGTCGGTAACAACGGCTGATGAATGTCCTTCACCAATTTCATCAAAATGCCAAAGGAGTTTAGGCCCGTTTTCCGGCCATTTTTGCATTAAACCGGGGCTATGGTATTTGCCATCACGGTTTTTGCCTCTCCATTGTACAATGTCTTGAGATAATAACTGAAATGTAATTAACAATGCGGTAATAATGAGCCATGTTTTTTTCATAGAATTAAATTTTATTATATGCGTTTATATTTTTTCAATAGCAAAAAGCAATATTTCTCTATTAAGTATGAAAATATGCTTATTAGTGTATGTTTAGCAATGTTGTACATTACACATGTTTGCGAAGGAATAAATATAGATAAAAAAATTGGGGAAGCAAAAAAAAGTTCGTATAATTCAATCTTTTTTTTAAGATCAAATTGCTAAAAAATAATGAACGCAGGAATTATTGTCAGTAAACATGCACACTTTCTTGTGCTGCCGGTAAATAATTTATACCAAACCAACAAGTCAATAAAAAAATAAAAGCTATGGAAAGAATCCAAAGGGGCGTTTTGGTTGTTTTTTTGTGCTTAAAACGGTAATGGATGAATATAAGATAAACCAGCCAAGTGATAAGCGCCCAGGTTTCTTTTGGGTCCCAACTCCAGTAATGCCCCCAAGCTTCTTTTGCCCATATAGCCCCCAGCATCATTCCAAAAGTGAGCAAGGAGAAACCGATATATACGAGCCTGTCGCTAAGCATCAGCATGCTTTCATAACTTTTTTCCAAGCGCAGCCTGAGCAATCCTACTATACTTATTACGAAAAGAATAGTCATAAAGGAGTATGCGATCATATAAATGATAACATGAGGTATGAACCATGAGCTTTGTAATGCCGGCATCAGGGTTTTGTCGTAAGAAGCCGGCATAAAATAAATGGCTGTAAGAAAAACCGTGGCTGCCATTAAAATTAGAAACAATAGAAGTTTGCTTTTCCATCTTATAAAAAGTACTACACCTATTATTGAAAGGAAAACGGCGCTCCATAAAAAGGTTTCTGTAAGGCTTTTGAATGGCGGTCGTTCCAAGCCAATCCAATAGGAAACAGTGAAGATGTCAAGAGCAATGATTCCCATGATGATTAACAATATTGAAAGAATAGAAAAGGTTTTGCTGCTTTTTTTCGAGTATAGCAAGGCAATGCCTGTTGTCCAGGTTATTAGTATGATCGCTAAAAACGTTGAAAAATCTTCCCAGTTCATTTTATCTTATATTCAGTTATTCATTTATTTTTTTCAATCCGGATAATAGTAAATACAAAGCTCCTGCCAATACCATAAAAATTCCTGCATACACCACCGGCTGCCATGGATCACGCACAAGTTCCAAAACACTCATATCCGACCACCTTCCATGTTTTTGTGAATAATTATATTGGTATATTTTCCAACCATTAAAACGAAAAGGTTTATTCACTTCAATGGTAATATTCTTTTCCACCTGACTGTCTTGTTTAATATCTATTACTGAGAGGTATTTTTTGGGTTTGGGTGTAGTCATGGCAACTGATAATGTATCATTGATTTTCAGCATTTTGGTGCGATGTGAAAAATTGCCACAAGTTATCCATCCCGCATTTTTTTTCTCTTTAACACTGCTTACTTGCACAAAAGCTGCATGAACGGCCCCGAAATCTTTGGATTTTGTGAATATTGAATCCTTCTTTTTTGCGAATGGCAGATGTTTTAGTATGTTTATTTGCCATTCTCTTATTTTTATAATCTTATCTTCCTTTATTACATTATCATGAGAATTTCCAGGTTTTATTACCTGTTTTGTTTTGTTATTAACCAATACAATGTTTGGATTATATTGATAGAGTTTGAAATCGTGCAAATATATTTGAAAGGGCATTTCTACCGGTTTTTTGCCCAAGTAAGCATAATTGGAAATTTTTCCTTCAAAAACCGGCATTCTAAGCCTGTAGAAATCGCCCGAGCCCAATGAAGCCCCGGATATAATGATAAACAAACCTGCATGATTGAGGAAAAAGGCTGCATTTTTCCATGTGATTTTTCTTGAAAGCCTTTTAATGGTGGTATATCCAAGCACAGTGAGCATAAACACCGTGATGATAAGATAAGGCCAGCTTGTTTTTACATGTGTGAGCCCAATGGACGATAGCAAAGGTATTTCTGTTCCTTGCGGGATGAAGCCCATAAATAATACCAGAAAAGTATACGCACCGGTAGCAGATATAGCAGCCTGTATACTTGTTAACCAGTCCATAAGCGGGCTGTCAACAGCTTTAAAGGTAATAATTTTGTAAACGATAAAAAGAACCAGGATTACAGCATTCAGCGGAAAAGCCGGTGGCGCTATAGGTTGGTTTCCGGATGCCAGGTCAAGGATAAAACCGGTAAACATTAAGCCGGTAGCTATGATGAAACTTTCTTTGTAGCCCCAAGGAAATCTCCAAAGTACTTTTTTGTTCTTATCCATCGTACTAACAGCCTCCTTCTACTTTTGGTGTGGATTTTATCTTTTGTTCCTTTTCTTTGGTGGTATCGGGCTCCTGGTGAATAGTTTTTATAAAAGTTCCATAATCATACTTGGCCTTTTCTTGTGTAATATCCTCCCAATTTATATTCTTTTTACCGTTAATGCGTTGTTTTAAGCTTTCATAATTAGCAGGAATTGCCATACTATTTGCAAACCCTTTTTGCAATAGCAATAATGCCGCTTCATGAGCTTTTGCTTCTTCGCTGGAATAGAGCAATTGCTTTTTGCTATTATCGAGTTTTTTTAAATATCCTCGTTTTAGCAAACTATTGAAAGGGATATTGAGCGCATCCTGTAAATGGCCTTTTTCAAAATCTTGTTCCGGTCGGACATCAATCAATTGGTACTCGCTCTTGTATTTGCCTGATAGTATTTCATGAAGATTTTTCTTTTGAAAAGAAGCGCTATCGTTTGATATTACGTTATTTAAAGCCTGCTTGGGAGTTTTTTTATAATCGCCCGGTATAAACGAATATACGATGAGAACCGAAATGATGATAATGAAAAATATGAATATTCCTTGTCTTAAGCTGTTTGTTTCCATAATCCTTGTTTTATTTTAACTGTTTAATGCAAGATCAGCAACCGCCGGCTACTTCCACTTCCAGTTTTTTAGCCGGCATCTTATTGGCTTCCGTTTTAACCGGAACAGATTCATTGGCTTTACCTGTTTTAAAATACTTTGCCGCTTTCTGCCTGAACCTGTATTGGTCTTTTATTTCCTTCTTAAATATACTGCTACCTGGCTTTTCTATAAAGAAGATATCTTTAATAAATTGATTCATGCCTCCTTCCAAAACATAATTGTTTTTATCTCCTATTCTTCGTCTTAAAAGCCAAGCTTCCCTGGCTTTAATCCCGCCGGGGGATAAGAAGATATTTTTTGTATTTTCCTGGTTGAGAATGTCTTCCCACTGTTTTTCGGCAATTTCGCTATAAGGAATATTAATGGCGCCAGGGAAATGGAAGGCATCGAAAGCATCCTTGTTTCTCACATCAATCATTTTTATATTAGGTACATCATGCATGATTTTAAAAGCAAGTTCGTCGGAACTAACAAAACGTTTTGTATCTTGCAAGGTATTTAAAAGTTTTTCTTCTGGAATTTCAGAAAATCTATTTACCCGTTTTTCTGGGATAAAAATAATGATGACAGCAATAACCAACACCAAGAATAATTCTAAATTGTAGCTATTGTATCTTTTATTTGTAGGCAATAATCCAACTTTTGCATGGTTTTCAAAATGTGTTCCTACTGAAAAGGCGATAAGGGCAATAAAAATAAGCCAAAACACAAACCATCCTCTCGACATTCCCAGCGAGTTGTAAACCAATTCCCTGTCAAAGTATTTTCCTGAAAAGAGTTGAGAGAACGTATCAAAAAATTCTCCATAGATCAAAACACCGCCCAAAAGGCCAATGATAAAGAAAAGCCCGTCAATTTTGCCTATAGAAAGGGCTGTAGCGCTTGTGCCCGGGCAATAGCCTCCAAGCACAAAACCTATTCCCATAATCACCCCGCCAACTATGGCGCTATATAAGTAATTGGAATGGACAAAGATTACCGAAGTATCGAGCCAACCAAAATATCCCAAGAATATGATCCCCACTATGGCAGTGATAGCAGCTGTGAAGAAGACTTTTAGCACAACAAAATCATAGCCAAAAAATATTCCTACCAATTTTCTTGAAGAAGAAAAGCCGGCTTGCTCCAGGATCATACCAAAAACCATCCCGATAAGGAAAATGATCAATACTGTCCATTCTTGTGTAATAATGCCATAAGGTATTAAAGGTCCCATAATAAAAAAATTAAAGCCATAAACGTTTAAACAATTGAGCTACAATAAAGGCTGTTCCAAAAATAGCCATCATGGTAATAAAACCGGAAGTAGACAGGGCTGCCATTCCGGTAAGAGCAGAACCACTTGTACATCCTTTTCCAATTTGAGCTCCTAACCCAAATAAAGCGCCACCAAACAATGCAGCCATTATTCTTATGTATACTTTTGTTCTCGGCCCTTTTTCTGTGGTGAGCTTGAGCCTGTTAGAACTTATCCCGGAAATGAATCCGCCGGCAATTACACCGATAAACATGTAAACGAACCAAGAATCCAAGGGTGATTTGCTCTCTGATGTATATTTGCTGTAAAAGTTGCTGTTTTCTGCATGCTCAGGGGCAACTTCGTCAACTAAAGCTACGGTAGTTCTTTTAATAGCTCCGCTAGCGCCTAAACCATGCCCGGTTATGTAAAAGGTGAACAGGAGTAATAGGCCAAGCAAAAAACCTGCTAGGTAAGGGTTGATATATTTTTTGCTTTTACTTGTCATGGCTATTTTCGTTTAAAGATTTGTTATTCATGGTTTCCGTTAGCTCCTTATCATTGTTTTCTTCTTCTTCCAGCTCTTCATAGCCGGTTATCATGGCTTTAAGGTTGGAAGTGAGGGTTTGGCCTGTAGTAATAAGGTAAAGATGTACGATGATAAACGCAATTAGCAAAAATGCACCTAAAGTATGCACTAAGGCAATAATCTCGAGGTTTTGGATGTTAAGGGTTTCTATATTTCCTTTTTGTGGATACCTGTAAAACAGGAACAATAAACCTGATACTACCATTACAGGGATTACAAGGATTTTAAGCCCAAGATATACCAATCTTTGAAGCGGGTTTAATTTGCTGAGGGTAGTTTTGCGAGTAGGGTGGGGCGCATTCCTAAATATCCCGAAAATGTAATAATTGAACTGTACCCTTAAATTTTTGGCTGTAGGCAAATATTGTTTCCATTCACCAGAAGTAAAATGCCAAAAAATAGCGAATATTATCAAGATGATGAGTGAAGTGGCTGCAACATTGTGGTATTTGACGGCGTTTTCAAATTCAAATAAAGTAAAACTACCGTGAATTTCAAAACCAGTAATGGCAAGGAAGAAGATGAGGAATGCTTGCGACCAGTGCCAGAAACGTTCAAATAGTTTGTAAATATAGACTTTTTTCATTGTTGTTTTTCTAATTTTGTTTTTGTTTCCTTTTTCTATAGAAATAATACCTGGTAATAGCGTGTAAAGAAACACCTCCCAGGGAGCCAAAAATAACAATCAGCCCGATCATGTCAATGGTTTTATTCCTGTCGCGCCCCGGCATGTAGAAGTCATCAAGGTTTTTAAGCCTGCTGTTTTGCCTGTCGTGGCAGTCTTTACATGATAGTGTGTTCTCAGCAGGCGATACCATGTGGTTTAGTGGCAAATACATTTCTGTTTTAACAAAGCCATAATTGCCACTATACGGTAATTCCATTTCTTCCATCCCGGCTTTAATGGCCGGCTGCCATTCAAGATCGAGCCATAAAGCGTTATTGCCCTTTTCTGCATCCCAAAGTTTGGGTTGTACTAACCGGTTGTATTCTTTATCATAAGCCTGGTTGCTACGATGAATCTTAACCGGCCATATCTTGGCTTTTTCATCACTGTAAGAACCAAAAAGTGTATTGATCTGAACCGGGACCGTGTCAATTTCGTCGGTAAACAGGTAATGGTTTGCTTTACCATTGAACCATTTGTATTCTGGCTTTACATTCTTTTCCCATTTGAATGTGCCTTTGATTGAAAGATAAGTTACATTGCCATCTTCATCTTTCTCGGCGTAAGGTTTTCCATCTTTTAATTTCCCGACAGTAGACCAATCCCAATGCATTTTTGTTGGGTTCACCTTAGCATAAACCGGTATATGGCATGTTTGACATGCAACTTTAATGGTATGTTCGTTTATGAGTTCATCTTTGTGGGGATTTTCTTCGTGGCATTGTTCGCAAGTAGCCCTGTTATAGTCGCGCGAAGAAACACCATAATACCGCCCTTTTATCTCGTGGTTTTCTGCCGTATGGCAATCTACGCATTTCATATCCAGCCCATTGGCAGCCATATGAACATCAACTTCCCTTGTGCAATCCAACAGCGCTTTTTCCAGTTCACCATGTTTTACATTGTTTCCTCCAGAACTAAAGAAGTGACATGTGCCACAGTTTTGCTTGCCGGGTTTACCTATGTGTGCAGCAATCAATTGGTAATCCGGTGCATTTTCACCGGTAGCAGGGTAACCTGCCATGCCGCTGCCTTTTGCATATGGGCCGCTATTATCATGGCATACAAGGCAATCAATATTTTTTTCATCGGAGAAATCGTAATTTTTATCATCCCAGCCATAACCTGTATGGCAACGTGTACAAGCCTGCTCGCTCCCCGCTATTCCTGTGCAAAGATTATTGATGAGGTTCTTTTTGCCTATATATACCACTCCACGCCCAGGTATAAAAGTTTCTCTTTCCCATCTATAATGCGGGCTATGCAGTAGTTCTTCGCCCCGTTTGTTATGGCACGATAAACATGCGGCAGTTACTTCGTGTACATTGTCAAAATTTTTGTTAAGCTCTTCAAAAGCGCCATGAGCAACTACCTGTTTTGGTTTTTCTTTATATTGTTTTTTTAAAGCTGCTAAGTTGCCTTCGTTTTTAATGTTTTGATAATTGTATATAAGTAG
Source organism: uncultured Bacteroidales bacterium (assembly GCA_964544705.1). Taxonomy (GTDB): domain Bacteria; phylum Bacteroidota; class Bacteroidia; order Bacteroidales; family CAZJDA01; genus CAZJDA01. Next base: position 15,933 of record CAZJDA010000082.1, read on the forward strand.
GGCAATAAGTATCTGTGGGACAAGTACTATAAAGATAATTTGGGCAAGTTTCTTCATAATTCCATGCTTTGGATGTGAAAATAATGCAAATTTAGAATTATTTTGGATTTATTGAGATATGAATTTATGTAGATTTGAAATTTTCTTGGTAAAACATGGATGTAATAAGCTAAGTAATCACTTACATGGATCAATATGATTTTTTTGATAAAAGAGTTGCGGTAGCTATCTTGTATAGGAATGTTTTTAAGGTGTAAAAAAATTATCTCCAAAGTCTTAGTAACAATATCTCAACTGCTAAGAAAAATAAAGCCGCGATAATAAACCATTTCCATAATTGTATACCCTCATCAATTTGTTTTATACTAAGAGATATAGGTTTTCCAGTATCTTTTATCACCCTAATGTTGTTTAATTGATGGTTCTTTAGAGCTTCCTCCAATTCTTGATTCGATAAATACTTCAACTCAGATTCTTTCCTGTTATAATTGAAAGAAATTCCCCTTAAAGTTTCTTCTTTATATTGAATGTAGTAATTACCGGCTGTATTGATATAATCGTAAGGATAAATATACGTTTTGAAATTTCTTGTTTCCAAGCCAGGTATGATCTCAAAGTTATCATCACCGGTTATTTTTAACACTTCGTCCTTTTTTCTAAAGAAATCATCTAGTATAACCGGTTCTTTTGCGCTTAGATCATAATAAAGAGGTGGTAAGGAATAGCTTAAAAAAGCCATTTTATACATTACCGGCACAAATATGGCATGTTCAGGAAAGTTTGAAAATCCCGGGTCAAAAGGCACAGTAGAGATATAAATATGGCCTTTTCCATGGCTATAGGTTGATAAAAGACTGCTCCCGTTCATTAAGTTGAGCAAATATTCTTTCCCAGAAATGGTTTGTTCCTGCGTTCTATAATATTTATGAACTTTTGGCAAATCCATGTTTTTAGGAAATTCTTCAAAAACATCCTTGAACATTTCATGTTGAATATTCACATTGCTTACTTCGGTTTTCGTGGTATCCAAGCCTATAAAAGGGTTGATATTTAAGCTTTTAAAAAAAGTGTTATAAGATTGAATGTCGGGTTCAAAAGAAGGGGTAAATAGCACAGTTCCACCATTTTCCATAAAACTATTGATCTCTGAACTTAAGCCGGATGAAATATTCTTTAGCTCATTAAGAATGATTAACTGGTATTCTTGGAAGTTAGAAAAATCAATTGCATCTTCTTTTTGTACATGGTAATCAAAAAGACTGTCTTTACCAAAAAGACTATTAATGTATTTATTATGGCCATTGCCCGTAATGGATAAAACAGGAATGGTTTTTTTTACTTGGAAATTGAGATAAAATTTGTCATCATATACTACGGGATGGTCGGTAATTTCAACATGTCCTGCATGCGTTCCTGCATGATTTATGGTGAAAGGCAATTCTATAGTTACATCAGAACCGGCTTCTATCGTGAAACTTGTTAAAGCCCTTTGTTTCTTATTGATAATAAGTTTTGCAGGTATTTGTTCATATTTTTCATTGCTATTATTGACGATCCTTGAAAATAGGGTAACCTGCTGGCCCTCTTGCAAAACAGGTGATGTGAACCAACAACTGTCTACAAATAGATTGTTGGTTTTTCCTGGTTTTAGGGGGATGAAATATGTTTCTACAGTAGTGTCTGGTTCAATATTTTCCAAGTCGCAAATGTTCTTCTGGAAATCACTTAATAAATAAAGATAAGAAACAGAAGCATTGCTTTCATTGGTTATATCTTTTTGCCTTGATATAATGCTGGAGATGGTTTTTCTTGCCGGCGATATTTCCATCTCGTAAATAAAATCACTAGCTTCTTCTTTGGTTATGATCCTTTGGTGTTTGCCCTTAAAGTCATTGTTGAGGACATGAAAATCATTCACCGGTTTGTATCCTTGTATAATATCCCTGGCAATATTTTGTGAAGCTTCAAAAAGTATCCCTTTTTCAGAAATAGCTTCCATGCTAAATGAATTATCCATATAAACACTCACCATTTTTTTACCTTTCAATACGCGGTTGTTTTCCAAAGGGATATAAGGACGGGCAAAAGCTGTTACGAGGGCAGCAATAGCTAAAATCCGGGTTAAAAGTACAAGAAGATGTTTAACCTGTGATTGCTTTTTGGTTTGTTGTTTTACCTGTTCCAGGAATCTAACATTGGTAAAGTCAATCCTTTTAAAACGCCTAAAATTGAATAAATGAATAATAATAGGTATGGCAATGGCAAAGAGTCCGTAAAAAAAGCCGGGATATAGAAATTCCATTTTTTTTAGTGCAAATGTAATGAATTCGATTCTATTTGTTGAAAAGTTGAGGAAAATATGCTGTTGTATTTTGTGGTGAAGGGTTTTTTTGTTGATGTGGTAATGGGTTGATGGGTTGATTGGTGGATTGGTTGATTGGTTAATTGGTGGATTGGTGGATTGGTGGATTAGTGGATTGGTTGATTTGTTGATTGGTTGATTGGTTGATTTGTTGATTGGTTAATTGGTTGATTGGTTAATTGGTGGATTGGTGGATTGGTTGATTGGTGGATTGGTGGATTGGTTGAATGGTTGAATGGTTGAATGGTTGAATGGTTGATTGGTGGATTGGTTGATTGGTTGATTGGTTGATTGGTTGATTTGTTGATTGGTTGATTGGGTTTAAGTGGAAGAACGGAAGAACGACGGAGCGATAGAACGATAGAACGATTGAGCGAAAACGAAAACCCCTTGAAGCGGTTAAGCGTTGCATCAAAAAGATTCCTGCTAAGTTAAATCAAACCCTTCAAGCGGTTGGTTTTAGGAACGATGGAACGATGGAACGATTGAGCGAAAGAGTGATGGAATGATTGATGGAATTTGGTAATTAGTTAATTGGTGGATTAGTGGATTGGTTGATTGGTTGATTTGTTGATTGGTTAATTGGTTGATTGGTTGATTGGTTGATTGGTTGATTGGTTGATTGGTTGATTGGTTGATTGGGTTTAAGTGGAAGAACGGAAGAACGAGAGAACGATTGAACGATTGAACGATTGAGCGAAAACGAAAACCCCTTGAAGCGGTTAAGCGTTGC
>CAZJDA010000083.1:0-18863 GCA_964544705.1 uncultured Bacteroidales bacterium
CAATAACTTGTTCAGAAATCAAAGCCTTATCAATTACCTGCCGAATTGTAGTTTCTGCCTGTGCGTTGCACGCAGACAGGTCAATTTCTTCATCGGTTTTTGTAGTCCCAGTTCCATCTGCCTGTGCGTTGTACGCAGACAGGTCAAACTTTGCTAACCTTGCTTTTACGGCTTGGAAAAAAGAAACCTCCTCTTTAATATCCATTGCCTGTTCATGCGGAACTGCAATTGCAAAGGCTTTTGAAAGTGCAGTAACCTCATTAATGTATCTTTTCTTTCCGTCTTCAAGTCCAAGAATATGCTCTTCTGCACCTAATATCATGGATAGTTTTTTTGAAGTATCAGCTTGGAAATAATCTTCATACGGAAAACTCCGCCGGTCTGGCGGACAGGCATGAAACATATTTGAAACGACTTCCAATTTTTCCAACATAAGTTCAACTGCCTGTTCCTGTGCAATTGCCGGGTCGCCTTTACCTCCAGCATCGGAATAAAATGAAAGTGCTTTTTTAAGGTCAGAAGCTATGCCTAAATAATCAACAACCAAACCACCGGGCTTATCTTTGTAAACCCTATTTACACGGGCAATTGCCTGCATCAGATTATGGCCTTTCATGGGTTTGTCAATGTAAAGTGTATGCATGCTTGGTGCATCAAACCCGGTTAACCACATATCCCTTACAATTACCAATTGCAATTCATCTTCGGGGTCTTTCATGCGGTCGGCCAAAATCTTTCGTTGTTGTTTAGTTGTATGATGTTTTGCCATTTTGGGGCCGTCTGATGATGAAGAAGTCATAACAACTTTGATTACTCCTTTTCTTAAATCATCAGAATGCCATTCGGGTTTTATTTTTATAATTTCTTCATATAAATCAGCAGCAATTCTTCTGGACATGGTTACAATCATGCCTTTTCCTTCAAATATTTCCTGACGTTGCCCAAAATGTAGGATAATATCATTGGCAATGTTTTTTACTCTGTTTTCACTACCAATTAAAGCTTCTAATTGTGTCCATCGTCGAGACGCATGGCCATGCGTCTCTTCTGAAAATTCTTCTTCAAGCTCTTCAACCAGTTGTTTGCCTTCTTCGCTTAGTGCTACTTTGGCCAAACGACTTTCATAGTAAATTCTAACGGTTGCTCCATCGTCTACTGCCTGGGCAATATCGTAAACGTCAATATAGTTGCCAAAAACCGCAGGGGTATTTACATCCGTGTTTTCAATAGGTGTACCGGTAAACCCAATATAGGTAGCATTAGGTAATGCATCTCGCATATACTTTGCAAAACCATAAACGATTTTTTTACCTACCACATCACCCTGTTCATTTTTGTCGTCGATGGTTTTTGCTTTGAAGCCATATTGCGTTCTGTGAGCTTCATCTGCAATTACGATAATGTTTTCTCTTTGAGACAGCGTTTCATAAACATTTCCTTCATTCGGCTGAAATTTTTGAATTGTTGTGAAAACAACACCACCGGAAGCTACTTTGAGTTTTTCTTTTAAATCTTCACGGCTTTCTACCTGTTTGGGTTCCTGCCTTAAAAGCTGTGTTGATGAAGCAAACGTATCAAATAGTTGGTCATCCAAATCATTTCTATCGGTTATTACTACAATGGTAGGATTATCAAGCGTTAAAACTATTTTCCCTGTAAAGAAAACCATTGAAAGGGATTTTCCGCTTCCTTGTGTATGCCAGATCACACCGCCTTTTCGGTCTCCTTTGGGTTGCTTTTTGACCCCGGGCAGACCGTAACTCTCAGGGTCTTCCATAACCAGGCTTGTGGGTGTTTCCTTGTCTACTGAATAGCCTGAAGCCCGCAAAGCAGATTCAACTGCACGGTTTACTGCATAATATTGATGGTAGGCTGCTAATTTCTTGACCGTTGAAATGGTTGCAATACCTGTCTCAGGGTCTTCTCGCTCCTGCCTGTGCGTTGCACGCAGACAGGTCGATTTCTCGAAAACAACAAAATGCCGGATTAAATCCAATAGTGTTTCTTTATTTAACATCCCGGTAATCAATGTCTCTAACTCAGAAATATAACCAGGCTGCCAAGTTTTGGATTCAGATTTTTTCGTTGCCTTTATTTCAATTTCATCATCAATAAAATATGGATTATTTCTTTTTGCTTCTATCTCTCTTTTCATCCATTTTCGGCCAAAGCCAGTTTTTAATTGCTTTTCCCTTTTTACAGCTTCTTCTCTTGAAGGAAATACTTCATGATGAATTATTTTTAGTGGTCTATGATTTTTTGTCCAATTTGCACCTTTCCCGGAAATATGTTGTTGCCATCTTTCTTCAATATTTGAAGTCTGTCCAATGTAATAGCTTTTGTTTTCACATTCAATTACATATACAAAATACTTGTTGTACAAGAACTCATTGCCATCAGCAGATTTTCTGCCTGTGCGTTGCACGCAGACAGGCCACGCCATAAAACGGCTCATTCCGGCAGAAATAGTCCCTGCTTTAGCCTCTAAGCCGTCTGATATGATTGTAAATGCGTTATATGTGAATAAATTAGGTATAGTTGACTTATAGGTTTGTATTTGATTAAAAGCAGTTTTAATTGTAGCTTTTTCGTCAGCTGCATTTTTCAATTCTAATACAACCAGCGGAATTCCATTCACAAACAAAACAACATCAGGACGTTTATTAATGCCATCTTCAACCACGGTGAACTGATTGGCGACAATAAATTCATTATTTTCAGGCGTATTGAAGTCAATCAACCATACCAAATCACCTCTTTCATTTCCGTCTTTCTGGTAAGTTACTTTGATACCCTCGGTGAGCATCCTATGAAAGTTTTCATTATTCGTGATAAGCTCCGGTGAATGAATCCTGTTCAATTCTTTTACAGCTTCATCCTGTATTTCAGGCGGTATTGTGGGATTTATTCTCCGAATCGACTCACGTAACCTATCTAAAAGTAAAACTTCTTCATAGCTTGTTCTTTCAGGTGCATCGCCATCGTGCGCTATGCTCGGGGCATAGAGGTATTCGTAACCGCTACGCTGCAGGAGTTTGATGGTGAATTCTTCTATGGTGTTTTCACTGATCGTGCTCATTTTTTCTTTTTTGCTTTCCGCTCTATCATTTTTAAACTATCCAAATAGTTTTTTTCTGCTTCGCTCAATGTTTTCTGCTGATATTTTTTGTATTCGCTGGTGGCCTTTTCTACTGCTTTGTCGTGGCTTACCGTTCCTGCTCCTTGTAATAGTTTTTCTCCGCTCATGGTCAAAATGCGATCTAAATGTTTTGCCCAGTCGTTCATTGTCATGGCTTGCTTGCGTTCGGCTTGTCGTTCGGCAAAGTCTAAATAACCCGAAACAATTTGTCCCAGGGCCCGCAGTTCTTTTTCGTTTAAAAAGTTTTTTGCAACCACTACATCTTTCAAGTACGGACGATTGCCCGGGAAAGTCATTAAACCCATAAATTGCTTTTCGGCATCGGCACGGTTGAAAATTACTTCGGCCGCAGTATGACCGTGGACGGCATAATGAATTTTATTTTGTACTTTTTTGAAAAACGCAATGGAAACATCTGCTTTGGGGTCGTAGTCAATGCTGGTGGCGTAAATGTCGAGTACCTGGCGGTAAAATACTTTTTCCGATGCGCGAATGTCGCGTATGCGCTGCAGCAGTTCCTTCCAATAACCACCTCCGCCCAGATTTTTGAGGCGTTCATCGTCCATTGCAAAGCCTTTGCGAATGTATTCGTTGAGGCGTTTGGTTGCCCACTGGCGAAACTGTGTACCACGCAACGATTTTACACGATAACCAACCGAAATGATGACATCAAGATTGTAATAATTTACTTCGTAATTTTTTCCGTCAGCAGCAGTTGTTCGGAATTTCCGAACAACTGAATTTTCGTTTAATTCACCCTCTTCAAAAATATGTTTAATGTGTTCACTAATGGTTGATTTTGCTTTATCAAACAACATTGCCATTTGGTCTTGCGTAAGCCAAACGGTTTCATCTTCAAAACGAACATCAACCGAAATTTTTTCGTCCTGGGTTTTAAAGATGATAAAATCTGAATGTTTGTTGTTTTTCATTGGTTGAATATTTTTATTTAACTATTCATAATTTTTGGCAGAAGGTCATGCGCTATGTTTGGGGCATAAATGTATTCGTAGCCATTATGCGCTAAAAGTTTAATGGTAAATTCTTCGATGGTATTTTCGGTAATCCTTGTCATTCTTTGTTCGTTTTATCAGGATTAAATTTATCATCCTTCCATTTTAATGGATTGGTTATGATGTAATTTTTTATTCTTTCATATTCTGCGTTATTTCGAATAATGTGGTCGTGGTAATTAGGTTGAAAAAAATGGTTGTTTCGATTGTATTTCGGAATATCCAAATTGCATTCATCAATATAATCATCAATTTTTGAATTAACGGCCGATTTAAACCCGCCAACAAATGATGAAATTGATTTTGGTTTGCGAACAAATTGTTGTTTGCACGATCCGATTGGGGATTGTAGAGACGCACGGCCGTGCGTCTCTACGTGCAAACCGTGCAAACCGTGCAAACCGTGCGAATTGTGCAAACCATCCGAACCGTTTGCGCCACACGCACCATACGATTCACCAATTTTGGTTTCATTATTCCCGTTTTTTTTCAACACAACAATGGCATGCAAATGATTGGGCATTATAATGTATTCGTCCAAAAACAATTCGTTTCGAATTTCAAATGATTTCAACCATTCATCATGAACGATTTTCCCAAAATCGGAAAATATGATTTTGCCATTATTTATTTTTCCCAAATTGCAATCCCTGTTTTGCGTAACCAATGTGATAAAATAAAAACCATTGCCCGAATAATCCCACTTTGGCATCCTGTGTGATTGAATTCGGTATTTATTTTGAAATTTATCTGTCATCACGGCCCTTTTTCTGAGACGCACGGCCGTGCGCCTCTATACGTATTCCCCCACTCATCAACTTCGGCAACAAAGTATCCCGCAGTTTTTCGAGGGTGTGGATTTGTTTGTAATTACTTTCTATTTTATTCCATGCCGAATCAACAAGCTTGTGAAATTTCTCTAAAATATTAACTGGTGGGAACGGGAATTCCAAGGATTCCAGATCACTCGGTTTCAGAGATGGATAAGCAGATGTTGAACCTTCTGCAATGGAATGTAAATACTCTGTCATTCCATTATCCGTCAACAAATAATAAACAAAATAAGGGGAAACTGAATTACATGTAATTACACAAAATCCAGTTGAAACAACCAGTTTTTCAATGGGATTCCTAACTATTCCATAATGCAGTTGATTAGGCCTTACAGTTGAATAAAGGATATCATTGTGTTTAACCAATCTTTTAGCTCGACTTGGAGCTTCTTTAAGAGGAACAGTTTTGAGATCACCCCATTTTCCTAGTGTGAGTGAACCTGTATCGAGATACTCAATTTTTTCATGAGGATAGTCTTTGTTAATCGAAGTTGTATTGGTTGAGATATAATCTCCTAGTTTGACTACTCTCCATTCATCATCTGCCTCCAACACAAACCACTGCCGAAACAGCGCCTCAGCCATTTCCTCCAACGTTTTGTTCTGGCGGTGGAGCAGGTCTATTTTGTCGTCTAAGCTGGAAAGGATGGAGGCGATGGCGCGTTGTTCGGGGAGTGGAGGGAGTGGTATATCTACTTGTTTAAAATCTTTAAGAACAATTCTCGGTACACCAGAGCCTCCGACAAAATTATTTAAAATTAGTTCTTTTGTTGATGGTTCTTTTATAGCATACACAAGAAAAGATGGTTCTACAACAGATGTATTTGGGCGAATTATAGCTATAGAAGATAATAAAACATAATCAGGTTTTGTTTTTACGCGAAAAATATGCTTTAAAACTGACCCGTCCTTTGCAATCAGTATGTCATCTATTTCTGGCTGACAACCTGATTTTATTAGTTTTTGATAATCACTTTCAGAAATAGTCTTGGCATTTTCAGAATAAAAACCTTGTTCACGCATATCTTTTACTGAAAACATAGGTATTCCATCAACTGACTCTTTGGGGCTGTGATGTGAGCCGTCTGTAATCTTAATTGTTATTTTATCTAAACTAACCTGCTTCCACTCAGTCATGCCTCACCTCCCTTTCTAAAAGCAGCACTTCTGTTCCATTATCGTCAAGTTGAAACTGGCCATCCCAATAGGGGTTTTCGGGCAGATGTTTTACTTTTTTAACAAAGGGATGATAAAAATTTTCGTAGCCGTTTTCGTAACCGCTTACTACTACCGGCATATCTTCGGGGTATTGTTGTAATATTTTTTTCAGTTCACCTACTGTAAAATTGTATATGTTTTTATTGCTCATCATTTAAAACTTATGCACAGTTATCCATTTCTTGTTAAGATGCTCAAAATCGCCATCTATTGTCACCAATTCTGCGTTGGCAGTTTTGGCAAGGGCTGCTATCCATACATCGTTTTGTCCTATTCCAATTGATTTACCGAGCTTATCGCCGGGCAAGTTGTTTTTGCTGTAATTCCAGAGTGTTGCATAAGACTTCATCAATTGCTCATCTTCGGCAGTAATATCAATCACCATAATTTTAGAGATAAGGGTTTTCAATCGTTTTATTTTCTTTTCGCCCCATTGTCCGCGTTGCACAAAACCCTCAATCTCGCCAATACTCACTGATGCAATCACAGGCACAACATTTTGGGCAAGCAGGTTAAGTTCTGATTCTATCTTTTGCGATAAATCAGGTTGCCTTACATAATGCAGAATGATTCCGGTATCTAAAACAAACTTTTTCATCCGTCAAGGTCTTTAAGCATTTGTTCAAACTCTTCATCTGTTTCGTCACCCGGCCATTTACCCATAATTTCTGCCAATTGATTCCCTCCCTTTTCCCCTATTTGCCTTTCTAACTGCTGTTCAACTGTTTCGGATTTTGGCTTTTTGGAAAAATATTCGTCTCCTTTTCCGGCCTCAAAAACCCGCTCAATTTCAATAACAGAAAGGCCACGAGGTTTAAAATGTGCTGTGCCTGTAATGGTAACTTCCTTTCCCCAAAACGGGACAATATCTTCAGATGATAATTTGTCGGATAAAAACCCATCAACAATTCCTTCCCCTGTTTTTATCTGCACTTTCAGTTTTGAGTATTTCAACGATTCAACGGTTCCGTTAAGAATTACAGGTTCAGGCTCCGGGATTTCGTCCTCAAGTACTTTGATTCTTTTAAAATCATTTTTCGTCAATTTCAGTTCCGGGACGCTATTTTGGTTAGAAATAATAAAGGTTTCATTTTCATTTAAAAATGCACTTTTCAGTTGTTTCAGCTCCCGCAATAATGGTTTGTCTAATAAATCCTGTTCGTCATTCTCATTCATTGCATCCTGAAATGATTTAATAAACAAGGTCATTGGCGTGTGTTGCGGAAGTTCTTGCTGTGCTTCCCACCGGAATAAATCGGTTTGATAGGGTTCAAGCGTTTTTTCAAATTTTTCAGACTCCAGGCACAAAACCGTACTACCTTCTTTAATGCTGGTTAAAGAAACTTTTAAGGCATCTTTAAGGGATATTTTTTTTCTGCCTTTGCTAAGGCTAACTCCCCTGAGGCGTATTTGCAAAGCACCTTCGGAAACTTTCCTAATGCTATCGGCAATTAATGCCAGGCGATGAAGGTCTATTGTCCCTTTATCTTCCTTTGCATTATCTATTTTAATTTCATAGTTCATTTTGCTGAATTCTTGTCTGTTTTATAATTGTCATTCAAAATTATCATAAATTCATAACTTATACTCATAGCCTTTACTCATACCCACCTCCTTTTTTCAATTTTTGCAATACATCATTGGTCATGGAGTCCATGCGGGAAAAGGCAAACCACTTTTTGCCCAGGTCTTTTAAAGAAGCGCCGAAATGGTAAAGTTGTGTTTCATCCACAATCAGGAACCGGTCGTGTGCATTTTTGAATTCGTGTGCCACTATTTTGGGATATTGGCTGTTGTGTTTTTTCAGGTCAAGTTTGAGCTGTTTGCTGATGTTTTTGGTGTAAATGGCAGCCGCAACATTTTCGCCTCGCTTGCTCAATAAGGTGAGCACAGCGTCATCTACATAATTATCAATAAGTATGATGGATTTTTTCGCGCCACGGATGAGTTCGGATGTAAATTTATACGCATCGAACATTTGCCCTTCAAAAAAAATGCCTTGTTTGGGCTTAATGCTTTTATCTTCAATGGCCTGAAAAATCTTATCGAATTTTTGGTTGGTTTCTGATTTAAACTGCAAGTGATTCTTTTCAATAATATCCAGTCGTTGAAACACATTTGTATTGGCAGTAATAAATTTACGCATTTCTACAAAGGCATTCATAATTTTTATACTTACCTGTATGGCAGTATCGCTGTGCAATACTGCTGAGAGCATAGAAACGCCCTGTTCTGTAAACACATAGGGCAAATATTTTCGATGCTTTCCTCGTTGACTTTCTAAGGTCACAGATTGTGACCTTAAAGAATGATTTGCGCTCTCTAAGGGCACAATTTGTGACCCCAGGTTTTTTGTTTCTTCTTCAGTAAGTTGGAATCTAAAGTTTTTGGGGAACCTTCCTAAATTTCTTTTCACGGCCTGATTGAGCACTTTGGTTTCCACATCATACATCTCAGCAATGTCACTGTCTATCATCACGTGAATGCCCCGGATAGTGAAAATCTTGTTTTCTATTTCCTGCAAGCTATATTTTTCGGGTTGTTTACTCATCTTTCAACTCAATTTTAGCCAGGTTTTCACTAATTCGTTGATTTAACTCGGCTTCCTCTTTCAACTGCTCCTCAAATTCACTTTTCAATTGTGTAAACCGCTCTTTGAAATCAAAATCATCTTCTTCCTCTGCTAAACCAACATATCGCCCGGGAGTAAGCACATAATCCAGTTCTTTTACCCGTTTGATAGGTGTTGAATTACAAAAACCTTTGATGTCTTCATAAGCCCCTAAATCCCCTGAAGGGGACTTTTTCAGAGCTTCTTCAATTCTTGACAGAACTAATTCAATATTATTTATTACTTCATTATTTCTAAATCGGATGATATTAAACCCCTCTTTTTCTAAAATCTTGCTTCTTTGTGCATCTGCTTCTTTTTGTTTTTCATGTATTTCTCCATCAACTTCAATAACCAGGTATTTTTCAATTGAGCAAAAATCAACAATAAACTTATTTATAATGTGTTGTTGTCTGAATTTTATACCAAGTTGTTTGTTCTTTAACCTTTCCCACAGCATTTGTTCAGCTTTTGTAGGATTGTTTCTCATCTCTTTTGCTTTTTTACTCAATTCACCATAAAGAGCAGGATTAGCAGATTTCAAAACAGACGGTGATTTCACTCCCCCTTTAGGGGGCTGGGGGGCATTACGCCAGTTATGATATGTTTCGGCAATCTTATCTATATCCTCTTCAGAAAGAACTTTTGTTCTGCGATTGATTAAATGCCCCATGTTTCTGGCATCAATGAAAAGAATCTCATCACTGCGGTTTCTATATTTGCCACCTGTCTGCGTGCCACGCACAGGCAGATTCGTCCTGTTCCTGCTCATAAACCAAAGCGATGCAGGGATTTGGGTGTTTAAGAACAATTTAGGCGGTAAGTTTACAATGCAATCAATTAAATTGGCTTCAACCAGTGCTTTCCTAATCTCACCTTCGCCACCTGATTTAGTGGTTAACGAACCCTTTGCAAGTACAAATCCTGCTTGTCCGTTTGGTGCTAAATGATATAGAAAATGTTGTATCCATGCATAGTTTGCATTGGATGTTGGTGGTACACCATATTTCCAACGTCCGTCTTTTCGCAATAAATCACCGCTCCAATCACTTACATTAAATGGCGGATTAGCAATAATATAATCGGCTTTTAAATCTTTATGGGCATCATTTAAAAAAGAACCTTCGTTGTTCCATTTTACCTGTGAACTGTCAATACCACGTATAGCGAGGTTCATTTTTGCCAGTCGCCAAGTGGTTTGGTTGCTTTCCTGTCCGTAAATGGAAATATCATTTATTTTTCCACTATGTTCCAGTACAAATTTTTCAGATTGCACAAACATACCCCCGGAACCACAGCAGGGGTCAAAAACACGCCCTTTGTATGGTTCAAGCATTTTAACCAATAATTCTACAACACTGCGTGGCGTATAGAACTGTCCTCCTTTTTTACCTTCTGCAAGGGCAAATTCTCCAAGAAAGTATTCAAATACATGGCCTAAAATGTCACCGTTCCGTTCTTTTGTTGCTTTTAATTGAATTTTTCCTATTTCATCGAACAATTCCCCTAAACTGGTTGGGTCAAGGTTTTGGCGAGCATAAACTTTTGGTAAAACTCCTTTCAAGGAAGGATTTTCTTTTTCGATGGCATCCATTGCCTCGTCAACCGATTTTCCAATAGTCGGTTGTTTTGCTTTTGACAAAAGAGAACTCCATCGGGCTTTTTCAGGTACAAAAAATACATTTTCTGCCTTGTATTCGTCTTTATCTTCAGGGTCTGCTCCGGCATATTCTCCTTCTCCGGCTTCAAGTTTTTTATACAGTTTTGTAAATGCATCCGAAATGTATTTGAGAAAAATCAATCCTAAAATAACATGTTTGTATTCAGCAGCATCAATGTTTTTCCTTAGCTTATCGGCAGCTTTCCAGAGTTGTTTTTCTAAGGGTTCTTCAGTTCTGTTATCTTTTTTGCCTAATTTTTTATTCATAACTTCAATGGTATTCGCAATTCGGTCGATTAATGCTTTACTATAAGTTTAATTTCTTTCCAGGAATATATTTATTACCACCCACAGGTGTAATTGGGATGCATGTTTCTTCTAAAGATACTGTTATTTTAAACCAAATTTTTACTTCTCAAAGGTAAAAAACAAAATCAAATTGTAACTGGAAAATACAAAAAATAATCATACTTATTTTTGCTATTACAACAAAAACAACGTTGTTATTGCTTTGATAAAATAAGACTCTATCCATAACCTTGCTTAAAAAAGTATCTTGGGATAACAATCACGAAAATGCATCAAAATTACAACCGATTTGTTGTAATTTTTTGATTTAAGATGCTGTATTTCTGCTCCTTATGAATTATCGTTTTGTAGAGTATAATTACAACAATATTCATGAAGAAAGAGGCTCAAAAACCTACCTGTTATTCTAAATTTGAAGCATAACCTCTGTTAATCAGAAAGAAAGACATAAGATTGGTGGTAAGATTTCAATGAAAAGGCTGATTTTCATATTGAAATTCGAGTAAAGAATAAAAATTTAAAACGCGTATTACTGCTAAGACGTTAAAAAATATCCTTTTTAACTACAAAGTATATCACCAGTAATCCATTTTTTCCTTATACACAAATGATTTATTAAGGATAATAACCTCACAATTTATTAAAACATAGCCAGTTTGTTTTACTGTCGCATTGCAGCTCAATTCAGTTGCCATTTATCTTAAAAATGTGTATTTTTAAACAAAATTTATAATTATGGAAAAAGTTGTCTTGATTGACGAAAAATGGGCTGAAGTATGGTATGAACCCGAAAATACTTTGGGTATGATTTTATGGAAAGCACCTTGCTCTACGGAACAATATAGAAGTGCCTTTATGGCATTAATCAACCATCAATATATAGCAAAGATTACCCGTTTCCTTTCTGATGTTAGGAATCAAGGTGTAGTTTCGCCAGATAACCGCAAATGGTTTGAAAAAGAAGCCTTGCCCAGGGCCATACGCAATGGTCTTAAAGCCGCAGCAGTTGTGGTTTCTGCAAACCCGTTTAAAAAATATTACTTAAATACCCTATTGAAAACCATCAATAAATTTAATCTTCCGTTAAAATTATTTTCTACAGAAGAGGATGCAAGAAAATGGCTTTATGAAAAAGCCCCGGATTGAAACGTTTTGTGTTATAGTTATTGAAATCCTTTGTGCATGTAAAAAACAAAAGAAAGAATCGAGGTTTAAATCTAAAAACATTTGTTTAAGGAGTGTGCGACAAATTGTCAGTCATAACCATTTGGCATACCCTTTGCAAAATCACAATTCGATTTGTGAAACCAAAAGTTATATAAAATGCAAAAAGGTAAGATTAACGTACAGACTGAGAACATATTCCCAATTATCAAGAAATTCCTGTATTCCGACCAGGAAATATTTTTAAGAGAATTGATCTCTAACGCTATTGATGCCACCAAGAAAGTAAAAACACTTTCTATTTCAGGCGAACTGGAAGAGGACTTAGGCGACTTAGCTATCAATGTGGAAACAAAAAAGAAAAAGCTTGTTGTCAGCGACAAAGGTATTGGAATGACAGCCGAAGAGCTGGATAAGTATATCAACCAGATCGCTTTTTCAAGCGCCGAAGAATTCCTCGAAAAATACAAAGACAAGGCAGAGGCCATTATCGGGCATTTTGGTCTTGGGTTTTATTCCACATTCATGGTAGCGGAGAAAGTAGAGATCCATACCAAATCATATAAAAAAGATGCACCAGGCGTTAAATGGACATGCAAAGGCGATACGGAATTTACTATAGAAGAAATTGATAAGAAAGAAAGAGGGACTGATATTGTTGTGTACCTTTCTGACGATGCAAAAGAATTTGCAGAAGAATCCAAGATTAAAGAGCTACTGAATAAGTATGCCAAGTTTATGCCTTACCCTATCAAATTTGGGCAAGAACCTGTTTATGACAAAGAAGGTAAAGAAACCAAGGAAAAGAAAGATGTTATCATCAACAACACCGAACCGGCTTGGACAAAAATGCCCAAAGACCTCAAAGACGAGGATTACAAGAATTTCTACCGCGAGCTTTACCCCTATACTTTTGAAGATCCATTGTTTCATATTCACCTAAACGTGGATTATCCTTTCAACCTTACCGGGATTTTATATTTTCCCAAGTTAAAGGACACCTTAGAAGTACAAAAAAATAAGATACAGCTTTATAGCAACCAGGTTTTTGTTACGGATCAAGTGGAAAACATTGTCCCTGAATTCCTGACATTATTGCATGGTGTGATAGATTCGCCCGACATTCCTTTGAATGTTTCCAGGAGTTACTTGCAGAGCGATTCTAACGTGAAGAAAATTTCCAACCATATCACCAAAAAGGTATCGGACAAACTGGAAGAGACCTTCAAAAAAGACCGCCCCGATTTTGAGAAAAAATGGGATGACATAAAAGTTTTTATCGAGTATGGCATGATTACCGATGAAAAATTTTACGAAAGGGCAGTAAAATATTCACTTTTCAAAAACACCGATGGAAAGTATTTCACTTTTGACGAGTATAAAGACCATATCAAAGAAAACCAGACCGATAAAGACAAGAAAGTAGTCCATCTTTATACTACCGACCAGGAAGAACAATATTCATTTATTGAAGATGCCAAGGAAAAAGGTTATGATGTATTGTTGATGGACGGACATTTAGACAATCATTTTGTTAACCACATGGAAACGAAATTGGAAAACGTAACGTTTGCGCGTGTTGATGCTGATACCATCGACAACCTCATCAAGAAAGAGGAAAAAATTCCTTCCAAACTCACTGATGAGCAGCAAAATGACCTAAAACCTGTTTTCCAATCGCATTTGGATAACAAATTCACTGTCCAGTTCGAGAGCTTGAGCGAATCCGATAAGCCCATCATCATTACCCAACCCGAGTTTATGAGAAGGATGAAAGACATGCAGAAATTGGGCGGTGGCAGCCCAATGGGTATGGGTGCTTTCCCGGAATATATGAACCTCGTGGTTAATGCTAATCATCCTATGATATACAAGCTCCATGAAGAAAAAGAAGAGAAGGTTGGCGAAAAGGTAAAAACACATAAACAAGAACTTGAAGAACTAAATGCCAAACTTAAAGAACTGGATAAGGACGACAAATCACGCAAAGAGCATGAATCTGAAATTGAGCAATTGCGCAATGATATTTCTGACAAAGAAAACAAGCGTGATGAGGTATTGAAAGAATTCGGCAAAGGCCATAATATCGTTAAACAACTCATAGACCTTGGTTTATTATCACAAAATATGCTTAAAGGGGAAAGCCTTAATACTTTTATCAAGCGAAGCTATGATTTGATCGATTATTAGTGTCATGTCACATCACATAATACACGTGGAGATTGCGTCTTCTCCTAATTACTACGGAGGAGGCGCTTCCTCGGCTACTGTCGACTCGCAATGACGTCACTCCGAGGAGGTACAACGAAGGAGTCTCCTTTCTGTTTCCTATTTTGACATGACATTAGGATCCTTTTTCATTTTCAAAAACAGGGAGTATTTCATCGATTGAATTCTATGAAGCTCTTTTTTTTTGATGAATCATAGAAAACAACAGGCGAATAGGCATTTTCATCAAACAAAATTGGCATTTTGCTAATTTTCAACTATCTTTATCCTATGGTATTAAAAAAATAGGATCATGAAGAAATTCCCAGTTATACTTATAATTTCTCTCGCAACAATAGTACACTCCAAAGCACAATCATGGCAAAAGGCTGACAGCCTGAGAAATGAAGCCATAACAAAACAAAATTACGAGCTGGCTATACAATATGCTGAAGAAACATTAACAAAAATAAAAAAATCAAAAGGTACCCAAGATACTCTTTATCCATACGCGTTGTATAAGGTTTTGGAGGCCTATTTTCTTAATGATGACCTTGAGAAAGCGCTATATTATGCACGGGAAGAAATGGAAGCAAGGAAAGAGTTCCACGGGCGCAACAGTCTTGAATATGCTATTGCTATGAATAACGTAGGATTCATAGCAAGCCAAAAGGCCAAAACCGACAAGAGCGTAAATCAAAAGGAAAAATATTTAAAAGAGGCTGAAAAACTTTGGGAAAAAGCCATAGAAATATACCGTGATAAAGAAAAACAAAATTTAGCTGACTATCAATACATGATCAAAGACCTGGCAAAACTCTATTACGAACAAAAACAATATGAAGCAGTTGAAAAGCTGTATTTGGAAAACCTTCAACTTGATAAGGAAAAATATGGCAAAGGAAGCAAAAACTACGCTTACAGTCTTAATGGGCTTGCTATTCTCTATTGGGATATGAAGGAATATGAAAAAGCACAAGGGAATTTTGTCAAGGCTAGAGAAATATATAAGAAGCTGGAAGGGACGGATTCACCCAATTACGCCAGTGTTACAGAAAATCTTGCCGGCATGTACTTCGAAACCACGCAACATGAAAAAGCCGAAAAGCTTTACTTGGAGGTGAAAGATATTTACAGCCAAATATACAGTAAAAAGCATATCTATTACAATGACATTGTTAAAACCCTTGCTAACATGTATTCTGACCTTGGCCGTTATTCAGAAGCCGAACCTTTATACCGGCAAGCGCTTAAAATAGACAAAAAAGTCTACGGTACCTCGCATGAATATTATGCCAATGACCTCAATAATCTAGCTTTGCTCTATTACAATATGGGTAGATACAAAGAAGCTTTGCCCCTTTATATTGAATCCAAGCAGATCAACAAGGAAATACATGGAAAAAATAGCCCGGACTATGCGACAAGTCTTGACAACCTGGGCGCGTTATACATGGAAATGGGTATGCCGGAAAAAGCAAAGCCATTGCTTACCGAGTCTGCCGAAACTAGGAAAAAATTATTTGGAGAAGAAAGCGAAGATTACATTCTAACGCGAAACAAATTGGCCGGGTATTACTTTGATATTGGAAATACACAGAAATCCATAGAAATGTACGAGAATGTTCTTGATGCAAGAAAAAAATTATTTGGAGAAGATCACCCGGACTATGCCAATACGCTAAACAGCCTTGCCTTATGCTATGTAAAAACCAATGATTACAAAAAAGCCGAAACCTATTTTACTGAAGCCTTGAACATACGAGAAAAAACCCTGGAAAAAAGTCATCCAAGCTATGCCGGTACTTTGGAACTTATGGCTAATATGTACGCTGAAATGGGAAATTTCAAGAAAGCTGAGCCATTATTTGATGAAGCACAAGAAACTTTCTCGTTAAGCCCTGGGAAAAACAGCCCCAGGTATGCTCTTTTATTGAACAACAAAGCTTTGCTCTATAAGCATTTGGGGAATTACAAAAAGGCAAAAACTTTATACCTGGAGGCCAAAGATATCCAAAACCAAGCCCTGGAAGCATCTCATCCCCATTATGCCACTACCTTAAACAACTTGGCATTACTATATGAAAAGCTAGCAGAAAATACAACCGGTAAAAAGGAATCGGAAAAACTCTACTTGGAAGCCATTGAATATCATAAGTTAGCGCTTGAGGCTTGGAAAGCATCCCTGGGAGAAAATCATCTCAAATACACGACAGCTTTGCATAACATTGGTACTTTGTGTTGGAAAACACAACAATATGATAAGGCTGAAAAATTGTTGAAAACTGCTTTTACGATTTTGGAAAAGAGCCACGAAAAGTCCCATAGTTCGATTATCCCGGTGTTGAATTCTTTAGCGCTTGTTTATGAAGATAAAGGCAACCATGAAGAAGCAAAAAACTATTACAAGGAGAGCATCAAACTGCAAAAAGAACTTTTTGGCGATAAAAGCCCTGGGTATGCCACCATTATACATAATATGGCCGATTTCTATTATGATCAGGGAGACCTAAAACAAGCGGAGAAATTATATGATGAAATGCTGGAAGTAACCAAATACAATATGTGGCTCAATTTTTCCTTTCTTTCTGAGCAGGAAAAAGAAGCCTATTTTCTTTCCATGAAAAACAAGTACGAGGATTTCAACTCATTTGCTTACAAAGTAAAATCCAATCACAAGGAAATTACCGGGAAGGTTTACAACAATGCCATTCGCAACAAAGGACTTTTACTAAAATCTTCCACGGCAATGCGGCAAGCTATTTTAAATTCCGGTAACGAAAAACTTATTGATACATATGAACAGTGGATAGCGCTGAAAAAGAAAATATCCGGTTTACATACCATTCCTGTTGATCAACGTAAAGAAGGCCCGGAAAAGCTATCGGAAGAGGCCAATGAATTAGAGAAAGAGCTGGTGAGGGGCTCTCAGCATTTCAGTAAATTCAAACAATTGCAAAAGCTTACATGGCAAGATGTACAAAAAGCATTGCAGCCCGGCGAAGCGGCCATAGAAATCGTGCATTTTAATTATTATACCAAAGAATATACTGACACGGTTCTTTATTGCGCCTTGGTCTTAACCCAAGACATGAAATACCCGGCCATGGTAAGACTTTTTGATGAACAAAAACTACAAATGCTATTGGATATCTTTTCTATACAAGAGTTGTATTCCAAGTCCTCCGAACGATTATACAAAACCACCTGGCAACCTATTGATTCGCTTTTAAAAGACATAAAAACCCTGTATGTTTCACCCTCGGGGCTTTTGCATAAGATCTCATTTATGGCCATGCCTCTTAATACAAAACAATATCTTTCCAATAAGTATCAATTGAATATTGTTTCCAACGCGGTGAAGATCATCGACCCTGTTGAAGAATTGGCTCCTGGAAAAGATATCAACGCTGTGGTATATGGTGGCATCAAGTATGATATAGACAGTTTGCAAATGTTGATGCTGGCCAAAGCCTCATCACCGGTAGATGAAGGTGAATTTTTAGCCATGCGCAATTATACGATTCCACAGGATAGTCTTAGGGGACTTAGTTGGTCATACTTGGAAGGCACCCTGGACGAAGCCAAAAATATTGAACAAAAACTATCCAGCCAAAACATCAATATCGAAACCATTACAGCAGAAAATGCTCTTGAAGAAAGTTTTAAATCTTTATCCAATCATTCACCCGAGATCATTCACGTAGCTACCCATGGATTTTTCTTCCCGGATGCAAAAAAGAAGCGAGCCACAGGGCGGGATGCCGTTTTCCGATTTTCTGATAACCCGCTATTCCGATCCGGCTTGCTATTTGCCGGGGCTAACAGGGTATGGCAGGGATTGCTGGCCGTTGAAGGCATAGATGACGGGATCTTAACGGCCTATGAAATCTCTCAATTGAACCTGGATAAAACCAAGCTGGTGGTATTATCTGCTTGCGAAACAGGCCTGGGCGAAATAAAAGGCTCTGAAGGGGTTTATGGATTGCAAAGAGCTTTTAAAATGGCAGGAGTAGATTACCTGGTCATGTCGCTTTGGCAAGTGCCCGATAAAGAAACCGTGGAGCTTATGGACAACTTCTATGATTTGTGGACCAAAGGGTATACCATTAAAGAAGCTTTCAGGAAAGCTCAAAATGGCCTTAAACAAAAATACGACCCTTTCTATTGGGCAGCATTTGTGTTGATTTATTGATAAGTGAGGTGTTTTTGTACTGATGGGGATGAGTTTGATAGGCTATTCAATTGGGGATGAATGGGATGCATGCTTGGGTCATGCTTTAGGCGAACAGGCTTTACAGACCGCTCATATTCTTATATATTAGCACCTGCCTTTTTTTTCCTAACTATCGACGTTTTGCTTTATGCAGCTTTTTTAGCTTCTTGGAATTTTATTTTTTGTTGGGCTAAATCCCAAAAACCTTTATCAAAACTCCAGCTATAAACTTTGTATTTCGCTATCATTCTATCAGCTACAGGTAATACTATAGCATTATCTTGCTGGTTTTCCATGATGTGGTAATCAACTATCATGTTGTACTGGTCAGTAGTAATAGCCAATTTCTTACCTAATTCTACATTGGGACGCAATTTGCCCTTAGTTATCCACTCGGTATATTGTTCAAATATTGAAAATAATTTTTCTTCATGCGGTATTTTTTCTTGAATTTTTCTACTATAGATAACCCCTTTCGTGCAGAATCCCATA
>CAZJDA010000084.1:0-17777 GCA_964544705.1 uncultured Bacteroidales bacterium
ATATAGAATAAGAAATTTTATTTTTTTTTATTTTTTTTATTCTATATTTACCCTACTTGATTATATCTCTCCTCTCAAAATTATTCCATACCGATTTAATTTTCAGAATAATTTGTGTTTCTTTTGCATTTTTTTTTAACTTTGTTAATAGTAAGTAAGAAGCATTCTTTTCGATGAACTAAGAATTAGCGATCCTAAAAGTGATACAGGCTATACCTGTTATTATTTTGAAGTATGCAAGGAATATGATTAACAATCATGTTAAATTGAAAGATTGTTATCAAATCCAAAAAAAGATGAAACAGCAAAAATTACCAACATACAAAAACGTAAACCATGAAAAAGCTTTATCTCTTTATCTCGTTGATAGCTTTAATTTTCCATAATCAAAGCTATTCGCAACTAAACATCAACAACGTAAACAACCCACAGGAATTAGCAGAAAATTTAGCAGGATATAATATTAATGTCTCTAATGCTTCTGTTAGTGGCAATGCCCTTCAATCCGGCACTTTTACATTCAATGGAAATGGCTTGGATGTTAGTTCTGGCGTTATCCTGTCTACCGGAAATATTTTTGATGCTCAAGGGCCTAATAGCTCTTCTTCCACCTCAACAAGTTTTTGGGGGCCAGGCCATCCTTTACTTACAGCTCTTGCAGGTTACCAAACAAATGATGCTGTTGTACTTGAGTTTGATTTTCAAGTACAAACAGAAAGAGTTGAATTTAACTATATATTCCTTTCAGAAGAATATAATGAATGGGTTAATTCTAGTTTCAATGATGTTTTTGCTTTTTTTATTAGTGGCCCTGGTATTAACGGTGTAGAGAATCTTGCCGTTGTTCCCGGAACAACGGTTCCAGTTTCCATAAACACCATCAATAACCAGTCTTATTGGCAGTTTTACAATGATAATGAAAGCGGTGGTACCAATATTGAATTTGACGGCTTCACTACATTAATGACTGCCGAAAAAGACGGCCTGATCCCATGCGAAACCTACACCCTAAAACTTATGATAGCGGATGGCAGCGATGCAATATACGATGCAGGTGTCTTGCTACAGGAAAATTCACTTGTGCAAGCCAATATATCTGCTAATG
Source organism: uncultured Bacteroidales bacterium (assembly GCA_964544705.1). Lineage (GTDB taxonomy): Bacteria > Bacteroidota > Bacteroidia > Bacteroidales > CAZJDA01 > CAZJDA01. The sequence goes on from CAZJDA010000084.1 coordinate 1,106, forward strand.
CATCTACTTATAGCGACAATGATACAGCGCTTGAAGGTTGCATTGAAGCCAATTTTATTTTTGAGCTCGAACAAGCCATGAATGAAGATACATACATCCCTATAAAAATTGGAGGAACTGCTACGAATGGTGTTGATTATAATTTTATTGACTCACTGATCATGATTCCTGCCGGGCAAACTACTGCACAAATCATTCTTGATACTTATGCAGATGGACTCACAGAAGGACAAGAAACTGTTGAAATTATATACACACCAGAACCATGTGGCCAATATGATACTGCTTTTCTCTATATTGACGATTACCAACCTATTGAATACACCACAACCGTAACCGATGCCAAATGCCACGGCAGTTCCGGTGAAGTGCTATTTGATGTTGCCGGTGGAATACCAGAATATTCTTATCAACTTACTGATACGATAAACGGGGATGTCTTTCAATACAATACAAATCCTGTTACAGGCATTGGAGCGGGAACATATAAAGTGGATATTATTGACGGCTTTGGTTGCGATGCCGAAGATATAATCTCCGGGGGTATATTTGATGCCGGTCAAACCTTCCTCCCTGATGGAAATGGACAATCATATTCCACGTCTATTGATGTTTCGGGATTTACTGACAACCAAACCATCATAAGCGCCGACCAAGTGGAATCAATATGTGCATCAATAGAACATTCGTATTCAAATGATTTATCTATAATTCTTGAGGCGCCTGATGGCTCACAAGTATTATTGAAAGATGTTGGCCCTTCCGGTGGGCAATATAATACTTGTAACATGGGCGAACCTGTTGCATCAGGCCCTGTTGACCAATGGAACTCCTCCAACGTGACACCTGGTATAGGCTACAATTACTGCTGGAACAACAATCCCACCTACCCTACCATGAATGATTTAATTCAATCTCAGAACATTCCTTACTATACCTATGTTTCAACCTTTGGAAATACGCTCTCGGATTATTATCTCCCTGAAGGAGCATACACTCCCGTAGAAAATTTTGATAACTTAATTGGCGCCCCGCTCAATGGTATGTGGTCTTTGATAGTCACAGACAACTATCCATTGGATAATGGATATATTTTTGAATGGAGTATTAGTTTAAGCGCCAACCTGCCGGATTCTGTATTTACTATCTCAGAACCCGAAGAGATCAATGTTACCCATAGTTATACCGAGCCCGATTGTGGTGTTGCTAATGGTGGTATTGACCTTACTGTGTCAGGAACTGCAGCTCCCTACTCTTATTTATGGAGCAATGGCGAAACAACGCAAAATATTAGCAATATAACTGCTGGAACCTATACCGTAGCCATAACAGGTGCAGATACTTGTACTTACGAATATACCTACAATCTTTCCAATAATACAGCACCGGTATTAGAAGCTACTATTGTTGATGAAATATGCTATGGAGCCAATAACGGTAGTATTGATCTTAGCGTATCAAATGGTGCTGAGCCCTATTCCTTTGATTGGAGCAATGGTTCTATAACTGAAGATATCACGAACCTGTCTCCCGGCGAATACCAAGTTACTGTCACCGACAATAACGGTTGTATCGCAGTACAATCGTTCATTGTGAATAGCGCTTCAAAGATTAAGATCAATGGAGAAGTAGAACATGAATATTGTGGTGATGAAGAAGGAAGTATCGATATTTCTGTTAATGGCGGCGTCCCACCTTATACATTTAATTGGAATAACGGTGCTAATACCGAAGATATTGATGAGTTATCCCAAGGTGAATATATTGTGACTGTTACTGACCAGAACAATTGCACCCAGGTGGCTAATTTCACCATTAATAATTATGTTGGCAATTGTATTCCTAATTGCGACTTAGCCATCAGTAATGCAACCATTACCAACGAATACTGTGGTAATGATGATGGAGCCATAGACCTTACCATTTTCACGAGCAATTATCCATACAATGTTGAATGGTCAAGCGGCCAAACAACAGAAGATATAAGCATGCTATCCAAGGGAAATTATACAGTAACCATCACTGATGCTGAAAATTGCGAGTTAACCCAAACTTATACCATCAACAATGAAACGGGTAATTTTGATCTTGTAAATATTAACACAATCCATGAAACTTGCGGCAACCAAGGTGGTGCTGTAGATATTACGGTCAACGGAGGAGCTCTTCCTTATTCCTACCAATGGTCAAACGGGAGTACTACGGAAGACATCAATAATCTTCATGCAGGAAACTATTCAGTAGAAGTAACTGACGCCAATAATTGTAAGATTGATGGTGAAACACAAGTGCAAAATCAAGCCGGGACACTTGAACTCGCATGGTATTTCACTGTTAATGAAGAATGCGGTAATAGCAACGGTTCTATTGATATCCTTGTTGAAGGAGGCACTCCGCCATATAGTTACAATTGGATGAATGAGTATTACACAGAAGACCTAACGAACATTTCTGCCGGAACATATTATTGCACGATTACAGATGCCACAGGCTGTTCTCTTGTTACACCTGATTTTATTATAGAAAATGAAAGCGGAAGCCTAAATATCAGCGATATTGATATTGACCATGAAGTATGTGGAAATGGCCAAGGCGAAATTGAATTGACGGTTGAAAACGGTGCACAGCCTTATTCTTACAACTGGTCTAATGGAGCTACTACACAAAATATCTACGGGCTAACTGCCGGTACATATAGCGCTACTGTAACAGACAATAGCGGATGCTCTACAAATACCGGCAATATAAATGTAAACAATAATTCAGGAACTTTACATCTTGCAGAGATTAATATTATTGATGAAACATGTAGCAACAGTGCAGGTGCAATAGATATTTCCATAGAAGGAGATGCAAAACCATTTTTATATTCCTGGAATAATGGTTCAATTTCGGAAGACCTCAGCAATATTCCTGCGGGAAATTATACTTGTAGCATTAACGATACCAATGGTTGCGAAATAGCCGTTAATGCTACAGTAAACAACTCACAAGGAACATTGGAGATTATCAATAATATTGTTTCTGACGAAACATGTGGAACCTCAAACGGTTCAATAGACCAAGTAGTTTCAGGAGGAACGCCACCCATTAGCTATAATTGGAATACCGGGCAAACAACAGAAGACATCTCCGGGTTATCATCAGGAACATATACTTGCACTATTACCGATGCACAAGGTTGTCAAATCGAAAATAGTGTTAGTATTCAAAACAATTCAGGTTCATTGAGTCTCGACAATTATATCATAACCAACGAACAATGCGGGAATAGTGATGGAGCTATTGACCAAGTAATCTCAGGATCGGCTGTTCCAATAACTTACAATTGGAGCAATGGCGAAACTACCCAAGATATTTCCGGGTTATCAGCAGGAACTTATTCCTGTGTTATAACCGATAATATTGGCTGTCAAATTAACGGTGGACCTTACGTAATCAATAATACTTCACAATCTCTTATAATTGAGGATATTGCCGTAACTGATGAAAATTGCGGCAACGGTACTGGAAGTATTGACATTACAATTTCAGGAGGTAGCGAACCTTTTACTTACCTATGGAGCAATGGCGAAACCACAGAAGATATTTCAGGGCTTTCAGCCGGTACTTATACATTTACCGTTACTGATGGCTCAGGATGCACAATTTCTGGTTCTGCAGAGGTTGATAACAATGCAGGAACACTGGAAATTCAAACCTATTCCGTTACAAATGAGACATGTAGCAACGCACAAGGAGAAATCGATATTACTGTTGATGGCGGCACAGAACCATATGCTTTTAATTGGAGTAACGGGGCTAATACCGAAGATATTTCAGGGTTGCAAGCAGGAAGTTATTCTGTAACCATTACTGACAATGACAACTGCCAGGTTCATTCCAACTCAATGTATGTGGCTAATGACCCTGGTGATTTTAACCTCGTGAGCATCGAAGCAACTGATGAAACTTGCAGCGATTCATCAGGCACAATAACCGTTGAATTATCAGGGGGAGCGGTTCCTATCAACTATTCTTGGAATAATGGTTCAACCACAAAAGACTTGATTAGCTTAACCCAAGGCGTATATTCATGTACCACTACAGACGCTAACGGATGCATCCTAAATTACTCTGAAACAGTCTATAATCAACCTGGAGATCTTCAAGTGGATGACATAATTGTTGAGAACGAATATTGTGGTAACATGGATGGGTCTTTACAAATACTTGCATCAGGAGGAACTCAACCTTATTCCTATCTTTGGAGTAATGGAGACACGACACAAACCATAGAAAACTTGAACAATGGAACTTATACTTGCGTTGTTACCGACTCAAATGGTTGTACAACCACTGCAAACGAAACTATTGAGGATATAGGTGGTGATTTTGCCATCATTAATATGGCTGTTACCCATGAAATTTGCACAAACAACCAAGGCGAGATCGACTTAACTGCTACAGGTGGGTCAGAACCCTATTCCTTCCAATGGAGCAATGGATTCAGCACAGAAGATATTTCCAATCTTCCTGGAGGTACTTATTCAGTTAATGTTACAGATGCCAATGGCTGCACTGATATTGATTCTGCACAAGTAAACACATTAGAAGGTGACTTGGAAATTGCCAATGCGACTATTACAGATGAATTCTGTAATGATGGTAATGGAGAAATTGACCTTACAATTACCGGTGGCTCTCCTCCACTGAGCTTTTATTGGAGCAATGGAGCAACTATAGAAGATATCTCTTTTCTTAGCTCAGGATATTATAGTGTTTCCGTTACGGATAATAACGGCTGCATTGATACAGCAACATATTTTGTAGAAAACGTTACCAATGGTTTTGAAATTGCTGATGCGCAAGTTACCCATGAATATTGCAGCAATAGCAATGGAGCTATTGACCTTACCATTGTTGGCGGTATTACACCATATTCTTTCTTATGGAGCAATGGTGCAACCACTGAAGATATTGCAGGATTAACAGCCGGAACATATTCCTGCGACATAACTGATGACATGGGCTGTACAATATCCATTACGAAAGAAGTTGAAAATCAAACCAATGGCTTGGCGTTATCGCTTAATCAAATAGAAGACGATTATTGCAATGGTTATAACGGCATGGTAGACATCAATGTATCAGGTGGTGTGGAACCCTATACATTTGAATGGAACAATGGTGTTACTACAGAAGACTTAACCGGCATTACAGCAGGAACATACAGTGTTACATTAACGGATGAGGACGGCTGTATATTGTTTGGCGGTGATTATGTTGTGGATAACATAATGAATGATGATATTGAATTCTCTAATTTTCAAGTAACCAACGATTATTGTAACCAAGGATATGGCGTTATATCTTTTGACGCCGTGCAAGGAAGCAATAGCTTAGTTTATAAATTGAATGGAGTTGCTAGCAATCAGCCAATATTCGAAAATCTTTACAAAGGCGATTATGAGGTGGAAATTGTTGATGAAGGGTGCACCGCCGACTCAAACATTTACTTATCCAATTATGCTACTTTCCAGGTCAGCAATATAGAGATTACAGATGAGTTTTGTGGTGACGGTACCGGCGCTATAGACATAACGGTAACCCCGGCCTCGGGGAATTACTCTTACCAATGGTCTGACGGTAGTAATACCCAAGATATCAATAATCTTAACAGCGGTATTTATTCCTGTACCATTTCTGATGATAACGGTTGCCAAGATTATATTACCGTGGAGGTAGAAAACCAAATCACATTTACTGTAGAAAGTGAAGTTACGGATGAAGTATGCGGACAATCCAACGGTATGATAGATTTAACTGTTACTACAACAGCGCCTCCTATCAACTATTTATGGAGTAATGGAGAAACTACAGAAGACTTGGTTAATATTGCTGCCGGCACATATACATGCACAATTACGGATGATTCAGGTTGTGAGCAAACCGTTGAATTTGTTCTCCAAAATAATACAGGTAGCATGACTGTGATCCCAACAGTTTACAATGATGTTTGTAATGAGGCCCTGGGAGCTATTGAACTCGATATTAACGGTGTTCCCGCTGGTTATGAAGTATTATGGAGTACAGGAGCAACTACAGATAATATTTATAATTTAACGGAAGGCAATTACAGTGTTACTGTTACGGACCTGCAAAATAATTGCGATTATTATAACGAATTTGTTGTGGAAAATATGGGCAGCTATTATGTAACTGCCAATATAACCCCAGCATCCGGGATCAATGAAAATGATGGTAGCATAGACCTTACCCTTAACCCTGGTGATAGCTATACTTTTAGCTGGAGTAACGGGGCTACTTCCGAAGATATTACAGGAATTTTACCGGGAGATTACTCGGTGATTATTGTGAATAATGATGGCTGTGAAGTTTCTAATGATTATGTAGTGGGTTATCAAATTGGTGAAAACTTGGTGAAAGGGGATGCAAAAAACATTAATGTTTATCCCAATCCAACAACAGGAAAACTTTTTATAGAATACAACTTGGAAGAGGACAATTGCTATAAAATTGACTTATTAAGCCCAGTTGGAAAAAGCATTTTTGAAAGAGAACTTAAAAATAAGAAGGGCTTACTTGAGATTGACATGCAAAAATATATGCCGGGTATATATTTACTCAAATACATGGTGGATGATAACCCCAAATATATTAAGGTAATAAAAACCAATAATTAGGCAGAATAAAAGCCCTGTAATTTTCATTACAGGGCTTTTTTAATCGATCCTATATTTAGAAAGAAGGATCAAAATTCAAGTACCCTTACCTTCCTTATCTTTTCTTCTGCAGGGTTTCCTGCATTATCCCGTACATTATACTTCAAGGTATAAGTAGAATCATCAATACTCACATTAACTTCTCCATCAATGCGAACATTGTCTGTTATATCACCGTCTTCTTCATCAAAAGCTGAATAACCGGGGTCTTCCCATGGCTTATTTTTTTGCCAGTATATGTAATCTTCTCCTTCTAAAGTAATTACCGGTGGGTTATTGTCTTTGTTTTCATCATTGCATGACAAAAACAAGGTTATTACAATACACATTAAAAAGGTTCTCATATTTTTTTCTTTCAAAATTATCATACAAAAATGATTTTAGCAACTATTTTTGAAAAATGTGAACAACTTTTTTGGTTTCAAAAAAATCTTCATCAAAAAATTTAGACAATTCATAAACCCTGTAATGAGCTTTAAGCTGGAGCAATTCATCCGTAATATTGCCCCCTTTTAAATAAATTAAGCCGTTTTCTATTGCATTGATGCTGTTTTTTGCTATATTATCCTTTACCCAGTTAAAAACAACGGGTAAAGATTTAATAGCCCTTCCCAAGATAAAATCATATTTTCCTTTATCTTTTTCAACTCTCAAACATTTTGCCTGGCAATTTTCAAGTTCCAATTCATGGAGTATGTTTTCAACAGCATGAATTTTTTTGTGAATAGAATCAATTAAAGTAAACGTAGCATTTGGAAACATGATGGCAAGGGGAATACCCGGGAATCCTCCACCCGTGCCCAAATCCATTACCGAAGTTCCATTTTTAAAACAAATGATCTTAGCAATGGCCAATGAATGCAACAAATGACGTTCTTGGTAATGGGCAATATCTTTCCTGGAAACCAAGTTGATCTTTTGATTCCATTCTTTGAAAACCTTTTCGAATGCCTGGAGTTTTTCCTTTTGCAGTGTATTTATACTTGGGAAATATTTCTGTATAAGTTCCATGATTGTTGAAAATTTGTTGAATAACTCATGTTTGCTAAATGAAGCAACTATAGTATAAATTTATATTTTTGTTTGCAAAATAAACAGATAATGTTGAATAAACGAGCAGGCATCTTATTTTTTATCCTGGGAATGTTAATACCTAATATACATGCACAAGTATCAACAGCCGAAAACTATATTAGGAAATACTTGGACATTGCAGTTAAAGAAAAAAAAGAATATGGCATACCTGTAAGCATAACATTAGCCCAAGGAATGTTAGAGTCGGCTTATGGCAATAGCAGGCTGGCACGCGATGCCAATAACCATTTTGGCATCAAATGTCATAAAGAATGGGCAGGTGAGAAAATTTTTCATGATGATGATGCCAAAGACGAATGTTTTAGAAAATACAACAATGTTGAAGAGTCGTTTAAAGACCATTCTATATTTTTATCTGGCAGAGACAGGTATAATTCATTATTTGAGCTTGACATCACTGATTATAAAGGTTGGGCTATCGGGCTAAAAGATGCCGGTTACGCCACAAATCCAAGATATGGCGATATCCTCATTAAAATCATTGAGCGCTATAACCTTCACCAATACGATACATTAGAAACCCAACAAGAAGTGCTTGCAAAAAAACAAAAAGAAATAAACTTTCCAAGCGAGGATGATAATATTAGTGAAGGTGAAGACTTTGAGCCTATTTTTTGGAACCAAAGTGGCAGAAATATCTTTAGGAACAACAGGGTGAAATGCACGGTGGCCAAAAAGGGTGATAACTTGGGAGAAGTAGCTTCTGATTTAGAAACTACACCCAAACAACTAAGGCGATATAACGAGCTTACAAGGAAAGATACTCTTGAACCCGGCAACTTTGTATATCTCCAGCCTAAAAGAAGAAGGGCAAGCAAGGAATATCATATTGTTGAAGAAGGTGAAACTATGCACGAGATATCCCAATTTTATGGTATAAAACTCAAACATCTTTACAAGAAAAATTTAATGGCACAAGGAACTGAACCGGTTGTAGGGCAAAAGTTATGGCTGAAGAAAAAAAAGAAAGACCCCAACAAAAAGGAATTTCTTCATGGGTTGTTTTAGTAATTTAAGGCTCTATTGGTTTTATAAAATGATGGGATGTATCTGTAACCTTCATCATCTTTCTTTTTTCTATCCCTGTTTTTACCAAAAATAAAATTAATACCAAATCGCAGGTTCACATTTTTGGCCTCAGTGGGTTCAATAGCGCTATAAATGTTATCAGAAAGGATATACATCTGGAATGGCCCGGGATTAAAGATAGCACCAAATCCTACATTAAAATAACTATTGGGCAAAATTGTATAATTGGTTGCCAGTCCAATCGTTTTAAAAAACATATGGCTATAATTCAAAGAAAAGGCAGGGTGCAATTTTTTGTTGAAAAACTCTCCTTTAAAAAGTACACCTAAGCGGTCGGCTTTTGTGAGGTCGTAATAAGCGCCAAGATAAATTTTGGTGTTAAGATTGGTTGAATACTTAACCGAGTCTTCTTGCAAATTAAATGATTCCCTGATGGAGTCAGTCATTTCGCCCAAAGCATCGGAAAAATCCGTGCTGTCATTAAAATAATCGTTAATTTCTAAGCCCTCAAAAGTGAACTCGTCTCCATAAGTATGGAAACTTCTTACGTTATCATCCCAGTTAATTTTACCAATATCAAGAACACTAAGAGAGATTGTAGCATTGGAAACGGGCTTATAAGTAGCGCCAATATCAAAGGCGTATCCCGTATTATTAAAATTGTTTAAAAATTCATCAATATTATCGCCAAAATCATAATCATCTACAACAATAAAACTGGAAGTGTCATTACCACCTTTTCTAACACCCATAGGAAGCGAAGTATAAATATCCATCTCTGATGTAGCTGTTACTGCATAGTTTGATGTATCACTATCATTTATATAGATATCCATATCATTCTTTTTGGTCCAAACATTAGCCAACCCCGAAAGGAATTTGGCCCTGACTCCAACGCTTAGCCTATCACTAAATTCCCTGGCATAGCCTAATGCAAATTCATGGTAGCTCGTAAAATTCAACCCAAAACCACCTATATCACCGGATTTTCCTCGAAAAGCATCCGTACCGTCAAACAACAATACCATCATATCTTTTGGATAAATAAATGATGTATTAACCTTTTCGCTAACAGACAAAGAAATATAGTTAATTCCACCGGCCCTAAATCCTAATGAAAATATTTCAGCATTGAGTGAATTAAATAAATAATTATCATTTTTTAATTGGCTAATGAAATGCTCCTGCCTAATACGTAAGGAATCATCACGGCCTCTTTTAATAATATCTTTATAAGCAAAAGCTGAATTTTTAAAATCCAACATAATAGAAGATACCCCAGGAAATCCAATTGTGGCATTATATCCAGGTATTTGTGCTGGGTTGGTATGTATGGATTGAGGAAGTGTTCTTAACCCGTGTATCATAAAATCAGACTGCCCCAATGTTGTTACACTATATACAAACAGGATAGCTACTGCCAAGAATCTTTTTGTATTTTTTCTAAAAGAGTTTTTCATTATGGGAACAACTGTCTATTAACTAATTGAAATTTGCTTTAATTTTTGTCCTTAAACCAATTTTCATATTTAACTTGTAAAATGAATAAATTTTCACGTTAGGAAATTCATCGTCTTGCTTAATACTTTGTAAATCAGCACGAAGTAAAAAAAACCTTGCTTCTTTTAAATTCTCTATTCTTTCACTTTTATTTTCAATCAATATCTTTTCAATTTTTGTTGCTTGGTTTATTACTTCTCCTGTTTCAACATCAACATTGGCTGCAGAAATGATCTGTTTATCTTCATCAATTATTAAAGAATCAAGTATATTGTATGAAGAATCAGTGAAATATAATTGTATCTTGGCATCTATCGGGAAATCATTTATTGCAACGGTTTTAAACTCAACCCAATCAATTTCATCAGCAGCGCCTTCAAACTCAAACTCAATGGTATCTTGCAAGATAAAATTATCCACATAACCATACAAAGGCAGTTTAACTTCAATATCCATGTCAATTTTGCTTGTATCTGTAACAAAATTTTGAATGCTAGTATTTCCACCTGGGTTGGAATTAGCTAATATATTCAGCAATAAATACCTGGGCGAAATGTTAATGGCTCCGTCAATATTCTTATATTCTTTCAATGTATAGGCTGTTTGCCCAATTTGGCTGATGGTAGGAGAATTAATTGGCAAAGGCTCCACATCTTGTATATCAACACTATCATCATCGGAATATGCCTTAAATTTATTGAATTGAAGATCAATAGGCATACCAAACGAATTATTTATAAAAAGGTTGAGTTGGGGTTCTTTAAATTTAAAATCCAAGTTGCCAAACAATTGATTCTTAAAAAGTCCAATATCTATAGTATCTTCACCAACGGGAAATGATTGTTGCCCAAAATAACCAAATAGGGACGAAAAGTCAATATCCGAAAAAGATTGGGTAATCCCAACGTTATAACTGGGTAAATTTGGGGTGCCATCACCATAAATAATGAATGTTGTATTAACCGTTAACCGGTTGGTTCCCGGCTGCGGATGGGATAATATCATCTTAGTGCCCGTTAAGTCAATATCTTCACTCACATTCATTTGCCCGCCTTGGTACTCATAATTGATAACCCGCCTTAGTACTTGGTTGTTCTCTCTTATAGATGGAATCCTGATAATTATTTTAGCGTCATGATTCAGGTTGCTGGTAAAATTTAGATTCAAATCACCACTTTTCAAAAATAAAGAGTCAAATTCCTCGTTTCCTGTTCCTGTTTCAAAATCCAAACTTTGTGTATAAGGTACTGACACACTGTCGCCATCGGGGATGATTCCTGGCAGAGAAAAACTTGTTGTTTCATTAAAAGATTGGTCTTCTATACCAAAAAGATCATTTGCATTCCTTCGGAAAACTTCACCCCTGTATATAAGCGTTAAGAAATGATTTTCATCTTCTTCCAAGTTAACCGAATCATAATCATGCATGATATCCCACATATCTAAATTGGTATTAACTAATGGCAAGGCATGGCTGGGCTCATAAGTGCCGGATAAACGGTCAAAATCAAAGTCCTTTTCGTCATAACATGATGAAATCATGATAATTGAAAAAGCAGTAATGATAAACAGAGGTTGCTTTAACCAATGCGAAAATTTATATTGACCATTGTTTTTCATAATTAAGCCTTTCGCCAATGAAAACTACATTACTTTGGATACGTTGGTCTTCCTTTTTTCAAACAACTTATACTTATAAGGAAATCTTCTTGTAAGTTTTTTTATGATCTTCTTGGAAATATCAATAGAACTTTTCTTTGCGCTCCTGGATTTATCTGTGTGCATTTCCCAAAGCAGTTTTCCATTTTTGTCATAAAGAGAGAACTTCACATCAATGCGATTCTTATACGCACCGGAGGTAAGAACGGGGTTTGAGCGGTAGAAAGTACCTATAAGCACCACATCCGTATTGCATTTCCTAGCCAATTTTGCCGGGTTTTCAAAAGTAAAATCATGAAAATCGAATGTACTGTCTAAAACAATATTATTGGTAACCATGATGTTTTGAAAATCAACCGAATATTTATTGCGCTCAGCTTTTTTCATAAAAAAGGCATAAGCGAAATTCTGAAGGAACGACGCTTCTTCCTTTTGCAAATTCTTAAATTCACCCACTGGTAGGTTCAATGGCATACTTTGCGGGTCAATGGTAAGCTCAAATGGAATGATAGCCACGCTTTTGTGCGTTTCTTTTACTGTATTGAATTTTTCATACTTATATATGGTATGGCAACTGCTTAAAAACAATACTGTAACAACCGAGAGTAAAAGAATCTTTTTCATATGAATTGGGTTATTTATTAAACTTAGCTTTTCTTTTCAAGAAACAAATATAAATATTTTTTATTACAAACATCAAAATAATGACAATTTATTCATTCACTTGGTAAACAACTATTTTTTCTTTGCTCGAAATAATGATTCCAGGATACTCATTATGAGTAAAATGAATTTTATCGCCATCAAAAGGAGTACCTTTTAAATTTTTACCATCAGGCCCAAAAAGATAGATATTATGGTTTTTTTCCAAAACAATTCCTAACCTGGTATATAAATTTTGCGATCCATAGCAAACCGGGTAAGAAATTTCCTGCTTTTCGCTTTTCCATTCAAACAACTCTTCTTTATTATGGCAAATAACCTGGACATTATTTTTATTGATGAATACAAAATCGTTCTCTCCATCAAGATTATAATCCGTGTAAAAGAAATGATGGCCTTCTTTAAAATATTTTGTTGATAGGAGCTTTCCAGTTTTTCCATTGCCCGGGTCAATAAAATAAACATTTCCGTCCGTTGCAGAACAAATAAATACATTTTTTCTATCTTTTGTTTTTCTAGCGTAAAGCATAGAATTTCCAGGAACCCTGAAATTATGATTAAAATTTCTTATTTTGCTTCTTCCCCTTCTATCCAGGATATAAACTTTCCCTTTGCTGTCAATCAAAGTAATATAATCAAGGGACTCTAACAAGAAATGTTGAGGGATTTTTTCTACTTTATATTGGGTTTTATTAAAACGCCATCCTTTTACCGGCTTCCAGTTTTTATCATAATTGTATACCTTTTTATTGGCTGTAGGAATTAAAAACCTGTAATCCTTATTACCCTCGTAATCAAAAACTGCCATAGGAGCCGTTGCCTTATTAGGGATGGCATGTGGGTATTCCTCAACAAAGTTTCCTTCGCGGTCAATAATGTATACCGAATCCCTGGTGTTGAAAACCAACTGAAGTTTGCCATTTTTATAAAAGTCTATTTGCTTAAAATAGCCCAATACGGGCTCTCCCAATTGTTTTCTCCAAAGTATCTCTCCATTTTTGTCAATAAGATACAATTTATTGGAAACGTCCATTGCTGCAATTTCCCAAGTATTATCATGATGATCGGTAACAAAATTAACATGAGTAGCTACAGTGGTATCCAAGGCAGTTTCCCATAATGCGAAGGGCCTTGTTTCGTAATGTGGGTTATAATGTATTACAATATTATTATAAAACAACCGGCCTTCCGTATTAAACTGTGCTGCTATTGAATAAATGTTTTCCAAGGAATCAACATTTTGTTTAAAGCTTTCTTTTATTTCTTCGCTTAAAATGCTTGGTATTTTTTTTGCTTTATGATGCATGGCCGAGTAAAAGTAGAGGTTTGATTCTCCTGCAATATTAGACGAAAACGTTTTATAGTATGAATTATCAACCAAAAATCTTTTTGCCGTAATATGATTGATAAAATTTTTCATGGTAGATAGATCTTCGCTAAAAACAAAAAAGTCCTTATATCGTGTATAATACCTGTTGTTGTGTTTATAGAAAACTACAGGAAAGAAAACCGAAAGCAACCTGTTCTCTCTTAGTTGTCCAATTTTAAATCCTTTATAAGTAGTGTTCTTTTTATTGCTTTTGTATTGCAGCTTTTGGAAGGTTTTTCTTGCTTTTGTTGTATCTATTGCATGAATGATAGCCAATTTATTGTCTTTTTGTGCGCCTATACCAGGAAGCTCTATATGGCATAATTCATAGCCTATCCAACTTATAGCTTCTTTTTCAATATCTATATTATGAGTTTTATTAATGATCTCAATTTCTTTTTGATATGAACCGAACTGATCTCTTTGTTCTAAAAACTTTTTAAAACGTGTATGATAGGTTTCAAAATCAGAAAAAGCATAATTGATAAAGCTAATTGCATTGGACGGTAAAATTTTAACGGCCTTGTTTTCTTTAGGAGTTTGTTTATAAAAGCATGAAAGGTATTGGCCATATTCATCTTTGCAAGAAGTAAATCCATTCATGAGCAAGTTATTGTTTCGCAAATCTATATCAAAAGCCGACCATTCAGAAAAAGCTACAGGCAAACCCGGTATAAACTTTTCTATATCTACAATATACTTGCTTGCTTTTTCTTGCAAAACCGGGTAGTTAATAAATACCGTGGCATCGGCATTTTTGCCCGAAGTTTGGTACACACGCTTAAAAACGTTTTTGTTATACAATACGTTTTCTTGGGATACGTTTGATAAGGCATCTGTAAGTAATTCCTTGCTCATGGATATCAAAAAAACTCCATGTTTTGCTGCTATAGCTATTTTTGTTTCTTTGTTTGTTTTGTAAACAACAACATTATCTTCCCCAACGTTATAGGTTTGTTTTGAACATTCACCTCGAAGTTGTTTTTCAAAGGTGTTGAATACATATTTTTCATCGGTGATGTTTTTCAAATTGAAATAAAAAACCCATTCGCCGGGTATTGAATCGTTTTGAATGGCAGCAATATAGAAATTATTGGGAAAGTCAAACTGTTTTTCTTTCTTTATGGCATAAAATACCGAATCTAAAAAATAGACTTGTTCTTGTAACTTGTAAATGCATCGAAAGCCAAGAAAGTTGCCCCAAAGTTCACTCTCTTTTATTTTTTGAAAGAATTTTTCTTGGTTTTTAACCTCAAGCAATAAGTATGTGCTGGGATGAATAGCTTTTATTGCCGGCTTAATGGGTAAAGAAACACGTTTGTAATAATTGTATCCAAAATAACCGGCTGCTAATAAGCTTGCAACAAGCAGTAGTAAAGAAATGACCCTAAAAGGTTGAATCTGTTTTTTTTTCATAAGGCGGTTCGTAAGCTGGCCATATCTATCCTAATTATACCAAGTTGCGTTCAAAGATACAAAGTAGAATTTGAATGTTTACTTGGTATGAATATTTCATCCAAAATTAGAATTTATTTTCATGAATTCATGAATTGAAAGGACATTTTTTGCAAAGGATCAAAAATCCATCTTGGTTTGGAAATTCAAATGAAATGACCTGCGGTGATAAGTTGACAATCCATTTTTTAAAATGGCATTACGATGACGGGGTGTAGCGTATCCTTTATTGTTGTACCAATCATATTGCGGGTATTCTGCATCAAGAGACCGCATGTATTCATCGCGGTAAGTCTTGGCAAGTATTGAGGCTGCGGCAATAGACATGTATTGCCCGTCGCCTTCTATAATACATTGGTGTTTGATATTCTTGTAAGGATGAAAACGGTTTCCATCTACCAAGACCAGGTCAAAAAACGCTTTTATTTGATCGAGCGCTTTATGCATGGTGGCAATGGAGGCATTGAGGATATTGAGTTTGTCGATTTCATGATTCGTAGAAGAACCAACTGCAAATTCCACTGCTTCCTTTTCAATAACTTTTCTCAACTCTTCCCTGTTTTTGGGAGATAGTTTCTTAGAATCATTGAGCAATGGATGGTAAAAATCTACAGGAAGAATAACAGCAGCAGCATATACCGGCCCGGCAAGGCAACCTCTGCCTGCTTCATCACAGCCAACTTCGATGTTTTCTTCAGAGAATTTATTTTTCAGCATATTGGTTTTTGCAGGGTGTAAAATTAAGAAAAAAAATGTAGTGAATACCGGCAGCCATCCATCTCTATGCTATAAGGCTATTATTGAACCACTTAAGGAGTCATAACATGCAACAAAAAAGCAGGAGTAAAAGGATGGGTGAATTTTTTTTGAAAAATGCTCACAATTTTTTTGGTGATAAAAATAAAACGATTACTTTTGCATTCCCATTACGGGAAAACGTTCTAAGAAACATTTTGGTCTGGTAGTTCAGTTTGGTTAGAATGCCTGCCTGTCACGCAGGAGGTCGCGGGTTCGAGTCCCGTCCAGACCGCAAATTTACACCTTAACCCTTTGAAAATCAAATCAAAGGGTTTTTTTATTCCCCACATATTCCCCACATTTGTCGGATTTGCTTATTTTTTGATTTTAACCCACATTGCGTATAAAGACCTCAAAAAATAAAAATTTCTGTTGATAA
>CAZJDA010000085.1:0-13623 GCA_964544705.1 uncultured Bacteroidales bacterium
GGAATTTTATAGGATTGTAGTTTCTTTTGTCCCACGTAATCCTTACTACGTCTTTACTTACTAACTTTGAGGAAAATGTTGAATGCCCAGCAATAATTTTACTTACTCATAGTTCGGCTATACTGGTATATTGAAGCTCATTAACAATTTCTATTCGAATAATTCTTAAAATTGAAAGTGAAAGCAAACCCCTTAAGGGATCAACTAAAAAAAGCAACCACCATAACATTTTAGCGGTTGCTTCATTTTCATTGTCTTTTATGGTTAAATTATTCAATCAAAAGCTTTTGCTTGATTACTTTTTGGTTATCAAGCTTTATCCTGGCAAAATACATACCGGGTTGGATATTGCTTGTTTCAACCAAAACTTTTTTGCTATTACAAGAGATTTGTTGAATCACTTCACCCGTAAGAGAAATTATTTCTATTTGCAGTATTTGCTTGTCAGCCTTCACTACAAATTTATCCCGGGCAGGATTTGGGAATACTTTCACATCTTCATGCTGCCTTTGTGAGATTCCAATTGAATTCTGGATGGAAACAAGCCAATCTTGTGTTGAAACGCCATCTTCGGCAATCACGGTATAAACGGCCTGGCCTTCATTAGAGAAGTCTACCGGTGTTTCTCCACTTACCTGCTCTATTCCGTCAATATATGCAGTAGCCCCGTTTGATAAAGTAAATGTAGCTACCAATCCCGATGAATCGGTAGTATTTACATAAGCCGTGATCTCATGGTTCACATTGTCAATATCAGCAGGCTGGGTTTCATCTTCTAGAGAATAGCTAAGAAAATCCGTTTCCGTACTACCTGCAATTTCAAAAGTTACTTCATCAGAAAACCCGGAACCTAATAAAGAATTGTCAACAGACTGTATATAAGCATAATAGGTTCCTCCCGGCATATTGGCGGTTGTAAAAGACAGTTTTTGCCCCATGTTTCCTTTGGCAGGAATTAGCCTGTAGCCATCGCTAAAATTGGCCATTGCAGTAAAGGCTTCGTCGCCACCTTGGGTAGTACCCACTTTGATGTTATATGTTAAACCCTCGCTTGCAGTTTCATTATCTGAACCCATATTCCAAGAAAACTGCACTTGGTTTTCATCAACATTGGCATCAAGTGTTGTTGGAGGTGCAGGCGCGGTATTGGTTCTTTCGTCGAGCAGGTTTTCATAAACAGCACACCTGTAATCTTGGTAATCATACCTTCCTGTAAGAAGAAAATCGAGGTCACCATCGTTATCAAGGTCGCCAAGCTGTATATTAGCATATTTAAGGCTTTCTATCGTAGTGTCTGCCAGCATGAATTCATCGTTGCCATCATATAAGTATATATTGCCAATATATATGTATGGATTACCGACTTGTGCAAAGTAAATGCCATTGACAATAACATCAAGATCACCATCTTGATCCAAATCACCCCAAGTTATATCACCTTGTTTAGCGCCTAGTATTCCTGCATTTATGTCAGTAAAAATATCGTTTCCGTCATTCCTGTATACTTTACCAACGCTTGGTTCTTCATTTTGATAAGACCCGGATAAAAGGATATCCAAATCGCCATCTTGGTCATAATCGCCCCATTCAATGTTGCTGTATCTAAGTCCATATAGCTCCTTAACCTGGGTAAATTCACCATCTTCGTTATTTAATACCATTGAAATATAAACACCACTCAAGTGAGAGCCAGTGAGGGCTATATCAAGATCGCCGTCGTTATCATAATCACCAAATTTTGCATCCGAAATGTATACACCAAAGTCCAGGATATGTTCTTCAAATTCGAGGCCTCCCAAATTCTCATAAATAATGGTAAAAGGCCCTTCAGATGTAGTATCATTGATCCCTTCTTTTCCAGTGATCAAGAGGTCGTAATCACCGTCACCGTCATAATCACCCCAGTCAGAAGAACCTGAATACATGGTTTTAAAACCTGTATTATGCTCGGTAAAATTACCGTCTTCGTTAATATAAATTTTAGAAATATATTGGTGTTGATAATGCTTACCAGAAAGGAATATATCCAGGTCGCCATCGTTATCAATATCAACAAAATTTGTCATACCAGACCCCACGCCGTCAATATTTGTTGGCACTTCCTCAAAACTCATATCCCCGTTATTTTTGTAGAGATATGCATATCCTTGGAAAGGTTCCATGCCATAACCTGTAACAAACAAGTCCAGGTCACCATCTGCATCATAGTCACCAAGTGTTGAATTCCCATTCCAAACAGTGTTAAGCCCCAAATTCTGGTCTTGGTAATTCACACCATAAGCGCCACCTGTAACTTGTATATCTACTTCATAGATGGTGCTAACAAGGATGTTATTTTGAAATTGCATGATGGTATCGGGGTAGAAAACCACTTCAAAAGTATCGGTTTGCCCCGAAGGAATATCAAAAGTACTGATTTGATCAAGCCAATCGTTAGTACCTGCCATTCTTACTTTAAAACCACGAGGTGCACTTATGAAGTTAATGGTAACATCTTGTACATCGTTATTGGTGATTGTTTTTTGGTGGATGTCAGACATGGTATAAACCAACTGGTCGTCAAAATTTACCGGGTCATTATCTATGGTAATGCTGGAGGCAATGCCGTTACCCTTTAAATCAACTTGAAAAGTTTGATTATTAGAAACATAAATCGTAATGGTACCTACGTAAAAATCGATATTTGGAGGAGTAAAGCGGGTTCCAATATCTTCGTTTGTTCCTGCTGTAACGGTAAAAGAAGAAATCATATTGGTCCAGGTAGAAGCGCTGTTTTTAATTTCAAAAACATTATTATCAACTACAATAGAATCAATGGTTACATCTTGCGAACCATCATTATAAAATGTAAATCCAAGGGAATCTGAAACAGCACCAACATAAACATCGTTAAAATCAATGGTATCGGCATCTACCGAGAGATTAAGGTTTAACGGGTTACTCACATTTTCGTCGGCTCCTTTATAGGGCATATCATCAGCCCTGTCTTCACCATCAATATCAAGATCATAGGAAGCTAAGGGAGTACCTGCCAAGAAATAGTTTCCATAATCCGAAGGATCAATATGCAAGTCACCGGTAGCAGGGTCAACAAAGCTAATGTTAGCTGCTACTGAATTGGCATCGTGGCCTGAGGCAGCTTGGAAGCTATCAAAAGTATCATAAATAATTCCATCCCACTCGGCCAGGCGTGTATTGGAATAGTATGTATTGTAATCAATATGGTAAATAGAACCTGCAAATGGCAAATAAAAAGCCAGTTGCTCGTTATTAGAGGCATCGGTGGTATCCCTAAGGTTGATAAAAATGTTGTCTTTTACAAAACATTCGCCGTCAGCTCCCATTACTGTCATGGCATACCCATCGTCGGTAGCAACACCATCAATCAAAACACTATTGAAATAGGTTTCAGTAGTCCTGTCAATTCTATTTGTGACTCTTATACCGTAAACTTTATCTGCATTCCTGGTAAGTGAAACAAAATTATTGTATATCTTACATGAAACCATATTCACATAGATACCATACACAGTACTCGTAGCATACAAGTTATACACCATATTATTATAAATCCTAGCGCTATCAGCCACTGAATTATAGTTTACATATACCCCATAAGCAGATGTGTTTGAGGTAGTATAATCACTTGCATGAAAAATGGTGTTATGATGTATACGGGCATAAGCAGAAGCATCCCTAACATACACACCATGCTTATTGAAATTTGTGATGGTACAATTTTTAATGGTAATATAATCTGATGCATAGATGTAATAGGCATCTTCAAACTCCAATGCATTGCTAGGGTCAGGGTCGGTTACGTCTATAGCGTCAAAAGTAATGTAAGAGCTGCCATTAATTTCAATAATATAATTCGTTCCTTCAAACTCTATTATAGGATTGCTACCCGATCCATTTTTTTGAAAAACAACCGGTTTAGCATCATTCGCAGTAACGGTTATTGCAGGTGGATTTTCGTTAAACTCCTGCCCGGCAACCACGTTCATGATTATTCCTCCTGTAGGCAGCGATGAAAGGCCATTAAGATAGTTAATGGCATCTGTAAAACTTGTATAATCGCCAGCTCCGGTGTTATCAATGGTCTTGACCTGCTGTGCCTGTGTAAATTGAAGTGCAAGAATTGCAATGATAATTATGTAAATCTTCTTCATCATAATAATTGATTTAAGGGTTAAACATTCTAATGTTAAGTCAACAAAGAAATGACGCATCAACTGTTTGGCAATTTACTCAATTACAACAATATAGATTCTCAATAATAAATGTGACGCGTCACTAATTGTATCAAAAATAATAAACTTCAAGGGTTTTGGAAAATAATATTTACAGGGTATTAACTAATAATTTGAAAGTGAGAGAATTTATATTAAAAAAACTTTTATCAAAAATTGCTTTTTATAAAGCTTACTAAATTGTTTACAGCCCTAGCTCTATGGCTGATTTTATTTTTTTCGGATAAAGGTAGTTCTGCAAAGGTTTTGTTATACCCTTCTGGCAGAAAAATGGGGTCATAGCCAAATCCTTGTTCTCCTCTTTTTTCATCAATGATCTTTCCAATGACTTTTCCTTCAAATGTAAACTCTTTTCCATCTATGATAAGCGCAATAACCGTTCTAAATTGCGCAAACCTGTTTTTAACGCCTTTCATCTGTTCCAAGAGCTTGTTCATGTTTTTCATGCTATCCTTTTCTACTCCTGCATACCTGGCAGACATAACACCGGGCATCCATTCTATAGCTTCAACTTCTAAACCTGTATCATCCGCGAAAACATTCTTCCCGTATTTGTTATAAACATACCTTGCTTTTTGCAAAGCATTGCCTTCCAAGGTAAGTTGCTCCTCGGGAATATCTTCGTGGCATTGAATATCTTGCAAACTAAGAATACTCATTTTATTGTTCAACAGTTTGTTTACTTCTTCTAACTTATGCCTATTATTGGTGGCAAAAACTAATTCCATATTTTGTAAATATTTAAAATTATATTGATAATTCTACGATTTGGTATTTTCTAAAACCTTGCTTTTTATGATTTTCAATATTTATTCCAGGCATAGCCTCTTTAATATGTTTAATAACTTCGATAATGCTTATATTTGGTATTTCTTATAATCATGGTTTAAATGTTTCTCAATAGTTATCCCAGGTATTGCCTGTTATTTCATGTAAAGTTTTTTGATCCTCTTTTTCAGTTCTTTTGGATTGGAAGTTCTCATCAAGATCGTTTTTGAGTTATCCATTAGAAAAAAAGTAGGGGTAACACTGATGTTATAAGATTGCAATATCCTGCTTTCAAGCCCTTTTGAGTCAATCATATTGTACCACTCCAGCAATTCCAGTTCCTTTAGTTTTTTGCGCCAATACATTTGGTCAGCATCTATTGATAAAGCAATTACTTTTAGTGCAGAATCTTTGATGCCTTGAACCATTTCTTTTATCTCGGGCATAGATTCTAAGCAATGGTCGCAGTCGGCAGACCAGAATATCACAAGAAAAGCATCGGCTTTCATCTCATGCAGGTTTATTGAGCGTCCTTTTATGTCAGTACCCGTAATCTGTGGTGCTTTATTGCCGGGAGTTAGTTTTTGTATTACCTCGGCCTTGTCTTTTATTCTTTTATCAAAATCACCGGGGTCTGTCTTCCTCTCCTTGTAATTTTCGGAAATATAGTGATAGACGTTCTTCCAGCGTGTATTTTCAAAGGTGTTGAGCAATAAGTCAAGAACATATCGATAAACCTCTTTATTTGCTGATGCTTTGGCCAGCATCATATCAACAGCCCTAATGTATCCTTCTGTAGTGGCCGGACGTGCAATTTTTTTCAAATAAGTACTAAACGATAAATAAATCACTTCTGTGTTGAGGAGGCTGGTATCAGAAAAATCAATATAGTCGAAATAATGCACTCTCAAAAAATCCAACCTATTGCTGTATTTATGGCCTTTATGCTCTTGTATGTACTTTTCATAGCTTGGAACCTGCATCCCTTTAATGATCTTACTAATGAAAAGATTATCATAATGCTTGGCCATTTCGAGGGCAAATTCCCTTTTAATATGTTCTATTCTTGCAGCCTCATTACCAAGACTATCAAGGTCAACCTTGTTTTTTACAGGGTCTTGGTTATACAATTTTCTTCCATGCGCAATAACCTCGTTCAATGAATTTGTAAGCTTAAAATCATTTCTAAGGTATTCATAAAACACTTTGTTTTCCTTAGATTGTAAAACTTCTGTTTGTTTCAAAGCTAACTCTTGGTTGGTTTTTATTTCAACATCTTCATCATTAAAAATAAAATTGAGATATTGATTCTTATTAAAAAGCAATCTATACATTCCTTTATGGAGTGAATCATTCATTGTAAATTCAAATGTATTGCCTGTGATGTTAAGAGAATCAATGGGTTTATTCACATTTCCATAAACAGATACCAAGAAAACCTTTTCATAGAGATTATTATCAACTGTACATTGAATTTTGTATTCCTTTTGAGCACAGATCTTTAATGTGATTAAGGTAATGATCGCAGCAATTGCGATTCCCAGGAAGTATTTTGTTTTAAAATTCATTACAATTATATTTTTTCAATAAACTACAAAATTAGGAATCTTTAAAAATTGAAGGCAAAAACTCTTTCGGTAAAATTTCTTTTTCTATTTATACTTTTTTTAAGCCCCATAATCTAAAAATTCAATAAATTTGAAGAAAATTATATTTTTACCCAACAATGTTTTAAATGTAAATAATTTTTATTTATTTTGCCATCCTAATAAAAAATTAAAAATTTGGCTTTAGTGAACAAAAATATATATTATTCGTTTATTATACTCATTATAGGAATTATAGGCGCCTGTACCCCATTAAAAAAACAAATCTACTTGCAAGAATCCATTGCAGAGTTTGATACGATGGATCATGTAAGGCACAAGCATAAAATACAGCCCGGCGACCAGTTGTATATAAGAATATTGGGCTTGGATGAAAAGACTTATAGTTTTTTTAACCCGGACCAAGGGCAATCAACAAGGGCAAATTCTGGTGGTGGGGCCAGTGGTAAAGGCAACAGCATGTATTTTCAAAGTTACTCCGTTTCAGATTCCGGTTCTATCATCTTTCCATTTATTGGGGAATTAAAACTAAAAGGTTTAACATTAAAACAAGCGAGGAATAAAATCCAAGAAGAAATTGGAAAATATATAAAAAACGCTACGGTAATCGTGAAGCTTTCAAATTTTTCGATTACATTATTAGGCGAAGTAAATAAACCGGGTATTTACCCTATTTATAATGATGAAGTAAATTTGGTGGAAGCCATTGCTATGGCAGGAGATATAACCATGGATGGAAAAAAAACAGAACTGACTGTTTTTCGCCGTAATGCTGCTGGCGATAAAACATGTACAAAAAAAATAGATCTTACAAACAGGGGCTTTACAGAATCAGAATACTTTTTCCTAAAACCCAATGATATTATATACATAGAGCCATTAAGAGCCAAGCAATATAGCACCAATCCCATGCCTATTACAACAATGTTATCATTGCTAACAACAGGTATTTTATTAATTAATTATGTTTCTAATTTAAGTAAATAATTTATAGTGGAACAAGAAAATTATTATCCACCCATAAAGGAAGAACAATCCATCAATCTTAACAGGATACTTTTTAAAGTATTAAGATATTGGTATTTGTTTATTATAAGTATCGTTATTGCTATTAGTGTAGCTTTTTTAATAAACAAATATTCTGACGAGGTTTACCAGGCAAATGCATCATTGATGATAAAACTTTCTGACTCCAGGTATTCCATTTCCAGTGGCGACCCTTTAGAGAATCTGTTAAGAAAGCCTACCACGTCAATAGAAAACGAAATCCTGGTTTTAAAATCCTATAACTTGGTGCAAAAAACGATTGAAAAACTTCAATTTAATGTTTATTATTTCCGCGAAACCAGCAGGGCTAGGAAAGAAATAGAAATCTATAAAGAAAGCCCTTATAAAGTTGTATTTGACACCAGTCACATTCAACGTTACAATACAGCAATTCATATTCATTTTATTACGCAACAAAAACTCAAACTCATTTTTAACAAGGATACTGACTCTGAGAAAGAAATTGAATTACAATTTGGCGAGGTTTATGAAAATGAAAACTCAAAATTTCATATCGTAAAAAGAAAAAATATAGAAAGAATTAACATTGCAAAAGAAAATGAGCTCAACCACTATTTTGTAATAAAAAGCAACGAACAATTAACAAGCTTTTTTAAAGGCAGGCTGCAAATTTCCAGGTTAGAAAAAGAATCAGCCATATTGAATATCAGTGTAAAAGCCAATAACCCACAAAGGGCTTTAGAGTTTCTTAATCAATTATGCCTTACCTATTTAGAACACAGCCTCAATGAAAAGAACCAACAAGCCACCAATACAGTAGAATTTATTAATGGACAATTGGCTATTATTTCTGATTCTTTATTCCTTACTGAATTAAAACTTGAAAACTTCAGGTTGCGCAACCAAGTGATGGACATGGGACAACAATCTACATACATATTAGATAAAATAAGAGCACTGGAGAGTGAAAGAGCCACAGAAAATTTAAAATTAGAATATTATAATTATACACTAAATTATATTCAAAACAAAAAAGAACCGACCAAACTGGTTGTGCCCTCAACATTTGGGATATCCGAGCCTATGTTAAACAAATTGGTTACCAGCTTTACAGAGCTTCATTTTGAACTAAGCCAATTGGAAGAAAATACCACGGCAGAAAACCCTTATATTATTTCACTGAAAAGCGAGATCAAAAACACCCGCGATGCGCTGCTTGAGAACCTCAGGAGCAGCATAGAGGTATCCAATATTAAATTGCAATCGCTTGAAAAGAGGATCAATGAAACTGAAAAAGAGATCAACAAACTTCCTGTTAAAGAACGCAAACTCATCAATATTGAGCGTGAATTCAGCTTTAACCAGGAAGTCTACAATTACTTATTACAAAAGCGTGCAGAAGCTGCTATTACAAAAGCGGCTAATGTATCTGACCACAAAATCGTGGATAAAGCAAGAGGAGCGAATATGATTGCGCCCCAAACTTCACAGACATACTCTTTTGCTTTAATTGTTGGATTATTAATCCCTTTAGGATTCATTTTTCTTTTGGAATTTCTCAATAATAAAATTGAAGAAAAAGGCGATATAGAAAAAAAGACCCAAATTCCTATTCTCGGTGTAATTGGCCACAACACCTCCAAAGAAAATTTCATCATCCCTAATGAACCCAAATCACTCATCGCGGAAAATTTCAGGGCTATCAGGACCAACTTGAAGTTTCTCATTCCTGAAGTAAAGGCTGGAACAATCGCTGTTACTTCATCCATAAAAAATGAAGGAAAAACGTTTGTTTCACTGAACCTTGCTTCTTCCTTAGCGCTTGCGTCAAAAAAAACCTTGCTAATAGGCGGCGATTTAAGAAACCCAAGATTGCACGTTAATATTAACATTTCTAATGATATTGGGCTAACGAGTTACCTGATTGAAAAAGCAAGTAAGCAAGATATTATTATCCCCAGCGGCCAAGAAAATTTGTTTGTTATCCCGGGCGGCCCTGTACCTCCAAACCCCATGGAATTGCTTGAAACAGAAAGAATGAGCAATTTGATATCCGAACTTAAAAAAGATTTTGATTATATAATTATTGATACTCCTCCTGTGGCATTTGTAGCCGACCCGGTATTTATTATGAAAAATGCCGATGCCAGCTTATTTATTGTAAGGCAAAAACTTACACCTAAAAAAGCCTTGGAAACCCTTAATGAAATAAAAGAAAAAGTAAATATCCCCAATATCTTTATTCTTGTGAATGATTTCAGGATCAAAAAGAGCCTCGGATATGGATACGGCTATGGGTATGGGTATAGTTATGGCTTTGGATACGGCTATGGTTACGGATACGGCTATGGATACGGCTATTATGGTTATTATGGGCAGGAAGAAGAAACAATGAAGAAAAAGAAAAAATCTAGTATCTTTAACAACAGGAAAAGAAAAGTATGAACCGTATGGTTAAAAAATGGTATGCGATTTATACGAAATCAAGGACAGAAAAACTGGTTGCCAAAGAATTAAGCAAGAGCAACATTGAGTATTATTTGCCCTTGCATAAAACACTAAAACAATGGAGCGACAGGAGAAAATGGATTGAAGAACCACTTTTTAAATCTTATATTTTTGTTCATATTGATTTAGCAAAAGATTATTTAAATGTTTTACAAAAAGACCATGTTGTTTGTTTTATCAAATTTTCAGGACAGGCAGTCCCCATACCAGGCGAAGAAATAGAACAAGTAAAGTCTATCATAGGCTCAGGTTACCCTGTTAAAGCAGATGTTAAAGATTTTTCAAAAGGCGATGCCATCATTGTTGCTCATGGCCCGCTTAAAGGCCTGGAAGGAGAACTTATCAACTTTAAAGGAAAACAAAAAGTGCTTGTGAACCTCGACCTAATAGAAAAAAACATTATGATAGATATCCCGGCTGGGTATATCAAAAAACAAGAAAAAAAAATGAATATATAATTTTGTTATGATGAAATAATGAGTAAATTTGTTACTCAATATTAACACAATGATTGATGCATTAATTACTTCCAAAACCAGGGTTAAGTTGCTATTGCGCTTTTTCCTGAATAGCAACACCAATGCTTACCTCAGGGAATTGGCAGATGATTTCAATGAATCTACCAATAGCATTAGGATAGAGCTCAACCGCTTTGAAGAAGCCAACCTGCTAACAAGTAATTTCAATTCCAATAAAAAAATTTATAAAGCCAACATAAACCACCCACTATTTTCTGATATTCATAATATTATTTTAAAATATATTGGCTTTGACCAGATCATTGAAAAAGTCATTAATAAATTGGGCAAGTTAGAAAAAGTTTTTGTTATAGGAAAATTCGCGAAAGGTGTTGATAGCAAGATTATTGACCTGTTATTTATTGCAGAAAACATAGATAAGCATTACCTGGTTAGGTTAATAGAAAAAGCTGAAAATATAATCAACAGGAAAATTCGCTACTTGGTGTTAGGAAGCCAAGAAGCGGAAAAATATATACGTCATGAGATTGGCGAAGATTATTGCCTGTTGCTTTGGAAAACAAGCAAGTAGGCAATATTTATTAATTATTTTTTTTAAATTACTCAAAAGCCTAATGGGACTGAGGAAGCGGAGCTGTGTGTTGGAGGGAGGGAGTGGTTGAGTGAGTGAATATCCAGGCGCCAGCAGTCAGCAGTGAGAGATTGGAAGTTGATTGGTTAATTGGTTGAATGGTTGATAAGTTGATTGGTTGATAAGTTGATTGGTTGATTGGTTGATTGGTTGATATGAAGTAGAGAGAAAGAGCGTATAAGGAAGATTTGACAAAGTAATTAAATGCATATAAACATCCATTTTGATGTATTAGCTGATAGTGAGGAACGAATATCTCATCGAATTCAAATAGGGGATCGTTTTTATGAAGAAATTTACAATAAAGGACAAGTAATATATGCCTAATAAAACTTATGCATTAGCCCGAATTATTCAAGAATAATTCCTGTCTCCAACAGCGACTAAGATTTACTAAAATTTTTTTCAAAAATTTAAGTTCATCTAAGTCGGGGTTAAAATGGCTTGACCTTGCAAAGAAAAACCTGGAAACTGCAAAATTGCTTTTTCGGGAGGATCATTATACAGATATTATTGCCATTGAAATACATCAATGAATGAAGAGATTAAGGCAAGGAAAAGCAAGTATCACAGCCAACAGCCAAAAGCTAAAAGCCAGCAATAAAAAAATCAGCGGTCATCCGCCCAATCCGTGTCATCAGCGTTCCATTAAACCCGCGTTCCAAACAATAAAATAACATCTTTACAAGTTTATAAAGAAAGATCAATAGCTTATGACAATCATAAACAAAAAACACATCACAGATCTTATACTAATGGAAGCCTATGCTGACCTTCATAAAGTAAAAGATAAAATCAGTCTTTTTGAAAAAAAATATAGCCTTAATTTTGAAAATTTTGAAAAGCTAATCCACTCAGAAAAAGAGAATTTTGAAAAATACGATGATTATATTGAATGGAAAGCATATATAGCACAATTAAAAGATCTTCAACAAAAAATTAAGGATATAAAGCATGGAAAGCTTCAAATTTCTTAAGGACTCCAAAGCAATCCAGGAATTCCAGGTATTGGACTTTAATAGTTCTCAATCGGGAAGATACTTCAAAATAAAAATAAGCTTGGTTGATAATTCTACACTGATTGCAAGAGAATTTTCAAGTCCAAAAGAACGAAATTATTCCTTTCACTGGATGAACAAGAATAAAGAACTTATTACAAGATGGGATAACGCTCCCTATCACACGCAAGTTAAAACTTTCCCACACCACAAACATGAAAAAAAAACTATAAGTGAAAGTCAAGAAATAACGCTTAAAGAAGTAATTCAATATATAGAAGAAAAACTGCTTAATAAAGAATAAAAAAATCCGCGACAATCCACCCAATCCGCGTCACCGTGTCCGGCTTTTGAAGGATCCGCATACGATTAAACCAGCGTTCTAATACGTTTCATTAATCGTACGAAAGAGATTAAATGAAGTTATAAATTTCTATTCATTTTACACCTCCAACCAAAAAACTAATGGAAGTATGGAAGAGGAATTTTATCCAGGCAAATTTATAGAAAGCGGTCTGGTAGCGGCCTGAAAAATCCAAAGTATATCATGCGTCTCAGGAAAGATATAGCTGCTTTTATTAAATCTGAATTTAAAAAGATCGAACCTCACTCTGAGGTATATTTGTTCGGCTCCCGGGCCGATGATAAGGCAAAGGGCGGAGATATAGATATCCTATGGTTAACTCATAAAAAAATCCCCAATTATAAAATTCGGAAATTTAAAATAGGCTTTTATAAGATTTTTGGGTGGCAAAAAATTGATATTGTAAATTTTGCTTTTGGGGAAAATGACGTTTTTAAAAAGGTTGCCATGCAAAATGCTATTGAACTATGATAGAAAAAGATAAGAACAACCAGGAGTTATTGAAGCAAAATTGGGAACTTTTAATGAGAAGCTTGAATTCCCTGAAATTATCGGTAGAAAAAGTATCTAATATTGGGTGGAAAGATGAATTTACATTCGAGGATATGGAGAGTTTTGATTCGTTAACTTCAAAATTCGCTCGTACATCTGATATACTTCTCCAAAAAATTATGCGCACAATTTGGGCATTATTACATGAACCCACAATGCCATTGATCGATGTGCTAAATAAGGCTGAAAAACTTGGAATAATACTTTCCTCCGATCAATTAATAGAGATACGTGATATACGAAATCAAATAGCACATGAATATTTACCCGAAGCCATCCAAGAATTAGTACCTGATGTAATTAATTTATCCAAACAGCTAGAAACTAACATACAACAAAGTAAACGGTTTATGAGCCAACGGAATTGGATTTAGAAAAGAACCGGATAAAACGCTTGATATATTCTGTACTATAAGCTTTTGAAATAAAACCAGGATTGAAACGAAAAATTTACA
>CAZJDA010000085.1:13723-14980 GCA_964544705.1 uncultured Bacteroidales bacterium
ATACGGATAAACACGGATTAAAACTATAATTAAACTTTGCACAATTAACAATAAGACAATAAGAAAAACAGATCCGCGGTCATCTGCCCAATCAGCGTTATCCGCGTTCCAATAACCCGCGTTCCAAAATATAAAATTATTTTATACATATAATCCCATGTTAAACAACCAAACCATAGCAGTCGTCGTGCCAGCTTACAACGAAGAAAAGCAAATTGGGCAGGTCATTGAAACCATGCCGGAGTTTGTGGATCGTATTATTATAGTTAACGATAATTCACCGGACAATACAGCTGGCATTGTAAAACAATATATGGAAAAGGACGATCAGGAAACCGTGGCTTTACCTTCTGTATTGAACAACATCAAGAAAAAAACCAAATACAACCGGGCAGATTGGCTGGTTCAGGAACAGATGCAAAAGGAACTGGAACTTTTCCCTGGGTCAGAAATTGTTAACGAAGACGATTCCGACCATAACCGAATTATCCTGATCAACCAGAAAAGTAACCACGGTGTTGGTGCTGCTATTGCCCGGGGATATAAATGGTGCAAAGACCACGCTATTGACTGCACAGCCGTCATGGCAGGTGATGGCCAAATGGACCCGGAAGAGCTACATTCAATTTGTAAACCCGTTATTGAAGATGGCATTGATTATGTGAAAGGAAATCGCCTGATACATAGGAGCGCCTTGCTTGTTATACCAAGACCTAGATTTTTTGGTAATTCAATACTATCTATCCTTACAAAAATTGCCTCAGGATATTGGCATGTTTCTGACACCCAGACAGGGTATACTGCTATTTCCAATAGTGCGCTAAATTCCATACGCTTACACAAAATATACAAAACCTACGGCATGCCTAATGACATGCTGGTGAAACTTAACATTGCATTTTGTACTTTAAAGGAGGTTGAAATAAAACCTGTTTACGACATCGGTGAAAAATCCAAAATGAAAATATGGAAAGTTATTCCCAGGATTTCTTGGCTACTATTCAATTCATTTTTTAAACGTCTATGGGTAAAATACTTATTCAGAGACTTTCACCCTCTTTTTTTATTATACAATGCGGCTTTTGTATTAATCTTTCTTTCAATACCTTTTGCCATTAAAATTGTTAAAATATGGATTAGTGGCAATTCCGCCAACCCATTAACAATTTTAGCTTTTATCTTCTTATTTATTAGCGGGTTTCAATCATTGCTTTTTGCTATGTGGATGGATATCCAGGATAATGAAAGGTTATATAA
>CAZJDA010000085.1:15080-17295 GCA_964544705.1 uncultured Bacteroidales bacterium
ACACGTACAATTTTAATGAAGATGATGATGCTGTAGTCCCTTTTTATACGAATTTAGCTTATCCCTTTTCAACAAAAATCGTTAACCCAACTTGTATTGAATATAAAAAATGGAGCAAGAAAAGGATACTAGTTCCCTCCTACCATGAGCTGGCATACTTGCACCCAGGTAATTTTACCCCGGATAAAAACATACTTAGAAAATATAACTTAAAAGAGAAAAAATATATTATCCTTAGGCTCTCAGCATTAAAGGCCCATCATGACACCAAGGCAAAAGGCGTTTCCAGGAAATTATGGAAAAAAATAGAAAATTTAACCACCAATTACCAAGTTATAAAAACAATTGAAAACGAAAAAAGCCATTTCATTGAGCCATGGGAAATGCATCACGTTCTGGCCTTTTCAAAAATGATTATATCAGATTCACAAACCATGACTATTGAAGGCTCAGTACTGGGTATTCCTTCTATAAGAATTAATACATTTATTGATAAATCCACTGTTATCGGTGAACTCGAAAAAAAATACGGGTTAGCCTATGGCTTTTTGCCAGGTAAAGAAAAAAACATCCTCAGCACAATCCAGGACCTACTCTGTGATGACCAACTCGAAGAAAAATGGAATAACAAAAAAGAAAAGCTGCTAAAAGATAAAATTGATCTTAACCAATGGATAATAGGTTTTTTTGAAAACAATATAAACCATAAAAAATGAAGAAGCTAAAAAATAAAAATACCTTTATTGGGTTCATTTTTCTCAATGTTTTCATAATTAGCAGTTTTAGCTCTTGTATTAAAAAACACTGCAATAATAGTTTTGACCCAGAGACATGGGACTCTTGCAACTATACTGCTTTTAATGATACTGTTTTTAATATTCATATTTTAAATTACAATCAATTGCCTTATGTAGATACACTATACCGCGTAACTAAATCAGCGGTGAAATTATGGGATAAGGATTCTGTTCCATTGAAAAAGAACCCTAAGAAAATAACCAAATTTGCACAATATGCATATTATATTCTTAGGGTTAATGAAATCACTAAAGACAATAAAACCATAAAACGTTTAGACAGCGTTGCAGAGGATGTCTGGAAAGGAGACAATAAGCCCCCCAAAAAAAACACGCTCCAAAACACAAGTTATCACCCGGTATTCATTGCCCAACATGCCCTTTATACACTTAATGAATATGATAGCAGCGGTTCAACAAAAACCTTGAACCATTTAAAAAAGATTGCTGATAAACTTATCAGCTTATCCCTTAAACAGGATTCCGCAATGTTTTTCCCCTATACTTTTCAATATTCATTGCATACTTGTATTGAAGAAACCATGATGCCACCATGGTATTCAGGGATGGCACAGGGCCAAATATTATCGGTGTTTACAAGGCTGTACGAGATTACCGGCGATTCAAATTATCTTGATGCAAGCCACCAAATATTTAATTCTTATACCAGGTTTAAGGGTTCAGGACATAAGCCTTGGGTTTCCTGCATTGATAAAAAGGGTTACTTATGGCTGGAAGAATACCCGAGAGACCTCCCCTGCCATACCTTAAACGGGATGATTTTCGGGATTTTTGGAATTTATGATTATTATAGGGTAACAAAAGACGAAAATGCAAAAAGGCTTTTAAGAGCATCAATGCTGACCATTAAAAGAAATATGCATAAGTTTCGCGATAAGGATGAGGTAAGTTGGTATTGCCTAAAACATAAGAATTTCAACGGGAAAAATCCTTTTTATCACAAGGTGCATATCAAGCAATTAAAATTCTTATATAGAATTACCGGCGATGAGTATTTTAATAAAATGGCAGATTCACTTTACCAAGATACAAAAGAGCTACACGAAGTAGAATCCTAAAACTGTAAATAATAAAATGAGGATTTTGGTTATTGCAAATAGCGAATCCGTCCATACAGCACGATTTGCCAATGAGTTTTCTGACAGGGGGCATGAAGTAATGGTTCTCTCATCCACCCCTTACCTGGGCAGAATCGTTACGTACAGGAAGAATATCCGGCATATTGAATTTTTGCATTGGATTACAAAGCCTTTTATCAAGGTATTTAAAAAGCAAATAGAAAAATTCAACCCGGCCAATTCCAAACCTTATCATCCATTAAATTTTTTGATATTAATACGTATGATCACGCTTTTCTTTTTTATTAACACAATCCTTAGAAAAGAAAAATTTGATGG
>CAZJDA010000086.1:0-16491 GCA_964544705.1 uncultured Bacteroidales bacterium
CCTACACGCTTTTACTTCGTCATTAATTTCGTCCATTGTCATTTTAGAAAGCCCGTATTTATTTGCCAATTGAATACTTCTTTCTAAGGTTTGTTTCGTTATTTTTTTCTCAATAATGTCAATCAACTCGGAAAATGACAAAGTATTTTTGTTTAACCCAAGTTGATTAAATTCAAAATCAGATATTTGGATATTTACAGATTTCATAAGCTTTAATTTCAAATCACAAAGATACAAATTTTTACTGAATCTTTTTCAGTATTACTGGCAACATCCCCATAAACACATTGTGTTTATGCAAAGATATTTGTCTATAACGCCATTGCGTTTATGGCAATGTTTGGCATGCATAAAAAGAAACATACTACAAATTTGTAAAATTGAATCTGATTAATTACCTTTGTTGTCTAACTAGGTAACAAATTTATGCCGACAATTAAAATTATTGATTCAGTAAAAATTGACATTTATTCAAGAGAACACCCACCTCCTCATTTTCATGCGATTTATGTTGAGTACGAGGAGTTAATAGAAATTGAATCATTAAATACATATATCGGCAGGATTCCAATAGCTCAACGAAAAAAAGTAACCCATTGGGCTAAGCATAACAAGGATTATCTAATAGGTATTTTTAAACAATTAAATCCAAGATTATGAGACAAAAAATTAAATTGCCCAGAATTATTAAAATTGAGAAAATTGAGGGATTTAATATCCAGTGTATGTTCAATAATGGAGAGAGCAGATTGTTGGATTTTCAAAAAATATTCAATGACTGGAATGTTTCCAAGGGTGATATAGAATATAAACTACTTGACAAGAAAGAATTTAAAAAAGTAGAATTGAGAAACTTTACGCTATCGTGGCCAAACATTGGATTTGAGATTAAAAATGAAAACGGACAGATTGAGAGACTCCCATATGAGATTGGGCCAGATGTTTTATTTGAGTTAAGCCAATCGGTTGGTTCAAATGATACAAAACTTGGATATATAATAAAAACGGCAAGATTAAAAGCTGGATTGACCCAAGAGCAACTTGCAATGAAAAGTGGGACAACTCGATTTTATATTTCCCGGATTGAGAATAACAAGACTGATATTGAAATGTCAACCTTTAGGAAGATTATTGAGGCAGGATTAGGGAAACATTTACGACTGATAATTGAATAATTTACGCATGCCAACAAATGGTAAAACTGCATACGGGTGATGAATAAACTTGGAAGTTTCGAACTTTTAATTAACTTTGGTAACGGTAGATACTGAAGTGCTTCGCAAACCCGCACGTCAGTTTACCATCGGCCGATATCCACCAAAGGTATAAAATTGTTTTATTACAGGCAAAATCATTGAACTTTTATAAGCTTCGTTTTTCTTAGGTGTTCCAGCCAGGATGGGTAACTGATCAATATAAAAACAGGAGTTATGTATTAGAATTTAACCAGGACATGAATTTTGTCCCAACAGAAAATCGTGTAAGCTTTAATTTACTCACGATACCGGATGAAAATTGTATACAAAGAGCTGAATTAGAGGAAAGGGCAAAATATTTGCGCAGGCAAGGTAAAACTTACAGGGTAATTGAAGAAGAACTGAAGAAGGATGGATACAATATTAGTAAATCTACCATAGGCAAAATCCTAAAAGGTTTTAAAGGGTAACAAGATTATCACTGTCCATCTATCTCCTATCCATAGTAATGATGGAAAACTGGACAGCACTCATAAAAAAAGGAGGGTTTTTCCTCCTTTTTTTAATTAAACTATTTATATTTGATTAGTGTGATAATTCGCAAATATTTATTAACATAAGCATTCAATAATGGAAGCATATAAGTTAATTATACAAAAGGGGTGTTTCCCATTACTTTATTAAACAATATTTTAATTTTAAAAGTTTATATTATGTTTGTTTTATTTGATGATCACGATGACATTAGCTTTAGGTACGAAGGCTTAGCACGTGCTGCTTTTAATAATTGTGACAAATATGGAGATCCTTGGGGTTATACTGCACAGGATTTTTACAGCAACTTTGTTCCAAAGCCAAATTTAAAAGGCAAACGAGCATTAAGTGTAATATTATGCAAATTAATTATTGACAAATCTATTAATTTCTTGAAAAAATAAGATGCTTTTAATCTACTAAAAAGGCAGCAATTAATTCTGCTGCCTTTTTCCCTATTGCATTCATTCCTGTTGATAAATTCTTGATAGCTATCTAATAATATGTCATAATAAATATGTAATTTAGCAGAAATAATTAAAACAATTATGCCACTTTTCCAAACATCCGTATTAAAGAAATATCTAAAAACCCTCGATAGCAAGCAACTACAAGAAAAATACAAGCTATACTGTACTTATTTCAAAAATCCCGAAAGGCAAGAGAACATCAGGGGAGCTAAAGAAGAACAATTCCAAGAAGGTTTTATTAGGGAGTTATTTGTAGAAATACTAGGCTATACAATTAATCCAGAGCCAAAATACAATATAACTACTGAATTCAAGAACGAAAATGGAGCAAAGAAAGCAGACGGAGCCATAATTAAAGATGGAAAAGCAGTTGCAGTAATTGAATTAAAAGGTACAGACACAAAAGACCTTGATAAAATTAACGTACAAGCTTTCAACTATAAAAATAACCATACTGGATGCCACTATGTAATAACATCTAATTTTGAAAAACTTCGATTCTTTATTGATGATTCTGTAAAGCATGAAGAATTCAACCTATTTACATTAACAGGAGAAAAATTTGCATTATTTTGGCTTTGTTTAGCCCATGAACACCTCTTAAAAGGCATTCCATTTAAGATTAAGCAAGAAAGCTTACTCGAAGAAGAAAACATCACAAAGCAGCTCTATAAGGATTATTCTACTTTTAGGCAAGACCTATGGTTAAATATTGTTAAGAACAATCCACAGAAAGATAAATTAGTTTTATTCAAGAAGACCCAAAAACTATTAGACCGTTTTCTATTCATATTTTTTGCAGAAGACAGTGGGCTATTGCCACCCAATTCCATTTCCCGTATTGTTGAACGCTGGAAAATCCTCAAAGATGAGGATGCCTATAAACCATTATATGATATTTTTAAACAATACTTTGGATACATTAACAAAGGAAGGACCGGCAAAAAATCCATTGATTCTATATTTGCTTATAATGGAGGTTTATTCATTCCAGATGCAATATTAGATAATATCAAGGTAGATGATAATATTCTTCTTCCTCATGCTTTGAAACTCACCAATTATGATTTCCAATCCGAAGTAGATGTAAACATTCTGGGGCATATTTTTGAAAACTCCCTAACAGAAATAGAAAATATCACGGCAGAAATAAAAGGCCAGCAAGTTGATAAAAACAAAACCAAGCGAAAGAAAGACGGTGTATACTACACTCCTAAATATATTACCAAGTATATTGTAGACAATACTTTGGGGAAATTGTGCGAAGAAAAGAAAAAAGAACTTAAAATTGATACCTTTAAATACTCTGAAAACTACCTGCTTAAAAAGCCCAGGTTTATAGAAGAAAAAATTGAAGGCGAATCAAAGGCAGGAAAAATAGCAACCATTAAGAAAAGAAAGACAAGGCTATCAATAGAAGGAGAAAAGATTATAAAGATCCTTGAATCGTACAGGGATTTTCTATTGAACCTAACCATTTGCGACCCTGCTTGTGGAAGTGGTGCGTTCCTGAACCAAGCATTGGAATTTTTAATACATGAACATCATATATTGGATGAAAGGATTTCTTCTATCAAGAAGGAACCTGTTGAGTTTTATGAATTAGAAAAGCATATTCTTGAAAAAAACCTTTATGGAGTAGACATCAACCAAGAATCCGTTGAAATAGCCAAGTTATCACTATGGCTGCGCACAGCTCAAAAGAAAAGGAAATTGACTGTATTGAACAACAACATCAAATGCGGTAATTCCCTAATAGACGACCCCGAAGTAGCAGGAGAAAAAGCATTCAAATGGGAAGAAGAATTCCCCAAAGTGTTTGAAAAAGGTGGGTTTGATGTGGTGATTGGAAATCCGCCTTATGTTAGAGCTGAGTTTTTAGATTTAAAAGATAAATTGCACTTCGAAAGTGTTTACATTTCTTCATTTAAACAATATGATATATATGTTCTTTTTTATGAAAAAGGAGTTAATGTTTTAAGAGAAAAAGGATTGCTAGGATTTATAACTCCAAACAAATTCTATTTGTCAGATTATGGAATAAAAATTAGAAAATTTCTTCTTGAAAAAACATCCATATTTCGCATTACAGATGTTTCGATGATGAATGTTTTTCAAGATGCATCAGTTTACCCTACAATCCTGATTTTAGAGAACTTTGTTGATAATAAAAACAGAACCATTGTACAATCTAAAGTAACTAGTATTATAGGGCTTGAATTTGATACAAGTGCAATTATCGAACAACAAGTATTTCTTGATTCAGAATCGTATGAGATTAACACCAATATATCTAATTACAAATTACTTGTTAAAATTGAAGGAAATGCCAAAAACCTCAGCGAACTATTCAAAATGACAAGAGGTTTTAGACCACCTAAAGATGAATTAATATATTCTTCATCTGATAAAGGCATTTATCCTTTCTTAACAGGTGAAGCATTGAGCAAACCATATAATGTTAATTGGAATGGTAAATATGTAAAATATATCAAAGAAGAAATTCCAGAATCAAAACCATTAAATATTTTATTGCAACCTAAAGTGATGATAAGAGACATTGGCTTGAGTTTTAATGCTTATTTTGATGAAGGAAAATTTTTATGTTTAAAAACCATTTACTTTGTTTATGGAAATTCGATACAAAACTTAAAATTTTTAACTTGTCTATTAAATTCAAAGCTGATGAATTTCTATTTCAAAGAAAAATATTCATCAATGCATATCTCAGGGGGTTATCTTAGATTCAGAAAGCAATTTGTAGAAAACATGCCTATTATTGAACCAAACGAATATAATCTTCGAAATTTCATTTCTTTATGTGATAATCAACATATTACTAATTCAAATAACCAATTAATAATTAATCAATTGATTTCTTTTATTTCTTCAAAATTTTCATTAAATAAACTTTCTAAAAAGCTGCAAAAATGGAATTTAATTAATTTTGAAGAATTCTTAAATGAAATCAAAAAAATTAAAATTAAATTTAGTTTGCAAGAAGAATCAGAATGGATGCAATACTTCAATGAGCAAAAAGAGAAAGCCCAAGCCATCAAATCAGAAATAGAAAAAACCGACAAAGAAATCGACCGGATGGTTTATGCGCTTTACGGCTTAACTGAGGAGGAGATACGGATTGTTGAGGAGAGTGTGGGGTAATTAAAATCGAATATCATGCAAATACAAGGAAAATGGACAATACCGGATTTAGATAATGAAGAATTCTTTGGAACTCTGGTAAAAAAGGATAACCGTATTAAATTAAGAATAATGGGAATATTGCCAGACTTTAAAGGTTGGGTTCGATTCCCTGTTATTCAAGGTAGAACAATTGAAGGGCTGTTTACTTTGATTGATTGCACTGCTTATTGCAGTTTTTTTCACAATTATAGCCACAACAATAACTCTGAAATATCAGAAACAACAATAAGTTGTTCTTCAATTATAAAATACCATTGCTTCTCAAACCCAGAAGAATTAAAATTCAATAAGTTTAGGTTTAACTTTGATGGTTTAAAGAATTGGATTAAATCAAATAAGCATTTAAATAAAAAATTTAACTACACAGGAATTAAACTAGATTATAAAGATCCTGATCCGATCCTTTTTGATATTTCAAATGATATTAAAGGAAAAATATTTGTTGATGCTTACCCCATGGGGCCAACCAACGAATCTATTTACTCTATTTTCCAAGACGCTTATGTTGAATTTTCGTCATCAAACCCTATGCAATTAGAAGAGCTTTTAAGACTGAGAAGAATTATTTCTCAATTCTTCATGTTTGCGTTAAATTATAAGATAGAGCCTTATATACAAAGGATCTTCTCAAATGAGGTTAAAAACGAAAAGCAAAATTCTTTAGAACTCATTTATTTAGATGCACATGATTCAAAAACAAACATGTTCCCAAGAGAACACACTATCCCATTCACATACCAAAAAGTTGAACAAGACTTTAATACAATATTTTCAAATTGGCTAAAAATCCAACCAGAACTTGAACCAGTTACTAATTTATTTAATATCTTTCAAAACAAGAACTTAAACGCAGAAAATAAATTTTTATTTGTCTGCCAAGCTTTAGAAGCTTTTCATTCAAGATTCATTCAGAAGAACGAATCTTATTCCCGAAAAGAAGTAAACCAGTATAAAAATAAAGAGACAGGAGAAGCCATTAAAACACCGAAGTTTAAAACTAGAATAAATCGCCTCATAAATAGTTTTAGAAATAACATAATACAACTTGATGATTATTTCAGCCAAGAAGATGCAGATAATCTTCCCAATATAATTACAAATACTAGAGATTATTACACGCACCATATAAAATCACTAGAAGAAAAAAGACTTGAAATTACTGACCTATATAGCTTAACACCAAAGTTGATAATCCTTTTGCATTCTTTAATATTGAAAGAAATAGGAATAACAAATGGGGTTATAAAAGAATATATTACTAGTAGTAAAATCGCATCATTTATAGAAATAAAAAAAATCCCAACACCAGATCAAATCAGAAATAGAAAAAACCGACAAAGAAATCGACCGGATGGTTTATGCGCTTTACGGCTTAACGGAGGAGGAGATTCGGATTGTTGAGGAGAGTGTGGGGTAAAAAAAACAAACACAATATAAACAAACCAAGCATGACAAAAGAAACAGCTATAAGATTATTTGAGCAAAAGGAAATACGCTCAATATGGAGCGATGAAGATGAAAAATGGTATTTTTCTATAGTAGATATTATTTCTGTATTAACAGACCAGCCTACGCATCAGCGAGCAAGAAACTATTGGAAAGTGCTTAAAAGCCGCCTCATTAAAGACGGCAATCAAACGGTTACAAATTATAACCGGTTGAAACTACCTGCCGAAGATGGCAAAATGAGATTTACCGATGTTGCGGATACGGAGCAACTTTTCCGCCTCATACAAAGCATTCCTTCGCCCAAAGCCGAGCCTTTTAAACTTTGGCTCGCTAAAGTTGGCCGTGAACGTATTGACGAAATCG
This sequence comes from uncultured Bacteroidales bacterium, assembly GCA_964544705.1. Taxonomy (GTDB): domain Bacteria; phylum Bacteroidota; class Bacteroidia; order Bacteroidales; family CAZJDA01; genus CAZJDA01. The sequence continues at coordinate 7,217 of CAZJDA010000086.1, forward strand.
AAGACCCCGAAATAGGCATAGAACGCATCATGGAAACCTATTTGCGCAAAGGCTACAGCAAAAATTGGATAAACCAGCGGCTAAAAAGCATAGAAGTAAGAAAAGAACTAACAGATGAATGGGATAACAGAGGCGTTAAAAAAGGACAAGAATACGCTATACTAACCGATGAAATTACAAAAGCATGGAGTGGCTTTAACACCAAACAATATAAAAACCTGAAAAATTTGAAAAAAGAAAAATGCAAAGCAAATATCTCCCAACAAAAACAAAAGAATTGACAAACCATAAATCGCAACCTTTTCAAGTGTTCAATTGGTTTATAAGCTTTACGGTTTAACTGAGGAGGAGATTCAGATTGTGGAGGAGAGTGTGGAGTGAAATTAACTTATATGTGAATAAATTTGGAAATTAACTTAAAAGTGAATAGTTTTGTAAAAATAGTGCCCATTGAAGAAATGTTCTTAGAAAAAGTTAACTATTACACAGTTAGCTTCTTTGAAGAAAAGGAATACACTGAATACGAAGATTTCATCAACAGGCACATACATATTGAACAAATTGAAGAAGACCTTATCCACCTTCAGCAATGGATGGATAAAATTGGAGAAGAAATTGGAGCAAAAAAGGAGTATTTCAGGCATGAAGGAGAAACAGCAAGCACATCAGCATTACCTCCGCCCAGGAATAAATTGGCGGAGATTCCAGTAGATGGCCTGCGCTTATATTGCATGGTCGTTTCAGAAAGCATTATTATTTTATTTAATGGAGGTATAAAAACCGAAGAAAAGGCACAGGATTGCCCCAATGTGAGCTTCTATTTCAAACAGGCAAACCAGCTCACAAACGAGATCGACAAATTATTTGTTGAAGGAGAAATTAAAATTGATAATGATGGGAAAAAACTAATTATCAACCCCGATTTAGAAATAGAATTATGAAAAAGAAGAAGCAAAGCCTTATACAAGAATTGCGAGAAAAAGCAAAACCAGAAAACAAACGTTTTATCAGCTTGAACCTTGACATCACAGCACAGGTTTACGCTTTGTTGAAACAAAAGGGCATGACCCAAAAGGAATTTGCAAAAGCCATTGGCAAAAATGAATCAGAGGTTAGCAGGTGGTTGACGGGCTTACATAACCTAACGTTAAAAAGTATTGCCAAAATGGAAGCTGTGCTTGGCGAAGAAATCATCATAACCCCGGAAAAAGCCTGCGAAAGATATAAAAGCATCCAATATGTTCCATTAAAAGTTTATGCCAATACCAATGAAATAAAAGAGCATATCTCTCAGAAATTTGAGAGCAATGTAACATTTGAGCAAACAGAAGCAAACCTAGCATCATGAGCAAAATTGTACCAGAGAAAATCCAAATTATCTCCATCAAGCTATTGTCATCCAATTTGCATACTACCAATGACTTTCTGGATAAGAACAGGCATACGCTTAATCACGTGAGAATAGACTACGCACAGAATTCAAGTTTTGATGTGAAATCAAAGCAAGTTAGAATTATTCTCAACATTCATCTCACAGCCTTGGATAAAGAAAACAAAGAGATAGGTTTAAAGGGAGAATATGAGCTTGATTTCATCATGCGTGTTCAAAATTTCGAGGAATTCCTGAAAAAAGACAACAATGATAACTATGTTATAGATTCTACATTAGGTTCAACATTGATGGGCATTATCTATTCAACAGCAAGAGGGATTATACTCGAAAGAACACAAGGAACGTTTTTCAATGGTGTTATCCTTCCTGTAATCAATCCAAATACGCTGATGATGCCAAAAAATAATAAATCGTAGCATTTTCAAGTACTCAAAAGGTTTATGAGCTTTATGGCTTAACAGAGGAAGAGATACGGATTGTGGTAGAGAGTGTGGGGTGATAATAACAAAATAGAAATTATACATTTTAGTATTACTTATGAAAGTAGATGATATTTTTTTCAATCCAATAATGAATTTACCACATACAAGAGATATATCAGAATATAAAACCTTTTATGAATACGCAATAAAATTATTAGATGATTATAAAGATTTGATTTTGAAAATCGAAAGTGAAACAAATAAAATTGATTGCATGTATGGTTATGTGAATATGCTTACACTTTCAATAGAGAAAATTAAAAGAATAATTTCCGAAATCTGCGATCAAATAAAAAAAATATTAGAATCATATTATAATGGATTCCCGAATCAAGCATATTTGTTGCTTGCGGAACTCTTTAATAAGAAAATTTCAACCAAATATAATAGCTACTATGGAAAGTTATTTAGAGCGCACCCATTGAAAAATGATATTTATTTTTATAGATTAAGATATTCTGAATTCAATGTTCTTTTTAAAAAGCATGAAATGTTTCATATACCTTTTGATTATAGAGAAAAAATAAAAACGCATAGATATGGTATACCGGGATACCCAACATTATATTTATCTAACTGCATCTATTTAGCATGGGAAGAACTAGGAAGACCCAATATTAACAATTTTCAAGCTTCAAGATATGAATTTAATAATTACTATGATTTAAAAAATTTTTACTTTTTGGATTTAACAAATTCTATAATGCATATAAGAGAAAAAATAAAATTAAAGAATGAATACGGCAACCCAAATATAGGTTACTATTTATTAATATTCCCATTAATATTGATGTGTTCAATTAAAGTTAATAATGTTAATGCTCATTTTAAACCTGAGTATATCATCCCCCAACTTATAATGCAATATACTCGTTTTAGTAACGAAAAGATTTTAGGTGTTAAGTTCTCTTCAACGCATGTAAATCAGAATATTAATGCTTCTGGTAAATTATATAATTTAGCTATACCTCCAAGAAAAATAAACATTTCTGGTTATTGTCCAGAATTAGTCAAGTTTTTTAAAATATCTGAGCCTATTTCAAATCAAATAATTGGCATAACAAATGCTAACAAAATATCACCACATCATAATGAACAGGAATATCTATATATTAATAAAGAAGTAAAAAAAATTCAATTAGAAGAGTTAAAGCCTGTAGTATATGGAGAAACAATATTTGGTAGGATGGAAAAGTATTTAAAAAATTTAGATACCAGTAGTTTTACATAATACCATATATCAATTTATTAAACCTATTTGAAAAAATAATTCAGGTAACTCCTCGCAAGAATAATAGCATATGATGGTGCATTATTCAATTAATATAGTCAAAGGAAAGGATCATTTATTAAATGGAATTATCCATGCTGCCAGCTGATTTCCATCCTTGTCCAAATGGATATTTATATATGCAAGATTACTATAAACATTATTTTATATATTAATCTTAATCAATTTTACATTTTTTTTTACCTGGCATTTAATATTTTTTATACCTTTGATGTATCTGCAATAATACAGAGGTTATAATTATTAAAATATTGTATCATTATGAAAGATAGGAATAGACTTTGCTTCTGCAATAAAATTATTGCAGCGTTAATAATTTTTACTTTTCTAAACGCTTGCAACAATAAGGAAGAAAAACCCATTGTAAAGTTCAGTAAAACAAAACCCTATGCTATTGAGATTGCAAAAGAAAGGAGTTTCTACCAGGCAGAAAAGATACTAAATCGTTTATTGAATCTGGACGTTAATGCATATATTGTTCAAAGCGAAGATACAATTGATGATGAAGGAAAATGGTATTATATACTTTGTGAAACTTCAGACAATCTTGATAGTGCCAAAGTCAAAAGAACCAAACTGGAAAACAATTTAAAAATCAGTGATTTAAAAATTGCCAACTATAATAATTTTCATGAAGCTTCATTTAAGTTAGACAGTATCAAACAAAAAGAAGCAAAAAAAATACCTGCAACAAAACCTGGTGTCCCTATTGATGTTTATAAAGTGCTGCATAAATTCCCTGAAAGCAATACTCTATACATACAAGAAATGTTTATTGTAAACTCGCCTAAAGATAGTGAAAGTAAGAAAGGGTACAGCGGTGTTTATTCATTTTCTATGGATTTACCCAGGGGAATTAGTAAAAAACTTATGCTCGAAAAAACTACAGCTTTTGCAGAGGTAATATACAAAGACAACCTCTATGGTGACAAGGTTACAATAGACATAGGGAAACTAAGAAAGAATACCCCCAATATTATAAATGCTTCTATTATCAATACATCCAACAAAAAGAATTTTGAAATTGCAGAAGTATATGCTGATTTAGTTTTAAATACCGGCGAATACCTTTTTGAAGAAAAAAAAGAAATAAAAGTAAATTCATTTACAACATTATATGGTTACAAGGTTACTATTGAACCAAAAAAAGATTATTTCAGGACCTACCTTATTTTAGTAGATGAATCGACGGATTATATTCTCTTTTCTCAATCAACAGATAAATCTATGGATGAATTATTACAAGTTTTAGGAAATGTAGGGAAGGGGAGTGGATTACTTAATTATGATGAATTCTACAATACTTTTTTTACAATTCCCGAAAATCTTGTTGACAATGATAGATTTATAGGCTTTACAATTGATAAATTAACATGGTCTTATGCCAAAAATAAAGGATATGCAAAATGGGCCAAAGAAATGGTAGGCCATTGGAATGCTAATGGGGTTTTCTATAATACAGAAAAAGGTTTATGGACATATAATATTTTTGACCTTTTAGTGACAGAAGAGCAGGAATATATCTATGGAGGTTTATATACCAAAGATAGGGATGGTAAAAACAAGGTTGATGTATATAATACAGAAGGTTTTGCAATTTATAAAACGGTTGTAAATTGGAGTAAATGGAGTTCTTATAAAAAACTTACTGAAATTAACTTTGGAGTAGGTAGATATGTTTGCTCCATAGATAATACCGAACATTCTTGGTTAAATAAAGAAGATATGATTAAAAGGGCAGAAGCATTACAATTTAAAGAAAAAGAAGGAAAACCTGAAGTATAATAAGCTTAGATTGTATATAAAGTTCATCAGCGTATTATTTTGAAAAAATTCTAAATTTATAAATATGAGATTCAAACCACTTATTATTCTTATGCTTGTTCTTTTCTATTCAACAAGTTGTACTATATCAGAACATTACTACCAATTATATAAAGTAAAATCAAAAGATGTTACTAAAACAGAAAATGCTATAATTTATGAGAATAACGACATTAAAGTCATTTATAATTTTTGGGATAATTATGGCAATAGTAGCTTTCTTGTTCATAATAAATTGAACGATGATATTTTTATTGATTTACAAAATTCACATTTAATCATTAATGGATTAGCAAAAACATATTTTCAAAATCGTACATATGAAAAAAACTCATCCAAGAGCTTTTCTCATAAAAGTTATGATTATAATAACTTTAACAGTACGGATTTTTATAATACTTCAGAAGAAAGTGAATCCGTTTCAGAAACAAGTAATACAATAAGCTATACTGAAAAAAAAATCATTTGTATTCCATCAAAAGCTGCAAAAAAAATTATAGGTTTTAAGCTAAGTAATTCTATCTATCGTGACTGTTATTTATTTAGATACCCATCAACAAATAGTTATTATCATAATCCAATTAAAACAAAACAATTTAACAGCAATAATTCACCATTAAATGTGAGAAACATCATATCTTATGGCTTAAATAGAGAAAATATTAATAATAAAATAGAAAACGACTTTTGGGTTTTTGAGATTACCAACTATCCACTAAAAGAGTTTTATGGAAAGAAGGTCATTAATGATTGTGATAAAGAAACTATGCATAAGGAAAAGTATTTTTTATATAAAAACCCAGGTAACTTTTATATTAAGTACAAAAAAAGTAGCAACACCACTAGGATAGAGCATTAATGATTTAGTAATTTAACCCAAAATAGCTAAATAAATGTAGTTATATGGTGAAATATTTTTGCATAAAGGTAATGTGGTTATAGAGATGTTTTGGGGCAAGCTTGAAGCATGATTGAACATTTGAAATAATGATAGAAGTTAATATTAAATATATTTTAGAAAAATTAGGAGACCACTTCACAAATGATATAGATAAAAATAGAAAAAGTCTATATGATGTTGTATACATGTCAACTGATTTAGCTCAAACTCTTAATGATGCGAAAGTGAAAGTAGATACTTGGGAGTACCATTTTGAAGTACTGATTGAAAAGATAATACATACATCATTAAGTGTTCTAAAATTATCAGAAGGAATCAAATTCAATACATACAAAAATAAAAGGTTAAATATTCCTATGGTTGATGGTTCATCAATGTTAATATTATCAAGGAGTATCATAGAATGTTATTTAACATTGTATTACATCTTTATAACTAAACAAATGAAAGAAGAGCGTTTTTTTCGTTATAAACTCTGGCAGATATCTGGAATTATTGTACGTCAAAAGGCATCAACTCACAATAGTGAAGAACTGAAACAAAAGCAAATACAAGAAAAGATGTTAATTGAGCAACTAAAAACTGAGATACAAAGCGACCCTAAATATAAAAAACTAAAAAAAAAGCACTTGTATAAATTAAACACTTATGGATTGCCTAGAATTGATAGTTGGACAACTTTGATTGAAAGTAGTGATTTAGATAGTAAGTATTTCAAGGATATTTATAGTTTAACTTCTAATTATGCTCATTCCGAATATCTATCAACTTTGCAATTGCAACAATCAACAAGAAATATTGATGATTCATCAAATCTTGATAGGATTGGTGTTTCTTTTTCCATAATCCGTATGATTAATGTATTGATAGTTGATTGGTTAAGGTCGGAATTCAAGTGTGTTAATTTGGTTTTTAAAACAATGCCCTTAGAATTTCAAAATGTTGTTCATATTTGGAGTCAAGTTGCGAGAGGTAAAAAAAATAAACAAAAATGGATATAAAATATAATAAATGTTATCATAAATGGGAATAATTTATAAATGATGAGAAAGTTTTTGACTTTTCATATTATAAGGATAATGAAGAAAATTTATGGCTAAATTGAGCTGAAACCAAAAAGGAACATCACAAAAAAAAGGTATGGAACTCAAATGATTCAAAAGGCTTTAGAGATATATGGTTGCATCTATATCTCTAAAGCGAGTCAATTAGAGCATGATGAGAATAGCAACAACGCTGATGATAGATATTTGACTAAAGAAGGTGCAGCCCTCGTAAGTGGTTGTATAAGAAAAAATATCCTTATGGATGAATGGGTAATCAATCCTTTTAACAATGAGAATGAAGATTATTATAACGATTAATATTAAGGACCAGCCCCTAAAGGCTTATAAACGATAATTGCAGGATTATATAGTATTCAAGGGTTTACAACTTTTTTGTAACTTTAACAAAACTTGATAATGATGAGCATTGAAAATGACAACAACCTTCATAACCAAGACGTTTGTGGGAAATATAAAATTTTAAAACAATATAAAAATGGATATCTCAAATTTTGACCTTAAAGGACTACAGATAATTCATAATTCTTTGAAATCTGTCTTAAAAAATCATGAAAATCGATTAAAAGAGCTAGTTGTAGGTGATAATAGAAATGAAATTATAGAAAAGGCAATTCAATATAAGATTGAGGGCTTAAAGATTTCAATAGCGAAAATTGAAAATAAAATAATTGAATTAAATAAAGAAAAACTAAGATTTTCAAAAGAATATGTTTTTTGGAACTTTGGACTTACCAAGAAATCATTCCAAGTTCATTTTTTAACAACATCTAAAGCATATAATAAATATGGTAATTATGTGACTGGCATCGCCCTATTTCTTGATAATGAGATACCTGAATTAATAGAAGCTTCAAAAAAAGGTGATTGGACAGATGGAGTAATCCGATTTGAAGCTAATGTTAATAATAAATTGACCAAAAATCAAATAAAGGAACTTGAAACCGTTGGTTTTATGGCTTCTGAAATTGATAGTATTGAATTTGCATAAAAATACTGCCCACATCAGCTATAAACGTTAGTAAAAAAATAAATTAGAGAGATTAAACTGAAATTTTAAATACATGAAAAAAAGAAGATTACGTACTTTAATTATTATTTCAGCTATTATCATAACAATACCAATAATATTTTTTATAGTCTTTTTCCACAATCAAAACATTTCGCATAATCAAAGTGATTGGGCTGTTTTTGGAACATATATTAATGGATTATTATCTCCAATGATATCATTAATGAGTTTGGTTGTTCTTGTGTATATATATCTTATCATTCAAAAATTATCAAGTGAAGAAAACCATAAATTATATAAACTAAAACGTAGAATTGAGGCATATGATAACCTCTTAGAATTCATCCCTGAAATTAAGGCTATTGAAATGAAACTAAAATATGCGAATATCACTATTAAGAGTAAGATTTTGCAAACAAATAAAGAAAGAGTTTATAAATCAATTGATGAAATAAAAAGCATTATTGATTCATATACTAAATTTTATTTTTTCCTTATAAACTTCTATCCTAGATATGGTCATTTATTTACTCAAGAAATCTATAATTCTACATATAAAGATTTGGTAGATAGCTCTAAGAAATTACTTGACTCTTTGCAATTATACTATATAGGATTAAATACTTTGGACTTTGAAAAAAAAGAAAATGAAGTACAATTCGATAAATATTATGAATTATTTTCAAAATTAACTGAGTATTTTAATTGTCTTAGAACAGAATTATATAATCCAACAAAAATTCAAGAATATGACGATTAGTAATGATGAAATAGAATGGATTTGCGTTTGCACAAAAATTACATCAGTAGAAGATGCAATATTATGTTCGCAAGAATGTATTGACTATCAATCGAATCTATTTTAAAATGTAGGATTTAATACACATAATTAGGGTGGCATATATTACTTTGGCTAATTCTTACAGGATTATTTTTCGTCATCAAAAATTAATGCAATTTTAAAAATATTTTCAAAGTATACATTTCTTGCATATAAAAAAGAACAAATTAAAAATAATAATACTCCGTTTGAAGATAAAGAAATTAAAAAAATGCTTTACAAATATGATAATAAATATAAAGTACCATTAAAACGTTTATTAATTGGATATTATAAGATTTCTTTGAATCCTAAATTAAATTTTAGTGCACCTTTGCTTGAGCAATTAGGATTTAAAAAATGTTATTCTTGCAAGAAGAGAACAGCCTGAAAAACTTGAAAGTTTTTGTCTAGAACCAACTGATGAGTCTGATGGATATTCCGGACTAAGCTGACCCCACCACAGGGAGCCGGAATACCGTTTTTTT
>CAZJDA010000087.1:0-2529 GCA_964544705.1 uncultured Bacteroidales bacterium
CAAATATACGGGATTCTGAGGGCTTTTCAAAATACTAACTTTCGGATGCTAGTGCCTTTTTATATATCCCTTTATTCCTCCTATTCTCATATAGTAAATTTTGAAATAAATAAAACGTTTCAAAATTTGCTTCATTAGTCAAAATGAAAGGCATAATTTCACCTGCTTCTTCTTGGTCAACATATATATTGACCAGTTTGTTTTTTGAATGAGCAATTAATGTTGGGATTCTATACACAAAATTAAGCTATAGGTTAACAATTGCAAAATTTTTAACACTTTTTTTAAAATTAATATTCATTCTAAACAAAAAAAAGCTTGCATGTTTCATGCAAATATAAGAATATTTATAGAACAATCAACAGTATTAGATTGGATATGAGACTGTTTATATCTTTGATTATATCCCAAAAACAAAAAACCCTCTAAAGTTCATTACTTCAGAGGGTTTTTCAGTACCCAGGGTGGGAATCGAACCCACACGGGTTTTACCCCATTGGTGTTTGAGACCAACGCGTCTACCAGTTCCGCCACCTGGGCATCAGGTTTTACTTATGATAATCATATTTTGTTAAGAACGTTTTTTAAACGGGACTGCAAATTTACGCAAATCTTTTATTCATGCAAAAGAAAATCGAAAAATTAAATTAATACCACTTATTATTTGTTGATAGTGAATAAAATTGTACTTTTGCACCTCAAATTTTTAAATTTACCAAGATGTCTTCATTGGTCAATATCTTTTCAGGGACAGCTTCTAGGTATTTAGCAGAAAAAATAGCAGAGGATTACAACAAAAAGCTGGGAGAAATTGTAATCACACATTTCAGCGATGGTGAAATGCAACCCTCTTTTGAGGAAACCATTAGGGGAAACGAAATTTTCCTTATACAATCAACCTTTGCACCGGCAGACAACCTCTTCGAGCTTCTTTTAATGATAGATGCAGCAAAAAGGGCTTCGGCCAGGCAGGTCGTGGCTGTTATACCATACTTTGGCTTTGCCAGGCAAGACAGGAAAGATAAACCAAGGGTATCCATCGGGGCAAAATTGGTTGCAGATTTATTAACAACGGCAGGTGTTGACAGGATTATAACCATGGACTTGCATGCCGATCAAATACAAGGTTTTTTTAATGTCCCGGTTGACCACCTTTTTGCCTCTACAGTATTTGTTCCATACATTAAAAGCTTGGACTTACCCGATCTTACGATTGCATCGCCCGATACAGGCGGAACAAGAAGGGCTGCAGCTTATGCCAAAGTGTTGGATGCAAACCTGGTGATTGCTTTTAAACAAAGAGAAAAAGCCAATGTTGTTGAGCGTTTTACGCTTATCGGCGACGTGAAAGATAAAAATGTTATCCTCGTTGATGATATAGTTGATACTGCCGGCACACTCGTAAAAGCTGCCGACACCATCATAGATAAAGGAGCAAAAAGCGTAAGAGCGTTTTGTTCGCACCCTATTTTGTCAGGAAATGCATACGAAAAAATAGAGAATTCCAAACTATCTGAGCTTTGTGTTACTGATACAATACCTTTGAAAACGAAATCCGGTAAAATAAAAGTGATTTCCACATCCAAAGTTTTTGCAGATGTTATTTTAAGAGTACATAACTGCGAATCAATAAGTTCGCATTTTAAGTTTAATATTTAAGAAACAAATTACAAACATTAATAATACTGGGAAGAAATGAAAAAAATAGAAATTAGTGGTTCTTTAAGAGAAAATGTTGGGAAAAAGGAAGCTGCTAAATTAAGAAAGCAAAAAGCAGTACCATGTATTTTATATGGAGGAGATGAACAGGTATACTTTTCAACTGATGCATTAAGTTTTAAAGACCTCGTTTACACACCTGATGCCCACCAGGTTAAACTAAAAGTTGATGGAAAAGAATACAACGCTGTTTTGCAGGATATCCAATTCCATCCTGTTGATGAGGTTATTTTGCATGCTGATTTTCTTGAGATTTTCCCTGGTAAACCTGTTGCAATGGAAATTCCTGTTAAAATTACAGGAAGCTCTAAAGGGGTTATTAAAGGGGGAAAACTTCATTTAAAACAAAGAAAACTTAAAGTAAAAGGATTGCCTGACAAATTGCCCCAGGCTATTCCTATAGATATTACAGACCTTGATATTGGAGATGGAGTAAAAGTTTCGGAAATAGACATGGAAGGAGTAACTTTCTTAAACGCCCCAAATTCAGTAGTAGTTTCTGTTAAACTTACTAGGGTAACAGTAGAAGAAGAGGAAGAAGAAGCTGCCGAAGCTGCTGAAGCTGCCGAAGCCGCTGAAGGAGAAAGCAAAGAAAACAAAGAAGAAGCCAAAGCTAAAGAATAGATATTCAAATTTGTTTACCAAAATAAGGTATAAAGAACACCTTTATACCTTATTTTTATTGGGGCATTTTTTATGAGTCTCAATTTGGCGGAAGTTTTAATCATGATTCTTTGGTGTCTCAATAATAATCCCAGGCATTGCCTGTTTTCTTTTGTTCAAAAGCTATAGTAATGGTTCGGTTTGGTA
>CAZJDA010000087.1:2629-15904 GCA_964544705.1 uncultured Bacteroidales bacterium
GGAATTTTAATTATGATTCTTTAGTGTCTCAATAATAATCCCAGGCATTGCCTGTTTTCTATTGTTTAATAGCTTTAGTAATGGTTCGGCTTGGTAGGAATTTTAATTATGATTCTTTAGTGTCTCAATAATAATCCCAGGCATTGCCTGTAAATAACTTGGTAAAGTGAAATATCTTATTGCAGGACTTGGAAATATAGGTGTAGACTATGCAGGTACAAGGCATAACATTGGTTTTGATATTGTTGACGGCTTGGCTGAAAAATTCAAAGTAGAATTTTCTTCGGCACGATATGCTTTTAAAACTTCATTCCGTTATAAATCACGCACTTTTATATTGATAAAGCCAACAACGTTTATGAACCTCAGTGGCAAAGCCATCACCTACTGGCTAAAAAAAGAAAATCTCACTGTTGACAGATTATTGGTTGTAACAGATGACATCGCGCTTGAGTTGGGGAAATTGCGTATGAGAAAAAGAGGCAGCGATGGAGGGCATAATGGCTTGGCAAATATTATCCAGCAACTGGGAATGAACAAATTCAACAGGCTGCGCTTTGGTATAGGTGGTGAATTCCTTAAAGGATACCAAGTAGATTATGTCCTTGGGAAATGGTCTACAGAAGAAAAAGAAATTATTGAACCAAAAATCGCTAAAGCTTCCGAAATGATTATCGCTTTTGGAACCATCGGCGTTGACCGTACTATGAACCAGTATAATAACACATGATATTTCGTGCAATTCTGCGATCTAAATAAACACCATATATTGGATATTTATTTCCAAGTAATTACAAATAATTTGCATTGTCTACCTTAATATACTTCATTTTTTTGGCATTGTTTTAGGGAAATTATTCATAACTTTACAGAAATATATGTCTTATGCGATACAATTTTTTTAAATACGCTTTTATTTTATCCTTTTTTTTCATTTCACTAAATGGGAAACCTACTATCATAAAAAAATTCCTTAAAGACATTTATAATTCCGAACATATTCATGAAGCTGAAGTATACATAAAGGCAGCAGAAAAGTTTTATAATAACCAGGATTACAAGCAAGTAGTTAAGTTTGCATCCAAAGGTTATGACTTGGCAATAGCAAACAAGAACAAATTTGCCGAGATCAAGTCGATGGAGCTTTTAGGAAGCGCCTATTACTCCTTAAATAAGCCCGATTCTGCTTTGTTGTTTTTTAATAAGGCGCTTGATTTATGCAAAGAAAAACAGGTGAAGGAATATTCCCCAGAAGTCTTGGAGAAAATCTCTAAGTTCTATAAAAAACAAGGGAAAAACCAAGAAGCCATAAGGACTTTGAAGCAATCCCTCATAATCAATCGCTCATTGAACAACAAGCACAAAGTTGCCCAAAACTTAAACAGGTTGGGCAACTTGTACAAGATTATTGGCGAATATGAAAAAGCGTTAGAATATTATGAAAACACCTTAAAAATTCGTATTGAATTGGGTGATGATAAAAAGATCCTGGAAACCATCAGCAATATCGGCACCATCTATTATCTATGGGGAGACTACGATAAAGCCATTAACGAGTTTAATAAATGTGTGCAAATTGCCGAAAATTTTGATCTCGAAGAACAATTATCTATCACCTATAATAATATGGGTGTGATCTTCAATACTATGGGTGATTTAAAAAATTGTGAAAAATATTTTCAAAAAGCGCTTAAAATTGATAAAGAACTGAATAAAGTGAATAATATTGCCGTGGATTATAATAACCTCGGCGTTTTATATAGCAAATGGGGTAAAAGTGACACTGCACTTAATTATTTTAACAAAGCAATAGAAATTCATGACAGTTTGGGACAACGTTTTGAAAAAATCCAGGCTCTTGGTAATATAGCGCTTATCTATAAAGAAAAAAAACAATACAGTAAGGCATTGAAGTTTATGAAACAAACTTTGCAACTTGCCAAAGAAAGCGGTAACAAAGAAATAATTGCTTCTTTAGAAAACAACCTTGGTGTAATTTATATGGAAACAGGGAGTTACGAAAAAGCTATCATTCATTATAAAAATGCAAAGACCATTGCATCTAATATCAATTTAAGAAGAGAGTTAATGGATGCTTATAAAAACCTCTCCAAAGCATATGAAAAGAGAAGCAATCCTGCCAAGTCACTTCAAAATTATAAAGCTTTTACTACACTCAAAGATTCATTGTTTTCTGAAAACACGAAAAACAGGATTGCTGAACTTGAGGCAAAATACGAGAATGAAAAGAAGGAAAAAGAAATCGCTTTACTCAATAAAGAAAAAAAATTCCAACAAGAAAAAATCAAGCAGCAACAAAAAAACAGGAACATTTTGATCATTTTGTTCATCATTTCGTTTGTTTTGCTTATTTCCATATTCTTTGTTTTTTACCAGCGTTACCGTGTAAAACAAAAACACCTTATGCAAAAGAGATTGGCAGAGGAACAAAAATTAAGATTTGTTTCTGTATTGGAAGCTGAAGAAAAGGAAAGGAAAAGGATAGCCCAAGACCTCCACGATAGTCTTGGACAAATCCTATCCACGGCAAGGCTCAACCTTTCAGGGCTTGAACCAGAAAAACCGGCCGAAATACCCGAATATTCTAATGTATACAAAAAAACAGCACAGCTTGTAGACCAAGCTTGCGTTGAAGTACGTAATATATCACATAATATTATGCCAAGCACTCTTATAAGGCTTGGTTTTGTTGCAGCTATTAAAGATTTGGCGGATAAGATCAGCAGTTCACCAGAAATGGACGTTGACTTACAAGTAAATAATTTTCCCGAACGCCTTAATGAAAAGATGGAGTTTGCTTTATTCAGGATCGTACAAGAATTGGTCTCTAATATTATAAAACATTCAGGTGCAAAAAATGTTTCTATCGTGCTGGAAAAAGTAAATTCTTCTTTACACTGCAGTATAAGCGACGATGGTGTTGGTTTTGACATATCAAACATAAAAAAAAGCACAGGAATGGGTTGGAAAAATATCTATTCAAGGCTTGAAGTAATTAACGGGGATATGGATATTAATTGTAATAAAGGAAAAGGTTGTAAAACTTCCATATATGTTAATATGCCACATTCGTCATAATTTTGTAATTTTATAGGAGATTTGTTTTTCATGGAAAATACCGGCTCAATAGTAAAAATTCTTATAGCAGACGACCATCAAATGTTTATTGATGGCCTTAAAGGCTTGCTACAGCCCGATAAGAACATTCGTATCATTGCTGAAGCTAATAATGGCGAAGAAGCTTTTAAAAAGCTAGAACAAGAAGAAATTGACCTGGTAATTACAGATATCAACATGCCTGTTGTTTCTGGTATTGAGCTTACACGTAATATCAAAGAAAAATTTCCTGAAATAAAAATTCTTGTATTAACCATGTACAATGACAGGGGAATTATCAATGAAATTTTAGAAGCAGAAGCCGATGGCTATATACTTAAAAACACAGGGAAAAAGGAACTTATTAAAGCCATTCATAAAATTGCCAATAATGGTACTTATTATTGCAATGAAGCATTATCAATACTTGAAAAACCTACAAAAAAGAAGATAGAACCTCAAAACACACTCACACCACGGGAAAAAGAAATCCTTAAATTGGTTTGCCTGGAATATTCAACACCTGAAATTGCTGAAAAACTTTATATTAGCCCTTATACAGTAGATACACACAGGAAAAATATCCTCAAAAAAGCCCATACAAAAACCATTGTTGGCTTGATTAAGTTTGCCATGGATCATAAGATCGTAGAATTTTAACCTCTCCATTAGTTTAGAAAGAGTTTCTACCAAAAAGCCAGTCTTGATTAAATTTTTGGTGCAGATTTATTCATAAATACAAAAAAAATCTTATCAATTTAGCACTGATTATTTATTATAATATTTATCTTTGATTAACAGGTGTTTTAACCGATGTAGATGGCAATGAATACGATTTTATTATTATTGACGGGAAATGGTGGATGGCGGAGAATCTTAGGGTTACACGTTATGCTGATAAAACACCTGTAATGAAAGTTGAAAATGCTACGGATTGGAACAACCTTAGTACAACAGATTCAGCTTATTGCTATTACGAGAATGATTCTGCCGGTAATGCCGCTGCTTATGGCGCTTTATATACTTGGGCTACTGCTACTCGCAACACGGGCAGTAGTTCCAATCCAAGTAATGTACAAGGGATATGCCCCGACGGATGGCATTTGCCAAGTGATGACGAATGGATAGACTTAGAAATGGCTTTGGGAATGACCCAGACAGAAGCAGATGCCTTTAACTATAGGGGAACCAATGAAGGAAGTAAACTTGCAGGTTATAGTGATTTATGGATTGATGGCCTATTAAAAAGCGACCCGGAATTTGGATCATCCGGGTTTAATGCAACACCAGGCGGAAGACGTGATGCTGACGGGACTTATTCAAATAAGGGGAGTTTTACTTATTTGTGGTCTACAACTATTTATATTCCTGGAAGTAGTGCTTATATCCGTGCAATTAGCCGTAACAACACGGAAGTATACCGCCAATCTGGGTCTATACCTATAGGTAGAAGTGTTAGGTGTGTAAAAGACTAGTGGATTTTCATATATAAACAAATAGAGTGTGTCTAAAAAAGTCTTGAAAACGACTGTTTAGTGAAGGGGTGAGCCTGTTAATAAGCCGATTTACGCATATTTAACCTTTTGGGATCATATTAAAATCACTCATCCCTTCACTTTCTGGACACCTTCTATTTGTTTTAAACCGATATGCGTTCCAATTCTACTGCTAAGTCAACCATGAATTGATGTATTAACTATTTGCCAATTTGCTCAGATACAACAATATAGATTCTCAATAATAAACGTGACGCGTCACTACTTTGTATCTTTGAATGCAGCTTGTTATTATACCATTTTTACCCATATTTTGCATGTTATAAAGATTAATTTTTTATCTTAGCATCCCAATGTTTTCAATCACCAATATATATTAGAAATGCAGGTATACAATGCAATAAAAGAAAAGACGACGCAGGGAGTAAAGCAATTTGCCGTGTTAATTGATCCCAATATCCCTTCTATCGAAGATATTATTCGTATAGCACAAAGCGCCGAGGATGCAGGCGCCGACTACATTTTTGTGGGGGGCAGTATTCTAATCAATGACAATTTTGCCTTCTGTATTAAAATCATCAAGGATAATTGCTCTTTACCCATAATAATATTCCCGGGTAATATGCTACAAATTGACAAACAAGCAGATGCCATATTATTGCTTTCCCTAATTTCGGGGAGAAACCCGGATATGTTGATAGGAAACCACGTGATAGCTGCTCCTTATATCAAAAGCGCCAACCTGGAACCTATACCTACCGGGTATATGGTAGTAGAAGGTGGGAAGTCAACATCCGTATCATACATAAGTCACACCCAACCAATACCTTCAGGAAAAGACGAAGTGGCTATTTGCACCGCTTTAGCAGGTGAAATGCTGGGGCTTAAACTTATATACCTGGAAGCAGGTAGCGGAGCCGAAAACCATGTACCCATTTCAATGATCAAAAATGTGAAGGAAAATATTAACCTTCCACTTATTGTTGGAGGTGGGATAAAGTCCGTTGGCTCAGCAAAAGCCATACTTAAAGCTGGCGCCGACCTTATCGTTGTTGGAAACGCTATTGAAAATAATAATCATCTTATTTACGATATTGCTCATGCTATTCATTAAAATTTAAATACTTTTTATTATGGTAAAAAAATATTTTGCATTAATTGCATCTGTAGTTATCACATGCCAGGTTTTGGCTCAAGACAAATTACTAACCCTAAAAGACGCTGTTTACTTAAACCCAAAAATCTATCCACAAAGTCTAAGTAAGCTTGATTGGAAAGGCAAAACAGGAACATTTTGTTTTGTTGAGAATAACAAAATGGTGCAAGGTTCGGTAAAATCTTCTAAAAACGATACCATTCTTGATATAGATAGAATAAATGAAGAATTGAAAAAGATCAAAGAAAACCCTTTAAAAAGATTCCCTTCTTATAAATGGCTGGATGACAATGTTTTTATGTTTAAAAAAGATTCTGCATACTTTTCTTATGACTTGGAAAACACAAAAACAATAAAACTTAACACCTACCCTTCCAATGCAGAAAATGTTGATATTTGCGAAGAAACCTTCAATATAGCTTATACAAAAGGTAACAACCTGTATTTATCGGTCAATGGTAAAGAAATTGCCCTATCAAATGAGAAAAACGAGGCTATAGTTTACGGCCAGGAAGTCCATCGCAGGGAATTCGGTATCCATACAGGTACGTTTTGGTCGCCAAAAGGAACCTTCCTTGCTTTCTACAGGAAAGACGAAACGATGGTTACAGACTACCCCAAAGTTGAGATCAACCATCGCATTGCAAAACATGAGCCTTTTAAATATCCCATGGCAGGAATGAAAAGCCATCATGTTACCCTTGGAGTTTACAATGTTAAAACAGGTGAAATCGTATACATGAAAACCGGTGAACCTAAAGAACATTATTTAACCAACATTGCATGGGATCCTAATGAAAAATTCATTTATATCGCCGAACTTAATCGCGACCAGGATCATCTTAAATTCAACAAATACAATGCTAAGACGGGAATGCTGGAAAAAACCTTGTTCGAAGAAAAAGATGCAAAATATGTTGAGCCTATTCACGAACCATATTTTCTCAAAAAAAATCCCGGCCAATTTTTATGGTATAGCAGGCGAGACGGCTTAAATCAACTATACCTATATAACACTGAAGGCGAAATGATCAACAAAGTTACTGATGATGAAAATACTATTGTTAAAAGTATTTTAGGAACCGATGATAAAGAAAAAACCGTTTACTTTAAAGGGATACCGCTAAACTCCATACAAAAGCATATTTATGCCGCCAATATAAAAACCGGCAAGGTAACCCAGCTTACATCAAAAACAGGAACACATTCGGCCAAATTCAGTGATAATGGAAAATATTTCATCAATGTATTAAACAGCCATACAGAAAAGATTACAAGCGAATACACCTTGATGGATGCCAAAGGCAAGAGTGTAAGAACGCTATTAGAAAATTCCGACCCGCTCAAGGATTATAATTTGGGGAAAACAGAAATCGTTGAATTACAAGCCGATGATGGCACCAAAATTTTTGGTAGGTTGATAAAACCTGCTGATTTTGACCCTAACAAAAAATACCCGGCCATAGTTTATGTTTATGGAGGCCCGCATGCACAACTGGTAACAGATTCATGGCTTGCCGGTGGCGGCTTATTTCTTAATTACCTGGCTCAAAGAGGATACGTGATCTTTACACTCGACAACAGGGGTTCTGATAATCGTGGCAAAGCTTTTGAACAGATCATTTACAGGAATGTAGGCGTTGCAGAAATGGCCGATCAATTGAAAGGTGTTGAGTATCTCAAATCCCTCGATTTTGTTGATGAAAACAAAATTGGTGTTGATGGTTGGAGTTATGGCGGATTTATGACCATGACACTCATGCTGAAAAACCCCGGTGTGTTTAAAGTTGGCTGTGCAGGCGGGCCTGTTGTAGATTGGAAACTCTATGAAGTAATGTATGGTGAGCGCTATATGGATAAACCCCAAGACAACCCTGACGGGTATGAAAATGCAAACCTGCTTAATTATGTTGATAGCCTGCAAGACAAACTCATGATCATACATTGCACCCACGATCCCGTAGTGATGTGGCAAAATAGCTTGCAATTTATTGAGAAGGCCATCAGTAAAGGAAAACAACTGGATTATTTCGTATACCCAGGTCATAAACACAATGTTAGCGGGTTAGACAGGATGCACCTATACGAGAAAATCCATCAATATTTTGATGATTTCTTGAAGTAGGAATTTTATGAATGAATTTTAATAGACATGAATTTTATTCTCGTTAAGGAAGCATCATTATCAACATTCATGCACTTGCTATACAAATCAAGCTGGGAATCCAAATACAGCTAAAATAGCGCTTACGTGGCAAATTACTCTATAATCATCAGCTTTTTTACAGCTATTGGTGTACCGGATTGATTGAGCCGTAATAAATAAGTGCCTTTTGTAAGATTATCCAACTGGAGCGTTCTTGCATAAGTTCCCTTATCATTTGCTGTGAATGATTCTTCCCGGGTAATTTCACCAAGAATATTCATCAATTCTATAGTGTATCGTGAATTTTCCCTTGCATTAACCTCAATACTGATGCTTTTTTTTGCCGGGTTTGGCCAAAAGGAAAATAATTCAGTTTCCACTGATGATGCTTCAGAAATAGCGGCTGTGCCACATTCCATATACTCCAACCCCTGCTCAAGAAGGGCATTATTGATCCTATCGGTTTCCGGTGGGGAAATATTGTCTTCAACAATTTTATAATATGGGCTAATCAGCATTATTCTTGGATAGTACGTGATACCATAATCATCAACTACTTGGTTGCCTCCTCCATCTATACCACTGACAGAGGGGAACTCGATCCCATAAGTCGTATCAAAATCAATCACTTGATCATCGTAAGCGCCAAAATTCATGGCAATAAAGATCACTCCTCCTTCATTACAACCAAAATCCAAGTATGATTGGTTCACCTGGGGGGCATACTGCTGGCATGAACCACAGCCGGTTGTGAAAAAATCTATTAATACATATTTGTCCTGCTCCAAATAATCATACAGGTTATGAACCTGCCCGTTTACATCCGTTACAGTGAAATCAGGAACAGAATCTTTCTCTTGTGATTGCAACCTGGAATGTATTCCCAGTAATAATATGACAGCAAAAATTAAGTAATATTTTTTCATCATAGTGCGTTTTTACTTTAATAACAATCGAACAAGTTCAATGTTTAAAATTAACCCAACAACATATCTATATATTTTGCTAAGATACAAAATCTATGGAAATTTATTATTTTTAGATTTTAAAATATTTGAAACCCCTTTATTCCCTTGAAACATAATCTTGTCATATTGATGATTATAACAACTTGTTTTTCTACAGCAGGCTATTCGCAGGTTTTTAAGAATTACAAATCAAGAGATATACAAGTAAATGAAGATACAGTAAAAATTGATTCGCTTAGCATTATACCGGGAAGTGTGACGCTAAAAAACAACCTTGGAAAAGTTATGGATACAGCATCTTATCGTGTTGACTATCCAAAAGCTTTACTTATCATCAAAAACAAGAAACTAAACAAAAAAAAGTTCAAAATAAGCTACAAGGTATTTCCATACTATTTTCCCAAGAAATTCTATCACAAAAAGCCCGCTGTTCCAGGTACCGTAGCGAAAAATAAACCGTTTTTATATAATTACCGGCCTTCAAAAGATGATGAGGATGATATGTTTAATTTCGAAGGCCTGCAAAAAAGCGGAAGTATCTCCAGGGGAATTTCTTTTGGCAACAGCCAAGACTTATCGGTCAACTCGGACCTGAACCTGCAATTGGCAGGTGATCTAAATAACGAGATCGGGATCAAGGCCGTGATCTCGGATAACAACATTCCAATCCAGCCACAAGGAAACACCCAGCAAATACAAGAGTTTGACAAAGTATTCATCGAACTTTCCAAAGGAGCCTCAGTATTGACTGCCGGCGATTTTGAACTCCACTCAAAAGGGAGTTATTTTATGAACATCAATAAAAAAGCACAGGGAGGTGATTTTGCCACCTCATATAGTGTTTTAGAAAGGGATGAAAAAGACGATATTATTGCCAGTTCAAAAGTTAGCGGGGCTATATCAAAAGGGAAATACACCAAAAACACGATTGAACCTATAGAAGGCAACCAAGGGCCTTATAGGCTGAAAGGCGCTAATAACGAAACCTTTATTATTGTATTGGCCGGTTCTGAAAAAGTTTATATTGACGGTAAACTTTTAAAAAGAGGAGAGAACAATGATTATGTTATCGATTATAACACGGCTGAGATTACATTTACACCCCAAAATATGATCACTAAGGACAAAAGGATCAACGTGGAATTTGAATATACGGATAGGAATTATGCGCGATCCATGTTTTACACAGAAAACACTATTGGCACAAAAAAATGGAACATAAGAGTAAATGCCTATTCGGAGCAAGACCTTAAAAACCAGCCTCTTGATATGTCATTGGGTGAAGAAGAAAAAGACCTTCTTTATGATGTTGGCGACAGCTTACAAATGGCCGTTTCACCTTTTGTTGATAGCGTTGGGTACGACAATAATAAAGTGCTATATAAAATCACAGACACTACGGTAAATGGCACATATTACGATTCCATCTATGTTTACTCTACCAACCCTGAGCTTGCCCATTACGAAGTAGGATTTAGCCTTGTTGGCGAAGGCAAAGGCAACTATACCAGGATACAAAGCTCTGCTAATGGAAAAGTTTTTTCATGGATAGCGCCTGTTAACGGCATCCCGCAAGGGAAATACGAGCCCGTTACCCTCTTGGTATCTCCCAAGAAAAAACAAATGGCCATGGTAGCTGCCGATTATCACATTAGCAAGAACACAATGGCAACAGTTGAAGTAGCTGTTTCCAATAATGATATCAATACATTTTCGCCTTACGGCGACCAGGACAATACTGGATATGCCATAAAAACCGGTATCCAAAACAGAATGCCCGTTCTCACCACAGCTTCCAATAAATGGGCACTAAGTTCCTCGGCATCCCATGAATGGACGGACGAACTCTTTTTGCCCGCCGAAAGATACAGGAACGTTGAATTTGAACGTGACTGGAATTTAAGCAATCAAAATTACAACTTGGATGACCACATCACCACTATTGGCCTAAAACTAGCAGATGATAAAATTAATCAATTGGGATATAATTTGGCCAGGTTCAACAAAGGGAAAGATTACAAAGCTTATAAAAATGGTGGGAACCTGTATTTTGCATTATTCAATTTTCATCTTGATGCTGACGGTAGCATTCTTAATACAGAAAATCTTAACCATCATACAAAATTCACCAGGCACAGGGAAAAATTGGTAAAAAAACTTTCTTGGATCAACATTGGTGGTGCTTACGAAGGAGAAAACAACAAATTTTTCATCCCTAATGAAGATACGCTTTTTGGCAATAGTTTCAGTTTTAACGAATGGCAGGCTTTTATTACCAGTGCAGATACCGCTGTAAACCGTTATGAAATCAAATATGCTAATAGAATCGACAAAAAAGCATCTGAGAACTCCTTAAAGCCCTCTACTAAAGGCGAGAGCATCCACACCTATTACGAATGGTTAAAGAATAAGAACAGCAGGCTAAAACTGGATGCTACCTACCGTAAACTTATGATCTTAGACACTTTGCTTACTTCAAACCAACCTGATGAGAACATTGTTGGAAGGATAGAATACTTTATTAGGCAACTTGATGGAGCAGTGAGTTTTAACTCATTTTATGAAGCCGGGACAGGGCAAGAGGTAAAAAAAGAATTCTCATACTTGGAAGTAGCCGATGGACAAGGCATTTATAAATGGACTGATTATAATAACAACAACGTGAAAGAATTGGATGAGTTTGATGTTGCTGTTTACCAAGACGAAGCCAATTACATCAAGGTTTATATTCCAACCAATGAATATATCAAAACCTATTTCAACAGGTATAACGGGGTTTTGAACCTTGATCTTTCCAGGATATGGAGGGATGAAAAAGGATTGAAAAAGTTTTTATCAAGATTTTCGGACAGGAGCAATTATAGCATACAACAAAAAACCACGAACAAAGATCTTAATAAAGCTTTTAATCCATTTCACAGCAATCTTAAAGACCAAGCGCTTATAACCTATAACTCAGGGTTGTCTAACACACTGTATTTCAACAAAAGAAGCGCAAAATACAGCCTAAGTCATACCTATCGCAATACAAATTACAAATCGCTTTTGGTAAATGGTTTTGAGGCCAGGAAAAGAGAACTACACCGGGGAAACTTGCGTTGGAACATTAGTAAATCATTTACATTCAAACAGGAAGGAGGAAAAGGAATAAACTCCGCTTCTTCCGAGTATTTCAATAATAGGGATTATCATATAAATCAATTTCACACCAAAAGCAGGTTGGTATTTCAACCTTCATTATATTTTAGGATTGGAGGCGATTTTCTTTATGGCGAAAAAATAAACACAGAAGGCAATACAGGAGAAAAGTCCATAAAACGTGATGTAGGCTTAGATGCCAAGCTCACCTCTATAAACAAAACCAACTTAACAGTAAAAGGAAATTATATTTTCCTAAGCTACAATGCAGGAACCAACACCCCTATTGCATTTGAAATGTTAGAATCACTGAAGCCGGGAAGGAACCTGACCTGGAATATCAACATACAGCGAAATTTATCGGGGTATTTGCAATTGAACCTCAGGTATAATGGCCGTAAATCGCCCGGCAACAAAACAATCCACGTGGGCAGCATGCAATTGAGGGCTTATTTTTGAAAAGTTAGCGAGGTTCAAAACAATCAAGAATTTTATTATAACCACATAAGTACATATAAGATGCACACCACTGAACTACTGTTGGTTATTTTATGCAAATCATTAGCATCGGCGGAACATGCAGAACACATTAGTAAAAAGTTCTTAAAGTTATATTTCTACCAAAATTTCGCCCATAACAGGGCTTTTGGCTTGCCTGGGATTTTTAACATTTGTATTTCCGCTCGGAGCTGTAATACTGGCAAACAATATTTTACACCAACCGCTTGAAGGGGTTTCTATAACTCATCACAGCAAAAAGTTCTTAAAGTTCATAAAGTATAAAGTTAAAGAACCAGCAAGCTACACCAACACTTTCAAACTTTACAAACTTTACAAACTTTCAAACTCACCAACATTAGTAAAGCACCCGGCTTCAGCCGGGTGGCAATCGAATGCAAGCTATTTGGCAAGCCTGCTTCGAGCAGGCTTTATCACAAAACAACAAACAAAAAGCCCGGCTAAAGCCGGCTATATGAGGATTGTAGGCTCTTTATCCACTCACCCGGATGAATCAGGGTGCTAGTCTAATGAATGTCCCTGTTAGCCAACCCTTCAATGGTTTTCTTATCAAATGTAGCAGGAATTTATTTATTAACCCAACTGTCTCGTCCTAGAAAAGTTGACAATTTTAAAAAATAACCATCCTTCGCACTCCCCCTAACCCCTAAAGGGGAACCCAACCGCACTGCTACAAATGGCTGTCTCGTCCTAAAAAAAGTTTACAGATTATGACTTAATCCTGGGTTAAGTTTA
>CAZJDA010000088.1:0-14698 GCA_964544705.1 uncultured Bacteroidales bacterium
CCTTTAGGGGGTAGGGGCAGAGCGCAGGATGGCTGTTTTTTCAAATTGTCAACTTCACCCAGGATTAAAGCATAAACCTGTAATTTTCTTTAAGGAAGATTCTGACACTTGTTGTATTTTACCCTTCCAGCACTCACCCTTTGATTCCCTGAAGGGAGTCCGGCGCACCTCCAGTAAAATCAACCCTTTGCAGTTGTGCGGCTGGGTCCCCCTTTAGGGGTTAGGGGCAGCGCGCAGGATGTTTAATTACTCACCTGCTGAAATCGGGAGGTCCGAGGGGCAGTGCGAAGGATGGTTATTTTTTGTGCCTGCGTTTTTTAGCATTTCACTTCAAAAAACTCCCCAACCTTCCACCCTCACAACATCATCAACCTTCCAACTCATACCTGTAATCAACAGGGATTGTAATGGTTACTTTTGTGCCCAGGGCTTTCCCGTGGTTATCGTAGAGGTCTTCTATTTTGTGCTGCATTTTGTGCTCGTTGAACCGGTTAAAGAGGTTGTAAAACTCTTGTAATGTTTTTAATCCTTTGCCAGTGGATTCTTCTCCTATCTCCTTGGCTTTTTTCCTCCCTATGCCGTTATCTTTTATGATGATGTTGATGTATGGATTGTTTTGCTTTACTTCAATGGTCAATAAGCCATTGTTTTCGCGGTGTTTTAAACCGTGTTTCACAGCGTTTTCAACGTGGTTTTGCAATACCATCTTGGGGACATTCACGTTGAGGTCGGCGCCGTGGTTGTCTTGGATGGAATATGAAAAGCGGTTCTCGAAACGGTATTGTTGGATGTCTAAGTAGTTTTTTACAAAATCCAATTCAATTTTTAAAGGCCTTATGGTAATATCTGCATGCTCTAAGGAATACCGCACTAAGGTGGATAATTTACCCATGTGGTCATAAGCAATTTCCCGGTTGCCTTGAAGTATGGAATAGGACATGGAATTAAGGGCATTGAAAGTAAAATGCGGGTCAACTTGGTTTTTTATGGTTTGAAGCCTGAACTCTGCTATGCTCTTTTCTGTTTTCATCTTTTCCCATTTGGCTTTCCTGGTTCTTCTAAATATTAAATAGGTAATGAATACCACCAAAATTATGGCAAGAAGAAGGGTTAACCAAAAAAACCATGCTGTTTGCCAATAGGCCGGCACTAATTTGAACTGCATTTTTACGGGTTTGCTCCAATAACCATCTTCATTACATGCTTTTACATGGAATTTATATTTGCCGGGTTTAAGCCTGTTGTAGGTTATAATCCGTTCTTTGCCCGCATCAGTCCAGTTGGTGTCTAAGCCTTCAAGTTTTACTTTGTATTCAACTCTTTCCGGCGCTGAATGGTAAATACCTGTATAAGTTATCCTGATATTGTTTTGATTATAATCCAACTCATAAATGGTGTCATTTTTAATTGTATTGCAATAGGTTTCCCAAATTGCGGAATCTTTGTTAATGCATAACTTTTGAATATAAAGTTTAGGAGGAATCGTGTCTATGATAGTTTTTGCAGGGTCGTACTTCACTACCCTGTCTGTAGTTGGGATCCATAAATATCCTTTTGAGTCTAAGTACATACCGTTTTGCATGCATTCTATACCCATAAAGCCGTTGGTGTTGTCATAGGTTTTAATGGAGATTTCGTTGTTGTTGTAAAACTTGTCCAGGGCCATTTCTCCGAAATTGGTCACTGAGCCAAAAAACAATTTTTTACTGCCAATACCTACCAAAGTGACAATGTTGAGGGGGATTTTAGGATGTTTGATAAGATGAAATCCTTTGTAATCAAAAAAATACAAACCATTTGAAGCGCCAAGCCAAATATTTCCTTTGTCATCCTTGTATGTATCAATAGCTCCTTGCTTGTAATTGTATATTTTATTGGGCAGGTGTTCTATTTGCCCGTTTTTGTGAAAAGACAATCCATTGTATCCTCCAAGCCAAAACCTGCCGGTGGTATCTTTGATGATGGTGGTAACACTGCCTGTTGTTTGGTTGCCAGGTTGCAACGGGATAGATTCCAAGCAATTGAAAGCACTATCAAAAATACAAACACCCCTAGAACCACCACTATAAATCCTGTTAGTTTCTCTATCTTCTAATAAACAGAAAGTTGCGCTTGTATTACCATTAATTACATGTTCAACGAGATAATGGTTATTCCTTTCAAGAACCATAAATCCATTGGAAATGGGGGCTAACAGGCCACCATCATGGGTTCTCATGGCTCCCATGTGGTAATTTAGCGCTTTCCGCCAGGGTTTCCAATGATGCTTTTTTTCCTTGAAACCATTATTCGAGAATATTTGGCTACCATATTGATACCCAAAAAACCAAAGCATGTTGTTCCGGTCTTCTGCAATAGAATAGATGGCAGGGAAGATCCCAGAATTTTTGCTTGTATAATTGATGAATATGTTTGGAAAAAGCTTAAATAAACCTGTTTCCGTACCAACCCATATATTGCTCCTGTCGTCAACGAGAACATCATTTACCTGGCTGAATTTATTGGGGATTTCCTTGTATTGGCCGTCTTCAATTACTGAAATATAGAAGTAATTTCTTTTAAAAACCATTAAGTCATGCTCCTTTGAAGTAAATATTTCTGAAGCCCTTGGTTCTGGAAAATCTATTGACATAAACTTTTCAAGGGTGTCTTCTTGCAAGGTATAGATATTGTTGTTATCAAAAACAAATAATTGCCCATTGTTATTACCTGCAATTTCTAATGAATGCTTATCTTTTGCCGTTAAATAGGTTAGTTTATTATTGGAATAATGATATATGCCCTTTTGTGTACCTATTAATATGGAATTGTTTGTTTTGTCAAAGTATATGCTGTTAACCCGTATTATTTTCTTATAATCCTTTTGTGATAGTAAAGGTTTATAAACGTGGTTTTCTAAGTTGAAACTGTATAATCGTTGTTTTGTTGAAAAATAAAAGCACCCTTTATAATATATTATTGAAGGTTTCCAATCAACTTTTATATTGGCAGGAACAGGGTAGGGCATAATAGAATCCTTCCTATACAAGCAAAATCCTTTTTTGGTTAAAATATATAAACCCTTTTCTTCAACTTCTATAAACCCACAAATAAAATCGGACAGCAGCCCATCTTTTTGATAGAAATTTTGGAATTCATGGCCGTCAAAGCGGGTTAAGCCCATTTTTGTGCCAATCCATAAATATCCTTTTGAATCTTGGTATAATGAAGTTACCTGCGATTGTGGCAGCCCCTCTTTAATGGTATAGTGTTTATACCCGTATTCCTGCGAAAGAACCGGCATATATAAAAGCAGTGCAATAGAGATGAATATAAACGCTCTCATATATGAGTATTTTACAACAATGAAAGTAAGAAAATTTGGTGAGAAAGCATGTAAAAATAATATAAAATTCCACTATTATGTGAATATGGAACCTATTGTATCATTCTTGAGAATTGATAATGTGTTTATTGCTTGATAATTTTTGATGAGCCAACGATTTCCCCTTGTTTGTGGGCTGTTAAAATGTAAATCCCTTTCTTTATTTTTGGAATATCTTTTAATATATTATTCAAACCCGGGTTGAGTTCTGCTTCCCATCGTAATATTTCTTGGCCAAAAATGGTTTGTAAATGAAATGTGAAACAAGTTTTTTCCTTTGTGGAAAGTTGAATTTTTAGCTTATTCTTTACTGGATTAAGTACTTGAAAGCAGCTTTTATTGTTAGAATAAGCCAATATCCCTGCCCCTTCCTGGTCTACTTGTATATCGACAATAATTGGCAAATGGTCTGACATATCATAAAGCGCGTTGGCAATGTTGTAGGGTACAGCCGTATTGGCCGGTTCAATGATTGAGCCGTTAAACCTGTTTCCATCTTGGCCTAAGGCGGTGTAAGAATCCGGTAAATATTGGTAATGTTCGTTCCCGTTTAAAATATCTTCCGAAAGTAAAATAAAATCAAACCTGTCGTCCATGCCGCCATATGCAGCACAGCCATTGCTGCTGGTATGCGTAGATTGTGTGTGATATTCAGCAAAATAACTGTTATTATGCCAATACCCCATTGCATCTTCCGGGTCATAGAAACGTATTGTTGTGTTTGGGTGATAAAGCAGGTTTTGCATGGCTTCTTCATCGTCAGATTGGACGTTAAGGTCGCCCATGAAAATGTAATTACCAGCCATGTTTATGTTATCCAAGTAATCCATCACATTTTCTGTCATTTCTGCGCGGAGTTGTTCATCATCCCAGTCGCTGCCTGCCTTTAAATGCGCAACGAAACAATATAGAAATGCCGTATCTTGATGAACAGGCAAATCAGGATCTTTGTAATAAAGCTTGTAAACTTGGATATCTCTTAATGTTGTATTGGCAACATCTTGTGAGTGTAAAACAAATTTCCTGGAATCATAATAAAGCATATTCGTAAGATAGGAGTTAGCATAATTGATGCTATTGGCTTTTTGGTAATAATTCCTCCCATTGGTATTTAGAACATCATCTAAAATACGTTGATGGTAATAGGTAAGGTCATCCAACTCGTTCACGGTAAATATATCAGGCATTACATAGTTGATGATAGTTTTAAGGTATACATCTTTGTTATCAACAGAATTATTATCAATGGTGCAATAACTGGTGTAATTGCCATAATTGAGGAGGTTGTAATGCATAATCTTTATTTCATCCTGTGCATTAATGTATATATTGGCAAAGAGTAATAATGTTAATGTAAAAGTAAAAGGTCTCATATAGATGAATTAAAAACTTTTTAAATGATCTTTAAATATTTGAACCTGCTGTCCTGTAGTAAAATTATGATTGTGGCCAAGTATAGCGCTCACCCAATCGCCATACATGCAATTGGGAAAAACAACAAACCTTTTCCCAAAATGCGTTTTGAGGCTATCAACAAGACGGTGTCTTTTTCCTGTATCCTTTTTATCAAACACATGGGAAAAATCGGCTAAATTATCTCCCATGAGAACGGCAATATGATATTCTTTTTCAATTTTATTTCTTCTTTTTTCTTTGGATGATTCATTGGCTCTTGTGATAACATGGGAGCTATCGGCAAAAGGCAGCCCTTCTTTTGCCAGGTTTTCTATGGTTGCTTGTTTAAGATGTTGTTTCCTGTTGGTAACATAAAACACCTCAACATTATTATTTGCAGCATATTTTAAAAACTCTTTTGCTCCCGGGAGGGGTTTTGCTTGGGCTTTTTTTACCCATTCATCCCATTTTTCAGGATAGGAAATGTTCTCTTCAATACATCTTGCCTGGTAAGGGCTGTTGTCGAGCACGGT
Source organism: uncultured Bacteroidales bacterium (assembly GCA_964544705.1). Lineage (GTDB taxonomy): Bacteria > Bacteroidota > Bacteroidia > Bacteroidales > CAZJDA01 > CAZJDA01. The sequence goes on from CAZJDA010000088.1 coordinate 5,293, forward strand.
TTCATCTACATCCGTAATAATAGCTCTTTTGGCAGTGATGTTTGGGTTATTAAGGTTTTTTTTCAACATATTTTTTGCAATCGAGAAGCCTTGATAGCATAGCGCTTCATATTCAGCGGATTGTTGGTGGAAGAGAACAGACATTAAGAGATGGTTGTTCTCAATAGATTCCTGGGTGTTTTTCTTTGATTGATCTTCACCTTCATTCTTCTTTTCATTACAAGAAAATAGTAGGGTTATGGCAATAAATGCAAAAATAACTTGTGTTCTCATTTTAAATTTTATTACATGAATAAATATTCTGCTAATTTATGACATTACACTGAATAAACAAAAAAAAGCCCCCAAAAATGGGGGCTACCAAATTAACCCATTAATTAACCTAAAAAATTAATGTTTAAAGACACAGGCAGAATGCCTGCTATATAGAAAGGCTCGTTCTTTGCAACGATTTGAATTCTTATTCCTTATCATTACAACAAGCCCTTACAAATAATGTTCCTTATCAAAAGAACTGTAAACAAGGTGCAAAAATATAACAATAATTAGACCATTATGTAATTTTTTTGTTAATAAATCTTAATTGTAACCTTTTTTCTAAGAAAAACGTCCTCATGATAAAACAAGCAACCTCTGCGATAATTATTGAAACACGCAAGGAGTGTAATTAAAGATCGTATCAAATAATCACATTATGAAAAATTCTAAAAAAATATTTTGAATTACGATAGTTTTCGTATATATTTGTACGAATATAATCGTAATACGGTTTATCATGAAAAATAAAAAACCAACCGAGTCGGAGCTTGAAATACTGGAAGTATTATGGGATAAAGGGCCTGGCACTGTAAAAATGGTCAATGAGCAACAAAATACTTCCAAGGATGTTGGATATACTACAACATTGAAGATTATGCAAATCATGCACGAAAAAGGGCTTTTAACCCGTGAAAAAGAGGGGCGGAGCCATATTTATAAGGCAGCAATAGATGAAAAAGAAACCAGGAATGCCTTACTTGACCGTTTTGTAGAAAAAACATTCGGGGGATCATCTTCAAGACTCGTGATGCAAGCATTAGGAAATAATAAAACTTCAAAAAAAGAATTGGAAGAAATAGAGGACTATTTAAAAAGGCTTAAGCAACAAAAATCATAACTATGGAAATCACAATGGAATTGGCCTATGCCCTTGCAATGGCAATATTACATTCACTATGGATAGGATTGGCAATAGGTTTGTTTTTATTGGCCTGTTTAATAATTCTTAAAAAATCCCCGGCAAAGGTCAAATATATCTTTGCCTATGTCTCCATGGTGATAATGTTTGCCTTATTCATAGGCAGTTTTGTTCAATATTATGATCATCCCAACGTGGAAAACTCCAATAGTAAAAACATGGTTTATGAGGCCCCCATTACAAATCAACAAACCCTCACAAGCCAGGAGATTACAACAAGTAAATATACCATAAACAAGGTAAATATTGATACATTCGGCTTCAGTCTCCCGGAAAACAGCCGGTATGCAAATACCATTTCCTTGGTTTGGATATTTGGCGTATTTTTTCTTATTGTAAAAATTTTATCGGAATACTGGTTGGCTCAAAGGCTTAGGAAACATAGCACCAATAAGTATACGAACAGACTAAACGAAAAGGCTAACAGGCTTAAGCAAAAAATAGGTTTAAAGAAAGAACTAAAAGTCTTTCTTTCATCAAAGATCCTATCCCCAATTACCATGGGATTTTTAAGGCCGGCTGTAATAATCCCTTCATCGCTGCTAAGTGGATTAACGCATGAACAAATGGAGGCCATTCTTCTTCATGAGCTAGCCCACATAAAGCGCCACGATTACTTATTAAACATTTTTCAACGGGTAATAGAGATATTCCTTTTTTATCATCCCGTCACTTGGGTGCTATCTTCATATATATCAGGGCAGAGAGAAAAATGCTGTGATGATATGGTTGTAAAAAATAGCAAAGACCCCATAGAATATGCTTACGCTCTTACATTTATTCAAAAACAAAAATTTATAACAAAAACCAACTTAACCATGGCACTTTCAGGACACAAAAAACACTTATTAAGCCGTATAAAAAGGCTTATCGAGAATCCAACGCCAAAACGATTGCACAAAGCAAACTTTGGAGTAATCACCATAATAGGAATCATTATGCTCTCTTTGTTTGTTTCGGCTGGTGATGTGTCAACAGGCAATAGCAATTATGCATTAAAGGCCTATTTCAACGATGACACTTCACGCAATATCGTCCAAAAACTAACCAAAAGAAAATTTATTGATACGATTGATAATGAACACAAAGAATTTTACGTAGAATTAAAAAATGATACCATTTCAGCGTTGTATATTGATAATGAAAAAGTAGCGGAAGAAGACTTGGAAAAATATGAAAAAATCGTTGAAAAGCATGTGGGTTATGCAGAAAAAAATGAATGCCAAGAAAATGCTGTAAAAGTTAGATGCAGGGAGAAAAAGCTAACGGAAAACCAAGTTAGAAAAATGCAGGAACAAATGACAAAAACCTCTTTAGAAATATCAAAAAAAATGAAAGAAGTGGATTTTGAAGAGATGTTTGATGAGGACTTCGAAGAAGCAGTAATCCAGTTTTCGGAGGAAATGGCCAAAATGGGTGCAAACATTGGAAAAGCTGTTGCCGAAAGCTTTGATGAAGTAGAAATGGACAGTATTGAAATACATATTGATAAAGAAGAAATAAGAAGAGATATCCGTGAAGCCTTGGAAGAAATAAAAAAGCTTAATACGGAAAAACAAACTGCCGACACCTTGCATCAAGCCCAAAAGCGGGAAATGGAAGCAATAAAGAAAAGAATGGTAGAATTAAAAAAAGAATTGGAAGAACTTAAAGAAGAAATGAAATAAAATACATCACCAAATATCAAGATCATCCATTTGCCTTCTTTCCTTTTTGGTAGGCCTGCCCTTGCCTCTATCGCGCTTAACAAAGTGCATATCTCGGGCAGCCTTCAATTTGGCGTATTCTTCTTCCGGTGTTAGGTCTTCAAGGTAGTTTTCAACAAGTTTTGCCCCTACCCTGCTCTTGGGAATTTCTAAAACTTTCACCGTTTTGGTTATCATCCCTTGCCTTATATTGATCACTTCACCAATATCAATTTCCCTAGATGGTTTAACAGCATCGCTCCCAATCTTCACCTTGCCAGATTTGCATTCTTTTGTAGCTATACTTCTAGTCTTAAAAATCCTTGTTGTCCATAGCCATTTATCAATTCTAACACGCTTTTTACTCATAATGTAGATTACTTTTTCCTAAAATAAATTTGGATAGGTACGCCTGTAAAATCAAAATGTTCTCTTAGTTTGTTTTCAATAAACCTGCTATAGGCGTCCTTAATATATTTCGGGTAATTACAATACAATGCAAAGGAAGGATAATGCGTTTTTAATTGGGTAACGTATTTAATTCTCACATACCTTCCCTTTATGGATGGGGGAGGATTTTTTTCAATAATAGGCAGGAGGAACTCGTTCAGCTCCGATGTTTTTATTTTCTTTGTCCTCAAATGGTATACTTCCATTGCTTTTTGGATGGCTTTGAATATGCGTTGTTTTCCTGTTGCCGATGTAAAAATTATAGGCACATCCTTGAATGGCGCCATTTTTTCAAGAATAGCGTTTTTGAATTCTTTATGCGTTTTGTGGTCTTTTTCTACTAAATCCCATTTATTGACCAAAACAACCACGCCCTTTTTGTTTCGTACAATAAGGCTAAAAATATTCAAATCTTGGGCTTCCATACCTTGTTGTGCATCAAGCATTAGCAAGCATACATCAGCCATTTCAATAGCCTTAATCGTACGAATAACAGAATAAAACTCGATATTTTCGTGTATCTTTCCTTTTTTTCTTAGCCCCGCCGTGTCCACAAGGTGAAAATGCATATCGTATTTGTTGTACTCGCAATAGATGGTATCTCGTGTTGTTCCTGCCACAGGAGTAACGATATTTCTTTCTTCACCCAATAACGCATTAATAAGGGTTGATTTTCCAACGTTTGGTTTACCAGTTACAGCTATCCTGGGTGTTTCAGTCTCTAACTCTTCCGTTTTATCGGGCAAATGAGTAACAACCTCGTCTAACAACTCCCCTGTTCCACTACCATTGATGGCAGAAATTGTAAATATTTCGCCCAATGCAAGGTTGTAAAATTCAGTAGCATATGCCAGGCGTTTACCATTATCTACCTTATTGGCTGTAAGGATGATCTTTTTGCTTGATTTTCTTAAAATATCAGCAACATCTTTATCCATACCTGTAATTCCATCCATTACATCCACAAGAAATATTATAATGTCAGCTTCACTAATAGCAATTTTCACTTGGTTGCTAATGGCCGTTTCAAATACATCTTCCGAACCCTTGATGTAGCCACCGGTATCGATTAAACCAAATTCTTTTCCATTCCATTCAACCATACCATAATGGCGGTCTCTTGTAACGCCGCTTGTTTCATCAACAATGGCTTTCCTGGATTCTGTAAGCCGGTTAAAAAGCGTGGATTTGCCAACATTAGGGCGGCCAACGATTGCTACTAAATTCTTCAATGGTTTAAAATTTTTTTGTTTATAATCCTATTTGGTATACGATTTAATCATGCTGGTTCAGTGTCTTAAAAATCATCACAGGTATTACCTGTTTCATCCTGAATACATATCTGCAAAATTACGAATTTATACAGAGTTAGCACATTTATTATAACATGACTGCGATGAAATCATGAAAAAGAATACAAACACCTGGTAATCAATTATAAAACTATTATGATGGTTGATTGAAATCCCTATGCTATATCAATTTTATCACCAAGAATATGAATTTTTTTAACAAGGCTTTTCCTCGATACAAAAACAAATTCGCAATTATCAATATTCATGGTAATATTTTCATTCTCGATTTCGATTTTGATTGCACATTCTTTATCTAAGTTACTGGCATAGGCAGCTAATGCTATGGCCTTTTCTATTCCATCGCCTTTTTTAAAATTGCAAACTTCATCAGGCTGTGCCAGCCTATTGCCGGGATAAATAGAATGGTCATCGAATTTACGCAATTCATGATATGCTTTCTCAATTTCTGCACCGCTGAGATATTCAAATAGCACGGGATTTCTTTCAATAGCTGCTTTAAGAAAAGGCTTCCAATCTACCTTATCCATTTGCCTGTAAGCATGCAGGGTTAATAATGCCATTTCATTATTAGGTGCAGCTTTCAAAATAACATCAAAGATTTGATCACGGCCTTGCCCTGTTTCTATATTAAGAGTGGGTGCATTAACAAAAGTTTTGTCATTTTCAACAGGGAACCTTGGCTCAACGTATAAAAACCCCTGTATTCCTTTAAAAAAATTGGTGATCTCTTTACACTTTTCACCTTTGTTCATAGCGATCATTTGCGCTTCCATCTCCGATAGCCCGCTTTTCTTGTTCTCACCCAAGTATTCCTCAAAATCATTCAGTATCATCCTGTTATCGTAAGGGGAAAGAGAAAATTCCTCGGCGTCTATTTCGTTAAGTAAAGCATTCCTTGAGTTGGCTGTAAAACTTTTATTTGTATGGTGCTCATACTGGAACACTTTTTCTATTGGAATATAATAGGGGCGTTTATTCCTAATAAACCTGTATTGAAAACAGCACCAAAATTTTCTTTTCATTCGTAAAAAATTGCTTAAGGTGACAGGCGTAAGTTTTTCATGCAGGAAACTCGAAATATCATTTTTGAAGCGATGATAATGATTTTTGTTGATAGTGGCCTCTTTATAAAGGGTATGAATATACCCAGTTATGTGCGAAACAATGGTGATCTTTTCATTCTCTAATGCTCTTCTTGCTTTGTTTGAAAGTATGGTGCCATTATACCACATGGACTTTGTAAGGATACGGCGATTGTTGGTAATAACACCTTCTTTGTGATCAACAAAATTTTGAGAATGCAGTGGTGTTGCCATAAGATAGATTTGCTCCAAGGGTATATTGCCAATTACGAAGAGAGCAGCAGCATATAAGGTTGACAGTGAAACACATTCCCCTGCACCGGTTTGATATCCCTCTTTATAACGAAAAGCATTCATGGCCTCTAAAGTTTCTGTTTTCCAATATGGAATCACATTGCTATCGTATTTATCCAACCCAAAATGTTTCCTAATGTCCATAGAGAAATAATATTTATCGCCTTCATAACCAAATAAAGCGTTGGACTGCTTAAGCAAATCCATATCAACAAAATCTTTGAACCTTTCCATTTCCTTTTCCTTGGTGGTTAGTCCCCAGGTTTCCAAATCCAGGTTAAATACAAAATTGTCAATGATAAATTGCTTGATGCGGTTCACTTTTTTATTGAAAGATTTCTTCTCAATATTATGAAACCAAGGGTCTTTTTTCCATTCCCATATTTCCGGTGACAAGATATTAGCCAGTACCAATGGATAGAATAATTGGGGGAAAACAAATATCTCCATATCAGACATGGTATAGGCCGATGAATACTTCTCTAATTCATTGTTATTCATAAATGTAAGTTAAATAAGATTTTATTATGATTGTAGATAGTATATACATAACTTTATACAAAACACAATAATAAGACAAACGTTTAAAACGGGCAAAATTTTATTCCCTATTAGAATATTGATTATTTTTTTTGATTTTTGACTATAATGTACTTATGTAACCAATATTTTTATAAATTTGGAAAACAAAATAGCATGCCATGAAAATTTCAACATACTTTTTTATTCTTACTTTTTTCTTGTCTATTTACTATGGATGTAAAAAAGGGGAAGACGACCCACTTCTATCACTAAGGACAAGGACAGAAAGGTTATCAGGAGAATGGGTTCTTTATGATGGAGTGGAATGGAAAGGCAACGAGGTAATAAACTATGATGGAGAAAAAGCCACGATGGGAAGTCAACAATGGAATTATGGCGAAACGTTAAAATTCACTTCCGGGGGCAAGTACGAATGTGTTATTGAAAGTGACAGATATACTGAAAAATGTGAAAAAAGCGGGTCATGGTTTTTTGGTTCTAAGGATGATATCATGGATTTAAAAAACAAAGAATATGTGGTGATCCGGTTAAAAGAATACAAATATTATTATACAAGTGGCCAAAACTCCGTAAGCCAAGCAGAAATGACTTATACAGGAGATGCCTGCCCTTTGGAAATGTTAAGGTTAAAGGAGTTACGTTTTGACGAATTTACCGTAGAAATGCAAGGCAACGTGGTATCCTATTATGGCAATAATGACTCCTCCTACGTAGTGTCCTATACAAAATCTTATGAGAGGAAATAGTTTTCACTTGTTTTACTTTCCAGTCAAGTACTTTTACACTGATTTTTTGTTCCCATTTCTCAATGATTTCAGGAATGAGCTTTTTTAATTCCGAACGATACCATTCGTTAATAATAATCTGCTTCGGTGTAGATAATCTCGGCTGCTGTTTTACCTGTTATAGCCCAATGCAACTTATTTTGGACTGTTGCAAAAAATTGCTTGGTAATGTCCGACTTGCTGTCGTAATCAGCAGACAAGGCATAAATATCGGTGATTTTTTGGTATAAACGCCTTTCACTTAACCGAATTTCCCTGATCCGTTCAAGCATTTCATCAAAATAATCGATTCCGAAATGCCGTATTTGTTTCAGGCGTTCATCGTCCATAGCAAAACCTTTTATAATGTACTCGTGCAATATTTCGGTAGCCCATTTACGAAACTCAATGGCTCGATGCGAATTTACGCGGTATCCAACGGCGGTAATAGCCCTCAAATTGTAAAATCTCACCTCTTTTCCTGTGTTTTTCCACCTATGGCACCGTGTTGAGTGGTGTGTCGGAAACTCCGACATACCACTTTTTCATCTAATTCGCCGTCTTCAAATATCTTTTTAAGATGTTCGGAAATGGTAGAACGCCCTTTTTCGAACAGTTCGGCAATAAGGCTTTGCGTGAGCCAAAGGGTTTCGTCCTTAAAATAAACATCTATATTGACCTTGCCATCTGCTGTTTGGAAAATCACAAAATTGTTAAAGTGCTGTAGTTCACTCATAATAATTGTTAATTGTTAGTTTTTTTCGCTGATAATATCCATTTATTGCTGACTTTACGTACTTTTTATATTCTTGTTCATGTATTCAAGGATATAATCATCAAAACTTGCTCCACTTTCACTTTTATGAAATTTTACTTCAATGGGGATATAAAAAGCGGGAATATCGGACAAAAGCTTTTGGTGTTCAGGGTTTTCCAAGCGCATTAGGTCTTTTTCGGTGGTTACTATAATTTTATATTTTTGAAATGTTTCCTTATACTCATGCCGTATTTTTTTTAAGTCTTTTGTTTTAAATTTATGATGGTCAGGAAACTTAAAAATCTTTAACTCATCACATTTTAATTTAAGATGCTCTTCCAATGGCGAAGGGTTTGCAATGCCAGTAAATAAAATAATAACAGATATTTTTTCTAATGAAGGTTTCAAATTGATGAAAGGAAGCGGGGTAAGAGGCCCGTATTTTATAAACGAGAAGTACAATTTTTGGTGTGGGTACACTTTTATTTCCTCTTGTATTCTTCTTTTTTCTAATGGAGATAATACTTTGGGTGATTTTGAAACCACTACTATGTCAGCTCTTTTGGAACCTCTGCTAAATTCCCTAAGGCTACCTGTTGGCAATACATAGTTTTTGGTGAATATCTTATGAAAATCCGTTAAAATGATAGACAGTCCCGGGTTAATATATCGATGTTGAAAAGCATCATCCAAAAGAACCACATCAGTGCCGGGTTTGTCTTTTAAAATATTCGTTACGCCTCTTATCCTTTTTTCGCAAACAGCAACAGTGATGTCGTTATATTTCATTTTAAATTGCTTGGGTTCATCACCTGCTTCTTTTGAAGTTGGTTCTTTAGGCAATATTTTATACCCCCTGCTTTCCCGGCCATAGCCTCTACTAAGGGTTGCTACTTGGAATTTGTCCTTGAGCAAACGCACCAAATATTCTATATGAGGCGATTTACCTGTACCTCCTGTACTTAAATTACCGACCGAAATAGTTGGAATATCGAATTTTCTCGACCTTAATATTTTCCAGTCGAATAACTTGTTCCTTATAAAAGTAATAAGCCCGTAAATTAGTGAAAAAGGTAGAAGTAGGTACCTTAAAAATCTCATGCAGTCTATGTTTTGCTCAGAAAATATTAAGTATCTTTGCTTTTTAAGTTGCTAAAGCTACAAAAAAATACAAGAATAAACAATAGATTGAAGATGAATTTTTAATAGGGTTTTAAATTTTTCCACAAGCATCCGAAACTTTTCAAAATCTTCATATAAAATCTCTGTATCCCAATG
>CAZJDA010000089.1:0-14505 GCA_964544705.1 uncultured Bacteroidales bacterium
TAATTTATAAATTTGCGACATGATAAACTACGATAGGTCAGGAGTTCTGATATTTGTAACAGGGTTTATGCTTCGATATATTTCTCCATATCCAAATCTATGTGCTACAAGGTGATTGTTGATCAATTTTAAAGGCGAAATGTTAGTTGTGGATATTTCAGATTCAAAAACAATAAAAGAGCTATCTTCATGATCATAAAAATACATATCTCCTGAACCGTATACAACAGGACAGGCAATATACATGTCATTATTTGGTAAGGGAATAATAGATTCAACTGGTTTTAGATAAAAAAATTGTTCCCATGTTGAATCATTACCCGCACTTTTATACATTCCACGGAAACCTGTATGTATATTATGTGCTACTCCCACGTAAATTTCTCCTTGTTTATCAAAACTGATACAAGCGGCATTGTCATGCAGCATGTTTTTTGTTACCCATGTGCCAGAATCGCCGGTAGGTGAGCCCCAAAGACCCTCGAAATAATCGTAAGGGGAACCATAAGCGGCGTATATTTTACCGGTTACAGGGTTGCGGTTTATATCGCGCACCCAAGGCGATGCCGGGTTGTAAAGGACTTCTTCCCAAGTTTTGCACGTATCCTGCGAACGAAAAACCCTGAAATCAGTGCCCACAAATACGGTATTATCATCATCTGCATGAATGGTCATAACGAAAGGGCCGGAAAAATCCTTATTCACTTCTATCCAAGTTTTGCATGTATCAGGGGAATACCATAATTGGTCCCATGCATCCCTTTGGATATAAACATATCCATTTGGCCCTGCTTCAATATCAAGACAATCATAATGAAAACTTGTTGTATCCCATGTATCCCAGTTATCGTAAGAAATGAATAAACCGGGGCCTGATGAAGCAACAATAATATCATCAATAACATGTTCAACATCCCAAAATTCAACACCATCGGGCGTGTTTAAGTGTTCCCAGAAATCATCCTGGGCGGTTGCTGTTTGAAAAAAGAATAAAAAGCCGAGTAAAATGGTTGTTGGTTTCATGGTTGTTCCTATTTTGTGTAGATTACACGTTTAAAACCTTGCTTTAAAAGAGGGTAATGGAAGTTTATTATAATTCTAAGTTTTATGTTGCTGTATTTCAAATAAGTAACCATTGATTTTACTATGGTTAAACCTAATGGTGATTTGCTTGTGATAGTGATGATCAATTGATTATCTAATAATAAATCCACAGTAAAGCCTTTTTGAAAAAATTTGCCATCGAATTTTAAGGAATAGCAATAGCCCAAATGAAAGTTGTATCCTTTATCTTTTAATACGTTATACAAACAGGGCTGGTATACTATATTATTTAATCCCTGGCCACACCTTTTATGAATGCATAAGGCATTGCTATAAACTTCTTCGGCAAGAAGATTTAACCCGGGTGCAATTTTTTTTGGCAGCATTTTTTTGGTTACTTTTTCATGAAATTATTAAAAATAATTTCATACACAAATATAGCATAATTATTTAAAAAATAATAACTGGTATCCAGTTTTTTAAACATCCAGATAAGTCACCCGGTGAATATCATTTAAAAAACAGTAGTAATTTTAAAGCGGGCAAGCAGGTTGCTAGCAATTCACCGGGTGACTATGGTACTAAGATAAAAACGGGTTACCCTCCTTCTCCTGCCCAACGGTAGTTTCCGGGCCATGACCTGGTAGTAACCGGTATTCATAGGGCAAGGTCAAGAGTTTCTCTTTTATCCCTTTCAAAAGTAAGTCCATATTGCCAGTGGGTAAGTCGGTGCGGCCTATACCTGCATTAAAAATTACATCTCCCGTAAAAACGACCTTGCTCCCATGGTTCACAAGGCAAATGCTGCCATCTGCATGCCCCGGGATATAAAGCACCACCAGCTTTTCTTCTCCAATTTTAATAATATCGCCTTCATTTAAATAAGCTCCCAAATTGGGCGTATCATCAACCGATAAGCCGAATGTCATCGCATATTCCTTGGCCGAAGAAAGAAAGCTTTCCCCATCAGGGTGTATGAGCATTTTTAAGCCATATTCTGTTTCAATAAACTTGCTTCCTAAAATATGATCTACATGACAATGGGTATTGAGTTGCTTAACGGGTTTTAATTGATTGTTGCTTATAAATTGTTTCAGTTGCTCCTGTTCGGTTTTTTCATAACACGCTGCATCTATAATAAGGGCTTCATTGTTCTCGGAATACACAACATAGGTGTTTACCTGGAAAGGATTGAATACAAAAGTTTTATAATTTAGCATAATATTGTATTTTTGTTTCAAAAGTAAATGATTTATATGGATTGGAAAAATTTTAAGTACACGGGAAATATTTGGTTCTATCTATTGGTCGCCTTCATCTTCTGTTCAAATCATGCACATACCCAGCGTAAGTTCAAGCAAACAGGCAATGCTTCCTATTATGGAAAAAAATTCCATGGCCGGCAAACAGCCAATGGTGAAAAATTCAATATGCGTGATCTTACTGCGGCTCATAGAACCTTGCCTTTTAACACCAAGGTAAAAGTCACCAACCTAAAAAACAACAAAAGCGTAATTGTACGGATCAACGACAGGGGTCCTTTTGCCAAAGGTAGAATTATTGATCTTTCGCGTGCTGCCGCCGAAAAAATTGGCCTTATTGCCGATGGTGTGGCTATGGTGGAGATCACTGAAATGGGAGGAGGCCAGAAAAATAAAAACGAAGCCAAGAAATATGAAACCAGGAAAAACAAGAAAATAATCCACGGTGCATATTATAATTACAATTTCAGGCGAACCAAACCAAAAGGTTATGGTGTGCAAGTTGGGTCGTTTAGCGAACAAGCCCTGGCCGGTGAAAACGCTAAAGATTACCAAGTAAAATACAACAACCCTGTAGTTATTGAATCAACCAATAAAGGGTTGTACAGGATAATTATAGGCAAATTCCGCAAAAAAAAGCATGCAGAAAGACTGCAAAAAACACTAAAGTGGGATTTTAAAGATTGTTTCGTAGTTTCATATGACTAAAATACTTTGGTTTGCTTTGAAGCAGAAATAAGAGTTTTAGAAAAATAATTTTCAATTCCCTTCTTTTTTCACAACAAATCATTAATTTAGTATGGAATTTTAAAAAAGTCTTTTTTTGAGAATTTAACGTGAATCATTTGTAATATCCATGGCAAAGCAAATCATTTTTTCTACGAAGTTAAAAGGCTATCAGCCCGTTATTTGGTACGGCAGGCCTGTTTACGAGCATTATATACAGCTTAAAACTATACTTAACGATTATTTGGGTAAAGAGATTGCAGAAGTTCTTTCCGAACCTCATATTACTAATGAAGCGCTAAAAGGCTCTGGCAAAGCCCATTGGATGACTGCCTATATTGGCCCCAAGGGTAAATCCTTTTCCAGGTTATCACAAGAAAAAAAAGAACAAATACGCCAAAAAATCGCTATATACCTGGATAAAGTCCATAATCTCTGTACTGACCTCAAAAAAGAAGGCAATTCCACCCAGGAAGAGTATGCCGAGATCCTGCCTCTTGCTTTTGAAATACCGGGCGAGGAATACATCTTTATTGAAGATGACAAAATTGTTTTTGCCTGCTGGGGTTTCTCTTCTGATTCTACCGAGCAAAGCCGGTTTAGGCTGTCAAAAACCTTACCCAAGGTGGAAGGCTCCACCATAAAGGATCAAAAAGAAATTCTTCCTACTAAAGAATCCTCTACTCATGGTAGAGAGTACGGCAAGGCTTATGGTGATGGTGATATCGATAAAAGACAACCTAGGAACAGGATCAAGAAAAAATTTCCTTGGGTATGGCTCCTTTCAGCGCTGCTAATTATAGCGCTGGGCGTAATAGCATTCCTTCTTATTAAAAACATGAACGTAACGGGCATTGCTGAAAGAATTCCCAATAAACCAGGAAAAATTCAACCCATTGATCCCGGCAAGATCATACCGAATCCAGAAGACCCCTATAAAAGAAAGATCGTTTCTAACAGGCTCAACATTGCTTTGGAAAAAGATACGGAAATGGAACCCTTCTTTAAAAATTTCCTCCGGTCTCATAAAAATAAAAAGATAAAGATAGTTTATTACGACACGGTCATCAGGTTTATGCAATTGCAAGTACCTGCTAACAGTCGTACAACACTCAAAAATAAACTAAAAGAAAAGCATCCCCAAATAAAACTCATTTGGGACGAAGCCATTTTTAACCGGGCATATTTGCCCAATGACCCGGGTTTTCATGACAGCATAAAAAGTAGGCCCTATCGTAATTCCGGCTTATTTAAGGCTTGGGATATTACCCAGGGCGATTCCAATATTGTTGTAGCAGTTATTGATGATGGTTTTGACCTTACACATCCCGAGTTTGCAAAAAACGTGGTAAATCCCTGGAACGTACCGGACCATTCTACCTATGTAAATACCGGGAAAAAAGACATGTATCACGGAACCCATGTGGCGTCAACTGCCGTTGGAAATATAGATAACAATACCGGGGTTTCTGGTATTGCCCCAAAATGCAGGCTTATGCCTATTCAAGTGGCAGACAGCCTCGGAAATATGAGTTTCACTTCCGTGATTTGCGGTATTCTTTATGCCATTAATAAAGAAGCGGATGTTATTAATATATCGTTGGGAATGAATGTTACTCCCCAAATTAAGCAATTACCGGTAAGCAAGCAAAAAGCTTTGGCAGGTAAGCTTTACCCGGATGAAGCCCATTTTTGGGAAGATATTTTCAATTATACCAACGAAAACAACATCACAGTGGTAATAGCTGCAGGCAACAGCAATATAGTGAGCGGTATAGATCCCATGCATCTTTCTGAGCATACCCTGGTAGTAGCTGCTACGGATAGCCTGGAAAGAAGGGCCGGTTTCAGCAATTTTGGGCAACATACTACTGTTAGTGCACCAGGAGTAAAAATATATAACGCTTTTCCAGATAAACAATATCATTTCCTTGACGGGACAAGCATGGCAGCGCCTATAGTTTCAGGTACTGCCGCGCTGATGAAATCAATTGCGCCAAGTATTTCTAATAAAGAGATCAAAAAAATACTTATAGAAACCGGTTCAAAAACAAGTAGTATAAGCAACAATAAAGATATTGGCCCTGTAATAAGAATTGATTCGGCCCTGGTGAAAACAGGAATACTTTTTGATAAAGATTCGATGAGTTCAACAAAAAAAGACACTTTGTAAAATAACAAGGTTATGGCAAAACAGATCATCAAAACCACTCTGCTTAAAGGGCTAAGGCCGCTTTTCAACAATAGTACCGAAAGCATTCAAAGGTATCACGATATAAATACTTTTTTTGCAGATACGAAAGATTATATGCTTTTTGCAGAGCCTACCGTTACTCCCAACACTTCAGAAGACTCCATTGACTGGCAAACAGATTTTGAAGGCGAATACAAACCTTACCGCCAATTGAGCAACGAAGATAAAAAAATCGCTAAGGGTATCTTAAAAAGGCAACTCAACAGGATGTGGAACGCTGCCTATTATTATACTAAAGACCCCAAAAATCGTAACCGTATCCTTTCTATTCTAGACGATGCCATAGAAATTCCTGATATCGACAATGTTTTTCTTCTTCGTGACGACCATAATAAAACCCAAGTGGTTATTACCTGCTGGGGATTTATTGGTGAAGCTTTTAACGCACCCACGGGCATTATAAAAGACCTTATCCCCGTTAAAGTAAAGGATATTCTTTTTGAATTTGTGTACCCTAATAACAAACCTGCCAAAGATGAAGAAGTACACTTCAATTTCATGGGAAAAGACCGGGCGCTTAAAACCGATAAAAACGGGCACATCAATATTTTTGACCTTCCTTTCGACACCGAAATGGAAATTTACCAAGAAGAAAACAAGAGCGGCGAAAAGGTCAACATCAATGAATTGGTTTGCGGCAAAGAAAATACTTACAGGATTAAGCTCAATAGAACCGACATCCCTCCTACCATGCAATTTGTTGTAAAAGATAAGGAAGGAAATACCCTTGCCAGTGAAAGCATTGTTTTCTATTATAAAAACAGCGCCAAAACACTGAAATCAGGGCCAAGCGGAACCATCGAGATTGAAGACATAGAGCCTGGGGCAAAAGTTCATTGCTACCAAGAAGCGTATAATAAAAGATTTAACAAGCATAGCTTTACCTTTGATGCAGAGGATGACTATTACGAAATTGTTTTAACAGAATCTGCCGAAGATTTTTTAAAAGACAAGCTTATTGTATTGAATCAGAAAGATAAACCGGTTCATAAAGCAAAACTTAAATTATCCTTAGGAGAACAATTGATTAAAAAACGCTCTAATAAACAAGGTATTGCCCCGATATGGGAGTTAGAGCACGGCGATCATTTCGAGGTTACGGCAAAAAAAGGTTTTTACAAATCGAAACAAAATTTTACTTTAACGGCGGGCCGCGAAGAATACATCGTAAAGCTCAAAACAGGCGTGCCTATGTGGTTCTGGATTGCTTTGTTATTGTTTATTCTTGCTGGGATGTTTCTTGTATGGTGGTTTTTTATCCGCGAAGAAAAACCTCCCGTGCCCAAATCGGGAGTTACTTTTACGGTTGTTGATTCTTTGAGTAACAAACCCATAGAAAATGCGATCCTTGTTCTCACCAATGAGAAATTAAAAATAGAAAACACGAGGGTTACCAATAACAAGGGAAAAGTAGAGTTTCAATCGATGAAAGAATCAACTGAACATGCCTACATCCTGAATATCAGCGCAAAAAACTACGAAAAACTTCAAAAAGAAATATTTATAAAACCAGGTTCACCAAAAGACAGGACCATTAAGCTGCTTTCTCTTGATGATGGAGGGCTAAAAGGGCAGACCGGCGATCTCAAGATCAACCTCAAATGGTTCACCAAAGATGACCTTGACCTTTATGTTTACGACCCATGTAACAACAAAATTTACTATCATAACCGCAAGGCCAAATGCAAAGGCAAAACCGGTGAGTTAGACCTTGACGCCAATGGTTCTACGGCGCCGGTAATCACCAAGGAGCCCCAAGAGAATATTTTCTGGAAAAAAGCTGCCAATGGTATTTACAGTGTTTTTATCCAGAACAACCGAAGCCGCACGGGATATTCTGTAAGGTATATTGTAACGGTAAAGAATAAAAACAAGAAAACAAGATATAAGGGTACGCTTGTAAAAAAGGGTAAACTAAAGCCTGTAACAACGTTTACTTTTAGGAAATAGTTCTTTGAATATAATGTTTGATAACGAAACAAAACCTATGCTATTCCCCGTCTTTGCGAGGAGGAACGACGAAGCAATCTCCCAGCGAAATGCAGCGGCAGTAGCTTATAAGCTTTGCTCACTCCATTGCACCCAGCAAGGAGATTACTTCGCCCAACATCCAGGCCTCAACCGGCCTGTTTGTTTGCCTCGTAATGACGTGCATGTAGTACAATTTGATAGATAACAATATTTAAACAACATACAAATGAAAAAAATACTTATTAGCAAACCTATTTCCAAAATAAAAGGATTATTCGGCAACCTGGACGAATACAAAGCCAGGTATAATCAACTGGTGCGCTTTTTTGACAAAGGCGGCGAACACCGTCTCTTTGCCGAGCCGGTACTTATCCGCGAAAAAATGGAAATATCTTGGTTTACCGATCATCAAGGACAATTTAAATCTTATAAACAACTTAACGAAGAGCAACAAAACATCGCCAAAGCCCTCCTGATACAACGTATGCAGCACATCAGGAAAACGCTAAATCAAAGCGGTGAATCTGAAGAAAAAAAAAGAATAAAAGAAATACTGGAAAAATATTTTGAAATACCTACCGTAGATGACATTTTTGCCATTATTGCCAACGGCGAAATAAAAGATGTTCAGATTATCCAATGGGGCTGTATTTCAGAAGCTTATGATGCCGATAGGGGGCTTATCAACAAAATGATCCCTGCCGATTACTATCCCATGGTATTCAAAGCAATTTACAATGATGGTTCCATAGCAGCCAACGAAACCGTACTTTTTGAAACGCCTGACGGAAGCACGGAAAAAACTTCTGATAATCAAGGCATAATCAACTTGGGTGAATTCAGGGTATATTCTATTATTTATGCCAAGCCAGCCGCAGACATCGAAAGTCAATACAGGCAGCAATATGTTTGCACGGGCAAAGACCAATACATCATCAAGATCCCTAAAATACCGGTGATGAAATTCAAAGTGATAGATGAAAGCCAAAACATCCTCCCTAATGCCAGGGTGATGTTTGCTTATGGCGGCCAAGAAAAAGAGCTTACTGCCACTGAAAACGGCTCCATTCAAATCAGCGGCTTGGATAACGGTGCAAAAGTTACTGCCTGGCAAATGAAAGACAATGAAAAAGTAAATGTTCATGAGTTTTCTTTTGACGACGAAAGCAAAGAATATCCCATAATACTTAAAGGCACCCCATCGGATATGCGCTTTAAGGTTATCATGAAAAAAAAGAAACCTGTCCCAGAAGCGGATATTAAGTTCAAATTCAACGACAAAGTTTACGAATCAAAAACGAACGATCAAGGTATTGCCTATTACCAGGGGATTAAACCCAATGAAAAAATCAAGGCCAAAGCCCGGAAAGGTAAGCGCAGGGGGAAGAAAACTTTTACTTTTAAAAATCCATCGGAAGAACATATTATTAAAATAAGAAAACCGATTTCACTTTGGTGGCTGCTATTGCTGCTATTGCCTTTCTTATTGCTGATTCAGTGGCATAAGGAAGTTCAATTCCAGGTGATTAATGATGTAAACCCTGCCAATGTTGTAAAGGCCAACGTAAATTTCACTTACGTAGAAAACGACTTCTTTAGTTTTGAACACATGCGTTTCTTGCGAAGCAAGACTTTAAACCGCGATGCCAAGACCGAGGCCGGTGGCATAGCAAAATTCCCAGGGGTTAGGGTAACACTTTACAGTTGGTTATTTTATCATAGTGAACCTACTCAAGTAATTGCCACAGCAGAATGTTTTGCTTCGGACACATTGAGGCCGGGAATATCTCAATTAAAGAATAAAAAAACCCACCCAGTAACATTGGGGCCACAGAAAAACAATTTCGTTTTTAAAGTTATCAACAGCCAAAATCAAGAACCTATCCCCGATGCCAAGGTAAAACTTATTGTTAAGTCCAATACCATCAATAAGACCTTTGATGCCAAAAGCGGTGTTGATGGGAAAGCCGTTTTCATGGGTGTGCCTGTATGTGCCGATTTCACGATCATAGCTGAAGCCTATGGTTATGAAAACAAAACCATGAAGAGCGATGGCAAGACCGTGTTCCATTACCAGAAAGACAAGATCCCTTTGGATCCGCTTACAAAACCGGTGGTTTTCTATATTAAGGACTCCAAGAACAGGCAACCCATACCCGGCGCCACAGCCCATTTGATAATCAGTGGAAAAACAATCCAATCAACAAGGACGAATACCAACGGTGCTGCCTCCATGATAGGAAAAGGGACATTCAGCAACGTACATATCATAAAAAGCATGATGATAAAAGCAGAGAAAGGTGGATACTTTGACACGGCAAGCGCAACAGCTAAGGTCTCTGATTTCATCAAGAAAAGCGCATCGGGCAGAACTTTATACATGAGGCCTAAAGCTACAAGCCTTACCATGAAAGTGATTTCAGCCAAAACAAAAAAATCTGTTTCCGGTGCTAAGGTAAAATTCACTGTAAATGGAAAAACACGCATTGAGCATTCTAATAGCTCCGGCAGCGTGACGATTGCAGGGTTGTATCCTAACGACAAGATTTCCGTATACGCTGAAAAGAAGCCCAAGTACCAACCCAATAATTTTGCCCAGAACAAAACCGTTTCTTCACTGCTAGATGGACCTTCTTCTGCCAGGACAATACCGTTGTATACTAAGTCTCCCCCTCCTCCTCCCCCTGCACCGCCTATTCCACCGGGAGTAAAAAAATGCAACGGCGGTAGCGATGCCACACATGCAAACTCCAGTGATGTATCTACCAAGTACCATCTTGGCGCTGATAAAGGAAAGTTCAAGTTCGATTATTATACGGATAATGCCCCGGATAAGATTATCATTTACTCCGGCGGGCAAAAAGTATGGGAATATTACGGGGCTACAAGGAAGAATACAAAATCAGCTATGATACCTTTTTACGACCCGGTTGTAACAGTAAGGGTCATCGGCGGGACGAAATGGAATTATAAGGTTCATTGCCCTTGATTATAAAGAATACAAAAAAAAGCTGCTATAAATTTTACCTATAGCAGCTTTTTTTTAATGAATATTAAAACTAATCTTCTTCTTCCTCTTCGGCTTCAAATTGCTTGATGAGCTTTTCTTGAACGTCCATTGGAACTTCATTGTATTCGCTGAACTTCATCTCGTAAGTTGCCCTACCGCTGGTAATAGAGCTAAGGGAAGTGGAATACCTGTCCATTTCTGCCAAAGGTACTTTGGCTTTTAATCTTTGGTAATTTCCTTCGCCTTCCATACCTTGGATAATAGCCCTTCTACCTTGAAGGTCTGTCATTACATCACCCATGTTTTCCTCGGGGCAGAATACTTCCACATAATAAATAGGCTCAAGGATCTTTGGGCCTGCATTCCTGAATGCCTCGTCAAAAGCGTTTCTTCCAGCAAGTTTAAAAGATATCTCGTTAGAATCAACAGGGTGCATCTTGCCATCGTAAACGTTCACAACAATATCACGGGCATAAGATTTTGTTAAAGGAGATTTTTCCAATTTCTCGTAAATTCCTTTCAAAATAGCAGGCATAAACCTTGCATCAATAGAGCCACCAACAATACAGTTGTTAAAGACCAATTTACCCCCCCATTTTAGGTCATGAATTTCTTGTTTCCTGATAGGGAATTCTTTTTGCGGTGTCATACCTTCCCTATAAGGTTGTATCATCATATATACTTCACCAAACTGCCCGGCGCCACCGGATTGTTTTTTGTGCCTGTAGTCAGCTTTTGCTGATTTGGTAATCGTTTCACGGTAAGGAATCTTTGGAGGAATAAAATCTACCTCGATTTTTTCCCTATTTTCTAATATCCACTTAGCAATATTAAGATGAAGTTCACCTTGTCCTTGGACTATAGTTTGCTTAAGTTCAACACTTTGTTCCACGAGTAAAGTTGGATCAACTTCATGCAATTGTTTCAAAATAGAACCCAATTTTTCATCATCGGAAGAGTTTTTAGCCTTAATGGCCATTCGGTGCTTGGGCTCAGGGAATACAATAGGTTTCAGTTGATCGTTTGTATTCTTAGGAGTAGTTAGGGTGTTATTGGTATGTGTATTTTTCAACTTAATAGTAGCGGCAATATCACCAGCAACCACTTTTTCCACCTTATCCCTGTTTTTGCCATACATGATAAGCAATTGGGAAATACGTTCTTTGGTCTCGGTATTCGTGTTTGTAAGGTCCGTACCTTCTGTGATCTCACCTGAATAAAGCTTAAAGAAAGCAACTTCGCCAAGGTGAGGCTCAATGGAAGTTTTGAAAACAAAAGCTACGGGATTTCCAGACGCGTCAACCTTAATTTCCCTGTCGTCTCCGGTTTTTGGCCCATCAACTTCGTCAGGAGCAGGAACAGCATTGGTTACAAATTCAAGAATTCTTGATACACCAATGTTTTTCTTTGAAGAAGCACAGAATACCGGGAACATTTCCTTAGATTTGATACCAGTTTTAATCCCATCTTTCATCTCATCTTCGGTAAGTGTACCCTCTTCAAAAAATTTCTCCATCAACTCTTCATTGCTTTCTGCGGCAGCTTCTATAAGTGCATTGCGATATTCTTCAGCTTTGTCTTTCTCATTATCGGGTATATCAGTAATTTCCGGTTTGCCACCTTTTTCAGGGTACTTGTACATCTTCATTTTCAGTACATCGATAATGGTAGAAAAACCGAGGCCTGCATCAACAGGATATTGTACAACAGTAACTTTGCTGCTGAGTTGATTTTTCATCTGTTCGATGGTGTCGTTAAAGTTGGCTTTTTCCGCATCCAGTTGGTTCATCACGAAAATAACCGGGAATTTATACTTGGTAGCGTTTCGCCAAGTAACTTCCGTACCCACTTCAACACCGTTTTGTGCATTGATGGTCATAAGAGAAGCTTCACAAACTCTTGAAGCGGCAACCATTTCACCAACAAAATCATCAAAACCCGGGGTATCGATAATATTAACCTTTTTCCCATTAGTTTCAACAAAAAGCATGGTAGAGTAAATGGAATTTTGTCTTTCAAGCTCAATATCCCTGTAGTCAGAAACTGTATTTTTGTCTTCTACGGAACCGATCCTGTTAATTTTACCGGTCTCAAACAGCATGCATTCTGCAAGGGCTGTTTTCCCGGATTTTGCACCTCCTATCAGCGCGATATTTCTAATTTCTTTTGTTTGATATACCTTCATAATTTCTAATTATTGTGATTTTATACATTCTGTTTTTATAAAAAAATCCTCGAGAATACTTAAGCAAAATTAAAGCTTGGCATCTATTTACCAGGATGTTATATATGACTTTACATTTCTTTCCTCTAAAAGGCGGTAAATATACAAAAAAGTGAAAAGATACCAGCGTATCGCTTTGCAATTTTTTATTCTATCTCTTTGATCATGTTTTTAGCTTCTTCCCATCTTTTTTCGTCAATTTTGGCGCCGATACCTTCAATCACTTTACCGCCAAGTACTGTACCTATCTTGCCACATTTGTCCAATGAAAGCCCTTTGCTAAGCCCATAAAGGAAACCGGCTGCGTATAGGTCTCCTGCACCGGTAGTATCTTGGCTTTTTGCCGGGATAATATCCACTTTATAATCTTTGCCATCGCTTTTTATTAATGAACCATTCTTGCCAATCTTAACAACAGCAATATCAACGATCTTAGCGATCTCGTCAAGGGCTTCCCTAGGTTCTTTGCTTGTGAATGATTTTGCTTCCTCTTCGTTAGCAAAAAGGATGTCTACATATTCGGCAACAATCCTTTTCAAGAAATCTAGGTTGGCCTCAACAATATTGTAGCTTGCCATATCCAAAGAAACCTTGAGATTGTTGTCAGACGCCATTTTAACGGCTTTTTCAATAAGTTCTTGGTTTTGTACCAGGTAGCCTTCTATATGCAAATAATCGAATCCTTTAAAATATTCTATTTTGAGGTCGTCGGGGACAAGTTCTATGGCGGCTCCCAAATAGGTAGCAAAGGTTCTTTCCGAATCTTCGCTTACCAATGCAATGGCTTTGCCCGTATGATTTTCGCCTTTCAGTAACAGGGGTTTTATACCGGCTTCGAGCATATCATCGTAGAAGAAGGTGCCAAACTCATCTTCGCCCACCTTGCCGATAAAAGCCGTGTCAATATTCAACTTAGCAAGGCCATGGATGGTATTGGCGGCAGAACCGCCAGAGGTTTGCTTTTTTTTGAGGTGAACGGTATTTTCAACCACCATTTTAGAGAAAGCCTCATCCACAAGCTGCATGCTCCCTTTAGGTAGTTCGAATTTATCAAGGGTTCTGTCTGTTTCCAGTTGGGTCATAATATCCACGAGCGCGTTTCCTAGTCCAATAATTTTTGCCATAACATTAAAATCTTTCTAATTAACAATCAACCTGTTGTAAATTTTTTTAAGTAAAATTTGAATTTTCTTTGCAAATATATTGTTTATTTCAAATCTGTGAATTATTTTTGCACTCCGTTTTTCGGGAAAAGTTCATAAAATTCCTCCTTAGCTCAGTTGGTTAGAGCACCTGACTGTTAATCAGGGTGTCCTTGGTTCAAGTCCAAGAGGAGGAGCAATAATAAAAAGGGTTGCAGCGTTGCAGCCCTTTTTGTTTTTTAGATTGTTACACATTTGTAGCACAAAGCACGCCTTAGAAAATATTTTTATTGCCTGCACAAACAATGGATTTTTTTTAATATCGTTGCGTTAAAGAATTTTTTTGGATAATATCAGTTAGTTTATTCTATTTCAATAAAAATAATCTTAAAACAATTCATTAAGATTTTTCACCTTTTACTACATAATACTCCAGTATTAAATACGTATTGTTTATTTTATTTAGCTCGGGTGTTTCCCTGATATGTTTTTCAGCATCTTCAGCTGTTTTAAAGTTTAGAGGCTTGGTATCAATTCTTTTTAAGGATTTAACACTATCATGCAAAGTATAATTTAAATTCACTTCTTTAAATATTCCAAATTGCTTTTCCATTTTTTATCTAAGTTTAGGGTTTGTGATTATTAACAAAATTTGTTCAAAATAAATGGCTTGGTTAAATTAATTAAATATAAATACTACTTTTCTGCAAGGTTTTCAATATAATCCTGAAATTCTTTAAAGCACTTCATAAATTCAATAAATTCTTTTTCGTTTGGATATAAGATTGGAGCATCTGGATTAATTTGAATATAGTATTTCCCACAAGCATCCGAAACTTTTCAAAATCTTCATATAAAATCTCTGTATCCCA
>CAZJDA010000090.1:0-14122 GCA_964544705.1 uncultured Bacteroidales bacterium
GGGTTTTCGCTATGGCGGAACAGGCATTGCAGACCGCTCATATTCCTATATATTGTAGCCCGTTAATATTCTATCTTTGTTTTTTTAAGAATTCTTTTGGTGTCAATATTTTAATTGAGGAATCAGTGAAATCGCTCTTGTTTCTAGTAATAATTATTTCGATTCCATTCAATTCAGAAGCACATATCTGAATGGCATCTTCAAAATCTTTTGTTTTAGAATCCAAAGCATTTATAATTATAATTTTATCAATTCCTATAATTTCAACAACCTCAATCAACCCTTTAATAAAATTAATAGATTTTTTATGTCCTTTTTCTTTCTTTGAAATATAATAGATATCAGTTATTGTAGCAGCTGTGATATTTCCATTAATTATTTTTTTGTCTATTAGCTCAAACAATTGAAAAGCATCTTTAAAAAAAGAATCTCGTTTAAGCGCAATGTCAAGTATTATATTTGTATCAAAAAGGACTTTTTTCATTTATATTTGCTTGAAAGATAATCATATTTTGATTGCTCAATATTTCTTTCTTTAAGAAAACCAGCCCATTTTTTAACAAAATCTGAAGCCTTTGAATTATTATTTTTAATGGTAGTTTTTGGCATAATTATAATCTCAACTTCCTCATCATAGAGTTCTTTTCTATAAGGAATCTTAATTATTCCGTTTTCTGATACTTTTGTTTTGAATTTGTATGTTTTCATAACTTTTTTTTATAAAAATACAAAATTCAGTATAAATAAAAAACGTTAACGCTCGTTTTTTATTTTTTTAATGGGCTACAAACATCTCCATAAACACAATTGTATTTATACTAACTTATTTTATCCATAACAACATTGTGTTTATATCCATTATTCATCAAAAATAAAAGAATAACCTGGTTAAAACAACTTTTTTATAATCTTTTGCACAAAAACAAGTATAACACATTATTTGACGTTTTCTTGCAAAGATTACCTACAAACCAGGGCAGGTTTCCGGGCATTCGCCATTTTTTATTATTTTTATCCTCTGAAAAAAAAGTTTCCTTAAAAAAGAATTTGTCTTGATAGTGGCAGGTTACCCCAACCACATGGATGGTTTCCTCAATGCCAACCCGGGCTTGAAATCACGCTTTTGGAGGACAATGAATTTCCACGTTTACAATGTCAGCGAGCTTGTAAGCATAGCAGAGCTGATGTTCAGGCAAGAGGAGCTGTCCCTTACAAACCCATGCAGGGAAGAATTGGCACAATATATTGATATTCGATTCATATAATAAATATAACCACCTAAATTACAGCCTAAAACGTTGCTACAAACTCGAAGATTGCAACACCAATAATACAGATTTGCATTTTTTTCTTACCTTTGAAACATGACTACATTTATTCTCAACAATACACTCGTACAAACTAGCGAAGCGGAAGGCATGGCGCTGCTGGATTTTATCCGCTACCGGTCGGCCTTGCCGGGCACTAAAATTGGCTGCCGCGAAGGCGATTGCGGTGCCTGCACCGTGCTGGAAGGAACCCTGGAGAACAACACCGTATCCTATAAAAGCATCGTGTCTTGCCTCACACCGCTGGGGAACGCGCAAGGCAAACATATCGTCACCATTGAAGGCATCAACAACAAAGCGCTTACACCGGTGCAAAAAGCCATGGCAGACAACGCTGCCACGCAATGCGGGTTCTGTACTCCGGGCTTTGTCATGTCTTTTACCGCGCATGGCTTGGCCAATGGAAAAGCTTCTAAACAAAAAGCCATTGACGCTGTAAGTGGCAATATATGCCGATGCACCGGCTACAAATCCATTGAAAGGGCAGCAGAAGACATTGCCCATGCATTAGAAGGGAAGGACCTGGACAATCCCATACAATGGCTGGTAGAAAAAAATTTCCTGCCGCCATATTTCCTGGTTATCCCCGAAAGGCTGGCAAAAATCAAGGAAAAGCAACCGCCTTTCCAACCGGGGAAAACCATTATTGCCGGCGGCACAGACCTCATGGTGCAAAAACACGACGAAATAGCCGCTTCCAGCCTCAATTTTTTCTATGACAAGAAAGCATTGAAAGGGATCGGCAAATCCGGCGATAAAATCGTTATTGGCGCAGCAGCCACAACCAACGACATCATGCATTCGGAGCTAATGAATGAATACTTCCCCAGGTTGAAGGAAAACATGAAGCTGGTATCTTCGGAACCGGTCAGGAACATGGGGACTGTGGCGGGAAATATGGTTAATGCTTCTCCCATTGGCGACCTGAGCATCTTTTTCCTTGCCCTGGATGCCGTCGTGGAGATCCATGGCCAAGGCAATACTGCCAGGGAAATTCCAATGAAAAAGTTTTTCCTGGATTATAAAAAGCTGGATCTGCATAAAGATGAATACATCAAAAGCATCCATTTCATCCCTCCCCCAAAAGAAGGGTTTTTCAATTTTGAGAAAGTGAGCAAACGCACCTATCTTGATATTGCCAGCGTTAACAGCGCCATGAGCATGCAGCTTAGCGGCAACCAAATACAAAACTGCCATGTTTCGGGTGGGGGCGTTAAAGCCATCCCATTTTACCTTGAAAAGACAAGCCGCTTCCTGGAGGGAAAAGAGCTTACACCGGATAACATCGTACAAGCCAACAAAGTGCTGCAAGAAGAAATTTCGCCCATCAGCGACGTTAGGGGAACAGCCGATTACAAACGACTGTTGATGAGGCAACTGTTCTTTGCACATTTTATCAAGCTTTTCCCGGGAAAAATCTCTTTGAATCAATTACAAAAAAAGCAATTTACATGAAAAACGTAGATACCATAAACCATATAAAAGGCAAATCCGTCTACTTAGACGATATCCCGGTGCAACAAGGAACTTTGTTTGCCGCGATATTCACTTCACCGGTGGCGCATGGCAAAATACTGAACCTGGATTGTTCTGCTGCCAATGATTTGCCGGGAGTGGAAAAAATATTCACTCACAAGGATATTACCGGCGAGAATCAAATTGGCGGTATTATTGAAGATGAACCTTTATTGGCAGAGGGTGAAGTCCATTTTATGGGCCAGCCCATCGCCCTGGTTGTAGCACATAGTGAGCAACAAACCCGCGAAGCTGTAAAACGCATCAAGGTTGATATTGAAGAGCACGAAGCCATCACTGATCCGCGTCAGGCCAAAGAAAAAGGCCATTTCCTCATCCCTCCCCGCACCTTCAAGATGGGCGATACAGAAAACAAATGGGGCGAATGCGAATATATTTTTGAAGGAACAGCCGAGAGTGGCGGGCAAGAGCACTTGTACATCGAAACCCAAGGCGCTTATGCGTACCCTGTGGACAATAACAGCATTAAAATCCATTCATCCACACAAGGCCCAACGGCAGTGCAAAAGACAGCAGCCAAAGTGCTGGGGCTTCCCATGCACAGGATTGAAGTAGATGTGGCAAGGCTTGGCGGAGCTTTTGGCGGGAAAGAAGATCAGGCTTCTGGGTTTGCTTCCATGGTTGCCCTGGCAGCATACTTGTTGCAACGCCCGGTTAAAATCTCCCTGCACCGCTTAGACGACATGAAAATTACAGGGAAAAGGCATCCTTACAGCTCCGATTACAAGATAGGTTTATCCAAAGACCTCAAGATCATAGCTTATAAAGCAACGCTCTATCAAAACGGTGGCGCAGCAGCAGACTTATCACCGGCTATTTTGGAGCGTACGCTTTTTCATTCTACAAACTCTTACTTTGTCCCGAACACCGAAGTAACCGTATACAGTTGCCGAACCAACCTACCGCCCAACACGGCCTTTAGGGGCTTTGGCGCACCACAGGGCGTATTTCTTATAGAATCAGCTATTGCTAAAGCTGCACACGAACTGGGCGTTCCTGCTAAAGAAATACAAACCAGGAATTTTATCCGGGAAGGGCAATCTTTTCAATACGGGCAGATAGCCAGGAACGTGAATATAAGGAAATGCTATGCTGCTGTTGTTAACAATTATAAAATTGATGAGATTGAAAAAGAAGTTATAGACTTCAACAACCAAAATCATGACAAGAAAAAAGGGTTGGCCTTAATGCCTGTCTGTTTTGGGATTTCATTCACCAAAACCCCTATGAACCAAGCCAGGGCGTTGGTGCATATTTACCAGGACGGCAGTGTTGGCATAAGCACGGGCGCTATCGAGATGGGACAGGGAGTGAATACAAAGCTTATCCAGGTTGCCTCTAAAATGTTTTCTTTACCTGCTTCAAGGATAAAAATCGAAACCACCAACACTACACGGGTTGCCAATACATCACCAACAGCAGCCAGCACCGGCGCAGACCTGAACGGGCACGCGGTTAAAATTGCCTGCAAAGGTTTGTTGGAACGCTTGCATAAGTCTGCCGCTGAAATGCTAGATTGCAAACCGGGAGAAATAGAATTAAAAGATGAAATGGCCTGTAAAAACGGTGTGAAATCATCCGTTACATGGGATCAATTAATTGAAAAGGCCTTCCTTGACAGGGTTTGCCTTTCAGAAAACGGCCACTATGCCACGCCCATCATCCATTTTGACAAAACCAAGGAAAAAGGCCATCCTTTTGCTTATCATGTTTATGGAACAGCCATTTTAACCGTTACCGTGGATTGCATACGCGGCACCTATGAATTTGATAAAGTGCTGATCGTGCATGATTTTGGCAAAAGCATGAACACGACCATAGACCTCGGGCAGGTAGAAGGAGCCTTAGTGCAGGGCATAGGCTGGATGACCATGGAAGAGCTGGCCTTTGACGAGAAAGGAAGATTGCTCTCCAATAGCTTGTCAACCTATAAAGTGCCTGATATCTTTTCTGTTCCAAAAGAAGTGCAGACCATAGCCCTCAAAACCGACGGGGCAGAGTTGGCCATATTAAAATCAAAAGCTGTTGGCGAGCCCCCGTTTTTGTATGGGATAGGTGCTTTTTTCGCTATCCAGGATGCTATAAAAGCCTTTAACAAAAACTACCAACCCGATTTCAGCGCACCCATGACACCGGAAAAGGTGTTGATGAGGTTGTATGAAGGTGGTTGAATTGTTTAAAAAACAACTTAATCTATAAACTCAATTTCGGCATTTTAATAGGAAATTTTGTTTAAATTTGTACTTTTTAAACAAATATTTATTAACTTTGGAATTAAAACTATGATACTAAATATTTCAATAGAAAATTTCAGGTCTATTAAAGATCCTGTTAATATTTCCTTCGAAGCCACTAAACAAAGGGAATTACAAGATAACTATATAAATATTCCTAAAATTGGAAGTTTATTAAAGAGTTCTGTTATATATGGAGCCAATGCATCAGGTAAAAGTAATATGTTATTTGCCTTTGGAGCCATTAAATATTTGGTATTAAGCAGTCATACTTTTCCACCTGGAAAGCCAATCGGGCCTTATGAACCCTTTAAGCTTGATATTCTTTCAAAAAAGAAACCTGTAAAAATAGCTTTGGATTTTATAGCTACTGATAAAATGAGATATATCTACAGGTTATCATTTACAGGGGATAGAATTGAGGAAGAGGAACTTTCCTTTTATCCTAAAAGACAAATATCTAACTTATATTTCCGCAAAGGAAATAAACTAAAATATGGAGATTATTATAAAGGGGAGAGAAAATCAATTGAGAAAAAACTTTTACCAAACCAACTATTTCTTTCTAAAGCTATTCTTGATAATGTAGATGTTTTAAAACCTGTTTACTCTTTTTTTGGTAGTAAATTAATGGCTTTTCCCTTTTTTAAAGACTCTAATGAATTTAGATTTCATCAAATATATGCTGAGAGGCTTGCTGATAAAGAAGATAAAAAATTCTCTGGTAAATTCAATAGATTAATCTGTGCTTTGGATACTGGAATTAGTAAAGTAGAGTCTAAAGAAATTGACTGGGTAAATAATAGGCTAACCGAGGGTATTCCTTCAGAATTAAAAGAAAAAATAAAGCAAGATTATAAATATAAAATCAGAACCCAACATAAGGTATATGATGATGAAAATGAGGTTGGATCAGTTTACTTTGATAAGGAAGAAGAATCAAAAGGCATGCAAAGCCTATTTATTTTAGCAGGTATTATCCTAGATGTCCTTGAAGATGGAGCAGTACTTATTGTAGATGAATTTGAAAAAAACCTTCATCCTCACATTACCAGGTATTTAATTCAATTGTTTCATAATCCTATTATTAATAAACGAAATGCTCAATTGATTTTTGCTACCCATGATATCACACAATTAGATAATGAAATCTTGAGGAGAGACCAAATTTGGTTTGCTGAAAAAGATGAATTAGGGAAAAGTACTATATTTAGCCTTTCTGATGTTAAAGGAATTAGAGATACTACACCATATGATAAATGGTATAATGCAGGTCAGTTTGGGGCAATCCCAATAATTAATGAACTTGAAATGCTTTTTGCTGATGAGCAGGAAATTTAAACCAACAAGGACACCCTTAAAGAGAATGTTAGTCCTTTGTGAGGGCATCACAGAGAAATTATACTTATTGTCTATCAAAAATAAGTTACGGAGAGCAGCTCAAAGAGGAGTTAAAATTGAGATTGAGTGTTATAAAAAAGAGATCCTAAAAATCTTGTTATTGAAGCAACCAGGCGCAAAGTAAAAGCAAACAATGAAGGTGCTCCTTATAATGAGTTATGGGTTGTATTCGACCATGATAATTTACCAAATAGAGATTATGCTTTTATTCAGTCGAGAAAAGAAGGGATAAAAATTGCCTATAACAGTATAAGTATTGAAGTTTGGTTTATTATTCACTTTGAAAACTCTCAAAATAAATTCTATAATGGAACACAAGCAAAAAAATACCTTTCAAAAAACTATATTAATGGCTATACACCGGGGAAAAACAAAAATATGGGAGTATCTTGATGATGACAAAATGAATAGAGCCTTTCTAAACGCACAGGCAATCAGGAAATCAAAAAGAATTGAGATTCAAACAGGAGAAGCTGAATGGAATTTCAACCCTTATACTACCATTGATAAATTGGTTAAAGTTATATTGAAACGAAAATAAAACCAAGCTTTCCTATCTTAAAACTACCATTATAATCATTGCAAAATAGTGAAAGAATTTTATCGTCAAATTCAATTTTAAGTTTGAAGCATCACTGCCAAATGAATCTGAATATCCTTCAACAAGAACTTGACTATTAGGGAAAATGATTTTTTACCCATCGCTTAATTGGAGCCTATATTTCCATGACAAATAACATTATCTAAACTTATGGAAGTTTGATAAATATTTATATAGCCATCATAAACTAACCAGTTATCATACGTTATTTCAACTTCGCTATCAAGTTTTCGGATATTAGTATATCCTATACCCGTACTTCCATCAACGTTGTTCAGTGTACACATAAGGGTTCCTCCTCCGACAGTTTCTATAGAACCCAAGTTAATTGACGCAGGATAAGTCTCTCCAGCAATAGTACCGTTGATAGTAATAGTGAGTAGCGTATTTTCATTTTTTCTCTTTTCAAATAAAGCTGTTCCGGATACCTCATATGTGCCTATGGTTTCAAGTGAGTAGGTTATACTGGTAGAGGTTAACAAATTACCACCTATATCGGCCAGTGCAAGAATTACACCTGTTTCTTCAGTGCTTTTCAAGACTTGAATAAATCCATCGTACTCAATAAGCTGATTGTAAGTCATTGAAGTCACTAATGTTGAACTTTCTCCTGTTGCATCAATAGGATTAAGGGTAATAATAACCGGGCCGCCTTCTATTGCCGAATTTTTGCATAACTCTGCCGGATGCATTTCAGAAGTAGCTCCTTTAAGGGATATGTCTATTATAACTTCCGTGCTGCTTTTTTCAGTAAAAGTTATTGAGCCAGTAACACCCAGAATGTCTTTTCCTTCTAAGTTATATGAAATTTTTCTAGCAGGAGTTGGCTCTGGTTCATCTTTATCTTTTTTGCATCCGCTGTTTCCTGCTAGTACGATTAATAACAGCAGTGTAAATATGAACGTTATTGAATTTGTTGTTTTTGTGGTTTTCATAAGTGAATCGTTTTAAGACAATGAAAAAATTTGTAATAGTATTTCCTAGCGCATTAAGTTCTTTGTTGAACTCAACGTGTGTATTTCTACCTTACAAAGATAAGTCAATACAAGTGTGATTCCGTTACACAACTATTTATATTTATTACATAATTCACACTTATGATGTTTCATCGAATTGAATTTTAGTTTGTATTTTTTATAAAGATATGAAGAGTCACTGAAGAAATTTTCTATAGTCAAATTTGGTATTCATATTTACCAGCACTCGCTCGTCATCAACATCGATTTTAACGCGTTTTTTTCGTGATAAGTAATCCTTTAAACTTACTCCCTCCTTTTCTTCTTTGATAATGCCTTTCACAACCTTTGCAGAAAGCAAGGCAGGGTGGCCCCCCCTACTCTTGTATGCCGGAGAGATATAATCACCAAAAGGGAGCCGAGTTAAAAGTTTCTTTAACACTTCATCAATAACAAACGGGTTATCAATGTTATGCATGAATGCACTGTAAGGTTCTCTTAGGTTCTCCAAACCAATTTTTAAAGAATAAAACCTCCCTTTGCCCGGATCCGGGTTTACTACAATCTTTGAGTTGTTTGGCAATGGGATGTTCTTGCAGTTCATTGCCTTGTAATCCCTTTCATTAACAACGGTTATGACCTCCTTGCACCCAAAATCCGCGAAAGCGCGAACAATATGCTCAACAAAAGTATTGCCGTTCTTCAGCTTGAGGAAAAGCTTTGGCTCCCCCATCCTTTCCGAATAACCGGCAGCAAGGATAATGGAAGAAAAGTTTTCTTTATTCAATGGAGATAGTATTATAGTTTTCTAAATTGGTAGTAAAAATAAGAGAAATCTCTGAAAATTATTTAAATTTAAAGTATTTGTTTATTTTTATGCACATTGTTTTAAAATAAAATCCAATACTATGACAGACAAACTCCACCCAATAAGCCTCAGCCAATTGCTTCAAATGATATTTAAGGAAGTGGAAGAAAAATCAAGCATTTTTGGAATCCCAAAAGAACTGTTTTTTCAGCCTAAAACTCAAAATCCTTATCAACATGAAGTTTTTAACCAACCCATTGACACCCCGATAGGTGTAGCAGCTGGGCCGCATACACAAATGGCGCAGAACATCATTGCAGCATGGCTGATGGGAGCCCGCTACATAGAGCTAAAGACCATACAAACCCTTGATGAACTGGAACTTGCCAAACCTTGCATCGATATGCAGGATGAAGGGTACAACTGCGAATGGTCGCAGGAATTGAAAATCAAAGAAAGTTTCCATGAATACCTTAACGCCTGGATCGCAATCCATCTCCTGAACCATAAGTTGGGATTCAACAACCGCGTGAATACCATCTTTAACATGAGCGTGGGGTACAACCTGGAAGGCATACTAAAAGACAACGTGCAATGGTTTTTTCGGAAAATGGACAATGCCGGCGCTGAGCTTAAGGAAAAAATCCGGGAAATAAAAAGCGATTTCCCGGAAATAGCGGATATCAAAATACCAACACGTGTTTCAGACAATGTTACTTTGTCTACCATGCACGGGTGCCCTGCCAACGAGATAGAAGATATTGCCAGGTATTTGCTCGCTGAAAAAGGACTCCATACTTATGTTAAGCTCAACCCTACTTTACTTGGCCCTGAAGCCCTCAGGGATATCCTCAATAAAAAATGCGGTTTCAAAACCGTTGTCCCTGGCGAAGCTTTTGAACACGACCTGGCGTATCACGATGCCATCAACATCATCAAATTTTTACAAGAAACAGCAACTACCAAAGGCCTTGAGTTTGGCTTGAAACTGACCAACACCCTTGAATCCCAAAATCACAGAAACGTATTTGATAAAGACGTGGAAATGATGTATATGAGCGGCAGGGCGCTTCATCCCTTGTCAATAAACCTCACCAACACGCTGCAAAAAGAATTTAACGGGCAATTGCAGGTGTCTTTTTCAGGCGGCGCTGATGCCTTTAATATAAGCGAAGTGCTTTCTTGCGGCTACAAAACGGTTACCCTTTGTTCCGATTTATTGAAACCCGGCGGGTATATGCGGCTCCATCAATATTTTGAAGAGTTGGATAAAAGCCTTGCCAAACACGATGCCAAGAGCCCTGCTGAATTCATTAAAAACAAGGCAGGCGTTGACAACCTGGAACAAGCAGCCTTAAAAAACCTTGGCGACTATGCCGGCCATGTCCTCGATTCAGAACGATACAAGCGGCAGCACATCCACGAACCTGATATAAAGAGCAGCAAAAAGCTGGAATATTTCGATTGCATTTTTGCCCCTTGCCGCGAAAATTGCGCTACCCAACAAGACATCCCTGATTACATGTACTATGCTGCACATGGCATGTACAGCCAGGCGCATGAAGTGGTCTTACGGACAAACCCTTTTCCAAGTATAACAGGCATGGTCTGCGACCACCTTTGTCAAAACAAATGCACAAGGATCAATTATGACGACCCTTTGCTGATCAGGGAAGTCAAGCGTTTCATCTCCGGCCAAGAAGGGAAAACACCGTCCAAGCTCCCCAACAATGGGCTTAAAGTGGCTATTATCGGGGCAGGGCCTTCAGGGCTCTCGGCGGCTTATTACCTGTCGCTTGCAGGGTTTGGCGTGGAAGTCCTTGAAGCCAAAACAAAAGCCGGCGGCATGGTGCAATACGCCATCCCAGGGTTCAGGCTCACCGACCAGGCAATAGAAAAAGACTTTGAAAGGATTACCGACCTTGGAGTCAATATTTCGTTCAACACCAAAGTGGAGAAGGATACATTTCAATCCCTGAGGGAGCGTTTCAATTATATTTTTATAGGCGCCGGCGCTCAATTATCCACGCCTCTTAACATTGAAGGGATTGACAGCAAGGGCGTGATAGAGTCTTTGGAATTCTTGTTCAGCGCCAAGCAGGACAGAGAAACCGGCATTGGCAAACATGTAGCGATAATCGGGGGAGGCAACACGGCCATGGATGCAGCGCGCACTGCTTACAGGTTGGTCGGCAAGGAAGGGAAAGTTACGGTAGTATACCGACGCACCATTAACGAGATGCCCGCCGACCAAGGCGAAATAAAAGCCGTCATGGAAGAAGGCATGGAGATTATTGAACTTACTGCCCCGGAAAAAATCATCATGGAAAACGGGCAAGTAAAAGCCTTATTGTGCAGCAAAATGGAGTTGAAAGGCACGGATGCTTCAGGCAGGCCCAAGCCCGTGAAAATTGAAGGTTCGGAGTTTGAAATCCCTTGTGATACGGTCATCCCGGCCATAGGGCAGAAGACCGACATCGATTTTATCCCTTCCGAACTGATGAAAGCCAACACGGTGAATTACAAGACCAAACTCAAAAACATTTATATTGGCGGAGATGCTTTGAGAGGAGCTTCCACGGCTATCAATGCCATTGCTGACGGCAGGAAAGCCGCTGATGAAATTACCAGGCAGGCAGGTATAGACTTTTCTATCCCCAAGCCGCACCAAAGAGAAGAAACAGGGAAAAATGAACTCATCCTCAAGAGGGCAAAAAGGAACCCTGGCGCAGACATGAAAGAACTTTCATTAAAAGAAAGAAAAAGTTTTGCATTGGTGAGCGAGACCCTGGATGAAGATGCCATCGTTTATGAAGCAGGGCGATGCTTGTATTGCGATGAATTGTGCAATATTTGCACCACCGTTTGCCCCAATTTTGCCAATTATGCTTATGACACCAAACCGGTAAACTGGACCTTACAAAAAATTGTAAGGAATAGCGATGATGATTTCATTATCGAAAAAGACCTGGCTTTTGCCATAAAACAAAAACACCAGGTACTGAATATAGGCGATTTCTGCAATGAATGTGGCAACTGCAGCATGTTTTGCCCCACGAGCAGCGCCCCTTACAAGGAAAAGCCAAAGTTCTGGCTCACGCTGGAATCGTTTAACAAGGCTGAAGAGGGCTATTACCTCTCCAGGCTAAAAGACAAGAAGAACCTGATTTACAAGAACGGAAAGCAGATCGTGACCTTATCCGCTTTTGACGACGAGTACCTCTACGAAACCAATCACGTGATAGCCAGGTTCAGCAAGGATGGCTTCCGCTTGTTGGATTATAGTGTTTTAACGCCTTGCGCCAAGCAAATCCGCTTTCATGATGCAGCAGAGATGAGCATTTTGCTGGAAGGAGCTGATGGGTTGGTGTTTGGGTAGAAAAAAAAAGATTGCTATTTTAAACATTGGGAAGGTTCTATTTTTTCAATTTTTCTGTAAAATTGTTTTATCTTTACTCAATAAAATACAAAGAATATGAGTGCAATAGAATTAAAAAAACTATTAATTAGCAAAATTGAAGAGATAGATGATGTTTCTTTTTTAGAAGCGCTTAAAAAAATTCTAGAGAGAAACATCTCTTCTTTTAGAACAACCCTTAATAGGAAAAAAAACTGACATTGAATCTGTTCGAGGGCTTATTGTTGAGGATTATATCCTTTTTTATGAGGTTACTCCAAAAATGATAATTGTCCATAATGCCTGGGACAGCAGGCAAAACCCTAATAATTTAAAAATTCGGTAATTCTACCAAACTACTGCAATATTACGTTGATTGGTAATACCGAGTTGTTATTTTAAAAGGCATTCCCAAGCCAGCCG
Organism: uncultured Bacteroidales bacterium; assembly: GCA_964544705.1. Classification (GTDB taxonomy): domain Bacteria; phylum Bacteroidota; class Bacteroidia; order Bacteroidales; family CAZJDA01; genus CAZJDA01. The sequence continues at coordinate 12,685 of CAZJDA010000090.1, forward strand.
AAAGGAGAAACATTACCCAATATTATAGCCTGGGCTTGTGCCTTGGTCAATTTTTCAACCCAGTGTGCAAACCACAAGCATTCGCCTTGCCCATGTTTTTATCGTGTAAAAGGAGAAAAAGTTGAAAATTTTATGATATGCAATCATATTTTTTTGTAAGTTTGGAGGGTCAAGATTGGGGTTAAATTGATAACCTTATATAGAAATAAAATATGTTTTTTAGTTGTAATGGGCGTTTTCAGGTAAAAAAAAATTGTAATATAAGCGATATAAACACAATGGTGTTGTAGTGAGAATAATTTAGCATAAAGACAATGCATTTATGGGGATGTTGTGCTTCATGCAGGAAGAGAGTAACTCAAAATTAAAAAACATGAATATAGTAAAAGAAAAAATCAAAAGAGAGTATGAAGAATATCTAAAAATAGGATATTGTAAGCAAGCTAAAGAGTTGAATGAATGTATCGGAGATGAGTTTTTCTTTGATATACATAATCCACATTATTTTACAGGTAAGCTTGACTCAAAAGTGGTTGCTGTTAACCTTAATCCTAAAAGGGACAAAGAACATAGAAGTGAAAAGATATTGAAAAATACTTTTGACGAGTATTGGGATTTTTATGAAAACTTTGGGACATTGAAGTATGAAACTCCAAAAGAAAAAAAAGCAGACTCAGGATTTGATAACAAGCAAGTGAAATTTTATAAAGGTGCTGGATTATTAAACCTAATCGAGGAAAAGAGTCCTGCTGATAAATTTTCAAATTTAAAAAAAGTAATAGATAATAAGCTTCAATGGGAATTAGTTCCATTTGGCTCACCAGATTTTAAATTTTCAAAAATTGGTTATAAAAATCTTAATCCGTTTTTATCTGCAGCAATAGAAGCAGTTATCCTATTTCCAAGAGACTACATATTTTTCAACGGTGCTGTTTTTAGGGACTTATTGAATTTTGAAAATGTTGAATTTGTTTCGAAGCACCATTTTAAACTTATGAAAAAGGATGGAACTTATACTGAGAAAGATGACCATGAAATTATAAACATATTAATTAACGGAAAGATAAAAGCTGCAATACTTTCTCATTATGCTTATTTTAATACACCATTACCAGATTATGGACGAAAGATAATGGAACTATATCATAAATAAAAAGCACGAAAGCACAACAATGTACAAAAGTAATACGGGTTCCGTAGGTTGTTTAATCCTTTGCTCCACTTGCATCGCCGCCAAGACGTTCGTCTTGACGGAGTCAATAATTTTGTTAAATTTGGTGTCAAAACAAACGCTTGGCTCATGAGTAAACCGATAAGAAGTCCTAATCAATTCCGTACTACTCTTGTACCAACGTTGGTGCAAAACTAAAAGAACGTACTGCAAAATACAAAACTGATGGATAAAAAAGATATTTTCCTGGTAATTCTTGCATTTCTG
>CAZJDA010000091.1:0-13728 GCA_964544705.1 uncultured Bacteroidales bacterium
GCCGTGACCGGCAAGACCGGGCAAGCAGATACCGACCTGTTTACTGATTGCTGGTATTATGGTGAAGACTATGGGATGTGTGATGGGACTTTCTTTATGGAAAAGGACGGGGGTGATACGATCAATTCATATTTGCTGGAAAACAACCCCATTAATGGTATAGTGTTTGACCCCGGCCCCGGGTACTGGATTTTTGTACTGCAAAATGAAATGACATTTGAAGGTTACGAATACCAGGATTCCCTTGGTGAATACATGATGTTCTTTTATCCTGACGAAGATGGTAATGGTTTTACTGTTCAGGAAATGCAATTATCTGCAGACCAGATGAATGATTATTACGACAATGAATATGAACTTCTCTATTCTATTATTCCTATAGATTCCAATTATCCTTTCCCTGGGTATTTCTTGATAGATAGTGATATTCAAGGAGATATACTAGATTTTTTACAAAGGGGTAACCTGCGTCATAAAAATATATTAACATATGCAAAACGGGTATGGGTGCCAGATAACAGTATTCCAGGACCTACTCCAATTGATTAATTCTTTCATAGGGCGGTATTGTTTCACCGCCCTAATTTAACATATTTAAAAAATATTCCACATGAAAACAATAGTATTTATTTTCATAATGATATCAATATCTGCTCAAATTCAATCACAAGTATCCATGCGGGTAGAATGGGATGTTTTTGATAATGTAGCGGCTACAGAAGGTATTATAGATAGTAAAGGTAATGTATTAATAGTCGGACAAATATATAAAAAAGACACTTATAATGATAGGGATGCCTTTATCTTTAAAATGGATACAAATGGTAATTATATTTATGACCGTGTCCCGGAAGCACCGGATAGTTCAATTATTTACCAGAATGTAATCCAATTGATTAACGGAAAATACATGGTTGTCGGTAGAAAAGGGCCCAGTGATTACAATAATGACAGTATACAAAGAGAGTTGGTGGTGACAATATATGATGAAGATTTGAACCTGCTGGTTGATAAGAGATATAATTATAGGGAAATTTATAAAACCTTATTCAATATTTATTTTTTAGAAGAGAGCAATGGAAATATTCTTTTTGCTGCTACAGCTATGCGAAAAACAGGCGATCCCATGAATAATCACGACCTAGGCTTATTCAGGTTCACCCAAGAGGGTGATACCATAGAAACCAAGTTTTTGCATTTTCAAAGGAATGTTATGGTTTATGATATGGATAAGATTCCTGGATCTAACAATTATCTTGTTATAGAAGCTCATACCCAGTTATACGGTGAATTTGAATGTATGATTTTAAGACCTGACTTGGTGGTGGATACCATTAATTATTTTTATGACTATGATTATAATGTAAATAATGATATAACCTGTGATTATTGGTATCCTGATAAAACCTTTTTAATGGGCAGTGGGATGTCTGTTAATGATAAATCAGACGAAATTGGGTTAGCAGTTTTTAGGTGCGATACCCTAGCGAATATTTCTGATACGCTTTTCCTTAATAAACAAGGAGTCCATCAGCGGAATTCTTTTATTGAATGTTTGTCTTTTGCTGATGAAGGAAGTATCTACGTGGTAGGATATGAAGAAGATTTTTTAAATTGCCATAACAACGACAGCATCAATTTATATGTTGTGGATACCGGGCTTAACCAAGTGGCCTATAAATCCCTGGGAGGTGACGAAAGCTATGATACTTTTGGCGTTTTAACCTCCAAAGATCATGGCGCTTATATTTATGGGCAGGTATGGTACCCGGACGGGGATGTATGCACCAGCAACCTGGTCATATATCACGTAAGCCGCGAAGACCTTGGCTTGCCACCGGTAAAAGTGCTGGATTTGGAAAGAACCCCCGGGCAAGCCAAAGTGTACCCCAACCCGGCTTCAAGCATCCTGAATATAAGCGTTGATGAAAGAACATTGCAAGAGCATACAAGGATAAAGCTATACAACAGCCAAGGCAAGAAAGTCTACGACTACCGCTTGCCCCACGTGGGCAACACACTGCAACTGGACGTTACCAACCTGGAACCGGGTTTGTATGTCTATAACATTGCTTCAGGAAAGCAAGTATTGGTGAGAGGGAAGTTTGTGAAACAATAAAGAAGCCAGTGACGTGTCACATTTATTACAAAGGTTTTATAATCAATAAGAAAACTTTATAAACTTTTAACTTTCAACTTTATAACTCAATTACTTTATAACTCTATTACTTTATAACTTTTAAACTGAATTCATTATAAATTATTCAAAAAGAGCACAATAAACTAAACTAAAAAAAATACTACAATGAAAAACACGATCACGATAATAATAACAATTTTTTTAAGCCTAAACATAACGGCTCAAATCAATTTCGGAAAAAATATAATTGAAGGCAAGTTTTCCAGTGCCTTAGGTACGGAAAACGTATCAAATGGGTTCACTTCTTTTACCACTGGCATGGGGTGTTCTGCACAAGGCGATTACAGCTTTGTTTCCGGCTGGAATATAAACCTTGACGGTATAGCATCTTTTTCTCTCGGATATGGAAACAACGTAAATGCAAGTGGTGCCGCGGCATTGGGTACCATTTCCAGTGCCATGGGCACAGGGGCATTTGCCATTGGCAATAAGGTTGATGCTTTATTTCCTTATAGCATTGCCATAGGAAAAGGTCATTCAAGTGGCCACCTTAAGAATAATATTTCCAGCAGCTTGATGATTGGCTTTGAGAGCGATATTCCCACGTTTTTTGTTGGCCCTGCCTATGGAACCGGCACAGTAGGCAAAGTAGGCATTGGTACTACAGACCCGGGAAGCCGTTTGCAAGTTAACGGCAACATGGCCGTGGGTTATGAAAATAATTCTAGCGCCCCAGACAATGGGATGCTTATAAAAGGTAACGTGGGCATTAATACCACCAGCCCCACGGAAAAACTTCAAGTAAACGGGAGTGGTTATTTTACCAATAATTTATCAGTAGGAGGTAACACGCCTGATTATATTAGCCTCAATGGGAATGACATGTACGTGCACGGGCAATTTGAACAAAACGGCAGTGGTGGCGCCAGCTTTTATAAAATTAGCATAGGCGATATTGACCCTTCAAACGCACAAAAAGGTAGCTTAATAGCAGCTACACCCGAATCTCATTCATACGTAACAGCAAGGTTCAAAAACGGGAACCGCCAAATGCTTTTCCATAGCTACCTGGGAGAAGCACATTACAATTACCTTACCCGCCAAAATGATATTGGTATATTCTTCAGTGATGGATTGGCTCCTGGAGGAAAAAACCAAGATGCCGGGTTTGTCATAGCTCCATGGAAAGATGCAAGAGCCGGGATCAGGATAGATGCCAGTGGCAAAGTAGGGATCAATACATATGAATGTTTCGAATATCAACTCGCCGTTGACGGCACCATTGGGTGCAGGGAGGTAAATGTGGAAGCTACAAGCTGGCCCGATTATGTGTTTGAAAAAGAGCATGAATTAAAGGATTTAAAAGAAGTGGAAGAATTCATCAATACCAATAAACATTTGCCCGAAATCCCATCTGCAAAAGAAATTGAAGAAAACGGGGTCAACCTGGCAGAAATGAACACCCTCCTCCTTAAAAAAATAGAAGAAATGACCCTGTATATGATCGAGATGAAGAAGGAAAACGAGGAAATTAAAAAAGAGATACACCAACTTAAAGAAAATCTATAACCCTAAACCGATCTCGCCATGAAATCCATACATATAATTACAGCAATCATTTCATATATACTATGCATAATGAGCTATAATGCCAATTCGCAGGAGGTAATCCAAGAGAAAGGGGCTAAGAGTCAAATCGTATTCACCTATGATGGCAATGGGAACAGGATAACAAGACAAACAATCGTGTTAAAGGAAGTTGATACCCTAAAAGAAGAAAATATAGAAGAAGAGGAAACCCTTGCAGCAGAATTGGACGAGAATAATCCCAATAATATAACGAATGCATTAGCCGGAGAAAACGAGGTTAGCGAGGTATATGATGAGACTATTGCCAATAGTACCATTTCCATATACCCCAACCCTACAAAAGGTGAGCTGTTGATCCAAGTATCCAACCTGGATGGCAGCCAAAAGAATTACTATGCATTATACGCTTTGAATGGAACCACGGTATTTAACAAAATGAACCTTAAGGCCAATAATAAACTTGATCTTTCAAATAAGCCAAAAGGTACTTATTTACTTAAAATATACCTGGATAGCAAGCAGTCTGTTTGGAAAATAATTAAGGAATAATTTAAAACTAAAGATAATGAGAAAATAACATCATATATTTATACTATTATTATTTTTACTGGGTAATATGACAAATCTGTATTCCCAGGTGAAAGCACAAAAAGCCTTAAAAAGAGGCAATTATACAGGAAATTCCTTTGTATTCCCCGAGGATTATGACGAACCGGGTACATATACAGCCAGGGATTATATAAAAATTAACCCCGAATTCAATTATGAAGCAGATACCAGGAACCCGTTATGTTTAAAAACAAACCCTATGCTTATTAATGAACCCACTGAAGGTTCAGAAACAGGAGGGTGGTCTGCTGATGAAAATGGAGTAGTAGGCACAATTGAAGGAAATTTCAGCGTATCCCCTTCAGGTGCGGCAATATATTCCATTCCATTAAAATTACCCCCAGGTATAGCAGGTATGACACCTGAGTTGGGCTTGGTGTACAACAGCCAGGCAGGCGATGGTGTAATGGGGCAGGGATGGGCCATTTCTGGACTGTCTTCAATTACCAGGACAGCGCAAACATACTACTACAATGACCAACCGGGCGCTATCAATTTTTCTGATGACCAGTTGATGTTAGACGGGCAAAAAATTATACCAATTGGTGGAGACAAATACAGGACAGAAATTGATGGATTTTCTAAAATAGAACAAATTGACGGTGAAGATGGATACTTTAAAGTATATACCAAATCCGGGCTTATAAAAACCTATGGTAATACAAGTGATTCAAAGCAAATACTTTCTTCTTCTTCTCAAGAAGACCAACCCCTTATTTGGCATTTAAACAGGATTGAAGACAGGTTGGGGAATTACATCGATTTTGAATATTTAAGGAATCCAGATAATGGTGAAGTAAATATTAAACGTATTTATTACACCAAGCATACATCAAAATCTTCAAAAGATTATCAATTTAAGGTGCAGTTTGTCTATAGTGATTTGCCTACTACACACTTTTCAAGAGCTTATTTTTCTTATGGTTCAAGTGGTGGGTATATTGAAAAAACCCAAAAACTTGATTTTATTAAAATCTTCAATAAAAATAACAATATTGTTAAAAGGTACAAGCTTGAATACGAGCAGCTTGGCCTATTTAACAAGCATTTTTTTAGAAGATTGCAAGAATTTGGAAGTGATAACACCACTACCTATAATAAAACTTGGTTTACTTGGACTAGTAATTTTAATTCTGATTTCAGTATAGAGTCTTCAATTGAACTATTTATTCCTATATACAATACTGAAGTAGAGGAATACGTGTATTTACCGATAGATATTGATGGAGATGGAGACCATGAGATCATACATGAAAAAGGATATTATTATGATGGAAGATATTTGAGGGTAGAAGACCACAATATACTAGATGTATTGGATTTTGAAGCGGTTGAAATAGGCGACTTTAACGCGGATAATAAAGAAGAATTATTACTTTTCAAAGATGAGGTAATGACATTGATTGAATTTTCAAAAGATGATGATGGAAATATATCACATGTTGCTACTTCCTATAATAATATTAGCGCTGATGCAAATCATGTAGTTGGGGACTATAATGGAGATGGTATCTTAGACTTACTTTTCGAGAAAGATGATAATTACGTGGTTTCTTTTGGCAATCACGAAGGAATAAATTTTAATGAAACAACAGGAACCGTCACCAATGCCATTGATGACAATGACCTTGTTTTGCCCGGTGATTATGACGGAGATGGGAAAACGGATATTTGCATTGTTGGTACAAATTATGGCAAAATTTACAAAATGAATTCCAATAACTCTGCATTTTCAAGCAGTTATGCAACAATAGGTGAGTTAAAGAGTTGGATGAATGTAAAAACCGGCGACTTTAATGGAGATGGGAAAACCGATATTGTTACACCATACAGTAATAAAAACAATAAAGGCAATGGAGATAAAGAAATTGATCAATTGAACATCTATTTTTTCCCGATACATAATGATGTATATATGCAGGAATATAATTGCAATTGGGCAGGTGAAAACTTTTCCGTGGCAGATGTAAACAATGATGGTCGTTCTGATTTTGTCTATACAGCTCCTTATTTAGGAAATGAGATGCTTTATATAAAATATACGAAGCCGAATGGATATAGTTTCCATTCAAGTTCAGTTTATTTAGAAGCAGTTCATGATTTGGTATCATTCAAAAGCAATGAAATCTTTGTCAAAATAGATGAAGAGGGTAAAAGTGATATTTGTGTGCCAAGGTGCCATGCTGATCCCGCATATAGTGCTCAATATATTTATGGTTTTGCTGAAAAAGATTGTTATATATATAGTACAGACGATAAAAACGAAGACTATATCCACAAAATATCCAATGGATTGAATAAACGTATCCAAATTGATTATAGGACATTGTCAAGCAGTAATAATAATTATGAAATTCAAGATGAATATCCTGTTACAAAATTAATTTCACCCATGTTACTTGTGCGTGAGGTTTCTTATAATCTTTTCAATACAAGTAAGTTTTATACTTTTGCAGGTGGCAAAACCCACAGGAGAGGCAAGGGTTTCCTTGGTTTTGAAAGAATAGTAGAATCAGATCATTATAGTAATATTCATACAAACACTTTAAATGAAGTGAATGAAGATTATTATTTCCTAGAAACAAAATCTGTAACAAAAAACGTAGGGAGACCTGGTCATCAGAATTATGTAGTAATTTCTTACAAAGAAAACCAATACAACTATAAATCAACAGTTCCGGACAAAGACTTGATTTTCTTTCCGTATATTGAAAAAAGCACGGTTACGGAAAAGGAGCTTAATGATAAAGTAAAATGTATAACAGAAACCTATTCTGAATACGACCTATATGGAAATCCTACACGTATTAGGGAAAAAAAGGGAGCGGAAGAGGGTTCGTTGAATTATGTCCAAAACAATACCAATGTTTATGATAATGATGAAACCAATTGGATCCTTGGAAAACTTCAACAAGCTTCTGTTTTGAAAAAAGCCCCCGGAACGGCAAACATCAATAGAACCTCATCCTTTGATTACAATACATATGGAATGATAACCACGGAAACCATTGAACCGGGCAACCCGGATGTTGAAAGGATTAAACAGTATGTTTATGATTTCGACTTGGGAGAAACGGCCTATGGCAACATCAGGGAAACCACTGTTAGCGCTACCGGTGAACCTCCCAGGACAACGGAAACCATATATGATAACCATGGCAGGTTCGTGGTGGAAAAGATCAACCCGGAAGGGCACCATGAATATTACGACCATGACAACTGGGGTAATGTTGTGGAATATACCGACCCTAACGGTTTAACAACTACCCATGATTACGATGCTTTCGGAAGGCTTAAAGAAACACAACACCCTGATGGAAATAAAACAGTTGTTCGCTATAGGTGGGTGGATGATAATTTTATGAACGCAGTTTATTTTAAATGGATAAAAACAACCGGTAGCCATCCAAGCAAGGTATATTACAATAAGTACAATAAAAAAGAAAGAACAGTTAAAATAAACATGAATGGGGAAGAAACTTATGTTGATTATTTTTATGATGATAAACTGCGGTTGTCAGAAAAAACGAGGCCATATTTTGAAGGAACTACATCAAATACAATCAAATATCACTACGACGATGTAAATAGGATAGATTATACGATTCAAGACTGGGCGGATTCTAAAACAAAGAAGGTTGACTATGGTTATGACGTAGTAGAAGATGACAATGGGAACAAATACACACAACTCAAGAAAGAAATATCTTTTAGAGGAGCGGTTGTATGGGAAACAAAAAAACAGTACAATGCAGCAGGATGGTTGGTGAAAAGCTATGATAATAGTTCAGATGGCAATGCAGTAACTTATAAATATAACAGTAGCGGAAAAGTATTATCCACAACCATAAATGACATAGATTCCCGTAAAATCCAAATGCAATATGATATTGTAGGAAACAGGACCTCGCTAAATGACCCGGATATAGGGCAAGTTACATGGACTTACAATGGTTTTGGCGAGATGAAAACCAAAACCATTGATGGAAACCAAGTGATATCATCCACTACCTATGACATGTTGGGTAGGATTACCGGGCAGTCTACCACCGAAGGAGTCATCACAAAGGTATATGATACCAGGCCCAATGGCAAAGGCGCTATTGCACAAATAACGATGAATTATAATGACGGTTATGGTAATACTGCAAGCTATCAAAGAGATTATTATTATAACGAAGATTCCAGGCTTAAAAAGACCGTAGAAAAAATAAACGGGGAGGAATACGTTGTTAAGCACCTCTACGATATTTACGGAAGAGAAAGAAGCCTTGAATATCCTTCGGGGTATAAAGTGTACAACAGTTATACACCCGGCGGTTACCTGGATAAGAAAACCGACAATAGGAACCACACCATTTGGGAAGCCAAATCGAGGAACCATTTTGGGCAAATTGAAGAATTTGTTGTTGGAGATGACGCACATACCTATCATTTTTATAACGAATACTCTGGTTTTCTTGAAGGGATTATTTCAAGAAAAAACGAAACTCATTGGTACCAAGATATCGGTTACGAATGGAACGGCCTTGGGAATCTTACTGCCAGGGAATACTATAACAAAGAATTAAGGGAAGATTTCACATACGACGACTTGCAAAGGCTGGAAACCGTTACACTAAACAACAGCAAGGTTACCCAATCAATGACCTACGACAAATTTGGGAATATCATCACCAAGTCTGACGTGGGGACATACAACTATGACAATACCTCCAAACCCAACCAATTAACTTCTATTGACGGGAACCCCGACATCATTAGCGATTTTACCCAGCAGTTAAAATATACCTCTTTTAATAAAGTATGCAGGGCAGAAGAAAACGGGGCTACCATGAACCTAATATACGGTTTTGGGAGGCAACGGGTAATCCAAAATTTACAAGAAGCCGATGGTTTTGAAACTACAAAGACCTATGTGCTTGGGCTTTATGAAAAGATCGAAACCTCTGACGGCAATACAAAAGAACTGCATTATATTAATACCCCTACGGGCTTGGCTGCTATATATACCATAGAAAACGAAACGGATAGGGAGATCAATTATATCCTTAACGATCATCTTGGTTCTATGCACGTGGTATTGGATGAAGCCGGCAATATAGAGGAAGAATACAGTTATGATGCATGGGGTTTGCGCCGCAATCCCAATACTTTTTTGCCTTACACCACGCCCCAGGAACCGAAATTTTCTTTTGGGTATACCGGGCATGAACACCACGACCTGTTCAATTTAATCAACATGAACGGCCGGGTTTACGACCCCACCATAGGCCGTTTTGTAAGCCCTGATCCTAATATCCCAGATCCCGGGTACACACAAAGCCTTAATAGGTATGCCTATTGTTACAATAGCCCCTTAGCTTTGGTTGACCCATCGGGATATTCTTCGGAAGGCGGTTTGTTTGGCTCTATATTGCAAATAGCAGCAACTATGGCAATTGGTTCCATTCCTGGTATTGGCCCTATTGCCGCCGCTGCAATTTCAGGTTTTGGCGGTGGACTTACAGGGGCTTTACTAAATGGTGCAGAATTTGGTGATGCTTTAGTTGTTGGATTTCAAGCATGTGCATTAGCTACAATGTCAGCTTCAAATGCAATGATGATAGGTGATATAGGTAAGAGCTTGATGAAAACATCTAAATTTTTAGGTACGATGGTAAAAATAGGCATGCATGGAGCCTCGCAAGGTGCAATGCGAGAGGCACAAGGAGGCAAGTTCATCCACGGCTTCATAGCCGGCGCAGCCGGCTCTTTAAGCGGCAACACCACCAGCGGCATGCAAAGCAAACTGGGCAGGGTAGCCACCGCCGCTGCCATTTCCGGCACGGCAGAGGAGCTCTCTGGCGGTAAGTTCGCCAACGGCGCCGTTACCGGCGCCTTTGTGGTGATGTTTAATGATTTGATGCATGATCCGAGTTTGATTGGTAGGGAATTTAATAATAGTGAAAAGCTAAGACAATACATGTATAAAACATCTGGTAAAGAAAATGTAGAGATAGCAGCCTTTGCTTTTAAAAACAAGGAGGATGGAAGCATGAAATTTTTTGTTCTTCCATGGGCAAAACCTGGATTTGGAAATGAGCCTTGTAGATCCTGGAATTTTCCTGAAATGTTAGAGGGTTATACAGATTCTGGTTACTCAACAATAGCTCAAATCCATACTCATAATTCGTGTCCTGATGGTGTTACCAATCCTGGGTTAAGTTATGATGATTTGGATGTTTGGTTGGATTGGGGCGTGAGATATATGTTTGCAATAGAACATGGTAATGTGATTTATGGGGTTGACAATCACTATGCACCAGTAAAAACTACTACAGATAGATGGGGTGAAATATATGATGAATTTCCTTTTTAACTTAAAACCTAAATCATGAAATCAAAAAAAGTAATTAACCTGTTTTTAATTATATTGGTCACCATTTTTATTTCAAAAGCTACCGATATTACAAAAGATAATATTGTAATAAAACATTTCAACATATTTACAGATTATTTATATGAAGACTTTGTTCATAAAGAGTCATCAAAGTGTTTTATAGTAAAAATTATCACTTATGACTCAGCAGAAATGAATTTTGAATTTTCCATGAGGTATATTTTTAACAAGTCAGATTATGAGTATGTTAGCCCAAAAGGATTCCTGCTATTAACAAAGCCATACAAGGAGCTATTATTGTTTAAAGGAGAGATAAGTGAATCCTTAAGCAATGAGTTAAACATCCAGAAAATTGATAATAATGATACGAGCTTCATTAAAAGCTATTTAGTTAATGACGATAGACGTTTTTCCGGTGTAACTTATGAACCCATATTTTATGTTGTAAAAATTGAAGGTGGGAAAATTGTTAAGAACGATTTCACTTTTATAGTTGAAGAAAAATACAAGATGGTAGATTATAAATTGGACAGTAGAATTAAAAAAATGCTTGAATCAAAATAATTCATTCAATTTTATAGAATAGCTGTTTTTTATAGAGAACTGCTTTCGGTGGCTCATTAAGCGGCACCTCCACCAGCGGCATGCAAAGCAAGCTGGGCAGGGTAGCCACCGCCGCAGTAATTTCCGGCACGGCAGAGGAGCTCTCTGGCGGCAAGTTCTCCAACGGCGCCGTCACCGGGTCTTTTGTGGTGATGTTTAATGATTTGATGCATGAAGGTAGCTTTAATGAAGGAACTCAAGATCCGGATCCATTTCCGTCAAATGATGAGTTGGAAAAAGATTTTGCCGGGTCATTCAATAGAAATGTTTTACAAGAATATTCAAATAATCCTAATTATTTGCCAAATTCCGCCAAAGAAATTGGAGAAGATTTGTTATATTCGGGAGATCTTGTATCTTCAAAACATGATTTTATTTTAAGACCTATTCAAGTTAACGTTAAAGGGTTTGATGCAACTGATGCACGGGTGAAACTGTATGAAGGGTCAGTAAATCCGAATTATATTAATGGATTAAATAAAGTATATAATCCAGGCATTGAAAATCCTTCTAAAACTTCTTTTATGAGTAACGGTGTAAAATATCAATATGTTATTAATTATCAAATAGATTACCCTTTATGAAAAAAAATATTCTCTTGATATTTATTGCTATACTCACAGTAAGCCCTTGGATTAGAGCTCAAAGTAAGGCAGATACAAACATTCATATAAAACTGGTTGAGGTAATGATTGCCAATGAACTATACGATTTTGATAGTTTAGTTGAAGAATTTGAGAATGATAGTATTTTATTCATTGCAATGAGCAGAAGTTGCAATGATACTATTCATTATACTAAAATTAAAATTGACTCTTATCTTGTAAATATTTGGGATGCGAACGAAGTTTTTTTTCACGTTAATAGTAAGAGCGTTTGCAATATACTTTGTATATATGATTGCAGCATAGATAAAAGTGAAGCATGTTATTACATGTCAAGATTATGCGAAAAAAGAGTGTTAAGGATAGTTAATTTCAAATATGATGATTCATTAAAAAAATGGGAGTCAAGCATTGAAAAATAAAAAAATCTGTATATTTATGTGTTAGGGCTGTAATATTTGAATAAAGAAACCAGAAAAGCCTATGGGTGTTAGCTATGAGGGTAGTCAAGTTCTCCAACGGCGCCGTTACCGGCACCTTTGTGGTGATGTTTAATGATTTGATGCATGGACCTCCAGCTAAAATTGATTTTAAGAATGATAATGTAGTAGGAAAACTTGAAAAATGGTATGAACATATAATAGACAATGATTATAAAAATATCGACGGAGAAAGATATAGTCTGGCAGATATTTTTGATGCTGAAACAATACCAAAAAAGGCTGGATGGAAAAAAATATTCAACTCTCCTATGAATGGTGCTCATATAAGCGGAGTTTCTTCTTATGAGGATGAAGTAGTTGATTATATGCTTGTTGACAGAAATTTTAACCACAATGTTAGTGAAAACTATTTAATTGATATTGTACCAAAAGGGAAAATAGGTACATATTACTACATAAGAGGCAAAACCTATCCATATAGTGGAAATTCTAATGAAACTATTATTAATCTTAAATTTAAATCTGGAGATGTGTATAATACTTTTATAAATAATATTGGCTTATGAAAATAATCAGGAACATGATATGTATAGCATTCTGCATTTTTGCCATGCTAAGTTGCAAAACCAATACATACGAAATAGAAACATATTTAAAGCAATTAGAAAAGGAGTTTCCCAATATATCATCAGATGGTTGGAAAACCAAAAAGAAAGTTAACGAATTGGGGAGCATTCATTATTACATAACAAAAGAAAAAGAAGATACTTTGTTTTTAATTGACTTCTATTATCATCAAGAAGCTGGTGTGTATGAATTTATTAACTTTTTTAAGGAATATGTCGTTGATTCTTATGCGTATAGGTTGGGCTTTGGTGCTGATGGAGACACCACTTATTTATTTAAATATAAATTTAAAGGTTTGGATAAAATGATCAAAGAAGAAGACATGCATTTTATCCAAGGAAAATATTATTATTTATATAATTTTGGTGGGTTATCCAAAAAGCAAAAACAATATTATGAAAAGCATGCTGATTCTTTATGTAAATTGAAAGGGAACGATCTACCTCCATTACCAAAGAAATGAGTGTGTATTGATAAAGCTTGAAAAATAAGTATATACTGTTAACACCTCCAATACTTATACTTGGAGCATTAAAAACGAATAAAATGATTTACATACGTATAATGTTCATTATAATTATGCTTACTCTTGCATCTTTATCCTGTGATAGAAAAGCAAATAGTAAGGATAACCAGCTTAATCCGGAAGCAATAAAAAAGAAGATTAAAAGACTGTGGATATTCCGGACTAAGCTGACCCCACCACAGGGAGCCGGAATACCGTTTTTT
>CAZJDA010000092.1:0-11878 GCA_964544705.1 uncultured Bacteroidales bacterium
CCTTTTAGGTTTCAAAAATAATTTATATTTTATGAGTGCAAACATAAGAGGGGTTAGTATAAGGGTTTTTGTGATAAAAAAACACCCGAAGCAAATTGCCCCGGGTGTTTTAAAGCTTTTCTAAAGTCCAAACCTTGGAAAAGTTCGAAATAGGATTGACTATTTAATCACTACCTTTTCCGTGTAAACTTTGTTGTTGCTTTCAATGGTAACAATATAAACACCATTGGTAGTGTTGAGTTCTATGCTGTTCATGCCTTTATTCAATTCTGTGATCTCATCGTGGGCAATACGTCCAAGTACATCGGTAACCCTGATGTGGGCACTGCCGCTGATGGTAGAATTGAGGTAAAGAATGCTGTTATTAGCAAAAATATGGATGTTTTCTGCAGCTTCTTCGCTGATGCCTGTTGGCGCGCCAAAAACAAGCTCGAACCTGTCCGTTACAGTGGTTGATTCACTTACATCAAAGGTATAACTGTTTTCTTCCCTAAGGTCAATAAGAACATTTTCATACTTATCCCTTAGGAATACATCCATATTAGCGTTAAAGTCGCTAATATTGTATGCATTAAGCGTAACTGTTCCGGCAGGAAGCTTATATCCAACAGGAATAACCTTATCCGTTTCGTTAGCAGGCATACCGTTGATAGCCAATTGGTAACCATCGGTAATGGTATAGATGCTTGGGTTGCTTTGGCTTCCCATCATCATTTTTTCTGAGTCGTACTTATCAAAGCTTTCTTGGGCTTTGTCATAGAAACCAACTACTAACTCGTCATTCATACCGCTGATATCTGCAGTAAGCCTGAACACGTTAGATTGACCGGTTTTCATAATAGGATCGGTATTGTGCAACCTGGTGTCGTTTGTAACACTGTATGTACCCGTTGTAGACAAATTATCAACTTTTACCCAAACTGCTTGACCCGGTGCAATGTATTGTGTACCGCCGTTCTGGCCGGTTCCATCACCACTCCAGTTATAAGTAGAGAATGTACCATCATTTTTCCTTACATAAATGCTATTGATGAGATTATCTATTGTAAGGCCTGTAGTTGGTGTATTTTCCGTACCCCAATCTAAAGCGCTTGGGTATGGGTTACCAATCAAGTTGAATCCTTCATAATACATGCCGGCAGTGTGTGAAACGTTATCTGCAACGCCAATAGCGCCGGTATTAAGGTCTCCCGTGAACATACCGGTAACAGGGCTACCACTTGTTTGGCTGTAAGCATAACCTTTCAATGGGCTTAGGCCATCACCACCTGCAAGTTCTTGCCAGCAATCGTTGATTGTAGCGCCTGCTCCTTCTACCCATTCCCAGATTTGGTAAGTAGTACCGTCAACCATGAGGTCGTCTCCTGCATTGGCTGTTTGGATTTGTGGCGAAATATACCACCATCCGCCGCTGGTGAGGTATTGTTCTACTAAAGTTGTGTTGCCTATATTCAATGTACCGTTGTCCAACAATGACCCTTGGCCGGTTGCGTCAGATTCAATCGTAAGATTGTTATTCACATTCATTGTGCCTTCTATAGTGACCATACCACCGGGTTGAATGGTGAGGTCATTACATGTTTCTTCTGCTTTTGTGGCAGGGATTGTAACTTCATGTCCTGTTGCCACAATAACATTTGATGCAGCATCAGCAGTAGCCAGGACAGTACCCCAATCGCCTGTACCTGTAGAAGTAACTTCTATGGTTGGTGTAAATAAGATGGCCATGCCTTCTTGTATTGGCCCTTGGTCGCCATTATAAGTGTATTTAACTCCCCTGTCACCGTTTTCTTCTAATCCGACAGTTGCGCTGGTTAAATCAGTAGTTGGGTCAATGGCTTCATATTGTATCTTGATGCTGCCATCTTCGTACATGATGACCTGGAAGTTGAGATAATCTTTGTCAGTATCGCCAGCATAACGCTCTACACTATCTACTTGTACGATCATGTAATCAACCGCATCATCAAAATACTGATAATAAGCAGCATAAGTTGCTTCAGGGGTGCCTTCGTTTAGGTCATCCCAGAATGCTGCTATGAGTGTATCGGGTGAGCTTGAACTTGGAATATCATCATTGCTGTAATCGCCATGATCATCATTTCCTAAAGAAATCCAACCGTCAGCAGCTACCCAGAAGTTGGTATAATCCGTACCAAAAAATGGGAAGTTAAAGTTGAAGCTATAGCCGGCTTCACCTCCGGCAAAACCATCACCACCGCTGAAATCAGCCGTGATATCTGTACCAGTTTCTGAAATATCTATCCATGAGTAAGTTGCAGGATAAGGGGCTGTACTTGCAGAGGGCAATGAGTTTGCATACACGTAATCGCTTGTGCTACCGAAACTATAATTCATGGCATTACCGGTTAAAGGGATATCATGCGTTGTTTTTGTGATGTTGTCAGTGATGCTGAGGTTTGCTGTTTTGGTTCCACTACTGCTTGTTGGTTCAAAAACAACTTCTACTGCCATACTTTCGTTCATAGCAAGGTCAACAGGATAATTCCCTGCAGAAGTATCTGTTAATACAAAATCGGAAGCATCAGTACCTGTTAGGCTAATAGCAGGGTCAATGGTAAGGGTGCCACCCCCAACATTGGTGATCACAAATTCTTGGGCTACACTGGAGCCACCTATAGCCATATCACCAAAATCTTTCGTTCCTGGCGTGATCTCAAATACAGGTGTTGTTGGTATCTCTTCCCAAGTGACATCATCAATATAGAATGTCTGGTATGTTCCGTTTAATCCATGCCTGAATGCAATGTAATTATCCGAGCCTGCATAATCATCAAAATCAACTGTATATTGAGCCCAGCTACTTGATAATGTGATGGTTTCTTTTAAAGTAAATGTAGCTCCATCTGCAGGATCTGTGATGGTTCCTACTTCTAAGTCCATACTGCTGCTACCTTTGGCTTGCAACCTGATCCTGTTGCCGGTATAGTCAATTATTTCAGGTGTGATCAATAATAGGTCGCCTGTTAAAGCACCGGAGTTGTAAAACTTAAAGCTATTGGGCTGTGATGGAGCTGTTCCATCTATATAAGTTTCAACTTTAGAAAGACTTTGCCCCGTATTATCTAATGTAGCCCATCCTATTGGAATGCCAGGTGCAGTTACACCGTCAAAATTGTGTGTAGATGGTGCGTATAAAGGAGTAATAGCTGTTGTGGTGATATCGAAATCCTGTACAGCTTTTACTCCTTCGGCAGATGTAACAGTAATATTTTCTGTATCTGTTTGCCCAATTGTAGCACCGCCATCAACAGTAACTTTCACAACAAAATCGGAAGTATTTCCTGAAGCTATTGTAATAGGCGTAGATAATGATGTAACGCCATCAACCTCGAAAAGCCCATAAGTCCAAGAGCCATTGCCTGTGATAGCCGGTGTAAAATCATCAGCGTTGACGCCTGTATTCTCTATTGTTACAGTGTAGTCATAGGACTCTCCTGCGGTTACTTCTACACCTTCCGGTGTTATTAATTCAAAGTCATAATCGGGTTTTGCATCCCAACTGAAATCATCTACAAAAATATTGTCATAGGTACTGGTATTTCCATGCCTAAAAGCAATATATGTATCACTCCCGGCATAAGCGCTGAAATCAACGGTATATGTATCCCAGCTTGTTGTAAGGGTAAAGGTTTCCATGGAAGTAAATGTAGCAGGGTCAGTAGGGTCTGCAATTGTACCAACCTGTAATTCAGTTCCCTCATTTTCTGTCATGGCGCCAAATACGGCAATATTGCCTGTAAAGCTCGTGATTTCAGGTGTTATTAAAAGAAAGTCATTAGAGGTAGATGAATAATTATACAATTCAACGGCGTTAGGTTGGCTTGGGGCTGTAGCTTCTTCTACGGTTTCAACCCATGCCCAAGCTGAACCTGAATTGTCAATGGTAGCCCAACCAAGTGGTATTTCGGGGGCAGTAACACCATCGAAGTTTTGTGTATAAGGCGCATCAATAGGAGTGATTGCAGTAGTAGTAATATCAAAACCTTCAACTGCTTTAGCTCCTTCTGCTGATGTTACCGTGATATTTTCGGTATCTGTATCTCCCATTGTCAATCCAGTAGCAGGAAGTGTAATCCTTACAATAAATGAACTGTCTTGTCCTGCCGGCAAAGTAATAGGGCCGGAATAAGCAGTGCTGTCATAGTATAGCAATTCATAGGTCCACGAACCGCTACCTGTAATAGCAGGTGTGAAGTTATCCTCATTAGTTCCTGTATTCTCAATTGTTACAAAATAATCATGAGATGTACCTTCTTTAACATTCTCACCGCTAGGTGTGATAAGTGCAAACTGGTAAGGTTCTGGTTCATATATACTTATGTCATCTACTGCCCAATAGTAACCCCAGCTACCTTCATAGTCCCAAGCTAACTTTACAGTACTTTCGCCAGCCAATTCTGTACTCATATCTTCGGAAAAAAGTGCAGCATTAGTTGTTTCTGTTATCCAACTTTGGTATAATATCCATGTTTCACCGTCATCAAGAGAATACAAAAATTGTCCTTCCGAACCAGAGTATGCTCTAAAATAATGCTCAAATTCAACTAAAACAGTAGTATTCGTAGAAAAATTTAATGTTGGTGTAATTAAAGCAGAATTTTGAATACCTCCCGAACCGTATTCATCACTATCAATAATAGCAAAACCATTGCCATTGGATGTAGTATTAATCGTTCTACCACCTGGGTTATTAAATGTCCATACTTGCCCGGTTTCTGCAGTGTCAGTATTAAGCCAACCGGTTGGCAATGCACTGCCAGAAAAATCTTCCGTTAAGATGGAAGCTTTAGAATATCCTGCTTTTTTTATCAATGTGTTTTCAGCAGGAGTATCGCTTTTTTTGTTTTTTGCCAGTTTATTAAGTTTTTGTGCACCCACACTTCCAACTATAAGAAGTGCGAATAAAATTATCGTAATCTTTTTCATAATAATAATTTTTTAGGGTTTAACATTGGATTCATTAAAATGGATTGATTTCTCCGTTGTCACCTGTGCTTATTGGCAACGTGGGAACTCCCGGAGGTTTAGGCGCACCAGGAGGGTCAGGGGGTGGAGAGGTCATTTGAATAGAAATATGGCTGTCGAGCCGTACTCTTTTTACTTTGGGCGCTTGATATCCCCATTTTTTGTCTTGTGTTTTCATAATAAAAATTTTTAATTAAACATTGTGTTATTTAGATTCTTAAATGTATTGGTGCTTAATGCATCATTAAGGAAAGTAATGGATGCGGTTGTATATAAACATAATGGTTTAATTATGTTCATCATGGTTTTAATAATAGGATTATCAAAAGTATAAATATTTTTTAATTCAACAAAGTCTAAAACAAATTTTTCTTGTTTTATGATTAAGAAATTTAAGTTAATCTATAATTTTAATTCTAAATTTATATGAAACATTGATTTATTAAAACGATTTAGTATTTTGGGAAGTATTCGCTCATAGGTTTTAAGGTATTTTTTGCTGCGCTGCACCCAGCTAAATTTTCTCAAAGCCTTCCAGGCTTTTGGGCTTGCCGGCTTTTATTTTGTCCCAGGGCACTGCCCTGGGTTCTGATATCAAAGCCTTTCAGGCTTTCCAGTTTTTGCTTTTTTTCAGTGGAAATTTTTGATTGCACTGCAATTTATACCTATCAATATTTGCAATAGAGAGAAGCCCTGGGCGAAGCCCGGGGAATTAGGTGAAAAGAGAATAGCCCCGCCGTCCTGGTGTTGCGGTTTTATTGTAGACGGTTAGCATCGGCGGGAATTATATACAGTTTGTAGCATATAGAAAACATAATGAACCTAGGCATGACCCCGAGAATTCGGGGACACACACTCGCTCGCATGATTATAACGAACCTACAAACAGTATGTGGCGTACATTAGACTTATCATGGCGAGCTCCATCCCGATTAGCATCGCGACAGGTACTCTTGGTTCGATGAAATGCACCTGTTCAACATGGAGAAAGTAAAGACAAATACGTTGCATCAGTTCTATTCAGTACTGAATAAGGTTTAGCATGAGCCTTGTGCGAGACCCGTACGCACGGTTCTGTGAGAGGGATAAATATAGAATAAGAAATTTTATTTTATTTTTTTTATTCTATATTTACCCTACTTGATTTCTTTTATAGGAAAAGAGAATTTGAAGCGCTTTTTGTTGAAATTGTTGTATATTATAACATTGTAGATTCTACCTAAAAATAGTAAACTGGGCATAGTGGAAATTCGACTATATCAAAAAGTAATATCGCTATAATGCCAGTTTATTATCACTCATCACATTAATCGTGCATAATATTATATAAATGAGCTGATTGCAACATTTAGAATGATTTTTGACGCACAGGCGTAACCTGTTTAGGGTTACACCGTTTAATACTTCACAAAAGGAAAATATTATCCATGCGGCAACTAAAAATCACCAAACAAGTTACAAACAGGGAAGCAGTCTCCTTAGATAAGTACTTACAAGAAATAGCAAGGGAAGACCTAATTACAGCCGAAGAAGAGGTGCAACTTGCCCGTAAGATAAAGCAAGGTGATAAAGCAGCCCTGGACAAACTTACCCGGTCAAATTTAAGGTTTGTAGTTTCCGTATCCAAGCAATACCAAAACCAAGGTTTAAATTTGCCAGACCTTATTAATGAGGGAAATATGGGCCTTATTAAAGCTGCTTTACGTTTCGATGAAACCCGTGGATTTAAATTTATTTCTTACGCCGTATGGTGGATAAGGCAATCTATCATGCAGGCGCTTGCCGAGCAATCAAGAATTGTAAGGCTTCCATTAAACAAAATAGGCGACCTTACGCGCTTTAGTAAATGCTACACGGAATTAGAGCAACAACTGGGTAGAGAACCGGATGTTACTGAAATTGCCAAGCATATGAGCATTAAAGTTACTGAAGCTAAAGAAGCTTTAAAACATACGGGAAGGCATATTTCTACTGATGCCCCGCTTTTGGAAGGCGAGGAACGAAATTTTTATGATCTCTATAAGTCTGAGGCTGAAATACCCGATAAAGGCCTTAATTACGAATCATTGAGAATTGAAGTAAAAAGAGCCGTTTCAAAACTTTCTACCAGGGAACAAGAAGTAATAAAAGGCTTTTTCGGCATTGATTGCAAATACCCCCTCACCCTTGAAGAAATAGGTCTAAAATTAGATTTATCAAAAGAAAGAGTAAGACAGATCAAAGAAAATGCCATCAAAAAATTGAGGAAAAATTCCAGGAGCAAGTTATTAAAAGGTTTTTTAGGGTGAAAAAATATTCAGTAGTTGAAATCCTTTAAAACTACTATCCATGAAAATATTGATGGACAATTTTTGCCTTAGATTTTCCGATAGCTTCTGCCAAGTCCTGTTCAGAAGCTTTTTTGATGTTTTTCACAGATTTGAATTTCCACATGAGTTTTTGTGCCGTATTAAACCCAATGCCATTGATGTTCATTAATTCAGGTTTAATAGCGCCTTTTTCGCGCCTTTTCCTGTGGTGGGTAATGCCAAAACGATGAGCTTCATTCCTTAGGTGCTGGATAATCTTTAGCGTTTCTGATTTTTTATCAATATACAAGGGTACAGGGTCTTCGGGGAAGTATATCTCTTCAAGCCTTTTGGCAATACCAATTATAGTAATCTTGCCTCTTAATCCAAGCTTTTCAAAACTTTTAACAGCAGCGCTCAACTGCCCTTTTCCCCCGTCCACGATAACAAGCTGCGGAAGTTCTTGTTTTTCTTCCAAAAGCCGCTTATACCTTCTATAAACAACTTCTTCCATAGAGGCATAATCATTAGGCCCTTCAACGGTTTTAATGTTAAAATGCCTGTATTCTTTTTTTGATGGCTTCCCATCCCTAAAAACAACCATAGCAGCCACAGGATAAGAACCTTGCGTATTGGAGTTATCGAAACACTCTATATGCCTGGGAGCTTCTTTCATTCGCAAATCCTTTTGCATTTGCTCCATGATCCTTTTTGTATGGCGCTCCGGGTCAACCAGGTTCAATTGTTTTAATTTTTCTTGCCTGTAATACTTGGCATTTCTTTCCGAAAGTTCAAGCAAATGTTTTTTGTCCCCTCGTTGGGGGATTGTTTTTTTCACATTGGGAATATCCAGGTCGATTTCAAAAGGTATGATAATTTCTTTTGAATGGCTCTCAAAACGTTGATGCAAGTCCATGATGGCAAATCCAAGGAGGTTTTCTGCTGTTTCGTCAAGTTTTTTCTTTAATTCTATGGTATGCGACTGGACAATAGCGCCGCCTATCACCTTAAAATAGTTTACATAACCTGATTTTTCATCGGTTATGATAGAGAAAACATCCACGTTGTTGATAAGGCTGCTTACCACGGTTGACTTGCTTTGGTATTTTTCAAGCAATTCAATTTTTTCCTTTACTACGTGGGCTTTCTCAAAATTCATTTCTGACGAATACTGAGCCATCAGGTTTTTTAATTCTTTTACAACACTATGAATATTGCCTTTTATAATTTGCCTGATATGCTCGATGTTATTGTTATAATCTTCTTCGGATTGAAGCCCTTCGCAGGGGCCGAGGCAGTTTTTTATATGGTACTCTAAGCAAACATCGAATTTCCCTTTTTTAATATTTTCTTCTGAAAGGTTGTGTTTGCATGTCCTTAGTGGGTATAGTTGTTTTGAAAGTTCCAACAAAGTGTTCATCATCCGCACAGAGGCATAAGGGCCGTAATATTTTGAACCGTCATTGATAACATTTCTTGTAGGAAAGATCCTGGGGAATCGTTCATTTTTGATGCATATCCAAGGAAAAGATTTGTCATCCTTGAGGTTCACATTATAGCGAGGTTGGTATTTCTTGATCAGGTTATTCTCAAGCAAAAGTGCATCAAATTCGGTTTCTACTTTAATGGTTTTAATGTCTGCAACTTTTCTTACCAACAATTCTACCTTCCCGCTTTCATGACGCTCTTTTTGGAAATAAGAAGAAACCCTTTTCTTCAGGTTTTTTGCTTTGCCTACGTAGATGATCTTCCCTTTTTCATCAAAATATTGATAAACACCAGGGCTGCCGGGTAAGCTGCTTAGGATTTTTTTGATATGTTCTATATGTTTGTTACGAACCGACATAGCTTCTATTTGTAAGAAAGACAAAATTAGTTAATTTTCAACACTAGAAGATTTTTTCCATGTATCCCAAGTGCTCAAAAAGGATTTTTGTGCCAAGCAAAATGAGTACAATACCTGCGGGGATTTCCAAGGTTACCTTCACTTTTTTCCCGATTTTATTTCCGGCATAAACACCAACCAAAGAAAAAATAAATGTTGTGATCCCTATAATTAGCGCTGATTTCAGCAAGGGTGCATCTATGATCCCAAAACTAATACCAATTACCAAAGCGTCAATGCTGGTAGCAAGGGCAAGGGTGATCAAAACATAAGTGCGGGTAGGGCAGTGGCAGGCTTTTTCATTGCCGTTTTTGATCCCTTCATAGATCATTTTTATTCCAATAGCTGCCAAAAGCCCAAATGCAACCCAATGATCGGCTTCTTGGATGTATCTTTTGAATCCAAACCCGGCAACCCAGCCAATAACCGGCATGAGTCCTTGAAACAAAGCCATAAAGAAAGCTACTTTCAAATACTTTTTTATGCTGGGCACAGGCATACAAGCGCCTGTTGATAAAGAAGCACAAAGGCTATCTATAGAAAGCGCTATTGCAATGATTAAGATCGAAATGAAGTCCATAACACGCATTTAATAACGGCAACAAAAATAAGGATTTCATTGTTTATGGCAAATTTTGTTATAACTGGCTCGTTTAGTGAAAAAATTGTAACTTTGATGTAAATTTTTAAATGGGAAATACTATGGTTATTAAAAGAATTATTTATTGCTATTCTTTTGCATTTTTGTTTTTAACCTTCCCCAATATGATTTTTGGGCAATTTGAGTTTTTTCACTCCACACCGGATTTTGAATTTTCCGAATCCGGCAAATATGGCACGGGGCTTGGTATTGCAGACATGAACAACGATGGTTGGCAAGATATTGTTATTGCCAATGGAAATGATATTGTAAGAGAGAAAGTGGAGATCTATTATAACAATGGTGATGGCACTTTTGATGCAGAACCCAGCTGGGAATCCAGTGATATTGACTATCATGGACACCTGGCAATAGGAGACTTGGACAAGAACGGGTGGAATGATATTGTTGTGAGTGTTTATATCGGGGAAACAGGGTTTTCCTCCCCCGGCAAAATAAAGGTTTATTACAACAGCGAGGGTGGGGTAGAAGCTAATCCTTCTTTTGTGTCGGAAGAATTCTATTCGTTTAGCTGCGCTTTGGGCGATGCCGATAACGACGGTGACTTAGACATTGCTGCCGCGGTAGGAGAATCTTATAGCAATATTTTCGATCACGCAAGAATATTCCTTAACAATAATGGCATTTTTACTGATACTGCAAATTGGAAGTCATCTGAATTGGGATGTAGTTATGACGTGGATTTTGCCGATTTTGATAGAGACGGTTTTATGGATGTTGTTTTTGGAAATTCCGGCGGCTATCAAAGTAAGATTTTTACAAGCGATACAAGTGGAATGATATCCAAAACAGCAACATGGGAAAATAGTGGGACAAACCTGCTTGTAAATTCTTTAGATATTTCATTCATTGATGAAAATTTATATCCTGATGTTGTATTCACCAATAATGGCCAGCTTGGTGGTGATGAAAAAATGAAGGGTTTCTTTTTTGACCAGGATGTTTTGCCATCTTCAAGCCCTCCTGCTTGGGAATCGAACGCTTACGACTATCTATCAGGCATTTATCTCTACGATCTTAATTCTGATGGTTATGAGGATTTGATCTTTGGAGGCTGGTGGAGGCCGGTAAGAATTTGTTACGGGAACGATGCAGGTTTTGAAGAGCCCCCGGTTTTTTCTACCGGGCAAACTTCGGTTGTAGAGGCTATTGTCTTTTCCGACCTTGATAAGGACGCAGAAGAAACATTTTATGATACGACCATTGTTAACCAAGATTCGGCTTCTGTTTTTTATGTTAGGAGGAAACCCGCCGAGACCATTTTATCGGTAAAGATCAATTCCAACTTGCTATTAGCAGAAGACTATTGTTTTGTGCCGGGTAAAAACTGGGTCTCATTAACCCATAATGTTTTCGAGGAAGATACTGTTGTCATTGAATACACCCATAGCCCTTATTGTGATATGGTAATCAGCAATTGGGATGTTGAGAATTTTATTTATTATAACCAAAGCGAAGATACAACCAATAACCTATTGCCTATCAAAAAGGAGAACAAAATATGCATATATCCTAATCCTGCAAAAGATTATATAAATATTGAATTGCCAAGCTCAAAGGAAAAAGCTATGGTTGAGATCCTGGATATAAAAAGCGGCGCTGTATTGAAAAAGATAAACCTATTTGAAAATAGAAGTAAAATAGACCTTAATAATCTTTCCAGTGGTATTTATGTTCTTAGGATATGGGAAAACAATACTTTCCAGGATAAGAAGGTAATGATTTATTGAAAACCAGGTTTTAAGTTAAGATAATTGTTTTTAAAGCATTCGGTATTCTCTCCTGTACAGCATAGTTTCCAACTACCCAGCTCATTTGGTAGCTTCCGACAGGGGTCGGACACATGCAACTACGCTTCTACCAACAAGGCTTCTGACAATCCGTACTACGGATTTATTTACTAACTTTGAGGAATATTGCTAAATGCACTGCAATGTGTTTACTTACCCGTAGTACGGATTTGCTGAGAGCCAACCCTTCAAGGGTTTTCTTATCAAATTTAGCAGGAATTTATTTATTAACCCAACCCTTGAAGATACTGTGGTAAAATCCAAA
>CAZJDA010000093.1:0-11580 GCA_964544705.1 uncultured Bacteroidales bacterium
TTTACCTTTTTCATCTTTTCTGACTGTTAAAAATTCTTGTAGCAAATTACTAAATCTTAGAATGAATTTTTAAAAAAATACAAATTAATAAGAAAAATAAAATGAAAAGGATAATAAAACTAAGCATAATAGCAGCAGGGGCGTTTTTCATCGCTTTCTCCTGTACCAAAGAAAACAAACTAAGCGAAGAAAATCAAGAAAACAACATCGTGGGCAAGGAAATTTCTGCCGCAGATAAACAAACACAACAGAAGATATTGGATTTTAAAAAACGCGTAAAGAACAATGAAAAAGCCGGTGGCGAGATCAGCGCCGGTGAAGCCTTGTGGTGCATAGAAGCCGCGTTGAATTACACTTTTTGTATGGATGCCGGCCCGGCAGTAGACCCGGAAACTGATACAAGCTCCATACAATTTACCTTGAATGATAACGACCAGGTAGAATTTTCGGATGTGGCCATTGCTTATATCACTTTAGCAAGCAATATGGCCAACCGCCAGGCACAATTGGAAGATAATGAAAGGGAATTCAAGATTGTTGATGTGGAAGACATCACTACCCCAGGCCAATTGAACTCTGGTATTATAGCAATGAAGATATCCGCTGTTACCGGTGTAATGAGCGGTGATGGCAATGGAAGCGCAAGGGGGCAATTGTATACTTTTGGAGAAGATGACAACTGGTATTATGGCGGTGGCCTTGGTATGTACCCCACGGGTTATGAAGGCTGGGATGCAGCCCGGTTGTTTTCCAATGTGATGAACTATGGAGAGCCCATGCCCGACCCGATTTTGCCTGTTCCCAGCGGATATTTCACTAATGTAGAAATTCATACTATTACTGACAGTGATATCCTTGCAAACTACCAAAACCCTGGCCCACATGGGCAAACTTTGGACAATATCCTGGATTATTTAGTCTTCTATAGGTGTGCGGCAAACAATGGAGGTGAAGAACCTGATCAGATTCTTTGGTATGACCCTTACGACCAGATGAATTTTTACATGCAAAATCTCCAGACTATAAAAATATCCTTGGATCATGATTTTGGCCCTATGGGAAAAACTTTTAAATGTTGTGAGGTTAAGGGTAAAGAATATAAAAATCCAATAAATGAAGATTTATTGGAAATCTGGCACGAATTAAGATTTCACTATGGAGTTTTCCACGAAGGCTTACCACATTAATAAATATTGATTGTATGAGAAGCAAATCGAAAAGCAGGAACCTATTTATAATCCTTAATTTGATTATCAAAGGTTTTATAATATATTTTGGATCATTTATAGGATATGTTGATGCTCAAAATACTTTTAAATGGGGATTTGAGAAAGAGGACAAAATCATATCAGATTTTATTGAAACGAGCCCAGGGAATTACATATTTGCTGGTGCTATTGTGGGAGATGATGAGAAAAATAAATCCTTGAATGACTCGGCATGGATATTTAAGTGGAGTTCTAACGGAGATAGTATCAGTAAAACATTTAAGCCTGGAAATGTAAGAGACTGTATATATGGCAGTATTGAACCATGTAAAAATGGAGAACTGATGGTATTAGGATGTTATATAGCTCCTACGACACTTGACACGTCAGGATTTTTTGCGGTATACTATGATAGCTTATTGAATATAAAATGGACATCTCAATTAACCTTGCCGAGAAGGTATGTTATACCCAGGAAACCAGTAAAAACTCCTGAAGGAGATTGGATTGTTGGTTTATATACCCAGAACTATGATTGGTACGGTGGTAATGGGATTAATCAAGGTTACTTGGTAAAAATGTCAGATGCCGGGGAAATACTAAAAGTTGTTTCGGATACTATTAGCGACCTGCAACAAGTAATGATGCACCCGGATTCAACCAGGATATATTGCCTTGGGGATTACCTGGAAATACCGGGCATTGAAACCGATGCATGGCTTAAAGAATATGACCTGGATTTGAATTTCATATCCCAAAAGCCCATCATCACATCTTTTACAATCAACGCCGAAAGATTCCATGGGAAATGGATTGCTGAAGACACAATGCTACTTGCAGGATTGCATGCCGTTACAAGCTCTTATTGGAGTGATGACCTTGTACTAAACAAGTTAATAGATGGGGATAGCTTAATAAGCGCTAAAGAACAACGGTATTTTTATGAAGGTACTGATTATATGTATGAAAATAGGGCTATTGCTATAACAAAGGATAGTAAGATTATATTAACCGGCGGCTTGGGTAATTCAACAGAAGAGAAAGGATTTATCGGCCGTTATAACATGAACCTTGACCCTTTGGAATATTGGATATTTGATGATGACCCCTATTGTTATTTTTTTTATTCTAACCCTAAGCCAACATCCGATAGTGGTTTTATAGTAAGGCTTTCAAAGAAAAGTGATATCAATTCATATCCTGATTCTCTTTTTACCATTAAATTTGATAAGGAAGGCCCTTTTGTTGGGATCGATAACCCGATCGGCATTAAGCAAACAAATCATTTGTTGTATCCCAACCCGGGTTATAGTAAAGTGCATTTGGAGCTTACCAAATCCACCTGCCAAAAAGGAGAGGTTTGTTTCGAGTTATACACTTTGCAAGGCATCAAAGCCGCGCAATGGAATACCAGGGAAACAAGGACCCTAATCAATACTACCAACCTGCCCCCGGGCGTTTACCTGTACCGCATTACACGGCAAGGCAAACAACTGGCCTCGGGGAAATGGGTGAAAAAGTAAGAAACGTGACGGGGTGAGTGATTTTCATAGAATCCAAAATAGTTAAAAAATATCTGTACATCAGTTTATTAACGAACTCACCCCGTCACTAAGTTTTAACATGAGATGGATATAGGCTTTTGGGCGGGGGACAGTCAACAGAGGGGTTAACCCCGCTGTTTTAGAGAACGCAGCAACCACAGGAGGCCAGGCTAAGAAAGTGAAGGGGTGAGTGATTTTCATAGAATCCTAATAAGTTAAAAATCTGCATATCAACTTATTAACAAACTCACCCCTTCACTAAATAGTCAACCTACCCATCTCCAACAAACCAAATAAACCAAAACAAAATTAAAAACAAAAACCATGAAAACATTATATCGTTTGCCATTGATAATAATGGCTATATTCACAATACATATTGCAACAGCACAAGTCAACTATCATAATACAACTGTAGACTCAAGCTTGCATAGCTCTGCAATTGGCTACTCATCTTCAGCAACTGGTTTAGCTTCTTTTGCCGTAGGCTGGAATGCCAATGCTGAAGGCCATAGAGCCTTTGCTGTTGGAAAATATAGTACCGCTAGTGAGGAAAATTCCATTGCTATTGGAATGGGAGCGTATGCCATTAGGCCTTATAGCATTGCATTAGGCAATAATGTTATAAGCGGGATGAATTCTTCCCCTTTCACTGGCTCTAACGCTATATGCATTGGCAACCAATCTATTGCCAACGGCGATTACAGCATGGCTTTCGGGCAAAATGTAAAGGCCGGCAGCACCAATTCCATCGTTATTGGCGAAGGCTATTCAGAAGACCAAAAACTCAATAACAGCACCCCCAACTCCCTGGCCATTGGCTTCAACAGCACCCAGGCCACCTTGTTTGTAAGTGGCGCTACCGGCGGGGCAACTGAAACAGGGAATGTGGGTATAGGGACAAGCTTTCCAATGTCTGGCAAACTACATGTATATAGGGATGCTACAACAGGTGGCTTTGGTTCTGTTAATACCGCGAATTCCGTGCTAAGGATAGAAGACAAATACAACAACCTTTATGTAGACGGCAATGCATTATATTGCACAGGCACAGGGGATTTGTCTCTTGGCACTTTGGGTCCTGAAGCTGTAGTAATTGGTACTGATAATACGAAAAGGATGAAAATATTCACCAATGATGAAGTACATTTTTATGGCAACAGGAAAATAGAAGTAAACAGCCGTGTAGGAATAGTAGATATTAATGCAAGCAGCGGTGGCTGGGCTATGGGGTTGAATTTTATTGGTTATGATGGGACTTCTCATGGCGGTTGGAAAGCTTATGGAAGCCGGGATGAATTAAACTATTATTATGTTGGCGATAGCTACAGCGCTCCACTTATGGCCATTATACCAAATGGTAACGTAGGGATTGGCACAACGACACCTTCAGAAAAACTTGAAGTTGGTGGAGATGCTTTATTTGATGGAGACATTAGAATAGGGAATGGCTATGGAGCAAAAATTACATTCCATCCAGGAGATGGTAATAAAGCTATTTTCCACCAAGGAGTATGGAATTCTAAATATTTATTCCAAGGAACTGACGGTAATGGTGTACATGATTTAATGGAGATTAGTTCTAATTGGGGCGCACCAGAGGTATCAGTGAATGGGAAGCTATATGCTGAAGAAATAGAAGTTATAGCAAATGTTACAATGCCAGATTACGTTTTTGAAAGTGATTACAACCTGAAGACTTTAGAAGAAGTAGAAGGCTACATAGCAAAGCATAAACACTTGCCTGGCGTGCCCTCAGCAAAAGAAATCGAACAAGACGGCCTGAACCTCGGGGACATGGATGCGGTGCTGCTGGAGAAGATTGAGGAGCTGGTGCTATACAATATCCAGCAAAACAAGCAAATCCAGGAACAACAAGAAATGATAAGTATATTGAAACAAGAAATTGAAAATTTAAAAAATTAGAAAATGAAACTATATAATTTAGATAAAGTTTTTTTATTGTTATGTCCAATTAAAACTAATGTAAGTAAGACCTTAAAAACAAAAAAGTTAAAAATTAAAATTGTAATTAGCTTAATAGTTGCTCTCGGATTTGGGAAGCAATTGTATTCGCAGACTTCTGAATTTAAGATTTTAAAACAAGAAGTTTTAACTGGTCAAGATGGGGTAGATTATTGGGTTTACGAATATACCAAGTCACTTTCAAATTCAGATACGATTAAATTATGGAATGACAAAATTAGTTCTCGCTTCAAAGAATCTGTATTATTTTTCATAGATGATGACCCCTTTGCTAACTGGACACATCCTTGCAGATATGTATTTGTTGATAAGTATAATAAAGAATCTTATGAAGTTTTTTCAGCAAAAGCTCCACCCGCAAATTTTGAAGAATATTCTCTATTGTCCCAAATAAAAATACCAACAGGATACAAATATGATTTTTCAGCTTTAAGAAATAGAAACACTACAAACTCAAATTCAAAATCAAAAATTATTTCAGGTGGTGGGTCCTACGGTCAAAAGTATGCAGTCATTATAAGTGGGGGTTATAACAAGTCCGTTAATCATGAAAGATATTGGAATGATTGCGAAGCGATTTACTCAACTTTAAGGTATGTATACGGTTTTGAACAGCATCAAATATTTGTTTTAATGTCAGATGGTTTGAATGAGGCTGATGACAGACACCTTATAAATGGTGGTTATGATGACTCTCCTCGTGATTTAGATGGGAATGGAACAACTGATGTAACAGGTAAAGCGACAAAAGATAAAATTAAAAGTTTATTTGATATGCTGGGTGAATTGTTGTTGCCAAACGATTATTTATACATCTTTACAACAGATCATGGTGATTTAGAAAGTGGGAGTAATGTAGAAATGTGTCTATGGGATGAAGAAGAAATAAGGGATGATGAATTTGCCAAAGAATTGAATAAAGTAAATGCAGGAAAAATAAGCATTGTAATGGAACAATGTTACAGTGGCGGATTTATTGATGATTTATCTGGAAACGGAAGAGTTATTGCAACTGCATGTAAAGCAAGTCAACCCTCTTATGCTACTACAGATTTACTATATAATGAATTTGTATATCACTGGACAGCCGCAGCACTGGGAGAATACCCTGATGGTACTTCGGTTAATGCTGATAATAACAATGATGGATTTGTAACGATGTTGGAAGCCTTTGAATATGCATATGATAATGATACACAACCCGAAACACCACAATACAACAGTCAGCCGCAGTCTTTAGGAAGAGAATTAACTAATTTTGGTTTTGAAGTTAACTCTGCACTACAAAATATTACTATAAATTCTGGAGAAGAGCAAAAACATTATGCTTACAATATTACAGTTTCTGGTGATGGTACTAATTATAAGGTTAAAAATGGTGGTAAAAGTTCTCTTAAAGCTGGTAATAGAATTGTTCTTGAACCAGGTTTCTCTGCAGAACTAGGTTCAGATTTTCATGCTTTTATCCAACCCTTTACAATTCCTGTATTAAAAGCAATGAACTCCATAAAATCGACAGAAATTGATAATTCAACTTTACAAATAAATCAAGTTGAAGAAACAGAAAATTTGGAGCTATCAGAAAATATTTCAATATACCCTAATCCAAGCACTGGATTGTTTTATTTTATTAATAACAACGAAACTGATGTCCAGATTACTGTTTATAACACAAATTCTAGCATAATTATACATGATGAAATTTTAACTAATAAGTGTCTTATTGATTTATCTGACCAGCCTTCAGGAATTTATGTTTTAAAACTATTTAGCAACAATAATGTATTAACATACAAATTAATTAAGAAATAAAAACTAAAACTATGAAACATATATTATTAATCCTATTTCTTATGGTTAGCACTTTGCAAAGTTGTGACAAAGATCCTGAAACAAAAACAGGTGAAATTGTTTTTTGGAAATTCACAGATATTCTGAATTGTGGGCAAATTGAAGTAAAAGTTTACTTAAATTCAAATATAGTTGGTAGTTTGGATAATGATTTCCAACCTTATGATAGTATCCCAAACTGTAATGATAAAAATTGTTTGACATTGAATAAGCCTATTGGGGAGTATAACTATAAAGGTGAATGCTTTTGCGGAACAAATAAAAATCTAATAGGGCTTTGGAACGGAACTTTAGAGGTTAAACAAAATAGTTGTACTAAAATATTCTTTGATTATAAAGAAATGACAGAACAATAATTACATGCAAGTGTTAGGCATTGCAAAAGGTACAACAAATGAAACACCTCCCGATTTTAATAAGCATCACAATCATTGCATTTCTTGCCAATGCCTGTAAATACGAGTGCCCGGGTTTTGACAGATCACTATTGAGTTGGATGCCCCAAAATGAAGGTGATACACTGAATTACGTGAATAAAAACACTGATACACTGACCTTTGTTGTTGAAAAGAAAGATTATTCAAAAAGTTTTAAAATTGAAAGACAAAACAAGAAATCTTGTTATTCTGATGCCAATTTATATTCTAAGAACCAAATTCATAATAGTGAAATTAATTTTTCCATAGTTGAAAATTGGAATAATGTTTTAAGTATTTGTGTTAATTTATATTTATTAAAATACTATGAAACAGAAAAACAAGGTGAATTATGTATTGAAACTCAAAATATTAATAACATTATTGAAGCTTTGAATATTGAAAATAAAGCTTATAAAGAAGCAATTATATTTGAAAATGATACCATAAATGATTCAAACAATATCTATAAGGCAATTATTGCAAATAACTATGGCTTAATAAAATTTTATGAGAAATCTGGAGTTGAATGGAGTTTATTGGTTGATTAAATATTGTTTTATAAAGTTAATGATGTTTAAAAAAAAAGTAAAAAATGAAAATAAATTTAAAAACAATCGGCATAATGTTTTTCATTTCAACCCTTTTTGCTTTTTGCAAAAAAGAAAAGGATGATTATTATGATCTGACAGACCAGGAAAAAGCCTTGTTGTTGTATAACGAAGGGGATACTTTTTCCTTAAAACATGAAGACTCCGTTATTTATGAGTTTACAGTTTATGAAAAAAGCATTTATCATAAAAAAACGAGTTATTTTGATGCTAAAAAGTATGAAACCGGGCAACTAAAATTTGGCTCTACAAACAATGAAGACATAAGAGGTGCAATTCAAATGAAAAAACTATATGGTGACTTCGAATATGAAATTTATATAAATTTTTCCGTTGATACATTTGAAATCTTCTACGAAGATGATAAGCACCCATTCAGGAAAACAATTCATAAAGAATATACGATTAAAAATACTTCATTCAAAAATGTATACGCATTTGATAATAAGAGCAGTAAAGAAGATACACCTACAAAACGAGTCTTGTTCACGTTAAGTGATGGCTTCCTATTATTTGAGGATTTAAAAAGGGATAAAGAATTTATTAGCAGCAATATCAAATAACAATACCATGAAAAAAATATCAATAATTCTTGCTATAAGCATTTTTCCAACAATATTATTTGCACAAAGCGTTTCAAATGAGCTATTGGAGGAAGTTGATTATACATCATTAAAATCAAATGTTTTTCTTAATAAAGGCTTTAAGCTTGATGAAATCAACGAATTCAGAAACATCAATCATGAATTTATTACAGATTCGTATCAATGGAAAAATATCTATAAGCAAGTAAATCAATCATTAATAAACAATGATAATTTGCCACTGTATAACGACTTGTTAAAATATAATGATGCTAAGAAATTTGAACCTTCAAAAGTTGCAATTGCATACCTTCATTATAGCACAGCGTATTTTACGGAGAGACAATTATTAAAAAGGGATTTTAGCAATCCAAATCATTTTGAGTTATTTGCTTCTGGAACCTTGATTCATGAGGTATATAATTCAACGGTTAGGTTCTTTATTTCCCCAAAACTACTTTTTACAAATTCAGAAAATACTATCAATTCTGTTTTGATTGATTTTGGAAATGGCAAAGGATATACAAAGTTTGATTTTGATGAGCAGATAATTGAAGTAGAATATGATTGCATTGGTCAAAAAAACATTATTTCGAAAATATGTACCACCATAGACACTATTGTATCATTCACAAGTATTAACGTAAAAACATTGAAAAGGAAGAAGCCTTCAGAAATAGAGCTAAATAACTTAACAAAAATGTTGAAATCTAGCAATATTTCTGATATAGATTACGATATATGGTTAGGAGATGACAATGTGCTTGACAAACCTTTTATTATTGTTGAGGGTTTTGATTTTTTAAATGAAGAGGATAAACAGGAAATTTTTGATAGATATAATAATGTAGATATTGGAAGTGGTAATACCAGTATTGATTTTATTGACAACCTGCAAGCACATGATTATGATATTGTTGTGGTGAATTGGAATGAACCAAGAAATTCACTTCATGATAGCAAAGAAGCTTTAATTGCCTTTATTAGTCTGATAAATAACCAAAAAATAGGAAACTTTGAATCCATATTGCTTGGTGAAAGTATGGGTGGTGTGGTATGCCGGATGGCACTTAAAGAGATGGAAAACAACAACATAGACCATCAAGTAGGTTTATATATATCCTATGATGCACCGCATAAAGGCGCAAATATACAGATGGGATTTCAAAAAGTTCTTTCTGATGCTATGGATATCACTTTGGTTGAGGCTAGAGATGATTTTCTTACTTACTTGATTCCTGTTGTTAGGATTTTAGCATTATCAATAAATATCGCCATTAATAATTCAGATGTTGATCCTGAAGATGTTTTGAACGGGTTGAACTCGACAGCAGCAAAGCAGATGATAATAAGACATCACAAAGGTAGCCAAACTTATAATACCTTTCAAACATATCTTACTAATTTAGGTTATCCCACAAATTGCAGGAACATTTCATTAATTAATGGAAGTGATGAAGGTGAAAACTTTCCTTTTGAACCAGGCGACAAATTTCTTGATGAACAATGGGGATTTTGTTTGTTTTACAAACATAAAGTTAAAGTATATATGTCTGGAATAAATACAACCAATCAAAAAGTTTCATGGATTAGAATTTGGGGGTACCCACTTTGCATAAAATATACAGATAAAGAAGCCAAATGGTCATTTGACGATAAACCTTATGATAACTGCCCAGGTGGATATCAAAGTACTATAGATGCAAGTTCAGAAGGAATAGATGAATTTAGTTTTATACCCACCGTAAGTTCAATAGATTTAGATCAATTTACTATTAATAACGAAGGGTTAGGTTATTATAATGTTAATAATGGAATTACACCCGATTTTTTAATTAATAACAACTTAACTCCATTTAGTGATGTATATTCTCAAGGTGATAACACTGAGCATATTTATGATATTGATCATTGGAGTATAGAAAACTTAATAGAAGTAATTGATGAGCAAGAAATTATGTATGACGCTTTATATCTTCAAAACAAAACAATAGAAGATGATAGAAGCTTTGAAGCAGATGACAGAATATTCATTGGGAATAATGTTAATTCTACAGCATTTCCTGATAAGAATATAGAAAATGGGGATTTTATTATTAAAAATGGGGCGAATTTGTCATTAAATACAGGCCAAAGCATTAGTTTTAAACCCGGTTTTAAAATAGAAGCAGGAGCTACACTTTCTGCTTCTACAGGTACTTCAATAAAGAAAAGTGCTATTAGCCACCAACCATATGTTCCAAAACCAAAGATTATTGAAAAATTAGATAATATCAGAAATAAAATTTATTTGCCATTCAAGAAAAAGAAGGAGAGCTATAACTATAAATGGGCATTATCAGGAGATGAATATTATTATGAATATACTGGTTTTAGTATTGAATTACCAAGCAAGCTAGAATCTGGGCAATATACTTTATCTTGTGAAATTGAAAAAAATGGTTATTCAAAAAAACGAACAATTGCAATTCAAGTGTGTCCAAATGACCCTGTTGAATCGAATGATAATAAATCCGAATTCTTTAGCTTCGAATCAAAACCAAAATTTAACAAATACATACAAACAAAAAAAATCTATGCATATCCAAATCCCGTTAAGAAAAACCTTAACATCATGTTTTTTGTTAATAAAGGGTCAAATGTAAAGATAACTATCCGTAATATCATGGGACAAGAAATGTTGTCTTTCCACCATGATGATGAGTGTTCATATGGATTAAACCAAGTTTCTATTAACATAGCTCATTTAAAATCAGGTATTTATATTTTAAACGTATATAAAGATGGAAATATGGCAACAGAAAAGATAATCAAAGAATAGTGGAATTTACAGTTCCTAATCAAATTCTAAAACATAAACAAATTATTTGGTATTTTTTTGTACTACTATTTAGGTTACCCAAATAATAAAACATTAATAAAATGAAAAATACTTTAATTAAATTTTTTCTTGCCAGCTTTTTGTTGTTTTTTACTTGCCTTTCTTGTGAAAAGGGAAAAAAAAGAATACGATTTTAAGCTGAATGTGCATGATACACTTGTCATAGAGGTGACTTTTATAGAAGGGGCTGGTCATCAATGGTATTGGACTAACAGGAGTGATGTTAAGAAAATTATTGATACTGTTAATTTTGTTGTTATTCCAAGTGGTATAGAGGGTGGAAAAGCTCATAGTAGGTGGTATTTTCTTGCCAAAGAAAAAAATGAATGTAAGCTAAAATTCCATCAAACGCACCTTCAGGACTCAATTATTGAAAAAAAATACTTTAAGGTTCTTATTGAATAAACAAGTTTTAAAATGGATATAAATCTTAAAACGATCGGCATGGATATTTCGGTTATACTGACCCCCCATTTCGGTCATATTGACCCCCCTTGCA
>CAZJDA010000094.1:0-11509 GCA_964544705.1 uncultured Bacteroidales bacterium
AAGAATACGCCGAGGCCGTTCATGCTGCCGTCTTCGGGTATACCATCCCTCCATTTGAATGAATAAGCAATTTTCTTGATTCTTGGAATAATAACTGTATAAGTATATTTTCCTTGTTCCGTTAGGATACATTTGCGTTTGTTTTTGTTGGAACTGTTAAGAACCTGTATAGCATGAAAAGTCGTGCCGGAACCTGGGAAAAAATCTAATACAGTATCATTTTTCTGACTTGAAATATGTATTGCATCTAATACTGTTCCTAATGCTTTTGGGTAACTAAAAGGGATTTGCCTGCCAAAAAGGTTTTTTAATATTGAAATACCATTTGAAGATGCATCATATCTTGTATCATGCCAAATTGATTTAGGTTTTTTACCTTCATCAACTAATCTCCGTTTTTTAAATAGTCTTAATTCACCATTAACTTTTTTTACAAATAGTTCAGTTTTTTTCTTTTCTTCGAAGGTGTCTTTTCCCCATCTCCAAGTTTTTTCTTCTCCATTTGAATTAATTGGCAACAATTCAATGAAATCATCATTTTCCTTTTCAAGGGATAACTCTTGTGTATCTTGATTATAATAGATAGAATAGAATAAATTTGGTCTTGTAATTCTATCTGAATTATTGCCTGTTCTCATAAATGAAGTTTCTGCATAAGCTGAAATGGAGTCTTCTCGATTGTACTGTTTTAAGTCATCTTCAGAATATGAGAAATTATTAAACGTAGTATATTCTTTATTTTTAGCATAAACCAACATGTATTCATGTGCTGTTCCGTAAAATTTGTCATCATTTCTGCCTCTTGGATTATGAATAACAGAAATATTTGATATGAAGTTCTCACTCCCAAAAATTGAATCAACTAAAGGATGTAAATTCCTATATTCATAATCATCAATTGCAATATTTATAGAGCCATTCAGATTAAGAAAGTCCTTTGATAACGTAATTGAATTATTCATTAAGCTTAACCAGGAAGAATGCTTAAATGTATTTTTATAAATAATTTCACTGCTTTTAGCATTATATGGCGGGTCTGTGTAAACTGAACCTATTTTACCTTGGAAGGTTTCTACTAAAGTTATTAAACCTTGATAATTATCTGTATTAAGTACAATTCCATCTGATTTTTCTTCTAAATCAACCTTTAATGATAATTTATTCAACAATTTAACCTTAAATTCTCTTGAAAAATGAACAGTATCTATCGGCAGTTTCAACCATTCCGTTGCGTCTTCGCGTCTTTGCGAGAAATCCATTTCAGTTTGTTTTTCACGCAAAGGCGTTAAGGCGCTAAGATTGATATTTTTCCAGTCCTTAAATATTTCCTCCCCAAACAATTCTTTCCACTCCGCAACCTGCTTTTCATTCTTAATTACTTCTTCCAGAATGGGTTTGGTGGCTTCTTCACCAATGTATTCTACCAAACGGTCAATGGTAATAACCCATTCTGTGCTCAGTACGAATTTCTTTTTCTCCCATAGCTTTTTCTGGAAATCTTCAATCTGGCTGACAAATTCGATTATGTTATCGGCAATGGTTTTAAAGACTTTTATGGTCTTTACATTATGCTTTAAACGGTCAAAATAACAATCAACCTCGGTAACATACAGGTGGTCCACGTTTATCAGCTCCGATTTAATGTAATAGTCCAGTTCCCGCTGTAAAAAGCCTTTCAGGTTTTTATGGATAAAAAAGTCGTATTTGTTTTTTCGGGTGTAGTGGTTAATTTTTTTCAGTAAAAGGGCCTTATCATCTTTGTCGATTTCCCAAAGTTTTATCAAATTGGCTTCTTTGCCATACTTGTTTTTTATCGCTTCAAAAGCTCTTTCATCTAGTACATCTTGTTTGTTATTGCCTTTAAAAGTTTTCTTCTCGTTATCGGTAAGTGGGCGGTATTCAAAAAAGAAGTTGGCTTCCTTTTCTCCAATTTCGGCTTCTTTTTCGGAAAGAATAAAGAAATTGGGTTCATCCGCTTTTACATTGCCTTGTTCAAGTTGTGCAGAAGTCAGTTTAAAATTAACCACCATGTTATCTTGTGGTGTTGGTATTTTAAAGGCATACTGCTGAAATGTTTCGGATGATTTAATGTAATATTGGTCGTGGTTTGCCCAGTAAAAATGGGTTTCTTCGCCATTGTAGGGAACCATGTATTTTTCATTTTTCCCGAACCGGCGTTTGCTAATAAAATCGCCTTTGTCGTAATAGCGTGAAAAGAAAATTGCCAGGTGGTTGTAAATTTGGTTTTCGGTTTCAACTGATACATTAGATTCGGTTTCCTTTGTTTTTAGATATTTGTATTGCTGAATTTCGTCTTTGTAATCCTCCTCATAAATAGAAAGCCTGGTTTCATCCTTTTTTTCAATTGCCTCGAGCCATTTTTTTATGGATGGTGTTTTTTTTAATTTTGATAGCTCTTCTTTAATGTCTTTGGTTTCATCGTCAGAAAGTGTTTGTAGTTGCTCTTTTACTTTGTCAACAAGCAATTTATCAATAAAGTCTTTTATTTCTTTGCGCTTGTAATGCAATATTTTGTAAACACCAAAATCCAAATCCTGTGAATCGAACTGGAACAATTCATCCAGGAAACTTTTTAGTTGTTCGAGGGCTGAACTATTATTTGCCATATTTTTTTTCTTTTTTTATCTCGATGAGTAAATCCTTCACTTCAACATCCAATATTCTCGCCATCTCGTAAAGCACCTCAAGTCTTGGCTGTTGCCGGTTTTGCACATAAGCATTAACCATGTTATAGCTCTTGCCCAATTTTTCGGTTAACCAAGTCTACTTGATACCTTTTTCCCCAAGACTTCTTTTATTCTGTTCATTAACAATTTATATTTTCAAACCACTAAAATATAAAAAGAATCTTTGTATCTTATTATTCAAGATAGAAATCAATCAGAAATTTATCAACAATCTATTTATGGGCGCGAAAAGGGTCAGGGATTCAACGGTTAAAAAAAATTACTTCCTAAATTATCTTCCAAGTTGTTTAAATCCCTGCCACATAATGTTAAAGTCGGAGGCAATCTTATAATCCCTTATGTATAGCAGGTTTAACCTGTTTATGGTATCTTTGTTAAGGTTTTTATTTTTTAAGGCATCGGAAGGATTCAATACGCCTTTTTTATTATAAGACTTGTTTTCCAGGTATGTTGAAAAGCCCACCCATGTTTTCATGGCAAACATCACTTTAAAGATATTGAGCAAAAAATGCCCCGGTCGCTTCACAAAAAATGCTGTTATTGGGTAAGTGGCCAACAAAAACAAGGAGGATAGCACATCAAAAAGTTGTTTATTACGCTTGTTTCCCGGTTTATTCAAAGAATTAACATTGAAAGCATAAATATCGCTAGCTGATTCAATGGAGTTGGAACCGATAATATACAAGCTTTTTGGCGGTGCTATTTTAAGTTCAACATCTAAAACTTGCAATTCCGACATCTTATCGATGATCAACTGTGCAGGCATATCTTTGGCACAAAATATTACTTCCGTAATCTTATAGATCTCCACAATTTCTTTTATTTGCTCAATCGTACCAATACTACTTTCAAAAGGTTCAACAGTTGATGATACAATGCCAATAAAACTATAATTGGCGCCGGTTTGTTTGGTTAAATTAGCAACCCTTTCAGCTTCATCTTTTTTCCCAACGATTAAAAAACGTTTGGCTTTAACGGATTCTATTTTAAAGCCCGCTATATTCAGCACGTTGAACAAATATCTTACTCCCAACATATAGATTAAAGCCCAGGCTGCTCCCAAAATAATGATAGCCCTGGAAAACCTGTATGATTCGCTTAAGAGCGCATATATCACCAAGATCAATACCGTTCCAATAGCAATTCCTTGGAATATTTTTTTTAACTTGATAGGTTTGTCATACCCCCCGCTAAAAAAGACAGAAATAAGCCATATTGCAATTAAGGAAGGAAATGCGATGGTTAATAATTCATTGGGGTAATAGCCTTCTCCAGTACCAACAATATTGCGCTCCCAGTAGTTTTTAATAAAATATAGGCCTCCAAAGATAAAGGCCGCATCAAGCAAAGGAAGAAATATTTTATGTAAGAATCTCTTTATAAGGGATAATGATGCCCTAAAATATATGGCCAAGTTTATCAAGAAGGAAAAGGTATTGGCATTACGCTTGGAGAAATGTTTTTTAGCAAAGATCACCATGGCATTATAAAATACAAACACGTAATTGATACTGCCTTTTTTGGTACTTTCGCCCTTGTAATGAATAATCCTTGTCGCGGGATAATAATAATTTTTATAACCGGCTTTTTTAACCCGGTAAGAGAGGTCTATATCTTCACCATACATAAAAAAGGTTTCATCCAATAGGCCGGCTTTATCCAGGGCTTGTTTCCTGAGTAGCATAAAGGCCCCGGAGAGGACATCAATTTCATGAACTTTTTCTTTGTCAAGGAATCCCAGGTGATATTTTCCAAAACGCTTGGATTTAGGAAACAATTTTGACAATCCAAATACCTTATAAAAAGCTACCGATGGTGTTGGAAGCCCGCGTTTAGATTCCGGTAGAAACTTTCCTTTACCATCTATCATTTTAACGCCAAGGCCGCCAGCATCCGGGTGGTTATCCATAAAATCCACTACTTTCCTAAAGGTGTCGTCTTCAACAACAGTATCAGGATTTAGGAGCAAAACGTATTCTCCTTTTGATATTTTTATGGCTTGGTTATTGGCTTTTGAGAAACCAAAATTTTCTTTGTTTTCAATTAAGCGTACTTGTGGAAATTTCTCTTTCACCATTTCCACAGAAGCATCTACAGAATTGTTGTCAACAACAAATACTTCCACATCAAGCCCTTTGGATGCTTCTTTCACAGATAAAAGGCATTGTTCTAAAAAATATTTTACATTATAATTGACAATAACAACGGAAAGCTTCATACTCTTTTACAAAAAACAATTAATGATGAACTATACTTGCAGTTAATTTTAAAAGTATTTGAAAACATAGAATTTACATTATATCCTAATTCCCCAAAAAGTGATATCGTCATATTGTGTAGTTCCCCTCATAAATTCAGTAATATCTTTTTCAAGGATGTGTTTTTGTTTCTCAAAGTCAAATTCTGCAATTTCTTCCAGCAGGTTAAAAAGCCTTTTGCTGCCATATCTTTTCTCGTAAACATCAAGCTGGCTGGTAAACCCGTCGGAGAATAAGTAAAGTATGTCTCCTTCGTCAAGCATATACGTTTTTGACTTGAAGCGATAATTTTTTTGCAATTTCAAAATACCGCCTACAGTTTTTTCCCATCCTTTTTTTATCATGAGTTTTTTCTCTTTTTGTGAATAATAAACCAAGGGCCTGTTAGCGCCAACAAAAGTTACTTCTCTTTTTTCCCAGCGTTTTTTCACGCGGCATAATATGAGGTCCATACCATCCATATTGTCCGAAACCTCTTGTTTTAATGTATTAACAACACCATCATCCAATTCATTCACAACTTTTTCGGGTTGGCGTATACCATCGTGTTTTATA
The DNA here is from genome assembly GCA_964544705.1 of uncultured Bacteroidales bacterium. Lineage (GTDB taxonomy): Bacteria > Bacteroidota > Bacteroidia > Bacteroidales > CAZJDA01 > CAZJDA01. The sequence continues at coordinate 5,522 of CAZJDA010000094.1, forward strand.
ATGTTGTTGAGCAGGTCATTACCAAGCATACTCATGAAAGCGCCGGGCACTCCATGGCCTGTGCAGTCAACCACGGCAACGATGTATTCATCATCCAATTGCAACTCCGACCACCAATAAAAGTCGCCAGAAACAATATCTTTTGGCAAATGAATTACAAAGGATTCAAAAACCTTGTCCAAGTTTTCTTTTACAGGTAGGATCAGTTTTTGAATGGTTTGTGCATAATGAATGCTATCTGTAATGAGAAGTTTATGCTTCTCAAGAATTTTGTTCTTTTGTTCTATCTCGTCCCTTTGTTTTGACATCTCGAAATTTTGCTTTTCCAAGAGGTCTTTCTGGCTCATAATTTCCTCATTGCGCTGTCTTATTTCTTCTTCAGCATTTTTGAGTTTAGATATATCAGAATCAATAGCTACCAGTTTAAATACATTGCCATCGCTATCAAGCACAGGTGTTAGTGTGGTTTGTACCCATAGCCTCTTCCCGCCTTTTGTAATGTTTTGGGCTTCGTAAATAACGGATTTTTTTGTTGAAATACAATAATTGAAAAGCTCTTTAATATTCCTGTTACTACTAGCTTCACAAATATTGGAACCAAAATTGCTTTTAAATTCTTCTAAATTATGGCCAAAAAGCTTTGTAAAAGCTTCATTCAGCCATTCAATATTTCCATTTTTGTCGGTGATGATCACCCCATTATCAGTCTCACTGGCAACAATAGAGAGTTTTTGCAGTTCTTCATTGGCTTTTTGTATCTCATCGCGTTGTGCTAAGATCTCGTCACGCTTTTCTGTTATCTCCTTGTTTTGTTTTTGCAATGCTTCCGATTGTGCAACAATCTCTTCTTGCCGCTGGTGAAGCTCTGCCTGGTTTTCTTCTAACTGCACATTTACTTTCTGCAACTCTGAAGTCCTTTCTTGAACAATTTTTTCCAGCTTTTCTTTCTGTTTTCTAACCCTTTTTATTCTTAACCGGTTATAAACCAACATCAACAAAGCAAGTAGTATTATCATCGCAATCCTAAATGGCCATGTTTCCCAAAAAGGAGGTAGAACGGTTAGTTTTATACTTGCGCCTTTTTCATTCCAAACACCATCACTGTTAGAAGCTTTTACCTTAAAAGTGTATTCACCATGTGGAAGGTTTGTATAAGAAGCATGCCGCCTATTTCCGGAGTAGTTCCATTTTTTATCAAAACCCTCAAGTTTGTATGCAATTTCGTTCTTTTCCGGTGAGGCAAAATGCAAAGCTGCAAATTCAAAAGAAATAACTCCTTCTTTATGGCTTATAGTGATTTCATTTGTATAAGATATAGTTTTTTCCAGGATGCTTTTACCATGAAAAACATTCCCTGGTTTTACTTCTTCATTAAATATCTTAAAACTGGTAATAACCACCTTAGGTGGATAAGGATTATCATGAATACTATCCGGGTAAAAAGCATTGTATCCATTCACTCCTCCAAAATACATTTTGCCGTCTTTATCTTTAAAATGGGCATTACCATAAAACTCGTTGGATTGGAGCCCGTCTTCTGTAGTATAATTCCTGAACTCATTGTTATCAATAGAATATTTTGTAATACCCCTGTTATGGCTTAACCAAATATTGTTTTTATCATCTTCCATGATGCTATATATACAATTATTGGGTAATCCATTTTCTATTGTAATACAAGAAAAATCCATTGTAATGGGGTCAAACCTGTTAAGGCCTCCTTCTTGGGTGCCTATCCATAAATCTCTCCTGGAATCTTTATATAGTGAAATGAGGTAATTATCGCAAATTCCTTTTTTATTAGGGAAAAACTTGTAATGTGTAAAAGTTTCTTTTACTGTATCAAATTTGTTGAGCCCACCTCCGTGTGTATTGATCCACAGGTTATTACTTTCATCACCAATGATGTAATAAATCTTATTGTTGCTCAAACTATTAGGGTCTTCCGGTTCATGGGTATAAGATATGAATTTTTTGTTAGCTGTATTAAATTTATTAAGACCACTTAATGTTCCAAGCCATAGAATATTTTCAGAGGTGGAAAATATGCACCTAACTGTATTACCACTAAGGCTATTGGGATCGCCGGGAATATGCCTGTAATGGATAAATGAATTGGTTTTCCTAACATATTTGTTTAAACCTTCATCAGTACCTATGTAAATATCACCATGATGGTCTTTTTTTATGGTATAGACAATATTCCCTTTAAGGGTTCCTTTAAGACCATTATCCCTGTAATGATAACGCAGGTTGCCCAGGGAATCGAATCGGTTGATGCCATCGCCATCAGTACCTACCCATAAATCGTTTTCTTCTTTAAAAAAAGACCTTACAAGGCCATAAGTAAGGCTTTGGGGCTCATTGGGTGCCGGTTTTACAGAATGAAAATTCTTCCTGGTTAAATTTAAAGTGTTGATACTATAAGAACCTATCCATAAAACCCCGGTTTGGTCTTCCATCAATGCAGTAACACGGTTTCCGTTCAAACTGTTCTGTATGGAATTATTATGTTTGTAACATTGGAAAATATCCCTACCTGGCAATTTTTTACATAAACCGGCATTTTCAGTACCTACCCATAATGTGCCTTGTTTGTCTTGGATAACAACATTAATGTAATTATCGGGCAAACTTCCTTCTTTACCAGGTTTAGCTTTATATGCAGTAAATTTCTTTGTATTATGATCAAAACAATTTAATCCACCTCCATAAGTAGCGATCCATAATTTACCATTATTATCTTGGAAAAGGTTGCTTATTTTATTATGGGATAAGCTATTACGGTCACTTAGTTGGTGCTGGAATTGCTTGAAAGTGCTGTCTTGCTCATTGTATAGGTTTAAACCATTTTCTGTTCCTATCCATAGATTGCCCAAGTCATCTTCTAAGATACTAGTGATTTTATTACAACTGATGCAAGAGTCTCTACCAGGGGAATAATTGAATTTAATAAACGCTTGTTTATTTTTATTAAACAAGTTCAATCCATTTTTTTTCGTACCTATCCACAACCTTTTTTTGCTGTCTTCATAGATGGTTGTGATGATATTACCTGATAAAGACTTATTATTTTCTTTTTTAGCAAGAAACGTTTCAATCTTGTTGGTTTTAGGGTTGAGTTTGTTAAGGCCCAACTCAGTGCCAACCCAAATAATACCTTCACTATCTTGCAAAAGAGACATTATAGAACTATTGCTCAGTCCATGTTTCCCATTATGTTGATGGCGAAAAACTTTAAAACTATATCCATCATACCTGTTGAGTCCATCTTCGGTGCCTATCCAAACGAAACCTTTTTTATCTTGTATAATACAATGGATGGTTCCTTGCGACAGGCCATCGTCAAGGCCAATAGAACGGAATTTTAAGGTATTATCCTGGGCATTAAATGTCTGAATAATAAATAGTAAGAAAATTAGTATGTTTAGAGATTTTTTCACAACAAATAGTGCTTTGTTCTTCCGAATGCCAAAAATAATGAATCTATTATTAAAACAATGTTATATTTCGTATAAAAGTAAAAAAATTCAAAAATATGGGCAAGAACCTGTAATGTAAAATCTGTAAATTATTCATTTAAAAACTATATCTTAAGGAAATTTTTCTAAATTTGGCTTTTTTTTAGTTAAGTGTATCCTAAATCAATGTTAAACTAATCGTAAACAAAACACAATGAACCTTACTGAAAAACTATTACAAGCAGTAAAATCCCATAAAAACATTTTAGACAACCTGGAAAGGATAGAGATTATTGAAGAAGTAGTTTCTAATTCAGAGGCCATGATATCTGAAAGTGGCGCTTTAGCTACTTGGACGCCGGTAGAATCTACAGGTCGGAGCCCAAAAGATACGGTCATAGTTCAACATACAGGGTCAGAAGAGCGTATCGATTGGAATTCTCCAAACAATATCCCTGTTGATAAGGAAACTTTTGATATGGTTTGGGATGACGCCATAAAAATAATGAATGCCAAGGATAAGATGTATATCACCGACCGTGTTATCGGCGCTGACCCTGCTTATGCATTGCCTGTTAAGACTATTACTTCCGAGGCATTAACAGCTCTTTTTACTGACAATATGTTCAGGCCTGTACCACATGATATTGAAAAGAGTGTTTTCCATAACAAGGGATTTACATTGCTCACTTTACCTTACAATAAGCTTGACAGGGCAAAATACGAAGGCAGGCTTCGCAAATTACCCGGTGGGAAAACATCCAATATGATCGTTGCCATGGATTTTAATAGGAGAATAGGCGTAATTGTTGGTTCTGCCTACCTGGGTAGCGTTAAAAAATTGATGTTTACTGTAATGAATTATTACTTGCCCTTTGAGAATGTATTGCCTTTACATTGTTCTGCTAATGAAGGCACCAATGGAGATTCGGCCTTGTTGCTGGGTTTATCGGGTACAGGTAAAACTACTCTTTCTGCTGATCCCTCAAGGGCATTGCTTGGCGATGACGAGCATGGATGGTGTAAAAATGGTATTGCCAATTTCGAGAACGGCTGCTATGCCAAAATGATAGACATTAACCCGGAAAAGGAACCGGATATTTATGATGCCGTAATGCACAAAGATGATCATCTGAACCACGGAGCCATTGTTGAAAATGCAATGATATACCCTGACGGCACATTTGATTATGATGACGACCGTTTTACTCCCAATTCAAGGGCTTCTTACCCACTTACTTATTTGAGGAACATAAAGGATTGTTCAACATCCGGTCATCCCAAAACCATTTTGTTCCTTACTGCCGATGCATATGGTGTATTGCCTCCTGTGTCAAAACTCGACAAAGACCAAGCTATGCTTTGGTTTTTGATGGGTTATACCAGTAAATTGGCCGGCACCGAAACAGGTGTTACAGAACCTCAAGCCACTTTTTCCAGGTTTTTTGGGCAACCTTTTATGCCGGCTAACCCGGATATTTACGCAGAAATGCTGGGTGACAAAATGGAAAAATATAATACCAATGTTTACCTTATAAACACCGGCTGGAGCGGTGGAGCTTATGGTACAGGGCAAAGAATTGACCTTCCCCTAACCAGGAAAATGGTGAATGCCGCATTGGAAAGCAAGCTGGAAAAAGCAGAATACACTTTTGATAAGCTTTTCCATTTGAATATCCCTAAAGAAGTTCCTGGTGTACCCTCCGAAATGTTGATCCCCAAAAACACATGGGCAGATAAAAATGCTTATGATGAAACTGCCAAAAAACTTGCCAGCGAGTTCTCGGCTGCTTTTGATAAATCATATGGCAATAAAAACATTAAAGAGAGCATTGTGAAGCAATGTCCAGGTAAATAAAAATTATTCGTCTTCTCAATTATAAAAGCCCAAAAGGTAATTTTTCTTTTGGGCTTTTATATAATGCAATTCACAACAATACCATGCCGTTCATCCCAAAAAAAATCAATAATATGAGGGGTTTGGTAATTTTGCTATTGAATATGAGGGAAATTATGGCATTGAAGAAAAAGCTTATGAAAATGAGATCAATTTATACCCTAATCCTGCCAAGGACTATTGTAAAATTGAGGGAGACAAAATATCGTATTACGAATTATTTGATATAATCAACCTAATCTTTCACCAATACCTGTATTATAATCTTGTGCATTACACAATATTAAAGAAAACTAACCAGCCATAGCTACACTCAAAAAATGCTTGGAATTCTGCACCATATGTTCATCCTCGCAATGGGCAAAAATAAACTGCTTCCACTTTTTTTGTAATCCCGGTGATAATTGATGAAAAAGATGCATGTTTTCACCAAAGATACCTTCTATACCCACTAAATGAAGTGGTTTTAAACCTGCTGAGGAAATGAGTGGATTGATTTCCTCCGGGAAAGAAAAATAGGCATTGGTAAACCATTTAGTAGCCTCAACAAAATTTTCGTCAGTACCCTCTTCCCATAATTTCAGACCTCGGGATTTAAAGCATTATATACTCCCTGTATTCGCAAGTTAA
>CAZJDA010000095.1:0-1592 GCA_964544705.1 uncultured Bacteroidales bacterium
TAACTCCCACCACCATACTCAATAGTACTTCCTGTACCCGCTGCCATAAAGTCACCATATTCTCCAACCGGCCATTTAGAATCTACGAAAGCGAGAGTTCCTGAACCACTCACATGGCCTAAATTGTGGCCTAACTCCGTCCCTACTTCCAGCCGGCCATAAATTTCCGTGCGATAAGACAATACCCTGAATCTATCCAAGTTTACCGTATGTCCCTCCATTACTTTAACGATTTGCCCGTTAGGGCCTCCACTAGGCACATCCTCACCTTCTGGGCTGTTCCAAATACCCACATCAGTCCAATCCCCACTGCCCGTTGTCTCAAATTCAGGTATTTCGTCTGGAATATGAACATCAATACCTGCTGTGAAATCACCGGAGATGTTATCTACACCGGGGAAAGAAAAAAGAATAGTATCTTCCGTTTCATCCACTGACTCTACTGGGAATTTTGACCATGAATCATTATACAGCCATGCAGATATGTAATTGGATTCTGTCCCTACAACATCAGTATCTAGATAATGAAGCTTCATATCGGCTTCAAAGCCTGTAAGATTTTCGCCTTTTACTGTCCAGAAATATTGCAATACATCTGTATCCACAGTCATATGTTTTTGATTAACAGGATGAACCTGTATACTCCCTTGTGTGCTATTCGCTGAAATATCAAATTCAACAGGAGTGTACTTCTTTACTACACCAGAAATAATCCCGACAGGGAAAGTGAAATTAAAAATACCTGAAGGAATATTCTTGGTTAAACCTTTGTCAGCAAAACTTCCGTTAGTAGCTATCATCTTAGTATTATCAAAACCGCTTCCAACAATACTAGAGTTGACTCCAAGCTCAAGATTGTAATCTTGAATATCTAAGATTCCATTTGTGATGTATAAATCATCCGTCATAGCAATATTATTTTGTAGTCTTGCTCCTTCGGTATTATCCATTTCTAAGTTGCCAAATTGTCCTTCCCCAGATATTTTTTGCAGTGAGCTACCGGCTAGTTTAATTCTACCAGTACCTGTAGAACTATGGGTAGCATTATTATACAAATTTCCTTTTACTAGTATTGTGTGCTCATTATCCGATAGTTGGCCCTGGTTGATATAGAGGTCGTTGTTTACTGTTACTGTATTTGTAGTTCCATCCAATATTACCGAAGTTGTTGGTTTCACATTCATATTTTCAACGGTAATATCACCATCAATTTCCTGCTCATCGCCTTCAAAAATAAGGGTGTCAACGTTAAGATCTACCGTGCCCCTATTTCTTATGTCTTCTTTAAGGGTAAGATTTAATCCATTCCCGTCAAAAGTTGCACCAGCAACAATGTCCAATTGCCCTTCAAGGCTTAATGGATTCACATCCAATTGGGCGGTGGCTCCGTCAACCCAGAAGTGACAAAGGTCTGGTGTTGCATTAATTTTAATTGTGGATCCTGCAGGCGTGGTTCCTGGCAAACCTATTTGTATATTGCCCCATTCGTTTAGCCCTGTTGTTCCGGGATCAAGATATAAAGGAGCGCGGGTTGCAGAAGCCGGGTCATCATGGGCCCTTGCAATATAAAGTGTACCATTATATATTTGGAA
>CAZJDA010000095.1:1692-11149 GCA_964544705.1 uncultured Bacteroidales bacterium
TGATAGGGTGATGTCAATATCAGGATGATTAAGTTTCAATGTTCCATTTTGCAATAATAAAGACTTTTCATGAGAATCACCATCTGCACTGCCATTTAGGCTAAAATCGTTATTAAAGACAATTTCAGGGGTTTGGTTGCCACCTTTGTTTACAATAATTTTATAAAGATTAGGTATTGAAGCAACGTTTAGGTCATGGAATTCTTGGTCAGCTTCACCTGTAAAATTCATTATTACATTATTCCCTGTTGTATTGTCTGTGAATAAATCAATTTCGATATTAGTACCTAAATCGTTAAAAATATCTCCTGAAACAATAAGTTCATGTTCTAAATTATTTGGGCTTGAATTTAAAACATCAATACGCCGTAACTCATGAATGTCAGGATCGCGAATTCCGTAAAACCTAATTACATTAGTACTAACAACTCTTTCACTGCCAGATGTATTAAATCTCAAGGAACCTCCTAAGTACCCCCCTATTCGTAGTTCTCCATCAACTGTTACATCACCATCAGCACCGTCGTGTAATACATAATTAGTATTTCCATCTATAGTAAAGTTACCATTAATGGTAAAATCTTCTTCAAAAGTCACTGTGCTTCCTCCTTCAATTCTAAGGTTAGGATAAGTGTTTGTATACCCATTAGTACTCAAATTAGAACTAATGTAATAATTGAAATCGCCATCCCCATTAGAGAAATCAGAGAAATCAGCAGTTACAGTTGGTAATGCCCCTCCTGTTCTAGCCATAAATGTTCCCCAAGTTCCTGTAACAATGCCAGCATCAACTGTTGCACCTTGCCTAACTACAAGACGGCCACCGTCCATTCTTATTTCTGCACATTCAACATTAGTTCCACTAAGTATATTAACGGAATGGAAACCAGGGGTACCATACTCTGAATGGTCTCCACGGCCAATTACTGCAATGTCACCAGGCCCAGGATAACCATCATTAGAAGTTAGCCCCCTATCTGGCTCTCCATGCGGTGTTTTTGACCAATTTTCTTCTAAAGTCCAACTATTTCTGTTATCATACCAATCATACCAATCAGGAAAATATGAATAGTAAACTGATATTCCCCCTAGGAAAAATTGCTTAATTGCAGTAGTAAACTCTCCTTCTTCTAAAATATAAGGTGCAATGGGGTTACCTTCATCATCATGGCCATAGTCAATAAGACGAGTATCTGCATAAGGTGTGCCACCTGGACCTACAGTTCCATATTCGTCATCGGCTTCTCCATCATCAGAATTTGGATGCCTTTCTAATCCAACAACCTTTCCGGCAACATAATTTACATGTGTCCAGCTCCAATTAAAATCATTTTTGTGTGCCAGGAACCTGTTAATAACATTAGGAGTAGTGGCAAAATCAGAATGGCGAACTCTCCAATAATATTCGAGATATTTGTCAGCATTACCTCCTCCAGTTGTTTGCATGGTTCCAAGCTGATTTGGAACGACATTAATTTGCACTTTTCCTTCATCGTCAACGTCACTAAAAGTAGGATTTGCATAAGCATAGCGGTTTACGTTGTCATCAGTATTATAAGTGCCAATGGGATAAAGATAGGTCCCATCGCTATCAATTGTAATGGTGAGCCCCCCGTCTCCATGGTTGCCATCCATACGAAATAGTTTTGTAGCGGAATAGTCATCCTTGTCATAAGATGATAACGTACCTTCTATATCAAGATTATAAGTTCTCAAATCAACAATTCCATCAGTTAAAGTTAATGTCCCTGTTACTGTTTGATTTGCTAACAAGTATGTCATCATTTTTTTACCTGAAGCTTCGCTTGGATGCGCCTCATCAATTTCTAAATTAGCAAAAACACCATTTCCATCTCCAGAGATACTATGCTGCAAACTAATGACCGCATTAGCAGAAGCATCACCTGCACCACTTATTGTTACCGAAGGCGCCGAGGTATAACCGCTTCCGGCATCGGTAATCAATATTCCTGCTAAAGGCAATTCATTATCAGCAGCGGGCACTCCATTAAAAACCGGTACTGCAGTAGCTTGGGTACCAGAAGTTGGTGCATCAATGGTAATGGTTGGTATATAATCGTAACTACCTCCATCTGTAACACTTACAACAGTTACAACTCCTCGGTTGGATAATACTATGCCGCCAACATCTGTTGTTTCATCCGTAGTTATTGTACCGGAGTTTACTATATCATCTTTTACCAGGATATCTTTGTTTCCGTTGGAAAAATTAAACGTTGCGCCAGTTTCAATTTTTAAATCATTATGAATCGTAATGGTATTGTCGTTTCCACTTAAATTTTTAACGGTAGAAGGTAAATCCGGGTTATTTTTTATAACCAAGTTAAAAAAATCTTGATCAGAGTTAGAGATATTTAAACTACTTTCATAAGTTACTAAACATGTTGTTGTATTATTAATGGCCATATAATGGGCTTCAGGCCTGATACCAAAGCTTCTATCGACTTCAAGGTCGTAAGATTCTCCATTAAAACTACCATGCTGCCTACGTGAAATCAATTGGGTATAATTGTTGATTACAAGATTTCCATTCACATCCAGGTCGCTTCCCATATGCACTCTTCCAGTTCCAGCGCCACCATCGCGGTTTATCAATTCCAAATTATACAGATTCCCTCGTGATATAATGTCATAATCGTGGTTGTTTTCCATAAGGAAATAAATATCTCCGCCTGTAGCGTTGTGGTTAACAACCTTGGCATTAATACATAAACCGTTGCTATTATAGTCGTTATTCCCGGAATTGTCGGCAATATATATTTTGCCCCCACTCATTTGGAAAACCCCATCAGGATCAATGATACCGAAAGCCGGGTATTGGCCTGTAATTTCACCACCTTCATCAGGGTTCACGTTATAACCTGCACTGGCATCCAAATCGTAGGTGAACTGCTCATTCCCTCTAACCATTAATTCGCCATCGCTCATAATAAAGGAAGTTTTCCCGCCGGCTCCACCATGAGCGCTTCTAAATTGTGCTACATCACTCAATCCCCCGGCAATTTCAACAACGGCAGAAGCATCCGACCAAAAAATAAACCCGGCGCTATTTCTTGTATTAAATGTTCCGTTGGTTATTTTAAATTTACCATAAACGGACAGGGCTTGATTGGAAGAGCCATCCGTAACCCCGGAGGTTCCCGGCAAAAGTTCTGCTGAACCGCTTCTTGCCGTAGAAAATACTTTTACACCTTCTATTGCTGTTCCTCCTATCCATAGGCAGCCATTACCAGGAATAGGATAATCTCCATTACCACCGGCCTGGTTACCTTCTGAAAGTGAAGGAACAGATATATAACCGCTTAGTTTTAAGGTTCCATTTTTAATCCATAATGCTTTCCTAACCTCCGGGTTTTCGCTGGTATATATTCCTCCTGTCCGTCTACCAACATTATTGGGGCCATAGAGTTGAAAATTATTGTCATTTTCTGAATCAATTTCCAACATATAAGTTTGGTCAACACCCTTATCGATAATAAGGTTATAAAAATCTGTTGTTCCATTTAAATAGGCTGTATTATTTGATGCTCCATAGAAGGTAACTGTAGCTCCATTATCAGCAAATTGGGCATAGTCTGGCCCAGCAAGATTTGTAAACCGAACGTATCCTTCATTTGTTAAATCTCCACCAATTCGCACTTGATGGTAAATAGAATGATACTGGCCTAATGCCGGCATCGTACCAGGAATAGAATAACTCCCGATGGTATTTCCTTCGCCTACAAGGATTTTACCATTGGTTTCAACTGACACATTTCCTGCAATGTCCAGGTTGAGGGTTTCTGTTGAGTGGTCGTCATTAATTCCCAATATACCATTGCTGATTGTGAGGTCTCCATTAAGTGAATAATCAGCAAGCAGGGTAACACTGTCTGTTGCATTAGTTAAATTAACGGAAACATTGTTAAAAGTATGGCTTGTAACCAGGTCATGCCCGGTGCCAATAAATTCAACAGTGCCACCACCAGCGCCGCTAAAATCTGCGTCATTACCACCAGGGAAATTATCAGATGATAACTGAATCGTTCCTTGGCCTTCAATTGAGTTAAAATGGTGACCGGTTGTACTTTGAAAATCTATTGTTCCATCCCTTACTTCAAGGATAGCATTGCTTTTATCATTGGTATTTACCGTAATTTTATAAGGATTAAGAATAACAACTTTGTCTATTGAAGATGTAGGTGATGTTGATGGTGTCAACTCATCATCATTAACAATGTCACCACCACCGGCTTCAAGAGACCAATGCTGCCAGTTATCCCAATCGCCAGATGCATAAGAATACCAGGTACGTGCTGTTTGGTCACTTCTGGCAATGGTGTAATAGCCGTCAGCAAAATTAGCATCTTCTATATTGAACCATACTTCCCCATCGCCTAATATAGCTGTTCCACCGGTAACAGCAGAAAAATCCCCGCTGGTACCTGAACGGTGAAGTAAATAAAAAATCTGGTTATCAGCCCCGGCAGCTAAACCGGTTTCAGATAAGTTGAAACCGATTGAAATATCTGTTGTAGTTGCATCAGTACGCTCAACATACCAAATTCTATCCGAACGTCCTTCTAAACTACCGGTGGCAATAGAAGGTAGCAATGTTGCAACTTCTCCAGGGGCTGTATTATCGTGTGCTGCAAAAACATATTCATCTGCTTCGTCAAAACTATTATTGTTTTCTGCTAATAACATACCGCCTCCAGATCCTGGCGTTTGTGTATGTTTTTGCGTCCCATCCGAAGTTCCAACACCAACAGTGTTATGAATATAAGAAGCGTTAGGATTGAATAAGTCGTTATCAATATTAATATCGTATTTTACATTGAGGTATTGGTAAACGATTTGTAGTTGAGCATCATTTAATGCGTTGGAGTAAAAAATTACTTCCGCTGCATTTACATCATGATGATCCGTTTTGTACTTACCTAATGCTGCTCCGAGGTAATCTGTGAGTTGAGCTGCATTTGACCGACTGCCTAAGAAGTGATTATTTTGATAGTTACGGCGTTGGTCGCTACTTTCAGATGAGGCCAACAGTGTAGCAAAAGCACCATATTCGTCAGTATCGGTACCAGCAGAATAGCTTTCAGAGGTATTTACCATATCTGTTCCCAGGTCATTACCATAATGATGTGCCCTAAACTGCGAACTGTTCTGCCAATATAGATGTAAATTACGGTTGCCCGATTCTGTGGTTCCTCCTAAAAAAGCACGTAAACTGGCATCACTTCTACGCTTACCAACAAAAATTACGGTATAGTCTGAGTTAGCAATTAAATTGCCATCAAACGGCATATAATCATCAGTTCCATCAAAAGAAACAGCGGGTTTGCCGTTAAGAGAATTGGTTGAAAAGGTAGGCCTGCTATCGTTTACTGTTTGTTCTCCATCATTCCCGTTACCGGAAATATCGCGCCACGTATCAACAGGGTCTGTATCGCTGTATGAAAGTGAATCAGCGGCGAACCATATTACATTTCCAGGTTGGCTGTTTGCCCCGGTGGGATTTCCAACGCCCCCCGGCCCACTTTGCGAATACATGACTACCGGCGCTATGAGAGCGAATATAATGAATAATTTTTTTATTAAAACTTGCTTTTTAATCCACGTTAAGTACATATCTATATTTTTTAACTCATTCACAAAAATATCAACTACAAATATAACAAATGATAAAAATTACAAAAATAAGGATAAACCACTATTTTTTCTAAGTAAATGGCATATTCTTTACACATATTATTTTTTTCATCTATTTGCCACCTCCAAAGATACTAATTTAATACCTCATAATAAATAAGTAATAAACCATATAATTTTTACGTAAAATCACCTAGTGTCATTTCACATATGAAATAGTAGGGAGGCTCCTTCGTTCCCGCAACAGCGGGACAGGCTGTGCCTCCTTGGAGTGACGTCATTGCGAGCCGACAGCAGCCGGCGAAGTAATCTCCAAGCGTCATTTTAGAATTGATATGACACTAGTGTTATGTTAAGCCTAAAATAACGTAAAAATAAAACTATTTTATATCTTTGCGAAAAAAAACGAACTTGAGCCTTGGAAAGTAAAAGGATGGGTTATTCTCCCGGGAAAAAGCGGTGAATTCGTGGCTCACATGGAACAAGTATTGGATGTTTACAAAAGGCCTTATAATCTTGAATATCCAGTAATTTACATGGATGAGTCTCCAAAGCAATTAATAGAGGAAATGTACTCACAAATAAAGATGAAACCTGGAAAGAAAACCAAAATAGATTATGAATATATTCGCCATGGTGTGGTAAATATATTTATGGCAAAGAGCCATTACAAGTGTATTGGCTATATCGCTTTGTTTTTTTGCGATCTAACAGATTAAACTTGTTTTTTCAAAATGGCACAAATCGAAACATTATAGAGTTGAGTTTGCCGAATTCTTTTTGGGCAAATTGGCACTCTTTAAACCGAAATTGCTGGCACATGTACTCCGAAATCGCTGGCACATTTTGATCCGAAATAGCCAAGGTTGCCCCTGAAGTTAATGCTTGGCAAACAGGAAGAAATAATAAATAGTGTAAGATAAATTGGCAATTTACAACAAAAGATGCTCGCACTAAATTTAAAAGACATTATCCGTCAATTTAAACATAACATAACACTATAAATAGAGCAATAAGGCAGAAATCCTAACAAATATTTTGTTTACATAAGGTAGGGAGGTTTATATTCTTTTCCATTTAGTATTAAAGGAAAAAGTTATTGAATAATACTTACAGAGTCAATATTATGCTTTCTACTGTTTTCTATAACTGTTTTTTTTGGAAGTATTTGCATAATATAAGGAAATAGTGCAATTATTATCGCTATTACAATTGATATGATTTCTATTAACATATTATTTTCGTTCTTTTAATTACTGCTAAACATCTGTATATGCCCACCTTTTGAATATTAACCGGTGTATATATCCCATTAAGATTCAGGCGGTTTATTTTTGTAAAAGTATTGTTTTCAATTATGATATTCAAAGGATTTTTAATTTTTTTGTTTGTTGTGTCACTTCACAATTTTTTCATCAGTTGGAGCTTCCATTCCTAAGATATTATCAAATGTTTTTGCCCTTACCCAAACCTCAAATTTATTTTTTAATACAAAATAATAAAAATTTTATGCACCACAAAAAAACCTTTCACCTCCTGATTTTTAGAACAATGAGCAAATGAAACCCAGAATATAAGTTTATATAATTATGCAACAAAAATGCCAGGGAAGGGAAAAAGGAAAGGGTTTCAAAATCCTTGAAACCCTTGTTCTTTGTATTGCTCTTCCTCTTGGACTCTGCTAATCGGCATTTGTAATGTCGATTTAAATTTTCGGCAAATTTGCAATTTTCCAAACCTTAAATAATAGCAGCTTTGTTTCAATTGGTATTCAACCTGCCATATTTGACTTTGCAATACCTGTGCATATTTGCCGTATTTTGCTTTTGCCCAGCAATGGCAATTACAAATTGCCAAAACGATGAAAGCACAATTGCAAATTGCGTTTAGCTTAATCTATTTTATTTTCTGCTTAGCGGAGGATCAGTATCCCAATCGAAATCGAAAAAAGTAGCAATACATGATTGGTAAAGTATTGGATGGTGTAATTTTGGCGTTTAGTATCGACTATATGGCAAAAATGTGTTTTTGCAACTATTTACTTATAAAACCTTTATTAATAAACAAATAGAAAGCGTAGCGGATGCTAAACTTAACTGAGCTTTAATGTAAAAACAATATCTGTTTTTGAATGTCAAGGAAAACGCATAGTGAAGTAATTATTATTTTTCGTGGAATTGAAGTTTATTGGGATCTTTCCTGTTGTCCCAAAACGAATAAAGAATAATAATATTATCCTTTTCATTAACATTATAGAACAGGCTGACGTGTTTATTTACCAGTGCTTTACGTACACTTTCAACAGTAGAGCCTTTAAATTGATAAGGACTATCCTGTATTTGCCTTATTACTTTGTTGGCTTTTTGGACAAAATTTCGGATTTCTTTATCTGTCCATTTGTTTTCAAGGTATTGAATTACATCGTCAAAAGATTCTTCTGCTTCTTCCGACCATCTTATTTTAAAAGCCATTTGTCATACTTTTTCATCACTTCGCTGTGGCCTTTGGTTTGTCCGTTTTCAGCTTGCACCATACCTTTTTTTATCGATTCCCTGACGCTCAATGGCAAATCATCCCAAAAGTCCACATCATTTACTTGCTTGCTTAAAATTTCTTTTATAGCATTCAGTAAATTTGTGTCATTGACCTTGTCAATCAGGTTGTGTAAATCTGTTTTCAATTGGGTAGGATTCATAATTTGGTTATTTTCCATATTGCAAAGTTAATCAATATTTAATTGTTTTTCGATAGTTTTTAACACGTATTTTGTAAGCGGTTTTTCGATTGGTTTTTAATAGGGGGTCTATCTATTTTCTATTTACATCAAATATACCATTTTTTTACTTACTTTTTTCTTGAACCGCCAAAAGATAATGTCATATGCCGAAAAACGTCATATGTCAATTATCTGATTTTGTGCCATTTGTCTTTCGAAAAACCAAATGGCACAAATATAGTCGGTCACAGTATTAAAAGTAACAAAAACTCAAGAAAACCTGGAGCGAACCTTCGCACAGGCCACTCCCCGGCACCGCAGATTTTCGGGCCGGCGCACCTTGAATGCTGGGGCATTCAATGGGGGCGCTCTCTGCATAAAGCTAAGAAAGAACTTGTTTTGTAAACGTCAATTCAATTTGTATGCAATACCAAGTTGAATTCAAAGTACCCGTGATAATTTTTCGATTCCCGGTGCCGAACCCGATAGCGATACCGATGGGTAGCCGGCGATATCAATCATCGGGATCGGTATCCCAATCGAAATCGAAAAATAGCAATGCATGATTGGCTAAGTATTGAATGGTGTGGTTTTGGCGTATAATATCTCCGCGTAGCTTGATTATGTTGGCATGCTAAGCGGCATTTGTAATGCCGATTTATATCTTTGGAAAATTTGCAATTTTCCAAACCTTAAATAATAGCAGCTTTGTTTCAATTGGTGCCAAACCTGGCATATTCGGCTTTGCAATACCTGTGCAAACTTGCCGTATTTTGCTTTTGCAAATCAATGGCAATTACAAATTGCCAAAATGAAGAAAGCGCAATTACAAATTGCGCTTAGCTTATTCTATTTTATCCTCTGCTTAGCGGAAGTTTTTTATTGGCTTTGCTGCAAATGTAGCTGAAAGCTACCAAATAGAAAGCATAGCAGATGCTAAGCTTAACTGGGGGTTACAATATAAACCGCAGGTTTTTTCATTTTTCCTACTTTTTCGATTTGATATAATTATCTATAGATTTAATCATTGCTTTAACCCACATTGCAGGTATAGATATACAACAGTTTGATTTTAAGAACTATCAT
>CAZJDA010000096.1:0-10527 GCA_964544705.1 uncultured Bacteroidales bacterium
TGCAAAATATTGTAAGTTATTGATAATCTAATGACAGGTCAGGAGTTCTGAATATGAATTCTTAGCGATTTATGATAACTTTTTGTACTTTTTCATTTTCATTGTTTTGAACCCTAATAAAATACAAGCCATTATCAAGGGAAGAAACATCTAAATGTAGCATAGGATTATCCGCTTTTTGGAATAACACTTTTCTTCCTGTTGCATCAAAGATGCTTACAATAAAAGGGTTTTGCGAGTTACCTTCCAAAGCAACCGATATATGCGTGGTAGCAGGATTAGGGTAAATTTTTATTTCATTTCCTGCTATTGAGTGCTTCACTGAAACATTATTTACATTCTCCGGAAGGGTAATATCATCTATCCATGCACAATCATCGCCGGAGGTAATGTAGCCATCTTTGATATAGGTCCATTTTAATGTATGTTCACCTGCGCTAACGTCATAAGTTTCTTCCGACCAATTCAACTCTCCTGACCATTCGCCAAGTTGTTGGTCATCAATATAAAAGCGGAAAAAATCCCATCCTTCTTCCGAGGATACTTTGGTAGAAAAAGATACTTCTCCTGCTTCGGCGCCATGGAAAGAAATAGAAATTGAAGACGACTGGCTATCATCAACATCACCTGATTGTGCTGAATAGTTGCCATCATGTGAATATTGTTCCGTAATAAACCAATCAGCAGCGCCTTCCAATTCCCAATTGTGGCTAAAAGCATTTTCTTCAAAACTAATGCTTTCTTTTATATTGAAAGTTTGATAACCTGTTTCCGGGAAATAGGCTTGGTTGCTATTTGTTGAAAGGTCGGCAGCATAGACCCGGTATTCTATTTCATCACCAATTTCAACTTGCGGTTGTGGAAATTGCCCGGCAAAAAGATTGTTTCCTTGGTGAATCAAGGGGAAATTGTTCATCTCCGTTCCATTAAGTTTCCATTCCACGTAAACATCTTCCGGGTTTATGCCAAGGTTATCTGTAATGGTAGCATTAACAACACATGCACCCCACAAATTAACGTAATACTCAGCTATTGGGTTATGCTCTATAGTGGGTGGAATATTATCCATACCTGCGAAAAAGGAGAAATATTCATCCGGGGCATTACTTGGCATTGTTACTAAAGCTATTGAATTCTCTGCTTCAATATAGTAGTCGTAATTGGCTTCATTACCCGTACCGGGAATTTCAGCGGTATAGATATCACTTGCTGTTTCTGTCATGGTTATCGTTTGCCAAGTTCCACCATCTATCCTGTAATATAACAAAGGAGAGCCGGCAATAAGGTCATAAAAGCTTGTTATTTCGGCATTCACAGTATAAGGGCCATCAAGGTCTTCAGTATCTTGCAAGGTATCATGTTCAATTTTAGGCAAAACGAGGTAATTATAGGCTTCGTAAGTGTCTAAAATTCCCCAGCCATATTGATTATTAGGATTCTCGGAATTATCGGCTGTAGCTTTAAGCGCTTCAAATATCTCCATATTAGTGGCATCAGGCACCATTTCAATTAATACTGCGGCAGCGCCTGCTGTTAAAGGGCAAGAAAAGGAAGTACCATTGGCTGATCCATAGTAATTGCCGTAGGTTTCGGCAACCGTAACACCCACGCCCATAGCACATACTTCGGGTTTAATCCTGTCGTCTGCTGTGGGTCCCCATGAGCTAAAACTTGCCAAAGAACCGCTACCATCAACGGCACCAACGGCAAGCACACTATCTCCATCGGCTGGAGCGCCAATGGTTGTAGCTCCCGGACCGGAATTCCCTGCTGAATTTACCACGAGAATCCCCAAACCTGCTGCAATATCAGAACCAATAGTAATTACTGCCGTATTGCCATCCATGTCGTCATCAGAGTACCCCGAACCATCGTCAAAATCCCTGTAGCCCAAAGATGTTGATGTAATATCCGGGCCATAATTAAGCTCTGCCCATTCCATTGCTGCAACCCAATGGTCTTCTTCTATAGGTGTTTCGGAGTCGGTATTTTCTGTTTTTGCCAAAACATAGCTGGCGCCATAAGCAGGGCCTATTAATTCTCCTTCATAAAATCCGCCTATAGTGCTTAAGGTCATGGTTCCATGGTTTCCTGTTCCCATATCGCCTTCATCATCAACATTAGGGTCATCATTCACAAAATCCCAGCTTCCCAAAGTATCAAGATTATTGAAAACTTGGTGTTCTAAGTTATTAAAACCTGCATCCATAACACAAATTACTACTCCATTGCCGCTAAAGCCCATATCATGCAACAACGGCACATTGATCTGTTCATTTTGCGTTAAAGACGAGCCATAATCAAGGTCATACATGGTATTCTTAGCACTATTTTGATGAGAACTTTTCTCCACATCCAAACCATCTCTTTTAATGCTTTTGCCTTTTCTAACGATATCTAATTTTTTAACGTAAGGTAAGTTTATAATGTTAGCCATTTGATTCACCTTAACTTCGGCAGAAATGGCATTTAGCCACCTTGATTTATGCCTTAATTTACTGATAAAAGGTTCAACACCCATGAAATATGATTCTTTAACCGGGATATCATAATAAGTAACAAGGTTGTTGTTTTTGAAAACTTTCTTACGCCGTTCCAGGCTGTTACCCGGGAGTTCATCCTTAACGGCCAAGCGTTTTGATTCAAGATTGCCGCCCTTATCTGTAAAAAAGATCCAAACCGATACTTCATCACTGCTATTGAGTGCTTCAATTTTATTAGCAAGGGGTTGGGTAATTTTAGGAATTTTTTGTGATTGTGCTGCTGAACCTAAAAACATAATAGCAGCCAGCATCATAGTGAACTTGGAATAGAATTTCATAATTAAAAGATTTTGAAGAAATATTGCGTTGGATAAAATGAACACAAAAATGCCATTTTTACCATCTATCAATACTTCCATGGTTTAAAAACGTTGTTTAATAGATTACAAGTTTGTAAAATTATTGAATTTATTGAACATAGAAAATTCACCAATGATGAATTTTTACTTTTATAACAAATATACAACCCTATGGTTTAGAATTATTTGTTAATAGTATTTTTCATGACCTGGGTATCTTAATTTTTCCTTGGCTATTTCTTCAGGGTATGTATAAAAGTGGATTGTTGCTTTGGCTGCTATAACGCCATCGGGATTCATGATCTCGCAATGCATAATGGCAATAATCCTTTTCATTTCTATAAGTTTGCCTCTAACGGTGATCTTGCCTTGGTCTGTGTAAACCGGTTTCATGAGTTTTACTTCAATTTTAGAAGTAACACCAGCTGTTTTTAGCTTTACATTTACCACCCAGTTTGCCGTTTCATCCATCAAGGTAGTTTGTATTCCACCATGCAAAACATTAAAATATCCTTGAAGATGATGCTTGGGTTCCCATTCACAAACAATATATTCACCATCTTCAAAAAACTCCATTTGCAATCCATGATGATTCTCTGATGAACATCCAAAACAATAATAACCCGGTATTACTTGGTAAGGATTTTTTAACTTTTTCATTTGCCTATAATTTTCAATAGTGTTTTTATTTGGTATATATTTTCATCGTGCTAAAACAGTCTCTCAATCAATTATCTCAGGTATTACCTGTTTTAAAATATTTACACCATGTTGTAAGTCCGCATTTAGTGCATTTAGGACTTCTTGCCGTGCATACGTATCTTCCGTGCAATATGAGCCAATGATGTGCTTTAGGAATAATTTCCATAGGAATATTTTTCACCAATTGCCTTTCAATAGCCAAAGGTGTTTTCGCTTTGCTGTCAACCAGCCCAATACGTTTTGATACCCTAGCAACATGCGTATCAACGGCCATTGCCGGTTTCCCAAAAACCACTGATGCAATAACATTGGCTGATTTACGCCCAATGCCGGGCAACTTTTGTAATGTTTTCACATCATCCGGCATAATTCCATTAAATTCATTCAACAGTGTTTTTGCCATTCCTAAAAGGTTTTTTGCTTTGTTATTTGGGTAGGAACAACTTTTTATTACTTGGTAGATGCTGTCTGTGTTCGATTCTGCAAGGGCTTTTGCAGTGGGAAACTGTTCAAAAAACACAGGTGTGATCATGTTCACCCTTTTATCAGTGCATTGTGCTGATAAAATCACGGCCACAGTTAATTCATAAGCATTGGAATAACTCAATTCGGTTTCTGCAACCGGCATATTTTCAGTAAAATAATCAATGGTTCTTTGGTAGAGCTCTTTCTTTGTCATTTCCTTTATTAAATTAAAATGCCAAATTAGGAAAAATTTAATACAATTTTATTATTTGCTTTTCTAAATTGTGTAATTTTATCTGGATATTGTAATACTTTAAAAATAAAATATTTTGGCAGGCAATAGTATAGGACAAATATTCAAGCTCACTACTTTTGGCGAATCTCATGGCCCTGCAATTGGAGGCGTTATTGATGGTTGCCCGTCTGGGGTTAAGATAAATTTTGATTTCATTAACAAAGAGCTGGCAAGGAGAAAAACCAACTCATTTCCATATTCATCTTCACGAAATGAACCTGATGTTGTAGAGTTCCTCTCCGGGATCTTTCAAAACAAAAGTACCGGGGCGCCCATTGCTTTTATCATAAAAAACAAAAACCAAAAGCCTTCGGATTATGAGCCTTTAAAAGACCTATACAGGCCATCGCACGCGGATCTTACTTACGACCAAAAATATGGCATTAGAGATCATAGGGGAGGAGGCAGGGCCTCAGCCAGGGAAACCGCAGCCCGTGTAGTTGCAGGAGCTATTGCCAAATTATTCTTAGAAAAATTCAATATTTCCATAAAAGCATATGTTTCACAAATAGGGACAATTATTTGTGAAAAAAATTACGAACAAATCGATCTTGATAAAATAGATGAGTTTGTTTTTCGTTTTCCTTGTGAGAAACAAACAAAAACCATAGAGAATTTTTTACATCAACTTAAAACAAATGATGATTCGGCTGGAGGCGTAATTACTTGCATAACACAAAACTGCCCTATAGGCCTTGGCGAGCCCGTTTTTGATAAACTCCATGCCGAATTGGGAAAAGCAATGCTTAGCATCAATGCTGTTAAAGGTTTTGAATACGGTAAAGGTTTTGATAGTGCATCATTAAAAGGAAGTGAAAACAATGACGCCATTTACAGGGATGAGAAAGGAGATACCAGGACAAAAACCAATCATGCAGGCGGAATTTTAGGCGGAATAAGCAATGGAGAAGACATTTTTTTTCGTGTTGCTTTTAAGCCTGTTTCAAGTATTGGAAAAGAACAACAAACAATAAACAAAAACGGCGAAGAAAAACACATCCGCATACAAGGAAGACATGATGTATGTGTTGTACCAAGAGCCGTTGTTATTGTAGAAGCTATGACAGCTATTGTTATTGCTGATCATATATTAAGAAACCGTTCATCAAAACATTAACCTAATAATACATCAATCATGAAAAAATTTACCAGGAGATTCTTTAAAGTACTCGGAATTTTTGTATTGCTGCTGATTGCTGCAATGATCATTATTCCCATAGCTTTTAAAAAGCAAATTGCAGAAAAAGTAAAAGAGGAAGCAAACAAAAACATCAATGCCAAAATGGATTTTACCGATTACGGCCTTTCTCTTTTCAGGAACTTTCCAAACTTTAGCCTGCGTTTAGACGGGCTTAATGTTGTTGGTATAGATGAGTTTAAAGAAGATACATTAGCAGATGTAAGCTCATTGTATGCCAGCGTTGACCTCATGAGCGTTTTTAAAGGAGACCAGTATAAGATCAACTCGGTTACCTTAGATGATCCCAAATTGCTATTGAAGGTGTTAAAAAACGGCAAAGCCAATTGGGATATAGCCAAACCATCTGAAGATACAACGGCTGCTAAAAAAGAAGAAGAACCTTCGGAGCCTTCAGCAATGAAAATAGCGCTTAAAAAATTCGCCATTAACAATGCTTATCTTGTTTTTGATGATATGAGTTCTGGTAATAGGATCGTGGTGAAAAATTTAGACCATACACTAAAAGGTGATTTGTCTGCCGATTTCACTTCCATTGATTCTAAAACCGAAATTGAAGAGCTCACCATCAATTCAGGAGGAGTAAATTATCTTAACAAAGGCGAACTGGAAATTGATGTGGATGTAGATGCTGACCTTGCAAACTCTGTTTATACCCTTAAAGATAACAGGTTTAGGTTAAACGCATTGGTTTTTAGACTTGATGGATATGTTTCAACGAACAACGAACTCATTGGAATGGACTTAAAATTCAATGCTGAAAAAGCTCAATTCAAAGAGTTTCTTTCGTTGGTACCCGGAATTTATGCAAAAGATTTTGAAGATATTGAAACCAAAGGAACTTTGGCTATGAATGGCTACGCCAAAGGAAGTTATTCAGAAAATACGCTACCTGCTTTTGCATTGAATATATTGATAGACAATGCCATGTTCCAATACCCAGACTTACCCGGTGCAGTGGAAAATATCAATATGAACACGAAAATTGAGAACAAAGGTGGCAGCCCTGACAATACGGTGATTAATATAAACAAATTTCATGTTGAAATGGGAGGCAACCCGGTTGATATCAAAATGATGGTTACTACTCCTGTTTCTGATCCCAATATTGACGGGCATATAAAAGGCAAAGTGAACCTTGCCAAAGTAAACGAGTTCTATCCTCTTGAAGAAAATGAAGACCTTAGCGGTATCATTAATACCAATATAAAGCTAAAGGGTAAAATGTCTTCAATCGAAAATGAGAACTATGAAGAGTTTACTGCCGAAGGTAGAGTGGAAATATCAAAGATGAGTTATGAAAGCAAAGATTTCCCCCAAGGAGTAAAAATCCATAAAGCTATTATGAATGCCTCGCCTCAATATTTCAGCCTTGATGCTTTTGATTCAAAAATTGGGAAAAGCGATTTTTATGCAAAAGGCAGGATAGACAATATTTTAGCTTATGTTTTTAAGGATGAATTGCTCAAAGGCAGTTTTACAGCAACATCCAACCTTCTCGACCTCAACGAGTTCATGTCGGATTCCGATAGCGAGAAACCGGTAGAAGAGGAGGGAAGCGAAGAAACAGCTTCTGAGATGTCGGTAATAGAAGTACCCGGTAATATTCAGTTCAATTTGAAATCAAATTTTAAGAAAGTTCTTTATGCTGACCTGGAAATGACAAATGTTATTGGCAATATTGAAGTAAAAGACAGCAAGGCCATGTTGAAAAATCTTAGCTTTAATACCCTGGATGGAAAAATGGTTATCAATGGAGCTTATTCTACGCAAAATCCTAAAATTCCATCAATAGATTTTAACTTGGGTATTTACAATTTCGATATACAAAAGACCTATAAAACATTTGCTACAGTAAGAGAATTGGCTCCCGTGGCCGAGAAAACAAAGGGAAGTTTTTCATCACAAATGAACTATTATGCTGATCTAGATGCTACTATGATGCCCATTACAGAATCTATGGCAGGAAAAGGTTATATTGAATCTTCAAAGATCGTTATTGAAGATTATAAACCTATGGTAAAATTATCGGAGGCGCTTAAGATGGATCAATTCAAAAACCTAACAATGCAAGGTTTCAGGTTCAATTTCGAGTTTTCTGACGGAAGGGTTACTATTGAGCCTTTTAATATGGGACTAAAAGGCATGACTGCTATGTTTGGCGGTTCAACAATGCTTGATGGTGGAATGGATTACCTTCTTAGCACCGAAATACCAAGAGAAAAATTTGGTAGCGCCGCCAACCAAGTAGTTAGTGGACTTGTGAGCAAAGCAAAAAACAAGGGAATTAATGTAGATCCGGGAGACATGGTTTATATTGATGCTAAAATTACCGGTACGGCAGATGATCCCAAAGTTAGCCTTAGTATAAAAAGCTCTAATGAAGATATGATGGGTGATATAAAAGACCAAGTAGAAGAAAAAATTAAAGACGAGGCTAAAAAGGTCATTGACAAAGGAAAAGAAGAAGCTGAAAAATTGAAAAAAGAAGCAGAAGAAAAGCTAAGAAAAGAAAAAGAAAAAGCCAAGAAAGAAATGGAAAAGAAAAAGAAAGAAGCAGAAGAAAAGGCTAAGAAAGAAAAAGAGAAACAAAAGGAGAAAGCGAAAGAAAAGATTAAGAAAAAATTCCCATTCTAATTTTAAAGAAGTAATATAAGCCCTTGGTTTTTTTATTCCAGGGGCTTTTTATTTCATCATTTTGTTTCATTGTTTATATTTGTTATTGGTTTTATTAGCAAGTTAGTGAATAAAATATGGTTTCCCAGAACAACCAAATTAAAAGAATCATTATTATTATGTTGCTTTTTATAGCAACATCACTAACTTATGCCCAACAACAAAAAGGATGTAAAGAAATAAAAAACAAAAAGGCAAAACGAGTTTTTGAGGATGCGGTAAACAAATACCATGTTAAACTATACAGGCATGCTGAGGCAAAGCTCAATGAAGCCATCAACATTGAACCGGGTTATACTGATGCCTATTTTTTAAAAGGCCTTATTTACATCCAAGAACATAATATAAATACACAGTTGGCAAAAAAGAATTTCCTAAAAGTAATAGAATTGTGTCCTACTTATAATATATACGCTTATTATTACCTTGCTGACATATATTTTGGTGAAGAGAACTATAAAGACGCTGTAGAAAACTATTCCAAGTTTTTAGAAGATGTTGATAAAATAAAAACCGACGAAGATTATTACAGGGCAAAAGATTTGCTTGAGTATTCCAAGTTCCTTGCCAGGTTATATAACAACCCGGTAAATTTTAATCCCAGTTATGTAAAAGGCATTTCAACAAAAGAGGATGAATATCTTCCTATCATATCTCCTGATGGTGAAATTGCCCTTTTTACGCGAAAATCCCCAATGCCTTCAAAAAAAAGGCCTTGGCAACACGGAAAAGTCTACCAAGAAAAATTCATGGCCAGCCGTAAACGTGGTAAATATTTTGACAACGGAAAAGAAATGCCGCAACCCTTCAACCTGGAAAGGAATGAGGGTGGTGCCACATTAACAATAGATAATAATCATTTGTACTATACCGTATGCCGCTTTGCAGAACTTGATAGTGGAAGCTATTATAACTGCGATATTTTCAATAGCAATTTTGTGAAAGATAGATGGACTCCCTTAGAAAACTTGGGAGATGCCGTGAATATGAACAATACTTGGGAATCTCAACCTTCTATATCTTCTGATGGAAATACTCTTTTTTTTACCAGTGATAGGCCTGGTGGGATCGGTGGATACGATATTTACAGTAGCGTTAAAAACAAAGACGGTAAATGGATGCCTGCAGAAAACCTGGGTAGTACCATTAACTCCGAAGGCAACGAGAAATCCCCTTTTATCCATACCGATAGCCAAACCCTATACTTCTCTTCGGATGGTATTATGGGACTTGGTGGATATGATATCTTTTACTCTAAACTCGATAGCAATGGGATATGGTCTGAACCCAAAAATATTGGATACCCTATTAATACAAAGTCAGACGAAGTGGGCTTTTTTGTGAGTACCAATGGTAAAACAGGTTATTTTTCTTCTAACAAATATAATGGACCCGGTGGTTACGACCTTTATGCATTCGACTTGTATGAAGAGGCCAGGCCAGAGAAAGTATTATTCTTAAAAGGAAAAATAGAAAACGAAGATTCAATTAAAATACCTGGCGCCAAAGTATTATTGAAAAATGTTAAAACCAGGGAAGTTGAAGAAATCGAAGTCGATACCAATTCAGGAAAATATGTGATAGCCAAGCAGTTCAAAAATGATTTTATCATATCTGTGAAAAAGAAAGGTTATACGCAAACCTCAAAATACATTTCTAAAGAAGACACAACTTTTGAAGAACCGGCCAAAGTAGACATGGAAGTAGAAAAAATCGAAGTTGGCAAAACTTACACTTTAGAAGACATACATTTTGCTTATGATTCTGATAAACTCACCGAGAATTCCAAACTCATCCTGGATGAATTTGTAAAATTTTTGAATGAAAATCCCAGTATCACCTTTTCTATCCATGGCCACACCGATAACAGGGGTAATGATGCTTACAACTTGGAATTATCTGACCGTAGAGCCAAATCTGTGCAAAGGTATTTGTTGAAAAAAAAGATTAAAGCCTCCAGGATGAGTGCCAAAGGATTTGGTGAAACACGCCCCATAGCGCCAAATACCACGGATGAAGGGAGAGCTAAAAACAGGAGGACTGAATTTTTTATTAACGGGTATTAACCCAGGTTCGGCAAAGTCTGTGATTTCGATGTAGAATGTAAGAACAAAAAGAAAAACAAAAAAAAACCATTGCACAATTCAGCCGATGCAGGCCACCTGCAAGGAAAACAAACCGCTAGTTCGGCGGCAGGAGCTTTCATTCTTCCCATTTCTACCATAATTTCATCCCTGGCTGGTTTTTTTGCCAGGAAAAGTTAACCCACATTGCGTATAAAGACCTTTCGAAAGTAAAAATTTCTGTTGATAAGCCCCCTTTTTATTAACAATTCTACCTGTTATAAAA
>CAZJDA010000097.1:0-10457 GCA_964544705.1 uncultured Bacteroidales bacterium
TTGTCGAGCCAAGGAACAGTAATTGGTTTTTGTAATTTTTCCACATCTTTCAAGATTGGAGTATGTGCCCGCCTTCTGGTTTTAATGATAAATTTTTCACCATCATAGATTACCTTCCCGGGGATGTTTATGAATTTTTTGAAAATTGTTGGCGACAAACTTTTTTCAAATCTTCGTAAATCTTGTGCAAAAATGTGATATAAGGTATCTGCTACCAGTGTCCATAGCATATCAAAATGTATCCTTATCATCAGGGGCGATGATAAGGCATTTAGGTTAAAAAAGGCTACCAGTTCTGATAATTTGTTTTCAACATGCCAACGTTGGGCATAAACACGGACTATATTTTTGAGTTTGATATTTTTATCATTCGTAATAATCAATGTAGGTTTTTCCCTGCCATGATCTTTTACGGCAACCTGCCTGAATGTATTTTTACAACCCGGTAATTTTACTTCACTCTCATAAACTGATATTTTTTTATACTTGCGCTTAGGTATATCCAATCGTATTTTTGTCCAGTTTTCATCGTCAATGCTCAAAACATCATCAATTATTTTTTGTGTTCGTTTCCTCAGGGTAATGAACTTAACCCCGTCATTGTCCAAGGTATCAAGAACTTTGTATTTAGTAAACTTGCAATCAAATACCAAGGTTTGGGTTACGTTACCGGTTATTTTTTTCCAATAGTCAACAAATTTTAATACTTCTTCCGATTCTTCTTTTCTTAAAATATCTGCTCGTGTATATAAAATCATGTCGCTTTTTGCATCTTGTGCTATAACTGTGTCGGCGCCTTTCATTGTTTTGTGTTTAGCGCCAACCCATACTTTTTCCATTTCCGACATATCGCCGTAATGAGGGATTGAATGGAAGTCGAGGTTTATATAATCACCATCGTAAAATTGCGGGTACTTGTGCTTTAATTTTTGTAAAATTTGTTCCTGTAAATCAAGCACCATCTGGCTTGAACACAACGATGAGTATGTTGACATATAGGTGTTTTTGGGCAAAACATTAAGGCCGGCAAACGCCCCGAGCCCTTGCTCCATATCGTAACTTTCCATATTGCTTAATCGCTCATTACCAATTAGTTTCAATGCCAACATTGACAGGCAAGCCTGTGTTTGTCCTATTATCGAGGAACTTGGCAATGGGGAATTCTTAAGAATGTCGATTATACCGGTTTCGATAATATAAGGGATGAAAAAAAATATTCCCACAGAAGGTGTGTCGAAATTGAATTTTTTTAGTGCCTTGAAATCTATATTATGCGAGCGTTCAGGAATAATCTTGTTTTTTACGCTCAGCCCAAGCTCTTTGTTTGTCCTTCTTTTCAGTTTAGGAAACCCGGCATCGCTGAGTATCCTGCTCACTGTTTGAGATGAAATATCAACACCTCTTTTTTTGAGATGAAATCTTTCAGATACAAGAAAACCACTGCTGTTTTTATTAAAATCTATATCTCATATAATTTTCCTACTATTGCAATATTTTAATACAGGAACCCCAGTTCAACAAAACACGCAATTAATATATATGCCTGTTATTATGTTAATTAGGCAAGTTTTTGGATGGGAAAAAATAAAATTTTGAAAAAAAATTAGGATTCTATTGTGGTGAAATTACTATATGTGAAAATCGTTGTTTAATAAAAGATTTGTTGAATAATATAATATTTCATAATACAAAATAGCAAATACTCAGTTTTTTTAGCTTTTTTGTTTCTACTCCTGGTAATCTATCCAATGATTTCCTGGTTTTTCCTTAAATACTCGGGGACTAACTCTTGGTTTTTGAACACTTCTAATGTTTCGGCTTTACGTATTAAGTGCATGTTACTGTCATTATCAATCATGATTACATTGGGCCTGTAATTGATAAATTGCAGCCATTGTGTCATGTTATAGGCGCCAACACGTTTTATCACTACTGGGTCGCCTTTTTTCAATAAAGGAAACATGATGTTCTCCCTGATAACATCTATATTCATGCATAAAGGGCCATAGATGGTTGTTTCTTCCATGTGTTCTGAGGTAGGCGCTCCGGGGCGGATGTCATGTTCGTACCAAAATGATGTAAAAAGATTGTTTACACCAATATCAATAATACTTGCCCGCCTTCCCAATGATAGTCGTTTATTTGCAATAACGCTGCCAACTATGTATCCAGCATCATCAATCAAGGCCCGGCCTGTTTCGAGCACAAGCACCGGCATATCGTCAGGTTTGATGTCCGAGTTCATGATGGCAGAGGTAATGGCTTCGGCAAAATCATCGAATGACGGGCAAGTATCAGCGCCCGAAAGATAAGCTCCTTTTAAAGTGTTTTTTGAAGCAAAACCACCGCCAATATCCAAATAGCTTACAACATGGCCATATTTTTCTTTTACTTTTACTGCCAAGTCAGCAATTTTTGATGCTGCAACCCTGTAAGCTTCCGCTGTCATCATATAAGTTCCGATATGGGCATGCAGCCCTGTTAATTCCATTTTTTTCCCCATCATAATACGATTGAGCGCATCCCAAGCTTCACCGTTTTCATAGTTGAAGCCAAACCTGTCCCATTGCGGGTAAATACCTGTATCCATATTAATACGGATAGCAACTTTTGGCTTGATGCCAATTTTTTCCTGCAATTCGTTCAATAAATACAATTCATCAAAATGGTCGATATGTATGAGGGATTTATTTTTAATGGCTGTAACCAGGTCTTTTCCCGATTTATCGGGCCCGTTAAAAACAATATGTGTGCCTTCCATGCCATTTTCAATAGCTTTTTCGTATTCAAACCCCGAAACAACCTCTGCCCAAGAGTCTTCTTGGTGAAAGACCCGGCACACTGCATCCAAGTAGTTGGTTTTGTATGACCATGTAAATTGCACCTTGGGATATCTTGTAGAAAATGCCCTGTAAGCTTCTTTGTAGGTTTTGCGTATTGTACGTTCGGAAACAACATATACAGGAGAACCATATTTTTCAATAATTTCGTTTACCGTTATATCGTCAATATGGGTAATAGGCTCTAAAGTATTTTTAAGGCCTAACTTATCAGGCATCCCAGCATTGAGTTTTTTGATTACCGGCCTTTCAAATTTTTTCTTTTCCATAATAATGCTTTTGCAAAATTGTATGAATTTATATTTCGTATTTTGTTGATAATTGCTCAAAATCTTTTATATCCGCTATCAAATCATAAGAATAGCGAATGAACATTTTCCCGGTTTCATAGCTTTTGAAGGGTTCTACCTCACTTCCGCAAGCCAGCTTGACCAATGCTGCCGGTATGTTTTGCCCCGCACCCGTTGCTAAATACACCCAAGCCGGTATGCGCGGGTTGATCTCTATCAAGTAAAGATCGTTATTGGCAGTACGGATTAGTTCAAGTTCCATGCCCCCGCGCCATTTTGTTTCTTTAATGATGTGATAGGTAAGCTCCAGCATATCGGGTGCATTTAAGGTTATTCCTCCCCAGGCTTTTCCTTTATCCGTGATGTATTGCTTGCGCATAGGCACAGCTCCTATTGTGTTGCCTTTGCCGTCGCCCAGGGCAACAACATTCACTTCCGTGCCACTGGCAAATTCCTGGATAATGACCGGCAATCCCCATTTAGCGCTTAATTTACTGAAATAAACCTGCGCTTGCATCTCGTTATTGGCAATATACGCATCATAATATCGCCCTTTTATCATTACCGGGTATCCCAATTTTTTTATTGCCGAAGCCATAGAGCTATAGTCAGTTACAGCCTCGCTTTTCGGAACCAATACGTCATATTTTTTTCCAAAATCCGGGAGGTTGGACTTTTGCCTTTCTTCAAATTGCTTGATGGTGGGCAAAAATGTTTTAATACCCAACTTATCGAATACCTCCCTTGATTTCATAAATGAAAACAGTTCTGCATCAAAATTGGGGATAATAATATCTAGGTTTTCCTGTTCATGAATATACTTGATCCTTGCCAGCAATGCATCGGAGCCTTCGGAAGGGTAAGGAAGCTTGTAAGTTTTGTCAGCTACCCCGGGCAGGTAAGCGCCTGGTTCTAAGTTTTCATAAGCAAGCCCAATAATTCTTGCATCAATATCTTTTGCCTCCCTAATGCTTCTTATGACAGGAACACCGGGCCCCGGGCTATCGATATTATTGAGCCCAGAAACAGCAATATTTAATTTAAGTTTGCTCATTTCGTAACGATTTGGAAATGGGTTAGCATTCCAACAAAATCAATAAAATACCTTTCAAAGGTGGAGGCATCCACATCATATTCCGAGGTCATGATCTGCTTAATCTCCTCTTCTGATTTCTCTTCTTTGATAAGCTCAAGAATCTCCCTTCCAGTTTGGTTCATCGAGTATGACTCCCCGGTCATAGGGTCGAAAAGGAACCCGTTTTCACTGATGGCTATATTGCTTTTTACTTTCATAACATGGTTTTTATTTCAAAGATTTTGAAACGATGGATAGATACATGCTTAACAATTTATTAACCCAAATGTAGTCCTTTTTTCAAACATTCACAACAAGAATCAACATTCATTATGAAACAATCACCCTTCATGAATATTGCATCATTGCACAATGAGTTTATAAAGAGTGCTTTCATATTCATTATTAATGCGCACAAGATAAATTCCTTTTTGAAAAGTAGTTGTGTTGATTTTGAAATGTGTTTCCATCGTTAAAGAATTTTAAGATTAATTTTTCCATAATTAGACGATGGTTATTATAAAACCTTTTTCTTAATCCTTTTTTTTGGAACTAAACCAACCTTAAATCCAACATTGCTTTCTAAATCATCTGCCAAATCAATGAATCGGATCCCAATTTTACCTAAAACCTCAACATGAATATAGAATATCTATATCACTCGAATCATTTTGTTCTTCGCATGAATAAGAACCAAAAATCGCCATTGGTTTAATTGGATAATCATGAAATATCTTTGTTTATGATTACTCAATGTGTTATTTATTTCTCATCTTTCCTATTATAGTGCTCAAAGACGCCTTCATTTTGTCAACAGCATCATCAAGGGCTTTCTCTTTTGAACTGCTTTTACTTACCACCATCACGGGCTGTATACCTTCTATCCTTGCTTCTATTTTGCACTGTATATCGTCTATTCCTCCCTTTTCAGCATTTTGGTCTGAAAGATGAACTTCAACACGAGTAATTTTGTTAACGAAGTGCTTCAAGCCACTTCTAATTTTTTCGGATACAAAAGTTTCTAGCATTTCTGTGTTCTCAAAGTTTTTATCAGTATTGAACTGTATTTTCATAATATTTTATTTTAGTTGTTTATCTATGTTTTGTGTAATCAACAACGAATTTTTCAATTAGAGTCTTAAAATCCATTTTCACGATTTACACAAAGATAATCTTTTATTCTATGTAATAAAATCTGCTTATAATTTTATACTTGGGATTCTTGTGGCATTACCGCTAACTGTCTCGCAATAACCAGCGTGCGGGAGTTTCGCCGTGTTTCATTGTCCCCCATTAAACAACTTTACCAAAATAATATTTTGTCAGGCAGTATCATTCGCCGAACCTACTTCATTCCAAAAATAATTTTGCACAGGTTGGTTATCATTCATTTTACCAGGTTGGTATTAGGTAAAGCTTTGCACTACAAAACAAAAACAGGTTTTATAATTGATTCCTATGCCTCCAACCGTGCCTTACTTCCGTTTTTCCATTTGTTTCTTTAACCAACCAATTGCTTCATTTTCATTATTAAATAATTTCGTGGGGATTTTAGGTTTGCTGAATTTTAGGAAGAGATTGGCAAATGAATTGGAAAGCCTTGACCCGGTCAAAATAGCTAGCCCTGCTACATGTGGCCTGTATTGCTCGGCTCCATATCTTCTTACTTCTGAACCGGCAAAAATCATATCGCGAATATCAAGCAAGTTTGCACAAATGGCACTGCCATTCCATTCATCGCCGGCTTTGGTCATGGCCTTTACGGTTTCCAAGTCCAGTGAGCATTTGTTAATAGCCCTGTAAATGTAGATTTGGTCTTCGCGCTTAATTAATTCAATTTTGTTATTGATAATCTTTTTTTCCATATGCATCTTTCTATTTGAAGTGAAGATACTAAAATGTTGGGTTTTGGAAATAGAATGTTCTAAATTTTTTTTAGAACGAGCCCTATATGTGTGCCGAATTAATCTTCTTGCTGGGTAAACTGCAATAAACAAAATTTTTGTATTACCGATGCTGCAGACCAATAGGAGATTTTTCTTAAACCCAACCCTGCTCCCCAGCTCTTCGTTTCATCGAAATGACAAGCGATTTAACTGGCTGCTTCAGCCATCTGGTATCCGGTATCCGGCATCAAGAATCCATTATCAAACTTCAATCTTTCCTTATCAATCCCTATAATCCACCGGGTCAACAAGTTTCCGTTTTTCATGGTCAATAAAATATTGATTGGTATGCGCACCATTGCAGCGCATAAATCGATCTATACCATCAAACAAGCCTTGAACAGCGCCCTTTTTCTCAATAGCGTTTTTCATGTACACGGAACAAGAGGGCGAATAAGGGCAATTGCCGGCATCTTGCGAAGAAATAAAATTTTTATAAAAAATAAACAAACCTCCAACTACCACTTGGAATAATCCATGGGTATCCTTCCTGATAGAATAAGTTTCTTTCTCGATTTGTTGATGGGTGATCTTTTCCAATTTTGCCAGGTCTTCTTGCAAATAATCCTGCGAAAAGCTAGGCCTCAACATCATGAAAAGGCATAATATGAGTAAACTACGTTTAGATTTTAAGATCATTTGTTGCTAATATATACGCAAATTTAAAAGGAATCCTCGTAAAAAGAGCAGGCTGC
The DNA here is from genome assembly GCA_964544705.1 of uncultured Bacteroidales bacterium. Classification (GTDB taxonomy): domain Bacteria; phylum Bacteroidota; class Bacteroidia; order Bacteroidales; family CAZJDA01; genus CAZJDA01. Next base: position 6,847 of record CAZJDA010000097.1, read on the forward strand.
TCTGAAATATTTTATATTTTAGTGCTTTGCATGTATAATTACTTAAGATTCTTATATGAAAAAGCTTCAATTACACTGGCAAATACTTATAGCGCTTATTATTGCTATCATTTACGGGATCATATTCACAACGAATTACAAACTGGATAATGCTTCTTTCAAAGCTTTGGAAAAAACTTCTTTACCTCTTAAAATACAAGATACCCTTGAAAAACAGCTAAAAGGAAAGGTTTTTGAAGAGAAAAGGATGTTCCGTAATGAGCTACAAAAAGTGATTGGTAATAAAGCTGCTGAAAAATATGATAAGGTGATTTTGAAAAAAGCCTATAGTAATCCTGCTGTATCTTATATATCTTGGATGGGAGATATTTTCCTAAGGCTCCTCAAAATGTTGATCATCCCCCTGATTCTTAGTTCAATCATTTCCGGTGTAACCAATATTGGCTCCGGTCAAAACCTGGGAAGGCTAGGGTTAAAGACCATCCTCTACTATGTATCTACAAGTTTGCTTGCCATCATTACCGGGCTTTTACTTGTAAACCTGTTTAAGCCGGGTGTTGGGGCAGATTTAAATCTCTCTGAGGATGTTGAAGGATTGGTGGATGTGCAAAAAACATTGGGAGAGACGTTAATAGAAATTGTCCCCGATAACATTTTTAGAGCTATGGCATCGGCTGATATGCTCTCTATCATCTTTTTTGCCATCATTTTTGGCTTTTTTATTACACGCGTCAAAGAGAAGCCTCGCGTTTTACTCACCAACTTTGTCAATGCTATTTTTGATGTAATGATGAAAATAACCATGTTTGTGATAAAACTCACACCTATTGGAATATTTGGCATTGTAGCCAAGGTAGTTGCTGACCAAGATGACCTTGTAGGTTTAATAAGCCGTATGGGGCTTTATATGGGTACGGTAGTAGCAGCTTTAAGCATCCATGCTTTTATCACTTTACCTATACTTGTGAAAGTGATAGGAAAAGCCAGGCCGTTTAGCCATTTATCTAACATGACCGCGCCTTTGCTAACAGCCTTTTCCACTTCTTCATCCGGGGCTACTTTACCACTTACTATGAGTACTGTAGAAAAAAAATCAGGAGTATCCAATAAGATCTCTAGTTTTACTTTGCCTTTAGGAGCCACAATCAACATGGATGGAACAGCTCTTTATGAATGCGTAGCTGCCATGTTTATTGCACAAGCATACGGGGTTGACCTTGCTTTTTACGAACAATTGATCGTTTTGATAACAGGATTGCTTGCATCTATTGGAGCGGCAGCAATTCCAATGGCAGGGTTGGTCATGATTACAGTTATTCTCTCTGCTGTTGGGTTGCCACTGGAAGGCGTTGGGCTTATATTAGCTGTTGACCGGATATTGGATATGTTCCGCACTGCCACAAACGTATGGAGCGACAGTTGCGGTGCAGTGATTATTGCCAAGTCTGAAAATGAAAAATTAAATGTTTAAAACGTGGTTTTTTACTCAAAAAAACGTAAATTCGTACCAAAGTTGAGCGGCTTGAACAAAATGAAAAGTCGCTTTCCGCCAGTTGGCGGATAACCCTCGTTTAGAAATTGTCGGCTTTCACCGAATTGGTAAGGTGAAGCCTTACAATTTTTCTGTCCCCGACACTTCGTGTACGGGGCAGGCAGTGTGCGAAAATTGCGCAATTTGGGTTCTTAGTAAAAATAATAAATTAAATCAATTCATTAAAACAGACGCTATGATTAAAAAAGTATTAACAATTGTAATTCTTGCAGTAATGAGCATATCATTGATGAGTTGTGGCGGTGGCGAAAAAGGCAAAAAAGATGGAGAGCAAACTGACGCAACAGAAAAAACTGCTATCCAAAAAAAATTGGATAAATACGTTGAAGTAAAACTCACAACAGATGTGAGTAAATTCTCTGAAAAAGAAAAGCAACTTTTGAGCAAGCTTTTTGAAATTTCAAAGATCATGGACAAAATCTTTTGGCAGCAAACCTTTGGCAACAAAGAAGAATTCTTATCAAAAATTGAGGATGAGAAAGTAAAGAAATTTGCCATGATCAACTATGGTCCATGGGACAGGCTGGCCAATAATGAGTCTTTTGTTGATTCCTATGGTAAAAAACCCAAAGGCGCTAATTACTATCCAAAAGACATGACCAAGGAAGAATTTGAAGCATGGGACTCTGAATCTAAAGATGACCTTTATACCATGATTAGGAGAACAGGAGAAGGCAAATTGGAAGCCATTCCTTATCACGTATTTTTCAAAGAAGAAACCGATAAAGCGGTTAAGCTTCTGAAAGAAGCAGCAGCCCTTGCCGAGAATGAAGGATTTAAAAAATACCTTAATCTTAGGGCAGAAGCTTTGCTTAACGACGAATATCGCGAAAGCGACATGGCTTGGCTGGATATGGAAACCAATAAATTCGATTTTGTTGTTGGCCCCATTGAAACTTATGAAGATGCTTTGTTTGGATATAAAGCCGCACACGAAGCTTTTATCCTGGTAAAAGATATGGAATGGAGTAAAAGGCTGGAAAAATATACTTCCTTATTGCCTAAATTACAAAAAATGCTTCCTGTCGAGGATAAATACAAGGCAGAAACACCCGGCTCTTCAGGAAACCAATTAAATGCTTATGAAGTTCTTTATTATGCCGGCGATTGTAATGCAGGTAGCAAAACTATTGCCATCAATCTTCCTAATGATGAGGTGGTAAGAGAAAAGAAAGGATCGCGAAAGCTTCAATTGAAAAATGCCATGAAAGCTAAATTCGACAAGATCCTTGTCCCGATTTCAAACATGCTTATTGATGAATCGCAAAGAGATAATGTAACCTTCGATGCTTTCTTTGCCAATACCATGTTCCACGAAGTTGGACACGGTTTGGGGTTAAGTTACCTTGTAGAGAATAAAGATGTCACCGTTAGAGAAGCGCTAAAAAGTTACTATACTTCTATTGAAGAAGGTAAGGCAGATATACTTGGATTGTATATTATTGACCAACTATACGAGATGGGAGAACTCGGTGAAGTAGACCTGATGGATTACTATGTAACCTTTATGACAGGTATCTTCCGCTCTTCTCGTTTTGGTGTTGCAAGCGCCCACGGAAAATCAAACATGATGAGGTTTTATTATTTCCAAGAAAAAGGAGCTTTTACCCGCGATGATGAAAAAGGCACTTATAAAGTGAATTTCGAGAAAATGCGTGAAGCTATGAAAACATTGGCAGAAAAAATACTCGTTATACAAGGCAATGGTGACTTAGCAAAAGCCAAAAAATGGGTTGTAGAAGACGGAAGGATCAAACCCAAACTGCAAAAAGACCTTGACCGTGTAAACGACGCAGGAATCCCTGTTGACATTGTTTTCAAACAAGGAAAAGATGTACTTGGAATATAATCGATAAGATTAATTATCCATAATGTTAAGAAAAGGCAGCGCTATGGTGTTGCCTTTTTTTATCCAGTTACCTTTATATAATTGGATAATGCACTCATCGTGCGACTTTTTGTCAAAACCCCGGAATTGTCTCGTCCTGCCAAGTTTAATAAAACCCTCTCTTATGTTTGCACTCATAAAATATAAATTATTTTTGAAACCTAAAAGGAC
>CAZJDA010000098.1:0-10249 GCA_964544705.1 uncultured Bacteroidales bacterium
CAAAATCATGGAAATTCACTTTTTCGTATTGGTTTATAACTTGGGAGAGTTGGTTAGGTGTTGTATCAATAAGAGCAGCCAATCCCGCCAAGGTGAGTTTGGGTTCCAAATAGGGTTTTTCCTTATCCATCATCTCTAACAATCGATCATGTATTTGTTTGGCAACATCCTTTTTTAAGCCGGAGTGCTTATATTTTTGTGCTAATTCCTCTTGCAATGGAGCTTTATGAACAATTTGCGGGTTATTTATAAAGATATTTTCATGCCTGATTCCAAAATATCCAAAATAGAAAATAAAAACAATCAGCAATGAATAGAAAATATAATCAGCATTAAAAGAGAATTCTACTCCCATTACCTGGCGCAAAACAGTAATAATAGTAGCCAAAAGAAACCAAAAGCCGATACCCAGGATGCAGTAGCGTACCCATTTTAAATTGATACCTTCATTATAGGAAAAGTTGTTTTCAATTTTGCGTTCGTGTTTTAAAGTAAGCCTGTAGGCTAATATCGAATAGGTAAGCCCCGAAATTAAGCTGGCAGCCACCAAGATTACAGCAAACAGCCCATAATCTGGTATTTCTCCCTTGTCTATCATGGATTTTTCTTCAGCGCTGTAAAAAAAGAAGAAATTGAACATGTACAAATAAGCAACAACTGCAGGAGCAAAATGCAAGTAATCTTTCAGCCTTATTTTATTGTCTTTGCGAAGCGAATAGAGTGTGTACAAGAAAAGCATAGGCCCGTGAAGCAAAGGGAACGGTGCAGTAACACCAATAAGATGAGGGTATTTTTCCCAATATCCAAGTTGGTTGTAATAATACCCTAAAAGATGGATGCCAATAATAACTACCCAGACAGCTAATATTCTATCTGTTAAAGCTTTATCTTTTTTGGTAAGAAGCAAAAAAGCGATAAAAAACGACATAAAAATGCCGCTGATAAGAATTACTTCCATAGCAATAGAATTTCTTGATACCAATTAATAGAAGGCAAATATAATGAACAAATTTCATTTTTGACCTTCTAAATATTGACTGTAAAAATGAGTTGTTTTCATCTGTTTATATTTTAAATTTTCATTGGTCAGTACCTGTCCCGATGCTAATCGGGATGGAGCTCGCCATGATGAGTCAAATTCGCACCACACAGGGTTTTAACTTTCATTATAATCATGTGGGTGTGTGTCCCCGAATTCTCGGGGTCATGGCTCGGTTCATTTTTTAAATGGAAAGTAATCACTTTTGCTTATTCACCAAGACGTTGATTAAAACGCAATATTAAAATGGCCAGAAGCTGTTATCGTTCCATATTTTTTCCGTGAGTTGCTTGTTGAGCTCGTTTAGCAGTTTGTGGTGTCCTCTCTCCCAGTCGGCAAGCCATTCAAAAAGTTTCTTCTCGTTTTCGTCTGTGGCTTCTTCTGCGCGTTTAGCATAGATTTCAATGGCTTTTGTCTCCATATCTATGGCTGCTGATATAGCTGCCGCTTCAAAACCCGAGGACGAGATCTTATCCAGCATATCATCATTAAGAACGGTGTTGGCTATGCTTTCTTCTTCTTTGCCGTGGCTTTCCAAGTCTGAGGCCTGAAAAGAATTATTTTCACTAACGTATTTAAATTGTTTTGACAGGAATTCTTCATGCAGCTTTTCTTCCTCTGCCATGATATCGAATATTTTTTTCACATCTTCATTATCGGTTTGTTCAGCCACTGTTTCATAAAAAGCCCTGCCTCTGCGTTCTAATAAGATCGCCTTTTTTAAAATGTCTGTTGATTGATTGCTCATGGTTTTAGTTTTTTAGATTATTATTTGATAAAATCTTTGGTAATGCTTCTTTTGTACCTAAATGATAATTCCCAGTATTGCCTGTTTTATTATTAACAAATATAACAATCTTTTGTTGAAAAGAAGGTGCTTTAAGTAGGGATATTATAGATATTTCACTAAATTTGTTAAAAAGTGTTGGTGTGAAAAAGGATTATAAAGAAGCATTGCAAATTTTATTTGAAAAGCATTTTAAAGAGAAGCCCAAGAAATTCACGGCTTTACCACCATCAGGATCAAACAGGTTATATTTTCGTATTGTAAACCAAAATTATTCCGCTATTGGCACTTATAACCCCGACACAAAAGAAAATGAGGCATTCTTGCACTTGGCTAATCTCTTTTCTAAGGAAAAACTCCCGGTACCCCGAATTTATGAAGAGCAAATCAATGAAAACATTTATTTGCAAGAAGACCTTGGTAATCAAACATTGTTTATGCTTTTTAAAGAAGATAACTCCGGCAAGTTTACCCCGATTATAAAAGATTACTATAAGAAAGCATTGGAATTACTCGTCCAGTTCCAAGTATCCGGCTCAAAAGCAGATGAACATGTTTTCTATCCCCGAAAAAGTTTTGACCGCCAATCCATGCAATGGGATTTGAATTATTTTAAATATTATTTTTTAAAACCCGCCGGTATACATTTCAATGAGCAAAGCCTTGAGGAAGATTTTCAAAAATTCATGGATTATCTTTTGCAAGCCAATATGGATTATTTTATGTACCGCGATTTCCAGGCAAGGAACATCATGCTTCATCAAGAAGAGTTGTTTTTTATTGATTTCCAAGGAGGCAGAAAGGGGCCTTTGCAGTATGATGTGGCATCATTGCTTTTCCAGGTTAAAGCAGATATTCCTTTTGAAGAACGAGAGAAACTCTTGGATTTTTATATGGAACAACTTCAGCAAAAAATACGCATCGATAAATCCGGATTTATTGAGCATTATTATGGATTTGTTTTAATGCGCTTATTGCAAGTGCTTGGCGCTTATGGATTTAGAGGGTTGTTCGAGAAAAAAACCCATTGGATTTCCAGCATCCCTTATGCACAAAAAAATATTGATTGGTTCCTGAAAAATATTGAACTGCCTTTTGAACTGCCTGTTTTGATGCAAGTATTAAAGGAATGTGCAAATGTTCCTATTGGGCAAGATATGCAAAAGAACCAACTGACGGTACATATCAATAGTTTTTCTTATAAAAGAGGTATACCTGTTGATATTTCCGGGCATGGCGGTGGTTTTGTATTCGATTGCCGTGCATTACCTAATCCCGGTAGGCAAAAATTTTACAGGGATTATACAGGCAAAGACGAGCAGGTAATTGAATACTTGGAAAAATTTAAAGAGATAGGAGATTTTAAATCAATGACCAACGGGCTTGTTATACAGGCAGTAGAAAACTACCTGGAACGTGGCTTTACGAGCCTTTCGGTTAGTTTTGGTTGTACAGGAGGTCAGCACAGGTCTGTATATTTTGCCGAAAAACTTACAAAATACCTACAAAAAAATTACCCGGTAAAAATTATTACAAAACATTTAGAACAGGAGAAATTATGGTAAAACTTACAAAAGAATTTATCAAGTCGTTACCCAAGGCTGAACTGCATTGCCATTTGGATGGCTCCCTGCGGGCAGAAACAATTTTGGACTTGGCCAAAAAACAAAAAGTAAAACTCCCTTATGATGACATCAACAAATTGAAGAATTTTTTGCAGGCCGGGCCTCATTGTAAAAGCTTGGTGGATTACCTAAAACCCTTTGCAGTGACATGCTCCGTGCTTCAAACCGAAGAAGCGCTTGAAAGGGCTACATACGAGCTAGCAGAAGATTGCTCTAAAGAAAACGTGCTTTACTTAGAGATACGTTTTTCCCCTATTTTGCATATAGAAAAAGGGCTTAAGCTTACAGAAATCGTAGAAGCAGTTTTAAGGGGGAAGAACAAAGCAGAAAAAGATTTTGATATCAAGATAGGGATTATAATTTGCGGGATGCGCAACTTTGAACCTGATAAATCATTGACCTTAGCAGAATTATGTGTAGCTTATAAAAACAGGGGTGTAGTGGGATATGATCTGGCAGGAGCTGAAGCTAATTTCCCTGCTAAAGACCATAAAGAAGCCTTTTATCTTATTATCAACAATAATGTGAACACTACGGTGCATGCAGGAGAAGCTTATGGGCCAGAATCCATCCACCAGGCATTGCATTATGTTAGCGCCAACAGGATCGGGCATGGGACAAGCTTGCGAGAAGACGGGGAACTGCTTAATTACGTGAATGATCATCGTATACCTTTGGAAGTTTGTATTACTTCTAACGTACAAACAAAATCAGTGAAAAGTTACCTCAACCACCCGGTAAAATTCTATTTTGATTGCGGTATCAGGGTTACCCTTAATACTGACAACCGGCTTATTTCTAAAACTGACCTTACAAGTGAGTATATGATTGCCATTGAAAAATTTAACTTCACACCTGATGAGCTTAAATATCTTATTATCAATGGTTTTAAATCCGGGTTTATGCCACTCAAAGAAAAAGTGATGATGATAAAACGGGTGACCAAAACATTGGAAGAAAAAGGATTGATCATCAGGAGGGATTACATTTAGTGTTGCGTTTTATTTCATCCTGTCAGGTAAGGGGGTTAGACTTCATCTTCAGGTGTATCAAAAGTAGGCTTCACCTATTAGTCTTTTTTTGAAATTATGAATTCAATATCAATAACTTTGGCTAAGCATTTGATTTTTCTTTCCTTTGCAAAAAAACAATCTTATGTTTATAGAGGTTGAAAAAAAGGAAACAAAGAGGCTTGAAACAAGCCCTGTTCTGCAGCAAACAGCCTTTTGGTCAAAGGTAAAGAGAAAACAGGGTTTTCATACCAATGCTTTTGATATCAAGCTTAAAACCTCAGAAGTATTTGAATACCAACCAGAAAAGAATTATATCCAGGAGGACTTCTTGGTTCTTTTTAGAACCTTGGATAATGGGTATAAGATAGGTTATGTTCCTTATGGGCCTACGTTAGAACCATGTGAAGAAAGCCAAGGTCCTTTGCTCGAAGAACTTTCCGAGTCCTTACGCCCTTTTCTTCCCAATGATTGTTTTATGCTTCGATTTGATTTGCTATGGGAGTCTTTATGGGCAAAATCACATGCCAGCCCTTTAGATAAATCGGCATGGATTGACCCACCCAAAATACTAAGCCAAGAGTTCAGGTATAATATCAATACCCAAAATTGGAACCTTAGAAAAGCCAATACGGATATCTTGCCAACAAATACAGTTTTTTTGGATTTGAAGGTAGATAAAACTACCTTGCTTAACCGCATGAAACCCAAGACCAGGTATAACATAAGGCTTTCAAAGAGAAAAGGGATAGAAGTGAAAAATTACGGGTTAAAAAACATTTACATTTGGTATGAACTATATAAAGAGACAGCCCACAGAAACGGGATTTTTATTCAAGATATGAGCCACTTTAAAACGGTATTGGAAACCACTGCCAATGATACCAATTCTCCTGCTGATGTGCGTTTGCTTGTAGCAGAAAAACAAGAAAAACCTCTTGCAGCAATGTTTTTTGTAATGACCGGCAAACGAGGTATGTATCTTTATGGCGCTTCATCATCAAAAGGACGAAACCTTATGCCAACTTACGCTTTGCAATGGGAAGCTATATGCAGGGCTAAAGATAGCGGGTGTACAGAATATGATATGTTTGGAATAGCTCCCAAACCTGACCCTTCTCATCCATTGTACGGGTTATACAGGTTTAAAAGCGGTTTTGGAGGGTATATGTTTCAACGAATGGGATGTTGGGATTACCCGCTTGATAACGATAAATACAATCATTATTCAGCTTCAGAATTGAATAGCCAGGGTTTTCACTTGTAAAGCCAGTGAATAATCATCTGTTTAAAAATTATAACATACTTGGTAATGTGGCACATAAGGTTTAATCATGCTCGAATGTGTCTCAGTAAATATCTCAGACATTGTCTGTTTCATTTTATACAGACCAAAATGCAAAAACTATGAAAGGGAATATTTATAAAGACTTGGTTGCTGACCCTCGAAAAGAGCTCTTTGAAAACATCATTCAAAGTGAAAATATACGGGTAGAAAAAATCATATCTTCAGGGCAGTCCACACCCGAAGGGCAGTGGTATGACCAGGCAACAGACGAATGGGTCATTTTATTACAAGGAAAGGCAAAACTGCTTTTTGCGGATGGACAAGAGATAAGCCTTGGAGAAGGCGACTACCTGCATATCCCGGCACATAAAAAGCACCGGGTAACATACACACAAGCCCAACCGCCATGTATTTGGCTTGCAGTGCATTGGGAAGAGAAATCTAATGCATGATTATTCCGGTTTTGAATTCTAATAACCAGTCCATATTTGTCTCGTCTTGAAATAGGTTTACATAAAAAAAGACAAAAATGGAAAGAAAAAGTAAATTTATTCCAGGACGAGACAATCACCTAGTCTTTTTCCTGTAATATACGGTCTATTACCCACCAAGCGCAATAACACCCAAATATTGCTGTCATGTATGAAATACTACCTACGGTGGTTTTCTTGTTTTTTTCATGGTCTGTGACCAAAACAGCGTCTTTATTTACTTTTTCTGGGGAATATACTACATCTACACCTTTATAAACTCCCAATACATGAAGCTTTTTCCTGATATAATATGCTAGCCTGCAACCGCTGCTTTCAGAAATATCTGACACTTTAATTTCTAGTGGGTTCATCCTCCCTCCTGCCCCCATAGAGCTAATTACCGGTATATTATAATGAAGTGCATGATAAATGAGAAAAACTTTAGGAGAAAGGGTATCAATTGCATCAACAAGGTAATGGTATTGATGGGCTTGTAATACATCTCTCATTGGCTGATCTATGAGGTAAGTTTTATAACTGTTCAGTTTTAGCTTTGGATTGGTATCAAGAAGCCTTTGAGACATAACCTCCACTTTATATTTCCCTTCAGTGCTGCAAAGTGCGGGTAGTTGCCTGTTTCTATTGGTTGCAGAAAATTTATCGTGATCAACGATGGTCATTTCACCGATGCCTGCCCTGCACAATTGCTCGGCTGCATAAGCTCCAACGCCTCCAAGCCCGGCAATAAGGACATGAGAATTTTTAAGTTTTTCCAGGTTATCTTCTCCAAACAGCAATTCGGTTCTCGATAACCAGTTGTCTTGGTTAGAGTGTTTCATTTGTTATAACAAAATCTGGTGGCAAATTAAAGCATTATTTTTGAATTCACATAACTCTTTTATCTTTGTATATTATTATTCAAATCAAAGAAATCAATCAACATGAATCATAAATTTACAAAGAAGCTTTGCCGGCAAGTATGCGACCTAAGCAGGGAAGCTGGCGCTTTTATCAGGTCTGAAGTCACCAAACTCAAAGGATCAGATATCGAATTAAAAGGCCATCACGACTTGGTTACCTACGTTGATAAAACGGTTGAAAAACGAATTGTGGAGGTCTTATCCAAAATCCTTCCCGAGGCTGGCTTCATTGTAGAAGAAAATACAACCGACAAAAAGGGAGAAAAATATAATTGGGTCGTTGACCCTTTAGATGGCACCACCAATTTCGTACACGCTATCCCTGTTTTCTCCGTTAGTATTGCTTTGATGGAAGGTGACGAGGTGATTCTTGGAGTGGTTTATGAGGTCAATAATGATGAATGTTTCTATTCCTGGAAAGGTGGAAAGGCCTTCCTTAACGATTCGGAGATAAGTGTTTCCCAAAACAAACACCTTGATGACGCCTTAGTAGCAACAGGCTTCCCGTATAATGATTTTGAACGCCTGGATGTTTATATCGAGTTTTTTAAAATGCTGCTGGTAAAGTCAAGGGGTATGCGCCGACTGGGATCAGCCGCAGTAGACCTAGTTTATGTTGCATGTGGCCGTTTTGATGTTTTTTTCGAGTATAGCCTCAACCCGTGGGATGTGGCTGCCGGGGCGTTTATCGTGAAACAAGCCGGGGGTGAAGTGTTTGACTTTAAAGGTACTGACCAGTATATTTTTGGCAAAGAAATCGTTGCATCCAATCCATTTCTTGCTGAAGAGTTTTTATCTCAATGCAAAAAATATTTTATTAGATAGCCTGAATTGCCATCCGAAGGAGTTTCTTTTCCTTTTCTTTCGTTTACTCTTCAATAAGCTTTTTCTCAATAGCTCCACCATCTGAAAACAAATATTCATAAACCTTTACTATCTCTTCACCTTCTTCATAGCCCTCAGGGCCTTCAAAGTCTTCTGTCATCTCGTGAACTTGCTTCCAATAATGCAATTTGCCCAAAAACTCCCCAAAAGAAGCCTCGGCATATTCACCCATTACAAACTCATTGGCAAGAAAACAGCCATCAACGGCTGTCCTATCTTTAAAAAAAACATAAAAGATATACCTTCCTTCCGTCTCTACATCGCAGAAGACCGTAAAATCATCCACATAATTCATCCGGTTTTCTAAGGTATAGAAATAAAAATTACAATACTCCCTGTTAAAATCTGTTACCTTCTCTAACTCGGTAAGTAATTCATTATCTGTAATTTTAACCAATGTATTGTGCTGGAAGAAGTCCCAGGTAGGATTATTGAATTTATCCATCTGGGTGTGAGCAAAGAATTCTTCGTATTGTTCCGAAAACGTTTTGGCATCTTCTTGGGCTGTCAAGCGCCATGAAAAAATTGCCAAACGATGGAACGATGGAGCGAAAGCGAAACCCCCTTCAAGCGGTTAAGCATTGCATTATAAAAATACCTGCAAAAGTTTAATAAAACCCTTGAAGCGGTTGGGGAGAAACGATGGAACGATTGAACGAAGGAACGATGGAACGAAGGAGCGATTGAACGATAGAACGAAAGCGAAACCCCTTGAAGCGGTTAAGCGTTGCAATATAAAAATTCCTTCTAAGTTGAATAAAACCCTTGAAGTGGTTGGTGAGAAACGATTGAACGATGGAACGATTGAACGATAGAACGAAAGAGAAAACTTTTCAAGGGTTAAGCGTGCATTTTTCCAATGTCATTCCTATTTTACGAATAAAAAAATATTGTATCTTTGTATATAAGAAACTGGTAAAAAAATGAAAAAGATACCGGAAAAATACATAAATCCTTTTACTGACTATGGCTTTAAAAGATTATTTGGAGAAGAACCGAATAAAGATTTATTGCTGGATTTCTTAAACCAGCTTTTAAAAGACGAAGAAGGGGAAATAAAGGAGATCTCTTATCTCCCAAACGAGAATTTACCTATATCGATAGGCGACCGGCGAGCAATATTTGATTTATACTGCACAAACGAAAAAGGAGAAAAATTTATAGTTGAAATACAAAAAGCAGAACAAAAATATTTCAAAGACAGGACTGTTTATTATTCTACTTTTCCTATACAAGAACAAGCCGAAAAAGGAAAAGATTGGAATTTTAGGCTAAAACACGTATATACCATAGGAATACTTGACTTTGTATTTGATGAAGATAAAGAATATCCTAATAAATTCAGGTATGATGTCAAGCTTTTAGATATAGACACTAAGAAAGTTTTTTATGACAAATTAACCTATATCTACCTGGCAATGCCTAAATTCAAGAAAACAGAAAATGAATTAGAAACGAAATTTGACAAGTGGCTTTATGTGTTAAAAAACCTTGACAGGTTAGAAAGGATACCTTCAAAACTTAAAGAAAAAATATTTTTACGTCTTTTTGAAATAGCTGAAATATCGAAACTTAACAGAGATGAATACAAACAGTATGAACAAAGCCTGAATGCTTACAGGGATATCAAAAACTCAATAGAAACCGCTGAAGAAAAAGGAAGAAAGAAAGAAAAAATTGAAATTGCTAAACAGATGATTCAAGGTGGATTACCAATAAAAGATATTGAAAAGTACACAGGTTTATCGCAGGAAGAAATAGAAAGCTTGAAATAATAACAAATAGTAATAAGAACGAAGGAGCGATGGAACGAAAGCGAAAAAAACCCCTTCAAGCGGTTAAGCGTTGCATCAAAAAGATTCCTGCTAAGTTTAATAAAACCCTTGAAGTGGTTGGTTTTAGGAACGATTGAACGATTGAGCGAAGAAACGATGGAGCGATTGAATGAAAGCGAAAACTTTTCAAGCGGTTAAGCGCAGCATTAAAATAATACCTGCAAAAGCTTAATAAAACCCTTGAAGCGGTTGGTTTAGATGAATAGGAACGATTGAACGAAAGCGAAAACCCCTCAAGGGTTCCATTAATAGGAAATTCCTGCTAAACTTTGATAACAAAACCCTTGAAGAGGGTTAGGGTTGATGCCACCCTAACCCTACTGCGCATGTGCTGTTGAAAAAATTGAAAAATCAGCGCTCAATTTGCTTTCATATTGATAAGCTCTT
>CAZJDA010000099.1:0-9974 GCA_964544705.1 uncultured Bacteroidales bacterium
TGTTTAACTTGCGAATACAGGGAGTATATAATGCTTTAAATCCCGAGGTCTGAAGCTTGTATTGGTAATGAAATAAGGATCAATTTTTTTTACCGGGTTCGATACAATGGTTTGCCTTTCTCCCACATAATTGAAACGCAAATTCCAGTGGAGTTTTTTTATCCAATCCGTATCAAAAATAAGGTTGAATTTATGTTTTGCTATATCACCAACATATTTGGAAGTTCTACCTGTAGTATTGTTGCTGATTTCCTTGTCCCATTTGGGTAAGATGTAGCTATAATTGAAGTGAAGTTTTAATCTTTTTAATATGTTTCCTAAATTCACCAAGTGATTGAATTTATATTCCATTCCATAGATGGTTTTGTTAGGTAGGTTTTCTCCTTGCAGCACTGTATTGGTTATGTTGTTTTGAAAGAATGTGATGTCATTGGAAATGTTTTTTGTAATGGAATTGATACCAAAATCAAAGGAGGATATTTCTTCGGATTGAAGGTCAGGGTTAACTTTTAATCCACCCCAACTGCCATACATATTCCTGGGGGCTGGAGAGTGGAATGCTGTACCATAATTGGTTTTGAAATATAACTTGTTTCCCATTAATTTGTATATGAAACCTACTCGTGGATTTATTGCATCACCATAAATGTCATTGTAATCGTACCTGGCGCCACCCACAATATAGAGTTTTTCATCAAAAGTAACGATCTTGGCTTGTAGATACCCACCCCATTCATTTTCGTTGAAAGTATTACCGGGATACTTGTTTTTTGTGAATAGCGGGGGAAATAGATCATATTGCGCCAACGTATCAGGGTTTTGGAATTTATGGGCTGAATCAGTGTCAAACCTGATCTTGTCGGAGTAACCGAAATGATAAGCTGTTTGATGGTTAGCTTTGGCATATTTAAAGCTGCCGCTTAATATAATATTCTCATTAGCCTTGAAAACAAAATCCTGGAAAAGATTGTATTTGTGCGATATGTATTTCCATGATCTCAACTCTACGGTTCTTTCAGCATCCCATGTGTTTCCATGACTAACACCTTGCGCCCATATGGACTCAGGTCCCGAACCATTCCTGTCATAATTGGCTAAAAAGGATATTGACAATTTATCATTGAGCTCTTTCTTAATCCTTGTATACAGTACATCCCTGAAAAAATTCCAATGCAAGGTTGGAAGTGTTTTATCATAAGGATATTCAGAACCATTGCCATGAACGGTTTCTAACTTGTTAAACCCAATCTCTATGTTTTTGTAATTCATTTTTGCAATGATTCCAAAGTCATCAGCACGATTCTCGTATTTTGGGTATAATTCTGCATAGGGCCCCCAGATTCTAGGATTCCCGATTATTTCTTCATTCGTAAAATAACCGGGTTCGCCCGAAATATCAAACCTATTGCTGTGAAACCTCCTGTATGACAATGATAGCCCAACCGGCCCATACTTTGCAAGATAGGTTACATCTGCAAAAGTTGTTGTATTACTACCACCGCCAATACCGAGTTGCACGTCATCTTCATCTTCTTCTAATTTGGACGCATTTTTTGTTATCACGTTAATAATACCTGAAAATGCATTGGGCCCATAAATAGCAGAAGCAGGCCCGTAAAGGAATTCTATCCTTTCTATAACACTTAACGGAAAATCTTCGGCAATATTCATACCTTGGCAATAAAGCAAGTTTTGCTCTATACCATTGACCAAAAAAATTGTTCTTTCGTTGTATGAACCTGTTCGGTTTCCCCTAGCATATTGTATTTGGGTGAAATCCGAATAGGGCGCTGCAATATCATAGCCCGGTATATCATGAATGATCTCGTTCAAAGAAACATATCCCCGGTCTTTTATTTCTTCCTTTGTAATAATGAGCATGGTAGCCGGGATCTCGTCAATAAATTCATCAAATTTTGATGCTGATCGTGCTTCAATATTCATGAGTTCTTTGATACTCATGTCTAAAATGTCGGTTTTATCTTCTTGAGAGAAAACTTGCATTGAAAAGGTTATACATAATAGCATTAATAGGAATTTATGCCTGATCATATCAAAAGTTTTTAATGAATGTTAGGCCAGGAAGATTCCTGGATATAAAACCAAATTGTGAGTGTGAGAAATAACTTCTAACAATCCATTGTTTTATTATGGATTGTTAGAAGTTTTAGTAAATAAGAAAACTAGAATCTTGTTCTTATACCAAACATATAAGACCTGCCTGGTTGAGGAAGCCTTGAACAATACCATCCGTTGCTGGGTTGAGATGGGTCTTCGCCCGCTGATGCAGCATCCATGCCGGGGTGAAAATATTCTTCATCCAAGATATTATTGACATTGGCAAACAGTGTAAGTTTGGTATTGAAAATATTTTTCCACTGTAAGCTTGTATTCATCACCATATATGGGTCTACTTTTTCTATGGGGTTGGAGATGATGGTTTCTCTCTCGCCTACATAATTCACCCTAAAGTTCCAATGGAATTGCTCTAAGAAATCAGCATCCAGGATAACATTGAATTTAATTGGGGCAATATCACCAACAAGGTCAGATTCCCTTGAGCTATCTGCGTTGTATAGTTTATCCACAAACCTGGCATCTATCCAGGAAAAATTAAAATGGGTTTTAAACCTGTTTAAAATTGGGACAAGGTCATTGTATAACAAGTTGATATATGTTTCAGCGCCCATGATGTTTTTATCGGGCATGTTAGCTCCTTGTAAAACGCTGTTGGTAACTTCATTATAAAAACCGGTTACACCCACAGAATAATTTTGGGAGGTGTAAATGACACCACCATCCACACTCATGATCTCTTCGGGTTCCAGGTTTTCACTAACAGTAAGGCCTCCCCAGCTTCCGTACATATTTCTTGGTGCAGGGGCTTGGAAAGCCGTTCCAAAATTCGCTTTAAAAGAAATATTATTATCCAGGTTAAAAATTCCACCAACCCTGGGGTTAAAGGTTTCTCCATAAATATCGTTGTCATCGTACCTGGCGCCTGTCACCAAGAATAAACGATTGTTCATCAAGGAAAATTTTAATTGCAAGAAACCGCCATATTCATTTTCGGTAAAATTGTTGCCCGGTAGAATTCCAGGATTGTTTAAATCAGGATAGAGTTTAAGGTCTTTTAGAGAATCCATTACTGTATATGGAACATCATTAACGGTGTCAATAACTTGGTTAAAATTGGTAGCAGGATCAAAATGATATTGGTGAGAATAACCAAATTCATAAGATTTTTGGTAAGTACCCCTGGCAAATTTAAAGCCACCATTAACAGTAAGAAGGTCGTTGGGTTTATAAATAAAATCTTCAAAAACATACATTTTGCTTGAAAGGTATTTCCAAGATAACATTTCAGCGGTTCTTTCTGAGTTCCAAGTATTATCACTATTCCAACCTTGTGCCCAAATCGATTCAGGAGAAGATCCGTCATAATTATAATTAACCAAAGTAGAGAGGTTTAATTTATCATTCATATCTTTGTTGATTCTTATGAAACCATTGTTCCTATTGAACTTCCAATACTTAGTGGGTAAGGTTTTATCATAAGGATATTCAGAACCGTTTCCGTGGATGGTAACAAGGTTGTTAAATCCCACTTCAATATTTTTATATTTAACTTTTGTGAGCAGCCCGTGGTCATCGGCAATGTTTTGGTATTCGGGGTAAATATCGGCGTATGGCCCCCATATAGCCCTGTTTCCAATAATGGCACCATTTCCAACAGGGATCTTCTTATCGCTCCATTTTGCAATATCTTCTGCTTCATCGGCGAAATAACCGGGCTTATCAGATATGTCGAACCTGTCGCTGCGATATTTCCTGAATGATACGGAAACATCAATATCTCCCTGTTTACCAATATAAGTCATGTCTGAATAATACGTGTTTTCTGAGCCAAGCCCTGAGTGTAAATAGACATTATCATTGTTTTCATCAGTTGCACTTTTGGTTATTACATTGATAATACCAGAAAATGCATTGGCACCATAAACCGCAGAGGCAGGCCCATATAGCACTTCAACCCTCTCTATAGAGCTTATAGGAAAATCTTCTGCTATATTCATGGCTTGGCAATACATGATATTATGCTCAATACCGTTTACCATAAATAAAGTTCTCTCATTATATGATCCAGTCCTATTACCCCGCATGTATTGCAGTTGTGTGAAATTGCCATACCCTGCTGCAATATCAAAACCGGGTAGGTCTGCAATAATTTGATTGATAGACACATACCCCCTATTCTCCATATCATCCTTGGTAATAACCAAAATGGTGGCAGGGGTTTCTTTGATCGATTCACCAAATTTTGATGCACTGGTAATTTCCATGTCTAAAAGTTCGGATAATGACATGTCGTATAATTCATCATCTTGTGCATTTAAGTGACTGAAGTTCAGTAATAAACCGGTGGCTAAAATGTGAACAAATTTTTTCATAGGCTATTATTTTTTAGGTTAATAAGGTTTATAACGCATTTATTCTTAGATAAGCTTACTTAACTTTTACTGACCATAGTTTGTACCATATTTAGTCTAATTTAATCACATTTATGAAAGCCTTATTCGTAAAAGTAGGGGATTAAATTGAAAAAGTAAAATGATTGGTATCAGTTATTTTGCGGCACATAGGATTATTGATTGATTATGTGTTTGTTACATCCGAAAAAATGATAAAAAAAAGGCGGGCAAAAGCCCGCCTTACTGCGAAAATTTGTATTAATTATTAGAAGCCAAACTTAATACCTTGTGCCAAAGGTAGTTCTTTACTAAAGTTTATGGTATTGGTTTGTCTTCTCATGTATAATTTCCAAGAATCAGAACCGGATTCCCTGCCACCTCCTGTATCTTTTTCTCCACCAAATGCCCCTCCAATTTCAGCGCCAGAAGTTCCGATGTTTACATTAGCAATACCACAATCAGAGCCCACTTCGGACAAGAACTTTTCCGATTCTCTTAGATTATCTGTAAAAATTGAAGATGACAAACCCTGCGGAACATTATTGTTCAACTCTATGGCCTCTTCTATGTTTTTGTATTTCGTTAAGTAGAGAATGGGTGCAAAAGTCTCTTCCTGTACAATGTCATAATGGTTTTCAACCTCTACAATGGCCGGAACCACGTAATTACCTGATGCAAATTGATAACCATTTAGTACCTCACCGCCAAAAATAATATTTCCACCTTCCCTTTTTGCTTGTTCTAAGGCATTTGTAAATGCATCAACGGCAGTTTTATCAATAAGCGGGCCAACGAGGGTTCCTTTTTCTAAAGGGTTGCCAATTTTTTCAGCCACTCCTTTATAGGCTGTTACTAATTTATCTTTCACATTTTCATAAATGCTTTCGTGGATAATTAACCTCCTTGTGGTGGTACAACGTTGTCCGGTTGTTCCTACAGCCCCAAAAACAGTTGATTTAACAGCCATTTCAAGGTTGGCGCTGTCCGATACAATAATTGCATTGTTTCCTCCTAATTCAAGGATGCTGCGTCCAAGTCGTTCACCGACAATAGCTCCCACTTTTTTCCCAACTGCAGTTGATCCTGTTACGGAGAATAAGGGTATGCGGGTATCAGCGGCAAAATTATCTCCTAAAACAGAAGATTTTGCAATAATCATGTTGAAAACCCCTTCTGGTACATTATTCTCTTTCAGCACATCCATGATGATGTTTTGCGTAGCAATAGCTGTTAGCGGAGTTTTGGAGCTTGGCTTCCAAATAACTACATCCCCTGCAACACCTGCTATCATTGAGTTCCAAGCCCATACGGCAACAGGGAAATTGAATGAAGTTATCAACCCAACAATTCCAAAAGGATGGTATTGATCGTACATCCTGTGCTCTTTTCTTTCGCTATGCATGGTAAAACCATTGAGCAACCTTGATTGGCCAACAGCATAATCACAGATATCAATCATTTCTTGAACCTCGCCAAGGCCTTCCTCCTTGATCTTTCCCATTTCCATTGTTACTAAAGCTCCAAGATCATCCTTGTGTTTCCTAATAGCCAATCCAATTTGGCGCACTACTTCTCCTCGTTTGGGAGCCGGTATTTCCCGCCATACTTTAAAGGCTTCTTGGGCTTTCTTTACTAAGAATTCATAATCATCGATGGTAGCATTTTTTATTTTGGCGATGGGCTTTCCATCTATGGGCGAAACGGATTCTTTTTCAGCACCTTTCGTGTCTATCCATTTTGTTCCTGTGCAAACGCCTTGGTTTACTTCTTTAATTCCTAATCTTTGCAAAATTTCTTTCATGATTGTTTCAGTTCAAATAATTTTAATTCAGTATTTTACTCATTCATGTAGGGATATTTATATTCTGTTGCCGGGATAAAAGTCTCTTTTATTGCCCTTGAACTTACCCATCTAACAAGGTTAAACTCACTTCCTGCCTTATCATTTGTTCCTGAAGCGCGGGCGCCTCCAAATGGTTGCAAACCAACGATAGCCCCGGTAGGTTTGTCATTGATATAAAAGTTACCGGCTGCATATCTTAGGCGCTCGCATATTTTTGAGGCTTCTGTCCTGTCTTTTGCAAAAACAGCGCCTGTCAATCCAAATGGTGAAGTGGTATCGCAAAGTTCAACTGTTTCATCAACCTTGTTATCATCATAAACAAAAACCGTTAAAACAGGCCCAAATATCTCTTCTTGCATCAGCTTGAATTTTGGGTTGGTTGTTTCAACGATGGTTGGCCTGATGAAATAGCCTTCAGAATCGTCATATTCTCCTCCTGCCAGTATTGTGGCTTCGTTGGATGTTTTTGCATAGTCAATATACGCTGTGATGCTGTCAAAAGCCGATTTGTCTATTACAGCATTCATAAAGTTTGTTGCATCTTGCACATCTCCCATTTTAATATCTTCTGCCATCTCTATGAGCATGGATTTTATTTCGGGCCAAAGCGATTTGGGAACATACATCCTTGAAGCTGCCGAGCATTTTTGGCCTTGGTATTCAAAAGCGCCCCTAATTGCATTAACGGCTACTTCGCGTGTGTCAGCCGTTGGATGTACAAAAATGAAATCCTTACCACCGGTTTCTCCTACAAGACGTGGATAGGATTTATAAATGTTTAAGTTTTGTGCAGCTTGCGACCATAATTGGTTAAATGTATTATTGGATCCTGTAAAATGTATTCCTGCCAGGTCGGGCGAATTGATCACGTTTTTACCGATCAATGAACCTTTTCCGGGTAAGAAATTAATTGCACCTGCCGGGACACCTGCTTCCATGAATATTTTCATCAAATAATAATTTGAAAGTATGGCTGTAGTGGCCGGTTTCCAAACCGTTGTATTGCCCATCATTACCGGCGCCATGTTCAGGTTACAGGCAATAGCCGTAAAATTGAACGGGCTTACGGTGAATATAAATCCTTCAAGCGCCCTGTACTCCATTTTATTGAGTTGATTAAAGCTTGATTTTGGCTGGGTTTCGTATATCTTCCCAGCAAAGTAGGTGTTGTATTTTAAGAAATCCGTTGTTTCGCATGCAGCTTCAATTTCTGCTTGGTAAATGGTTTTGCTTTGCCCAAGCATTGTTGCAGCATTCAGCAAATACCTGTATTTAGTTGATATAAGCTCTGCTGCTTTCAGCATGATTGAAGCCCTTAAAGTCCATGAAAGGTTTGACCAATCATAATGTGCTTTTTTGGCAGCTTCTATAGCCATGGCTATTTCTTTTTCACCGGCTTTATGGTAAGTTGCCAGCACATGCGAATGCTTGTGAGGCATTGTTATTATATCGGTATCGCCTGTGCGAACTTCTTTACCGCCAATAATCAGCGGGATTTCTATCTCTGTTGAAGATTGCCTTTTTAATTCTTCTTCAATCCCATTCCTTTCCGGGCTGTTTTTTAAATACCCCTTAACAGGCTCATTGTCAGGAATTGGAAAATTATAGATTGCATTTTTCATCGTTATTTCGTTTTATTTGTTTCACAATAGAAAAATCGAATTGCAAATATATGCAACTCGGAATAAATACCAAAAATATTTATATTGAATTAACAGTTGGGAAGGGTTATTTGTTTAATTCAGTAAAGAATTCATTTTCAATCTGTTTGGAAAGATCATTGAAAAACTCATCAAGGCCTTGATGAAATTTTTCAAATGCATGTACGAGTATTTTTCCTTCTGGTGTTATTTGTGATGAGCCACCATCTCGGCCTCCACGTGTTGTGTCAATAACCTTAAAGCCAAGAGTCTCCTCAATTTTTTTCAGTTTATCCCATGTTTTGCGGTAACTGAGTCCCAGTTCTTCAATGGCAAGTTTTAACGATCCTGTTTTTTCAATGGTTTTTAGCAGTTTATACTTTCCGTCACCAAAAATATTATGTCCCTCAACGGTTTCTATCCAGATTTTTTTATTGAATTTTATTTCAGTAGAATCTTTACCCATAAGTCTTTTATCGTTTGGATTTATTTAGAATCAATAGTCAAATGTAATAATATTTCATTTCAATAGCAAGTTTTAGAGGTTTATATGTTTTGTTTTAGGCTCACAAAAAAGCAATCATCCGGCGCGCTGCCCCTCGGTCGCCTGAAGGGGGAGCCAGCCGCACAACTGCAAAAAGCTGTCCTGATTTTTGGGGCAGCTTTTTTAATTTTTTTTCAAATACCCATAATGTTTGCAACAAATAAATAAAGGCAATACTAAACCAGCCTTATTTATTTTATTTTTTAACAAAAAATGTATAATTATGAAGAATGTTTTTAAAATTATGGCAACTTTTACTGTTATAGCCATTGTATTTGCTAGTTGCAACAAAGAAGAAGATAACAAAGAAGAAGATTTAGTAGCTCCCGAAATGGGAGAAACCAAAATTATGTACATCACTGAAAATTCTGCCACATTAAAAGCAGAACTTATAGATGAAGGTGATGAAAATGTGAGCGATAATGGTGTATGCTGGAGTACAAGTCCGGAACCAACCATTGATGATAATTCCGTGGAGGCAAGTGATTACGAGGATTTTTTTACTGCAGAGCTGGAAGAACTCACTGAAGATACAGAGTATTATGCCAGAGGTTATGCCACCAGTGAAGCCGGCACTTCTTATGGAGAGGAAATCACTTTTTCAACCACTTCTCCGGTACAGGATATAGATGGAAATGAATATCCCACTGTACAAATCGGCGACCAAATCTGGATGGCTGAAAACCTCAAAACCGCCACTTATAATGACGGTTCTTCAATTCCATATGTTACAAATGATGATACATGGTCAGATCTTACCAGTGCAGCTTATTGCTGGTGGGATAATGATACCGAAGAAGCCAATGATCACTGGGGTGCATTGTATAATTATTATACAGTAGCGACCGGTAATCTGGCTCCCGATGGGTGGCATGTTCCAACCGAAGATGAATGGAATGTCCTGGAGGATTTTATTGATGGAGATGGAGACAAACTAAAACATACAGGGAGTACTACATATGGGGATAATAACCAAACAAGTTTCAATGCTTATATGGCAGGATACCGCCATTCCACCGCAGGCGGATTTTATAGCCGTGGTGATGAAACATTTTTCTGGATAGCCGGAGAGGAACCTTCCTCAACTACTACACTTACTTATGCTATATACCTGGAAGAAGAATCAAAAAGCATTGAGCATGATTATAATTATATGCAAAGAGGCTTTTCTGTCCGCTGCATAAAAGACTAGGTGCGCACTGATGATGATTAGGGGCACAACGGCGCATTGTGTCAATAAACCTAAACTGTCTCGTCCTAGAAAAGTTAACAATTTTAAAAAATAACCATCTTTCGCACTGCCCCTAACCCCTAAAGGGGAACCCAACCGCACTGCTACAAATGGCTGATTTTGCTGGTAGAGCGCTGGGCTCCCTTCAGGGAAGAAAAGGGCGAGCGGAGGAAGGAAGAAAAAGCAGCTTGTCTCGTCCTAGAACCAGCAAGCTACACCATTTCTTTCAAACTTTACAAACTTT
>CAZJDA010000100.1:0-9638 GCA_964544705.1 uncultured Bacteroidales bacterium
CTGTTGAAACTAATCCTGCATACCATTCTCCCGGTAATTCCGAGGTAATTTCATCCGTGTTTTTAATGGGTTTTATTCCCGATGTTTTCAATATTTTACTTGTTCCCCTAATAATCATAGTTACGAAGCGTATAGTAATTCTTGAATTTTACAAAAGCATCAACCAGTTTTTTGCAGGCCGCCAAAAACCTCTGCTGCATCTTTGGTTGTGCGCATACTACAAAAATAAATAAATTTTGCCTAATCCACATGGCAGAATAAATATCTTATGGTTTTTGATACCCTCTTGCTATATCAATTTACAAAAATCTAATCCATTTATTTTTCTTTCTTTATCTTTTCCTCCAATTGTTTTAATTCTTGCAAATCTTGTTTGTCGGCTTCCAGGGCTTCATGTTCTTTTCGTCTTTTACCATGTATTCTTTCTGGTTTCTATTGGCTTAAATCCGGAATTGTGTTCCCCGCTTGCTACGCACCCTGAAACCAATGGCTAAAATCATCTCAAGGCTGAAAAAAGCAACCTCGTATTTTTTACCATTGACCGCAGTTGTAAAGTAATTCTTTACAACTGAATTTTCATTTAATTCACCTTCTTTCAGGATGTTAGAGATGTACTGACCAATGTTTTGTTTAGAGGTGTCAAAAAGTTCTGCCAGTTGATTTTGGTTCATCCAAACGCTGCCATCTTTGGCATAAAGCGAAACAGATGCTTTACATTAGCCGTATTGTATATGATAATATTTTTCATAGTTAATTATGAATTACGAATAGTTTTTTGAATACTGCCAATTATTTTCAATAATTCCCCTGCATCAGATAAATTTACGAATTTTTGCGGAATCTTTTTTCAGCATTACTGGCAAACGAATCTTGCTAAATGCCTGTGTCCCAAAGGGCATTTAGCAAATGTTAGCTGCTTTTTGTATTCAGTTTAAACTATTTTCATTTCTTTCGTTTATTTATATTTCTTGTAAGCCCAAATAATTCATATGCTATTATTTCTTGACCAAGAATCTCTGTTGTTTTATGATCAATATTAAGATCACTTAATAAAAAGTATGATTTGTATGCCATTTCTATTTTCCCCATCTTTACAAAATATCTGCCTGTCACGTAATAAAAACCTCTGACTGCTGAAATGTGATATATATCTGTCCCTGCCGGAAAATGCTGAGTTATCTCAAATTTATTGTCAAGTAAATCAGAAATTTTTTTATATTTATTATTATTGAGATAATACTCTGATAATGATATTTTTCCAAATAAATAACCTGGAAATTTTTTTCTCGTTTCGATTAAAATATCATAGTAATTTTTTGTCTGACCAGATCTCTCATACGCAATTCCTAAATAATTATAAATTGTTGGAATATTGGGATATTTAGTTTTATATTCAATCAGTTCTTTAATAACTTTATCAAGATTCAATGATTTCTTAATTTTTTCATTAAGTTTTAATATTTTTTTCTTTTCACTTTTTTTTAATAATCCCCATTTTTCTTCTTCAACTGGTAATTCAGTTATATAGAACTTCCCATATTTAATTATATCCGGATTGACTTTCTCAATTTTGTCTATGATTTGACCCCTATTAACTGTTGATATTAATTTTTTATGGTCAAGATACTCTCCATCCCTATTTATTGCTTTTAATAATTCAAATTGATTAATATAAAACATTAATATATTTATCTAAATAATACAATCTAAATCTGATATCTTATCGGTTATGCAAATTGCAGCTAACATCTATATAACCACATTGCATTTATACCAAATCATTTCAGCCATAACTACATTGCGTTTATATTTATTATAGCACACCCGTTTTTAACCCGGGAATGCCCATTGTAACTATAATATATATTTTTTGCTATACATGGTTATCAATTTCTCCCCATATTCCACAAACCAAAACTACGAAAAAATTATGATTATTTGTTGTAAAATGTTAGAATATTATAAAATAATCTTATGACTATTTTGAAAGCCATATCGGTATTAGTGAAGGGGTGAGTTTGTTCATAAACTAATGTATTAGCTTTTAAGCTCCAGGACTCTATGTAAATCACTCACCCCTTCACTTTCTATAGACTATAACCAATATAGAATAAAAAAAGGCCTGCAATAAAACCTATTGCAAGCCAAAATAAGTACCCTATCTTATAAAAAATTACTCTCTTATTGTCTATTACTTCGCCTATCTCTACCCCTGTTCCTATCTTTATTCCTGTCTTTGCTTCTTTCTTTTTGCTCTGGCATTCCTTCAGGCTTGGGTAGTAAAGCTTTCCTGGAAAGTTTCAACCTACCGTTGTTTTTATCCACGTCAATAAGTTTCACTTCAACCTCATCGCCTTCATTTATCACGTCTGTAACACTTTTGATATGCTTCCATTCAATTTCAGAGATATGCAACAGCCCGTCTTTCCCCGGCAGTATTTCCACGATGGCTCCAAAAGAAAGAATTTCTTTTACTTTTCCTTTATAAACATCACCAACCTGGGGTACAGTAATGATCTGTTCTATCCTTTCCCTGGCGGCATCAATAGAAGCTTTATCACTGGAGGCTATTTCAATTATTCCCATATTCTCAACTTCTTCTATCGTGATGGTTGTATTGGTTGTTTCCTGGAGCTCTTGAATAACTTTTCCTCCTGATCCGATGATAGCACCGATAAATTCTTTATGCACGGTGAGTTTTTCAATCCTCGGTGCATGCGGTTTATAATCAGGCCTTGGCTCTGGAATTGTTTCCAGCATTTTATCAAGGATATGATGTCTTCCTGCCTTAGCTTGTTCTAAAGCTTCAATAAGAATATCATAAGAAAGCCCTTCTACCTTGATGTCCATCTGGCACGCGGTAATTCCTTCCTTAGTCCCGGTAACTTTAAAGTCCATATCACCAAGATGGTCTTCATCACCAAGAATATCTGATAGAATAGCGTATTTTCCTGAATCTTTGTCAGTGATAAGGCCCATTGCAATACCCGATACGGGTTTCTTGATCTGGATACCGGCATCCATAAGCGCTAAAGTACCGGCACAAACAGTTGCCATTGAAGAAGAACCATTAGACTCCAGGATATCAGATACAATCCTTACGGTATAAGGATTATCATCCAGTTCTGGCATAATGTTTTTTAACGCTCTCATGGCCAAATTACCATGCCCGATTTCTCTTCTGCTTGTTCCTCTCAAGGGTTTAGCTTCACCAGTAGAAAACGGTGGGAAATTATAATGAAGGATAAAATTGCTTTTTCCTTCAATAATAGCCCCGTCAATAACCTGTTCATCAAGCTTAGTGCCAAGGGTTATCGTTGTAAGGGATTGTGTCTCACCCCTAGTAAATACAGCGGAGCCATGTGCAGCGGGAAGATAATCCACTTCTGCCCAAATCGGGCGTATCTCATCTGTCTTTCTCCTGTCTATCCTAGTCTTCTCCGCTAGGGTGACCATACGGATTACCTCTTTTTGAATATCATGAAAATATTGCTCTGCAAGTGAGGCTTTTTCCTCTTTTTCTTCCTCAGTTAATGTTTCAACAAACTCATCCAATATCTTTTTGTATGCTTCTTTGCGTTCATGTTTGTCTTGGATAAATTGCTTGGTAACGGTGTAAATTTTTTCGCGTAGTTCTTTATTGATCTTTTCCTTCAGTTCTTCGTCTTTTACTACGTGAGAATACTCGCGTTTTACTTTAGCTTTTTCAATTTTAGAGGCCAATAATTCTTGTGCTTCGCATTGCACCTTGATCTCTTCGTGGGCAAATTTTATGGCTTCTACCATTTCTTCTTCTGTCACTTCTTTCATTTCGCCCTCTACCATAACAACATTATCCTTTTTTGCCGCTACAATTAAGTCAATGTCTGCTACTTCCATTTCTTCATGGCTGGGGTTAATAATAAATTGACCATTGACTCTTGCTACGCGTGCTTCTGATATAGGCCCGTTAAAAGGAATATCTGAAACTGCAAGCGCTGATGATGCTGCAAGGCAAGCTAATGCATCTGGCATAACATCTTTCTCGGCAGAAATCAAAGAAATAAGAATTTGTGTTTCTGCGTAATAATCATCTGGGAATAATGGCCTTAAAGCCCTGTCTACTAGTCTTGAGATAAGGATTTCATGCTCCGAGGGCCTAGCTTCTCTTTTGAAAAAACCGCCTGGAAATCTGCCGGCAGCAGCATATTTTTCTTTATACTCAACTGAAAGGGGGAAAAAACTTATGTTTTCTGAGGCTTCTTTTTTGGATACAACTGTCGCGAGCAACATGGTGTCACCCATTTTAACAATTGCAGAACCATCTGCTTGCTTGGCCAGTTTGCCGGTTTCTATGGTAATGGTTCTTCCATCGTTGAGTTCAATGGTTTGGATTGTTCCTATTTTTGACATTTTTTTAAAATTAAGTGATTGTAAATCAGGTGTATATATACACAAAAAAAGGCAATTATTTCAATTGCCTTTTTTGTTTTAAAATTTGGCTTATTTTCTAATTTTAAGCTTCTTGATAATTGCCCTATATCTTTCAATATCTTTTGCTTTTAGATAATCGAGCAAACGCCTTCTTTTCCCAACTAACATGATCAATGCCCTTCTTGTACCATTGTCTTTCTTGTTGATTTTAAGATGTTCTGTTAGATGGGTAATCCTGTGTGTAAACATCGCTACCTGGCCTTCAGGTGACCCTGTGTCAAACTCTGATTTGCCGTACGTTTTAAAAATTTCTTTCTTCTTTTCTGACGTTAAATACATATTTCTGAAATATTTTATTTTTCTGTTAGATTATATTTCTTTATATTTAAATGGTTTGCAAAAATAATATTTTGTTTTTATTATTCAAACAATTATTTTTTATTTTTTGTTGAAAAAGACTAAGTTTGAAATAATTATTCGGCCAAAAATGCATTATGTTTCAAATTTGAGCAATATATACGAATAATTTTTAAGTATTTTTCAATTTTATAAATTTTAAACTAGAATTCTATGAACATAATTGTTACCGGAAGCAGTAAAGGTATTGGCTTTGAGACGGTTGTAAAGTTATGCCAAAAAGGCCATCATGTAATTGCAATTTCACGCGACAAAGATAAGTTAAATAAACTGAAATACCAATGTCTTGAAGAAGCAATTTCAGGAACCATCACGATTTTGCCATTTGACCTCGAAAGCAAGAATATAGAGTCTGTCTTGGTAAAAGATATTACAAAACATTTTTCAAAAGTAGATATTTTGATAAATAATGCCGGGATATTAATTAACAAACCTTTTGAAGAGATCACCGATGAGGATTTCGACAGGCTTTTTACTATTCATGTAAAAAGTGCGTTTAAATTGATTAAAGGCTTATTACCTCATTTTAACAACAATGCCCATATAGTGAATATTGGCAGCATGGGCGGCTACCAAGGTAGTTCTAAATTTCCCGGTTTGTCAGTATATTCGGCTGCAAAGGGAGCCCTTGCCATACTTACTGAAGCATTGGCAGAGGAATTAAAAGACCGTGGCGTTAGGATCAATTGCTTAGCCCTGGGTGCAACGCAAACAGAAATGTTAGAAGAAGCTTTCCCAGGAATGAAAGCTCCTTTGGAAGCATCAGAAATGGCTACATTTGTTTGCGATTTTGCCCTTTGGGGCCATAAGTTTATGAATGGAAAAATTTTGCCGGTGTCAATCACCACACCATAAATAAATATGTCAAAAAATACTAAACATTTTACAATTCCCGTGTTTGTGCCCGAGGAAGCATGCCCAAACAGGTGTATTTATTGCAACCAGCACAGCATTTCAGGAAGTATAAAAGCGCCTTCTGAGGATGAAGTAATCGAGATCATTGAAGAACATTTGCGGACCATTACAAAAAAAAATTCAATCATTGAATTAGGGTTTTTTGGAGGCAATTTCACAGGCATCGATATAAAAGAACAAGAACAATACTTGCAGGTTGCCAATGAATATATCAAGCAGCAAAGGATAAGGTCTATCCGTCTTTCAACGCGACCCGATTACATTGATAATGACATCCTCGAATTCCTAAAATCTTACCAAGTTGAAACCATTGAACTGGGTTTACAATCCATGGACGCTGAAATACTCAAAGCCTCGGGAAGAGGGCATACTGCAGAAGACACCGTTAAAGCCAGTGAAATAATCAATAAAAAAGGTTTTAGGCTAGGTTTGCAAATGATGATAGGATTACCTGGGGATACGTTTCAAAAGTCTTTTAGAACAGCCAAAAGAATTGTTGAACTGGGTGCAATGGATACCAGGATATATCCAACACTTGTTATTAAAGGCACGGAACTGGAAAAGCTTTATAAACGAAAAAAATATAAGGCTTTAACCTTAGAAGAAGCTGTATCCATGACCAAAGACTTGTACCTGTTTTTTGAAGACCAAGGAATCAATATCATCCGTGTTGGGCTTCATCCTTCAAAGGAGTTGACTAAAGGAACTGCATTGGTTGCAGGTCCGTATCATCCATCTTTCAGAGAGCTTGTTCTTACAGAGATTTGGAAAGATGTTTTACAGGCTTCAATTGATTTTCAAAAGGCTAAGAGAATCAACATATTTGTTCCCAAAGGACAGCTCAATTATGCGATAGGCTACGATTCTATCAACAAGAAAAAACTCCAAAAAGTGTTTCATAGACTTACTATTAAAGAGGATGAAATTTTAAAGGGTAGGCAATGCTATGTTGATTATTATTGATAAAAAAATGCCGCCTGTAGCAAAAAAGCGATTGGCAAAGTACGGTAATATCATGGAGTTGGAAACTAATGGCATAACTTACGAAGCTATTTCAGGGCATCCTGATATTTTCTTTTGTAAAATACATAAGGACACGCTCATTGCACCAAATTTGCCTGCATCTTATAAAAAAATCCTTGATGAGAACCACATCAGTTATATTGAAGGATGCGCTAAAGTAGGCATAAAATACCCGTTTTCAGCAAAGTACAACGCTTTTGTAGATGAAAATATTTTTGTTCATAACCTGGAGATTTCCGATAGTATATTATTGGATAAAGCTTCAACACTTAAAATGGTTCACGTGAAACAGGGCTATTGCAGGTGCAACCTCGTTGGCAACAAAAATTGCTATTTAACTTCTGATCTTGGTATTTTTGAAGTTTTAAATAGGTTAGAGTTTAATGTGCATTACATTGACCCAAGCAACATTGTATTGCAAGGGTTTGAAAATGGTTTCTTCGGTGGCTGTTGCGGAATTCAAGGGGATAAGTTATTTGTTAATGGTAAGCTTTCCTCATTACAAAAAGGAAATCATGTGATAAAAACCATCGAAAAGCATTTCCAAATAATTGAATTGCATGATGGGCCTTTGATAGATGTGGGAAGTGTTGTATTTTTGTAAATTTATGAGCTTTTTATTCTTGATATTAAATTGAAAAAGCAATATTTTTATTTTTTTTACGTATTGTAAATAAAACACTTGATGCAAAAATCCTATTCCAATATTTTGGCGCTGGTTTCTGTAATGCTTGTTATTGTTATGGCCAATTGCAAGAAGACAGAAGATTTTACCGATAGCCCTGTTAGTTTAAAATTTTCAACCGACTCGGTATTATTTGATACGGTTTTTACCACTGTTGGTTCCAGCACCCAATGGCTTAAAGTTTATAACCCCTCTTCAAAAGATGTAAAGATCAATTCCATTCGGCTGGCAGGTGGAGAAAACTCCTTTTTCCGTATTAATATTGACGGGTCACCGGCAACTTCCCTAAATAATGTGGAATTAATGGCCAAAGACAGCATTTTTATTTTTGTTGAAGTAACCGTAGATCCCAACAATAGCAACAACCCGTTAATCGTAGTGGATTCCATTCTTTTCAATACCAATGGTAAGATGCAGGATATAAAACTGGCGGCTTGGGGGCAAGATGCTCATTTTATTG
The DNA here is from genome assembly GCA_964544705.1 of uncultured Bacteroidales bacterium. GTDB lineage: Bacteria > Bacteroidota > Bacteroidia > Bacteroidales > CAZJDA01 > CAZJDA01. The sequence goes on from CAZJDA010000100.1 coordinate 7,914, forward strand.
TTGCAGATACCTACATTGAAGGCTTACCGGATTACAAGATCGTGGCCGGTGAAGGTGAAAATATCACATGGGCCAATGATAAGCCATACGTGGTTTACGGCTATGCTGTGGTGGATTCAACGGGTATTCTTAACATTAACCACGGTGTTCAAGTCCATTTTCATGATGGCTCAGGTTTATGGGTGTATAAAGGAGGAGCGCTAAAAGTGAATGGCACGATGGAAGAACCGGTTGTATTCCAGGGCGACAGGTTGGAGAATTATTACAAAGATGTTCCAGGACAATGGGATCGGATCTGGTTAAACGAAGGAAGCATCAACAACGAGATCCATTATGCCATTATTAAAAACGGTTTTATCGGGATACAAGCCGAAACATTGCAAGAAAACATGGGCAATGGGCTAATTATTGACAACACCATTATCAAAAATATGTCGGGCGCAGGCATTTTGGCCCGCACTTATGCAATTGATGCCACCAACATGGTAATAGCCGACTGCAAACAATACCTTGCAGCCCTCACCATGGGAGGAAGCTATACTTTCAGGCACAGTACTTTTGCCAACTACTGGGTTCATTCCATTAGGCAAGAGCCTTCTATTTTTATCAATAATTATTTTGTTTATGAAGACGTTGCTTACCCAATTGACTTGGTAAATGCATATTTTGGCAATTGTATTATGTATGGCAGCAATTCCTCGGAAGTGATGTTGGATAAAAACAATGATGCAGTGTTTAACCCCTTATTTGAAAATTGCCTTGTAAAAAGCGATACCGGCCTCGGTAATAAGTTTAGGGATTGCATAAAAAATGAAGATCCATTATTTGTTGATACAGACAAAGAAGATTATAGCTTACAAGAGAACTCACCGGCTATTAATGCGGGAAAAGACAGCCTTGCCAATTTATTCCCATACGACATTAACGGGAATATGCGCTACCCTGAACCGGATTTAGGAGCGTATGAATACCAGCCGGAGTAGGGAAACGGGGTCAATAAAACGATATTTTTCAAATTTCAATTCAATCCAATAAATTTTAAAAAATATTAAAAGTTATTTCCTATCTTTGCATTGGATGAAAAATACTTATTATACACCAGCCCGGGATATTGTGCTGTAAGCCTATACCAGGACGAGACAATAAGACTTAACCTGGTTTTTATTTACAAATAAAAATAATTTCTTGGCATGTTCTCCAAAATCATCACGTTTTAATGCAAAATCTAGCACAATATTGGTATCCAGCAGTATTACTTTCATTTTTCTTTTCCAATTATAGCATTATACCTTACATCGTCTGTATCAATTTCAGGAAAATATCCAAACCAATTGTCTACAAATGCTTCAATATCATATTCTTCTAAGTTTTCTTCTTTTCCTGGTTTTAATAAAAGTAATACTTCTACTTTTTTTGATCTTAACTTTTCATAATTAGGAACTTGTATCATTCCATTTTCCGGTATTATTGTTTCAAATTTATAAGCTTCCATTTTGTTACTTAGTTTGGTGTTTATACAAAGATACAATAATATTCATAAAATGCAATATTGATATGGTTGTATTTGATAATGAATTTACTACACTAAAAGTAGCCAAAAGATTTCAGCTATAGGGCATACACGCGTCTCACCTGCCCAACCATAAGTGCCCAGCGCTTCTGCTTACCCTAACCCTTGAAGATACTGTGGTAAAATCCAAATTTTTTTTCAAATTTTTTTTATTT
>CAZJDA010000101.1:0-7280 GCA_964544705.1 uncultured Bacteroidales bacterium
TGAGTGCTTGATTCGAAAAGTTCAAGTTCAAGGCTTGGCCTTTCTGAAAATCAAGAAGTCCCGACAGAATTGTTCGGGATAACTGTTTTCAGAAAGGGCGTAACGCAGAAATTGGACTTTTCGGGCAAGCATTAGATAGGATGATGGTTTTTGTATACGCTTTTCACTAGTGTTAAGTCAACAAAGAAATGACGCATCAACTGTTTGGCAATTTGCTCAATTACAACAATATAGATACTCAATAATAAATGTGACGCGTCACTAGTTTTCTCTTAGTACATAATCATCATACTCAATTTCAAAGCGTAATTTATGCTTTGATTCCTCTATGGCTAATTGCTGGAAAAGTTCTTTAGATGCTTTATCATCTGCCCTTTCTGCTAGTTTTGTATACAGTTTATAAGCAGCTTTTTCTTTGTTCATAGCAACTACAAGAGTATCTTGGTATGTCATGTTTGGCGTAGGTTTTACATTGGTAGTGTAATCACTGATCTTTAAGTCTTTTACTTTTTCTGTGTTCAATACGAAACTACCTTCTTCTTTTACTTTTTTTATCTTGGCCTTATGCCCCACTTCCTCTTGTGCAAAGTTCTCAAAGACTTCACGCATTTCTTCATTATCAGATTGTTCTGCAAGTTTGGTATAAAAATCTACGGCTTCTTGCTCTTGTTCCATAGCAAAATCCAGGATATCATCTACTTTATTAAATTCTTTCATGGTTATGATGTTTTTTTATGTTAGAATTTGTTTTGTACCTAATTATGTCTATTTATGAATAAAGATTCCATATAAGAACGTAAATATAATGAATTTTTTCTAATTTTATTTTTTACAAGAATTATTTTGAAATCTTTTAAAAAGCTTTTTATATGAAAAGAATCATCTTTTTTAGTGTTATCACTATTTTGCAATTGAACAAGATTGATTACGAAGCCATAGAGCCCGGGAATATTGAAAAGTTTAAGTAGGTGGTTGGTTGATTGGTTGATAGGTTGATTGGTTGATTGGGGGATTGGGAATAGGCGAATGAGCGATGGAACGAAAGAACGATGGAACGATTGAACGAAAGAACAATTGAGTTAATGGTTACCCAGTTACCTTGTTACCTTGTTACCCTGTTACCCTGTTACCCTGTTACTTTGTTACTTTGTTAATGAATGAGAGAATGATTGGATGAGTGAATGATAGAATTGGTGAATGAGTGAATGTGGAGAGGGCGAGCAGAATTCAGAATATAAAATTCAGAAGCTTGGCAGGGACTTCATCCGGCACCCGGTATCAGGTATCTATTTGTTCCATATAGAATCTTGAGCTAACGGGGAAATAATCATTTCAATACCAAGGAGATCGCTCCGTCATTTTTCCTCGCGATGACGGCAAAAAGCTGGTATCTGGTATCCGGCATCTGCCATTTGCTTGTTTCTTGTGGAGTGCCTACTAGCAAAAAGCTATGCAAATTCTAAACAAGTTAAGGAAATAAATCTTATCATTGCATCTTGAAAACATTGGAACATAAACAGGCAATACCTGCTATTATTGTTGAGATAAGGAAGAAGCATGATTAAACCATTTTGCAAAGTAATACAGGAAAAACTCTTTAGCACATGAAAGAACCCAAAAAGGTATCAGTAAGGAATTTGCATATTACTGATTACAACCAGTTACTCAATTCTATGAAAGAGGCTTATAAGAACTGGGAAGAATCTTATTGGTTAAGAAAAGAAATCAAGATCATCTTGGAAAAATTTCCCGATGGACAAGTATGCGTGGAAGTTGATGGTAAAGTTGTAGGTATTGCTTTGTCAATTATAGTAGACTATAAGAAATTTGGAGATAATCATACGTATGAAGAAATCATCGGTAATTATACTTTCAATACTCACGACCCCGATGGTGATGTGCTTTACGGTATAGAAATATTTATTCACCCTGGCTACAGGGGGCTCAGGCTTGGGCGCAGGCTCTATGACGCAAGAAAAGAAATATGTGAGAACTTGAACCTGAAATCAATCATCGTGGGAGGTAGGCTTCCGGAATACAACAAATATGTTGACGAACTCACACCCAAAGAATACATCCGTAAAGTAAGATATAGTGAAATATTTGACCCGGTACTCACTTTTCAATTGTCCAATGATTTTCATGTTAAAAAAGTTTTAAAAGGATATATTGAAGGCGACAAAGATTCATTAGAATACGCTGCCTTGCTCGAATGGAACAATATTTCCTATGAACGAGAAGATAAAATTATCAATGTGCAAAAGTCTGTTGTAAGACTGGGGCTGGTGCAATGGCAAATGCGGCTTTTCCCCAGCTTTGAAGATCTTTGCAAACAGATAGAGTTTTTTGTGGATGCAGTTTCCGACTACCAAAGTGATTTTATTCTTTTCCCGGAGTTTTTTAATGCCCCACTTATGGCAGAATACAATCATCTTAACGAGGCAGAGGCCATGCGGAAGCTTGCAGGCTATACCATACCTCTGCTTGAAAAATTTACCAATTATGCCATTAGCTATAATGTGAATATTATTACCGGGAGCATGCCATATATAAAAGATGAGAAACTTGTAAACCGGGGTTATCTTTGTAGACGAGATGGTAGTTATGAATATTTTGAAAAGATTCATATAACACCAGACGAGATCACCTACTGGGGTATGAATGGCGGAGATACAATAAAAGCTTTTAATACAGATTGTGGTAAAATAGGTGTGCTGATCTGTTATGATGTTGAATTCCCTGAAGTGTCACGTATTCTTGCAGATCAGGGGATGCAATTGCTTTTTGTGCCTTTTTTAACCGATACACAAAATGGTTATACGCGTGTTCGCCATTGCGCACAAGCCAGGGCAATAGAGAATGAATGCTATGTATCCATTGCCGGATGCGTTGGCAATCTTCCCAAAGTCAATAATATGGATATACAATATGCGCAATCTGCTGTATTTACTCCTTCTGATTTTGCTTTCCCAAACAATGGCATCAAAGCCGAAGCTACTCCTAATACCGAAATGACACTGATCGTTGATGTGGATATTGACCTTTTGCGCGAATTGCATAACCTTGGCAGTGTTAGAGCGCTTAAAGACCGCAGAAAGGACGTTTACGAGATCATTTATAAAAAAGGTTAAGGAAAAAATGATGGTGTTATGTTGCTTCAACTTTGACCTTTATGATCGTTTTTTTTTACCTTTGATACCGATATACGTTCAAAGATATAATTTCAGTTCATTTCAATCCTGGAATTATTTTGAACGATAACCGGAATAATACCAAGTGAACATTCAAATTCTACTATGTATCTTTGAATACAACTTAGTATGAACAGGAAAACTAGGATACTATAAAATGCATAAAGCGCTAAAACCTCTGCGATTTTTTTTAATCATCTTTGTCACCTTTTTGTTGGCATGCAATACCAAAAGAAGCCGTGAATTAAAACTTACTTCTTTTATAAAAAATAATTTTGATACCACATCCACCTATTGCTTTAATGATGGAGAAAAGGAAATTATTTTCTATTTTCCTGTTATGAAGGGCGATACATGTATTTTTAGCTATTATTACTTCAAAAACAATGCTTTTATAGACCCAATACATTACAATTTTGATTCAAATACTGGAAAGCTTCCCTTGTTTTTTAATGAGATGTTTGAATTATGGGAAAGAAAGCTTTATTACAGGGATTCTGTTTATAACATACACCATGTCCCGGGCAAAATCCATGTTTATGCTTATAAGAATTATTCACGCTTGGACGTTCCCCAGGGCAACAGGTTTAAGGAAGAAATATTTGATAGCGTGAAGATTACTAAGGATATAAGCTACGGAAGCGCCCCGGGTTTATGGAAAAGTCAAGCTTATCATGGGAAAAACGAACTTGAGGTCATTATAGAAAGGCTAAGAATAGCCTTTTCAACAGAAGGTATGCTCGATTTGGGTTTCGATATGTATGAGCCTCATGGTGATGGAACAAAAAAAAGGCCTGTGATAGTCTTTTTTCATGATGGCGCTTTTTGGGCAGGCGATAAGGCCGATGAAACAGCAAAAGCTCTTGGCAATGAATGGGCAAAAAGGGGATATGTTTTTATTTCTGCAGACTACAGGTTGGGTTTTAAAACCATCCCGGCACTTTTTAGGTTGCCTAATCAATTGGAAAGAAGCGCATACAAAGCCATTCAAGATGGAAGGGCTGCCATACGTTACTTGGTACATCATGCCAATAAATTCAGGGTTGATACGTCCAATATATTCCTTTCCGGGGCTAGTGCCGGCGCTATTGTAGCGCTTAATATTGCTTTTATGGACGAAGATGAAAAACCAGAAAGCGCAGGTAGCTTCTTTGAGATCAACGAGGATTATTCTTTACTTCCCGATCTTGGATGCTTGGATTGTAGTACCAATAAAATTGATGAGGAGTTTTCCGTTAAAGGGGTTATAAATATGTGGGGCGCTGTAGCTGACACAACGCTTATTGATGAATATGTCCCTGTTTTAAGCTTTCATGGCGATAAAGATGAAATTGTCCCATTTGGTTATGCTTATCCATATAATAAATTCAGGGTAGGTATAAGCAAGTACTTTTCTTCTATGGTATTTGGCTCTAAATTTATTGATGAAAGGCTCAAGGTTATGAAAATTCCTTCGCAACTCGTTGTTTTCAAGGATTTTCTCCATAGCCCTCATTTGGATGACAGTAGCCATTTTAACAGGAATTTTGATACAATTATAGAACAATCAGTAAGATTTCTTTATCACAACCTGGAAGACAAAATACGCATAAAAGGAAATCGGTACTTGGCTTCTAACAATAAGCTACAATCCTATTCAATTGCACCTATAGAGGATAAAACCATCGTTTGGAGAGTCAAAGGCGGGAGAATTCTCGGTTGCACTGCCAACAGAAACCGGGTGTGGGTGCAATGGTTCGAAGGTGATCAAAAACGTATATTAAGAGCAGAATTAGCTAACAGGTACAATATTATTACCTCCGATTCCATCGTGATAAACCCGGAAGTCTTGTTTTAGATTTATCTTAAGCGATCGGCTGCCCTCACCATATTTTCATCTTTTCTTATGCGCTTGTTTGCAAGGAATAACAAAATTATGTTTACAACAGGCATAATAAGGGCTACAAAGCTATTGACCATTTCAGGTTTAAAGCTTTCGCTGATCTCCTCGATGTATAGAAAATACATCAGGGCGATAAAAACCGTGTTCAACAAAATGTTCAATCTATTGATCCTAATTTGAATCAACCTTTTTTTATACAGGAAGATTCCTATAAGTGCAAATAGCCCTATTGCGCTTGCAATAGCTATTATTGGCATGGTGTTTACCTGGATTACTTGTTCAACATTCTCAGAACCTTCTATACCTGTGAGGAACAATTGAAAGGTTTCTGCTTCATAATTAAATGTTGCTAAAGGTAAAATAAACATAAGGATGCTTATTATAAGCACAATCATCATATAAATACTTTGTACTCTTTGTATCATTTTATCAAACTATTTTTTTATGAATAATTTTACAATTATTTTTTTAACCATTTATCTAACCATTTAAAAAACTCCCTTTGCCAAAGGACAGCATTCTGGGGTTTAAGCACAAAATGTGATTCTTCGGGAAAAAATAAAAATTTACTTGGCACATTTTGCAATTGTGCGGCATTAAAAGCTTGCATGCTCTGGGTGTAAGGAATTCTAAAATCATAACCACCATGAACTATCATAATAGGGGTATCCCATTTGTGTACGTGTAAGTGTGGTGAAAATTTATAGCTTTCGGGTTTTGGGTCTTCCCAATAGGCGCCGCCAAAATCATGGTTGGGGAAAAACATTTCTTCGGTGGAGGCATACCAACTCTCAAAATGGAACATGCCGCAATGAGATATAAAAGCCTTAAAACGATTATCATGGTTTCCGGCCAGCCAAAACACCGAATAGCCACCATAGCTTGCACCAATAGCCCCAAGATGGTCTTCATCAACAAATGTTTCTTTTGAAAGAGCATCAATTGCCGAAAGATAGTCTTTCATGTTTTGGCCACCATAATCTTTTGCAATTTGATCGTTCCATTCCCTGCCAAAAGTTGGCAATCCTCGCCTGTTGGGCGCTACAATAATATAATCATTGGCAGCCATAATCTGGAAATTCCACCTGTAAGAGAAAAATTGGCTAACGGCGCTTTGTGGGCCGCCTTGGCAATAAAGCAAAGCAGGGTATCGTTTTGTTTCATCAAAATTGGGTGGGTAAATAACCCAGGTAAGCATTTCTTTCCCATCAGTAGTCTCTATCCAACGCTTCTCAACTCTCCCCATTTCCGTTTTATCCAAAATTTCTTTGTTTACAAAGCTCAACTGTGTTTCTTTACCATTTTTTACGGAGACTTTAAAGATTTCCGTAGGCATAGACATGGACATTTTTGTGGCTACAAGCTCATTATCCCCCAAAATAATATTTTGATAGTTATGAATACCATCAGTGATCTTGTTGAATTTGCCTGTACTTAACTCTAGTGAATAAATTTGGTAGGTGGCATGAATACCGCTAATAAAAAACAAATTTGAACCGTCTTTGTCCCAAACATAGTTTGACGCGCTATATTCAAAATCCTTGGAATAATTTTTCATTTTGTTTTTCTCAAGGTCATAAACCATGATTCTTTCTTTGTCAGATTCATAACCGGGTGTTTTCATGCTTTGCCAAGCAATTTTCTTGCTATTTGGTGAAAATACCGGAGCTTTATCATAGCCTTCCATACCTTTAGAAAGGTTTTTTGTTTTGCCGGATTCCAGGTCATAAAGATAGATATCTGAGTTGGTGCTTACAGCGTATTCTTTGCCTTCAAGTTTTTTGCATGTATAAGCAATTTTTTTCCCGTCAGGGCTCCAATTGATCTGCTCCATGCCTCCCCATGGTTTTAAAGGAGTATCGTAGGGTTGGTTTCTCATCAAGTCTTTAAAGCGACCAGGTTTTCCATTAACTAAAGGGGCAACACAAAGATGGCTGTAATAAGTATCTTCCCAATCATTCCAATGCCTGTACATCAAGTCATCAATAATTTTAGCATTGGCTTCCGGCAGGTCGGGATGTACTTCAGTGGCAGTTTTTCCCATCTTTACTTCCTTTGTGAAAAGAACATTTTTCATATCGGGCGAGTATTTAAACCCGGTAACCCCACCAGGGATTTTGCTTATTTGTTCTTTTCCCGTGCCATCAGGATTCATTTCCCATATTTGTGTGGTTTTGCCTCCTTCTGCACTTAAGAAAAGGATCTTT
>CAZJDA010000101.1:7380-9583 GCA_964544705.1 uncultured Bacteroidales bacterium
GTTGAATCTACTGATAATAAAGTATTATACGTATTTATAGCCTGTTCGGGTTTGTTATTTTCCTGGTAATACATACCCAATGCATAAAGCGCTTTTTTACTTTGCGGGTTGATATTAAGAGCGCCATTGAAATAAGCTTCTGCCAGTGGGTCTTTTCTTTTGGAGTAGATCAGTCCCAGTTCCATATAGGCATTTAAATATTCCGGGTCTAAATCAATAACAGTTTGAAAATCTTCAATGGCTTTTTCTTTATGCCCTTTTTCTTTAAGCGCCATTCCCCTTATAAAGTATGCTTTTGGGTATTTTTTGTTCACGTTAAGAGCTTCTTTGATATAATCAAAAGTTTTTTGGTATTCTTTGTAATAAAAAGCCAATTCAGCCAGTTTTACGTATCCTTCAATATATTGCTTGTCAATATTTATTGCTTTTTCTAGTATTTGTTTTGTTTCGGAAGGTTTTCCCAGGGCAAAATGCACATCAGCCAGTGTTCCATAATATTCAGCCTTGGTAGAGTCTTCGATAATAGCATTTCTAACATCTGCAAAAGCCTCTTCCAACTTCCCTTTTTGAAGGTATAAGTTGGCTCTTTTGTTTAATAGTTCTGGGTTGCCAGGGTCTTCTTCTATAGCTTCTGTGAGTTTTGTGACCTCTGTTTCGGGTTTAACTTTTGGTATGTCATCCTTTTTTTCATGATCTTTTTCTTTTCCTTTAGAATTACACCCTATTACTGCAACTCCTATGAGAATTACAAATAGCAATTTCTTAATCATAATGTTATGCGTTTTCTTCTTTTATTTTTTCTCTTATTTTTTGTTCCAACTCGTCTGATAACTCCGGGTTATCTTTCAACAAATTTTTAACGGTTTCTCTTCCTTGTCCTAGTTTTGTCTCACCATAACTGAACCATGAACCGCTTTTTTTGATGATATTTTGTTCTACACCCATGTCAATAATTTCACCAATTTTTGATATTCCTTCGCCATAAACTATGTCCACTTCGGCAGTCCGGAAAGGTGGTGCAAGTTTGTTTTTTACGACTTTTATCCTTGCCCTGTTTCCCATCACCTTGTCGCCTTCTTTTATTTGGCTTGTTCTCCTGATGTCGATCCTTTGGGAAGCATAAAATTTAAGGGCATTACCACCTGTAGTGGTCTCTGGGTTGCCGAACATAACCCCGATTTTTTCCCTTAATTGGTTGATAAAGATACAGCAGCAGCCTGTTTTGCTAATTGTAGCGGTAAGTTTTCTTAGAGCTTGCGACATAAGCCTTGCTTGAAGCCCCATTTTGCTGTCGCCCATTTCACCTTCTATCTCACTTTTAGGTGTGAGTGCGGCTACAGAGTCAATAACCAGGATTTCAATGGCTCCTGAGCGAATAAGGTTTTCTGCTATTTCAAGGGCTTGTTCACCGTTGTCTGGTTGAGAGATCAAAAGGTTTTCAATATCTACGCCTAATTTTTTAGCATAAAACCTGTCAAAAGCATGCTCGGCATCGATAAAAGCGGCTATGCCACCGGTTTTTTGGCATTCTGCTATGGCATGTATAGCAAGGGTTGTTTTACCAGATGCCTCAGGGCCATATATCTCTACAACTCTTCCCTTGGGAAAACCGCCTATGCCAAGAGCATGGTCAAGGCCTATGGAGCCTGTAGAAATTGCATCAGCATTTATTACAGCGCTATCACCCATTTTCATAACGGTTCCTTTGCCATAAGTCTTGTCTAATTTATCCATAGTAAGCTGCAACGCTTTTTGTTTTTCTTTGTTTACTGCAGCTTTTTCTTTTTCTTTTGAAGTATTTTCTTCTTTTGCTTTTGCCATAATATTTTGATTTTTAATTGTTTTAACTTTCTAGTTTTTCAAGAATTTGTTGTGTATGCAACTTGGTTTTTACCTTTATTATTACCCAGTTTGATATTGTTTCCTTTGTGGTCATCTGCAACAATAGCAGGAGCTTTATCACCTTCTTTTAAATGGGTCATAATAAATACAAATAATAAGATTATTGTATATTTTATCACAAAGTTATACAATTTAATGATATTAATAGGAAATGAAATGAATAATTCAACCAAAATTTCGCCCTTAACAGGGAGTTTGGCGTTTTAGAACTATTTCATGACTATGCATTCAGCTGGTTCTAATTAACTACAGCTTTTTTTGCGGCTTGCAATACCAATTTGGTTTCGTTATCATAAGCAAA
>CAZJDA010000102.1:0-9317 GCA_964544705.1 uncultured Bacteroidales bacterium
CTAATTCCAACAGGATAAGGGTCTCCTTTAAATTCTAACAGATGCTTACTTCTAATAATATAGAGCGGATTAAAAGCACCTGAAAACTCAAGCATCATGGTATCTTTATGATAAGTACAAAAAGCAAGGTCCATTCCTTCTTTACTGGTATGGTCTTTATGATTTTGGTGCAAAGTACTATTTACTTTAGCATTAAGTTTGGAAATAATTCCAGAAGGCCTAGAATTTGGGGTTTCATTTAACACTTGAGAAAGGCTATTAAAACCAACCAAGCTCATAAAAGCGCCTGGCACCCCATGTCCTGTACAATCAACAGCAGCAAAATGTACTTTTCTATCCTCCTGCTCTAAGAAATAAAAATCGCCACTTACAATGTCTTTAGGTAAATACAAAACAAAAGAGTCATAAAATACTTTTCTTACTTCCTTTTCATCGGGAAGAATAGCTTTTTGTATCATCTCGGCATACTTAATGCCCTGGGTAATATTTTGATTCTTTTCACCGATAATATCACGCTGTATCTCAATTCTTTCTTTCTGGCAAGTTAAAGAATGGTAAAGTTTTTCTAAGTTGTTTCTTTGCTTCAGTATCTCGCTTTTTTGCTTTTCTATTTGTTCCTTTTGTATTTTTAGTTTCCGGTTTGTTTTTAGCTTTTTCCTAGAGGATATAAAAATGATGATACTAAAAATAGAAATCAGGATTATTCCAGCTATAATGTAATTTTTTGTTCTTTCATTTTTCTTCAGTCTAAGTTCTTCTATTTTCTTTTTGCTATAAAGTTGCTCAATTTGTTTTTCCTCGTTACTTTTCCTGTATTTTGAATTCAACTTTTCAATTTCTACCCTTGCTTCTTCGTTTACTAAGCTATCGTACATTTCAATATACAATTGATAGTATTTAAAGGCTTTTTTATATTCATTTTTCTCTTTGTGTATATCTGATAGCCCTTTATATGCTTCCATAATATCTTTGAGAGATTCATTCTTGAGGGCAAAATCAAGGCTCTTTTTCATGTATTCAAAGGCATTCTCATATTTTCCAATGGCATTATATACTTTTCCAATGTTTTTTAAGTTAATTGCTGAACCATTTTTATCATTAATCTTTTTGTAATTGTTTTGGGCTATAAGCAAATAATTTAGTGCACCCTGGTAATTTTCATTCACAGAATAAACACTTCCAAGGTTATTAGCAGCTAGTGCAATACCTTGCGAATTGTTGGCTTTTTCATAAATTTCAAGCGCTTTTTTATAATACTTGATAGCTTTGTCATATTCCTTTATGGTAAAATAAATATTGCCTATGTTATTACTAACATTGGCAATTCCTTCTTTGTTAAAAATGTTATCGTAATAGAGAGAAGCTTTTTTATAAAATACGAGGGCACTGTCATAATTATTCATGTCTTCGTATAAAAGCCCGATGTTTTTTAGCGTTTTAGCGAGGCCTTTTTTATGGCCGTGGTGTTTTGAGAGGGCTAATGATTTGTAATAATAAGACAACGCTTTCGTGTTATCACCAATTTTTTTATTCATATGGCCATAATAGTCATATGCGCGTGCTAAATTTTTCTGGTTTCTACTGGCTTTATATATATTAACAGCCTTTTCTATATAATTGGAAGCTTTCTCAATATTCAACCTATGAATATACAATTGGGCAATTTTTAAATATATAGCCGCAATATCATTTTTTTCTTGGGTTTTCTCTAAGTATGTTATGGCTTTAAGGTAATGTTGAAGGCTTTTTTCAAAATTGTTGTTTTTATTGTTCAGTAATCCAAGGTTTCCATATGCTGTGGCCAACCCCTTATAATAATTAAGCTTTTCTGCAAGTTTTATAGCCTTTTTGGCATACACATAAGCTGTAGCAGCACTCTTGTTCATATGGTTATAACAAAGATTATTAAACAAGTTAACCCTGGATGTATCTGTTATGCTTTCATCGAGATAGGAATATAAAGTATCTTCCTCAATGTTTTGAGATGAAGATTCTAGCAGTTGAATGCATAAAAATAAAACGAAAGCAATATGTAAATTTATCCTCAAAAATCGATGATTTTGTTCAGTTAACAAACTTATGACATAAGTAATTCATTATCCAAAGATAACTAATTTTTTTTTTTTGCAAAATTATTCCAATACCAATATATTTCGCAAATCCCACAGAGAAAATGCATAGCAAAAACTACATATACTAAGAATAGACAAATTTATACGCTAATAAGAGCTTTCACAATACAGGTTCAATTTTTTTTCATAAATTTACTTTTTTTTAATGCAATAATATTTTGCATAAACATAATGAGAGAATTTCAATCAATTGAAAAAATAAATAGTATTAAATTTACCTTAAAAGCTTGATAGGATCAAGCCAACAAAAATTATCGTTTTATGAAACAGGTCGCAATTATTTTATTAAGTATTTTTATCATTCCAAGCATTTCATTTTCTCAAAAAGTACCTATGCCTCACGATGTGTACGACGAGTGGAACAGTTTACAACACCACACTATTTCTGATGATGGTGAAAAGGTAAGTTTCGAGATCAATAAATTGAAAGGGGACGGGTGGCTGCATTTGAGAATTCCCGGCAAAGATTTTGCGGATTCAGTTCAACGTGGCTACAAAGCACAATTCAACGGTGGTAGTGATTTTATGGTTTTTATGGTAAAACCCCACGAAGACACAGCTCTGCAAGCCAAACGAGATAAAAAGAAAAAAAAGGATATGCCTAAAGACTCTCTTGGAATTTGGATTTTTGATAACGACAGTATATTGAAATTCCCCAAAGTAAAATCTTATAAACTCGCAGAAGAAAACGCTAATTGGTTGGCTATACTTTTTGAAGAACAAAAAACAAAAAAAGCCAAAAAGGATACAATAGAAAACAAAGATAGTGTTGATGCCAAAAAAGCTTTAAAGAAAAAGGAAAAAGGTGAACGCTTATTGATTTTAAACCCGATAACTAAAGAGGAATACAGTTTTGAAAATGTTAAATGCTACTCAGAAGCAAAGAAAAGCAATATATTTGGGTTTATAAAGAACTATGGTGATTCAATAGATTCAACTGCCATTTATATTTTTGACCCTGGGAAAAAAAGAGCGAAAAAAGTTTTTGATAAACAAGGTTTTGCTGATAAAATATCCATTGATGAAAAAGGAGAAAAATTTGCTTTTATTTATAGCGCTGATACCATTAAAGAAAAGAGCTTTAGCTTATATTACTTAGGCCGATTGGATGGACAAGCTGAGAAAATTGTAGATACTCTTACGGATGCTCTCCCACATAAATGGACAGTAAGCGAACATGGAAAAATATTTTTTTCAGAAAACAGCAAAAGACTGTTCTTTGGAACAGCGCACAAACCCATACATGAACCGGAAGATACCTTATTGGATGAAGAAAAAGCAAGGCTTGATGTTTGGAGTTGGACAGATAAAAGGCTCCAACCACGGCAACTTAAACAATTAAAAAAGGACAAGAAAAAGAGTTTTACAGCACTGTATGATATTGAAAATAAACAGGTTATTCAAGTGGCCGATACTATTATTGACCGGGTTCAAATCCTCCGCGATGGCATCAGTGATTATGCCCTGGGATATCAAACCGCCAAGTATAAAGACCTCCTTTCTTGGGAATACCCTACTTACAGGGATGTTTATGCCATAAACCTTAATACGGGCAAAAAGGAACTTATACTCGAAAAAAAGCAATATAGGATACACATGTCTCCCAATGGCAATTACCTGGTTTGGTTTGAAAATGAAGATAGCTCTTGGTACAGCAAAGATGTAGAATCCAAGAAAGTAGTTGCATTGACCAAAAACCTGGATGTACCTTTTTACAATGTAGAAAGTGATGTTCCAGCAGAGCCTCACTCATACGGTATTGGCGGTTGGGTTGAAGAGGATTCCTATGTGCTTATTTACGATCAATTTGACATTTGGAAAGTTGACCCAACAGGAAAAGAAAATACAATATGTCTTACAAATGGTTATGGTAGAAAAAACCAAGCAAGGTTCAGGTATATAAAACTTGATGATGATGCTGATTTTATCGGCGCTAAAGAAAACATGCTACTCTCCTATTTTGATGAAAACACCAAGAATGAAGGCTATTTTCGGAAGTATGTTCATAAAACCGGCGCTCCAAAAAAAGTATTGGTGGGCCAATATCATTATTATCATCCTATAAAGGCAAAGAATGCGGATAAGATCATACGCAGGAAATCCAGTTGTTCTCAATACCCGGATGTTTGGTATGATGATATGAGTTTTATCGATCCGAAGAGGCTTTCTTATACCAATCCCCAACAATCTAAGTATCTATGGCCTACCGTTGAATTGTATGAATGGATAGACTTTAATGGTGATACTGTAGAAGGCCTGTTATATAAGCCGGAGAATTTTGATAAAAACAAAAAGTACCCATTACTCATTTATTTTTATGAAAAATACAGTGACAATATAAATGCTTATAGATCGCCATCTCCAAGCCGTTCTATCATTAACCCGGCTTTCTATGGTAGCAATGGATACGTGATCTTTGTCCCCGATATTAGCTATGAAACAGGTTACCCGGGCGAAAGCGCATATAATTCGGTTGTAAGCGGAGCGCTAAGCCTAGCCGAAAAACCATGGATTAACAGGAAAAAAATGGGTTTACAAGGCCAAAGTTGGGGAGGCTACCAAGTGGCATACCTTGTTACACAAACCAATATTTTTGCTTGTGGAATGGCAGGTGCACCTGTTAGTAACATGACCAGTGCATACGGCGGCATTAGATGGGGTTCTGGACTTAGCAGGGCTTTCCAGTACGAAGAAACACAAAGTAGGATTGGTGGCAGTTTATGGGAAAAAATGAGGCTTTACATTGCCAACTCTCCCTTGTTTTTTGCTGATAAAGTGAAAACACCATTGCTTATGATGCACAATGATAAAGATGGCGCTGTTCCATGGTACCAAGGTATTGAATTCTTTAATGCATTAAGGCGCCTCAGGAAACCGGTTTGGATGTTAGTGTATAATGATGAAAAGCATAACCTTACACGTTGGCCAAATAGGGTTGACCTTAGTATACGCATGAAGCAATTTTTTGATCATTACCTCATGGATGAACCACCTGCTAAATGGATGGTAGAAGGTATTCCTGCCATAAAAAAAGGAAAAGAAAAAGGATATGAATTGATAGAGAAATAGCGGTTACTGGGTATGCTTTATATGTATTGTGACAAAAATAAATATACATTTTTTTCTTGGGCAAAGAGGAATAAGTTTCTAAAGAATATTTTTCTACACACTAAACTAATTTAGCAAATATTCATACAAGTAACAACATTTTGAAGCTTAATTTATTGCCTGGTTTTCATTTTATTATAAGTAAAAGTCATTAAAAAATATTCATTATATTTGTAATAAAAAATAACCCGTAAAAATGAAAGCTTTACTCCTTGCCGCTGGGAATGGAACCCGGTTAAAACCACTTACCAATAATAAACCAAAAGCGTTGGTAGAAATAAATGGTGTTACCTTGCTTGAACGGAACATAAAAAAATTGATGTTCTATGGTGTTAACGAGATCATCATCAACGTTCATCACCACGCAAGCCAAATTATCCAGTTTTTAAAAGAAAAAGATCATTTTGGCATTAAGATAGAAATATCCGATGAAAGAGATGAACTTCTGGATACAGGTGGAGGCCTGTTAAAAGCTTCTTGGTTTTTTGATGATAAGATGCCTTTTTTTATACATAATGTGGATGTTTTATCAGAGGTAAACTTAGAAGAAATGCTTGATCATCATAATTATACCAACCTTGAAATTACCCTGGCAGTAAAAAAGCGTGAATCGAGCCGTTACTTGCTATTTGATAAACAAAACCATCTTATTGGTTGGAAAAATGCCGAAACAAAAGGTATTGTAATGACGAGAAACTCGCCTCTTGTTTACGAAGAATATGGCTTTAGTGGCATACAAGTCATGAATCCTTCGGTATTTAATGATATTAAAGAAAAAGGGAAATTTTCACTTATTGACCTTTATCTTACACTCGGAAAACATTACATGATAGGTGCATACATTCACAATGATGACCGTTGGGTTGATGTTGGTACAAAAGAAAAACTAAAAAAAGCAAAAAAAATCGCAGACGAACTCATTTAAATTTCTATGAATCATTTTAATGGGAAAAACCAGTTGTTTTGATGACACCTTTTCTAAAAAAAGTATCCGCCCACATTATAGAAAACTATAGCAATGACTTAGACAAAACCTTAATCGTTCTCCCAAACCGGAGGGCTAAAGTTTTTATCCACAGCCACTTCCTGGATATTGTAAATAAACCCCTTTTATTACCTGGGATATTTTCAATTGAAGATTTTGTTTGTAAAATTACAGGTTTGGAAATAGGCACTCACCTCCAATTGATAACAACCTTATATTCGGCCTATAAAGCTGTTGAAAAAGAACATGCAGAATCTTTTGACGAGTTTTTGCAATGGGGACACGTGCTTTTAAATGATATTAACGATATTGATAAAAACCTTGTAGACGCTAAAAAAGTTTTTAACTACCTTAGCGATGCAAAAGCCATATCACAATGGGATCCTCAAAAAAAACAATTAACCGACTTCCAAAAAAAATATTTGCATTTTTACCGGTCATTATTCAAATACTACCAAGAGTTTATTCAAAAAATTAAGGACAAACAGGTTGTTCATCAAGGCTATGCTTTTAAAAAAGCCGTTGAAACATTAACAAATCAAACGCTTGGTTATGAAAAGGTTGTTTTTGCAGGTTTTAATGCTTTTTCCAATTCAGAACAAAAGATCATAAAACTATTAAGAGAGCAAGGAAAACTTGACCTGCTTTGGGATGCTGATAAATATTATATGAATGATAAATACCAAGAAGCCGGTATTTTTCTTAGGAAGCATAAGCAGAAATTCGATCCATTTCGTTGGGTAGAAGATAATTTTTCTCATGCTTCAAAAAAAATATATACCAGGGGTACCGCAAAAAACATTAACCAGGCAAAGATCACTGCCAATATACTATCTTATTTAAAAGAGCAAAACGCCCTGCAAATTCCTGAAAAAACAGCCATAATTTTGGCTGATGAAAACCTGTTGATGCCAGTGCTCCATTCATTACCTGGGTTTGTTGAAAAAGTGAACGTTACGATGGGGTATCCATTAAAAAATACGTTATTGTACGATCTTTGCCAGGTCGTGATAGGACTTCATGAAAATGCACAAAGATTGAATGAAACACGCCAAGTAAAAGACGGCTATTTTTACTATAATGACTTGTTAAAATTGCTTACCCACCCTTATATTAAAAATTATATATTTCCAGGTTCTACGAACCAACCCACTGAATTGGCGGAGAAGATAGCACTTTCAAAACGGGTGTTTTGGGATGTGGAACTTGTAAAAAGTTATGCAGGTTCTGAAGATACAAATGCTTTTGAAACCTTGTCTACCCTATTGGAAAAAGGTAAAAACCCTGTTGAGCAAATCCTTAAAAGCCTGGATACTATTTCAGCCAAGTTATACGAGGTTTTTAATTCCAACGAAACGGGAGTAAACCATAAAATTGAGAAAGAATACTTGTTTCATCTTTCCGGGATTTTAAACAACTTAGGCGATTTTTTCCAGGATAGTGGAATAAAAAAAGTATCTACATTAAAATCTTTGTTCAGGCAGGTAGTAAACCAATCAAAAGTGCCTTTTGAAGGGATTCCCTTGGAAGGATTACAAATAATGGGGCTTTTGGAGACAAGAAACCTGGATTTTGAAAATATTATTCTTACCGGTGCCAATGAAGGCATCTTACCCGCAGCAAAATCACAAAACACTTTTATACCCCTTGATATAAAAAAGGAATTTGACCTACAAACATACGCAGACAGGGATGCCATTTATGCTTACCATTTTTACCGCATGATACAAAGAGCCAAAAACGTTTTTATTCTTTACAATACTGAGCCGGGAGAGCTGGGAACAGGTGAAAAAAGCCGGTTTGTATCGCAATTATTGCACGAGATGCCTATTTACAACCCTAAAATTTATATTGATGAGGCCATTGAAACACTTCCTTTAAAAGAAATTATCCCGGAAAGCTCAATAGAAATTAATAAAACCCCGGAAATCCTTGAACAACTCAAAACCTTGGGCACAAAGGGCTTCTCACCAACCACCCTTACCCGGTATATCAATTGTTCTCTTATGTTCTATTTTGAAAAGATAGCCGGGTTAAAAGAACCCGAAACCCTTGAAGAAACCATAGAGGCAAATACCCTGGGTACAGTGGCTCATGATGTCTTGGAAAAACTATACACCCCCTATAAAAACATCCAACTAAATCCCCATATTGTTAAAGGCTTTATTGATCAATTGGATAAGCTGGTTGAGGAAACTTTTAAAGAAAAATATAAGAACGGGCAATTATCCTATGGAAAAAATTTATTGATAACCAAAGTTGTGAAAAAATTCCTCCTGAATTTCCTTCATAAAGAGATCCAGTTTCTTAAAGAAGATCATTCAATAACCATAAAATACGCTGAAGAAGAACTTCATCATCCTATAAAGATAAAAGTAAACAACGAAGAAATCCATGCAAAAGTTAAGGGTACTGCCGACAGGGTGGATGAAACGGATGGGTACACAAGGATTATTGATTACAAAACAGGAAAGGTGGAGAAAAACGAATTAAAAGTTCATGACTGGGAAAAACTTTTGGAAGGGAAGCAATTCAATAAAAGCTTTCAAATACTTACCTATGCCTTTCTTTTTTTCAAAAACAAACCACAAACCGGTGCGCTATTCCCAGGTATTATTTCGTTCAAGAATCTTAGCCAAGGAGTTTTATATTGCGAAATGCCGGGCAATAAAAAACAAGTAGACCAAACTGCGGTAGAAGAATTTCAAATAATCCTTGAAAATCTTTTATCAACCATTTTTGATAAAAGTATTCCTTTTACACAAACTGATGATAAAGATAATTGCCAATACTGCCCCTATAAGTCAATTTGTAATAGGTGAAACTTATTACAAAGCGGGTGTTGAAAATAGGCCTAAGTAAATAAATTTTTTATTAAAAAATTTGGCAGGTAAAAATTTGTTGTTTATGTTTGTCGAACCATTAGAAAAAATTAACAACCAACAACCAAAATGCACCAACGAAAGGGGTTACCTAACAAAACACTCATAACTACCCCCCCCCTCAGTAAGTTACGCTTTAAGAGGGCTCAAGCTTCATCTTTTTTACCTTTTCTGACGGCTTTTCTTTTTTTTCGCCAACCACCTATATTT
>CAZJDA010000103.1:0-682 GCA_964544705.1 uncultured Bacteroidales bacterium
ACCGCAAAGGTACGCAAAGGACACGCGAAGAGCCGCGGAGGAGTATTCTTTGCGGTTCTCTGCGATAAAACTTCGCGGTGCTCTGCGGTTTATGTTTTTACCGCAAAGGTCGCGAAGAATACGCGAAGAACCGCTGAGGAAAAATCTCAGCGGTTCTTAGCGATAAAACTTTGCGGCTCTCTGCGGTTTATGTTTTTACCGCGAAGGTACGCAAAGAACACGCGAAGAGCCGCAAAGGAAAAATCTCAGCGGTTCTCTGCGATAAAACTTTGCGGTTCTCTGCGGTTTATATTTTTTAACCGCAAAGGTACGCAAAGGACACGCGAAGAACCGCGGAGGAAAATTCTCAGCGGCTCTCTGCGATAAAACTTTGCGGTGCTCTGCGGTTTATGTTTTTTAACCGCAAAGGTACGCGAAGAATACGCGAAGAACCGCGGAGGAGTATTCTTTGCGGTGCTCTGCGATAAAACTTTGCGGTGCTCTGCGGTTAAACATTTAACGACAGGTAATGCATAAGTCAATAACCCGACAAAACCTTTTTGACTTCTTCTTTCGCTAAGATTTGACCTGGCAAGCCTTCTGCATCCATTCCACCTTCATTTACAAATGCCACGTGTTCAGCATAATTTTTGACAAATTCCAAATCATGTTCAATCATGAACACAGTGCATTCTTTCTTATC
>CAZJDA010000103.1:692-8980 GCA_964544705.1 uncultured Bacteroidales bacterium
AAATCATTTCCCCAATTTTTGTTACATGCTCAGGGTCAGCGCCCGATGTGGGTTCATCTAACAGGATCAATTGATAATTGTCCATGTACAACCGCGCCAGTCCAAGCAGGCGTTTTTCCCCCTCGGAGAGCACACCGGCTGCATCATTCCTTTTATCGAATATGGTGTTGCGCTTTTTTGCGGTTTTATGATCTTTTATGGAATCAAAAAAGCGGTATAGAATTTCTTCCGCTTTCTCTTTACGTTGCTTTTCTCTTTTTTTATTTCCTTTGCGTGTAAAAATTGCCTGCCACGCATTTTCGCCCTGCATATTAAGGTCGGCAGTAAACATGTTTTCCAATACCGTGAGGCTTTCAAAAATATGGTTGTCCTGGAACATGCGCCCTATACCTTTGCCTGCAATTTTGTAAGATGACAGGTTGAGCAATGGTATTTCACCAAATCCTCCATTATCGTTCTTTCTCCTGTAAATGATTTCCCCGCTGTCGGGTTTTACCAATCCTGAAATGATATTGAAGAGGGTTGTTTTGCCCGTGGCGTTGTCTCCAACCAGGGCTGTTAGCCGCGCACGCTCTATATTCAATGAAAACTCATTCAGCACATTGGTCTTTTCATGCCCGTTATTTCCTGTGTTGTCTTTAACCGGTCGGAAAAAGTTTTTGGATATGTTTTTTATTTCAAGTATGGTATTGTTCATGCTTTTTTTTGAAATTTGAATTCACCAAGTAAACCTTGTGGCCTGATGCGCATCAGCACAATAATACTCAACCCATAGATGATCATGCGCATATTGGCAGCCACGCTGTCGGGCATACCCACGAAACGCAAAAGTTCGGGCAAAACCACAACAAACACGGCGCCAATTACAGGTCCTTTGATGTTTCCCGTTCCACCAATAATAACTGCCGAGATAATAAAAATGGCTTCGTCTAAATTAAAGCTTGTCGGGTCGATATAA
This sequence comes from uncultured Bacteroidales bacterium, assembly GCA_964544705.1. Taxonomy (GTDB): domain Bacteria; phylum Bacteroidota; class Bacteroidia; order Bacteroidales; family CAZJDA01; genus CAZJDA01. Next base: position 1,651 of record CAZJDA010000103.1, read on the forward strand.
GAAATATACGATGCATAAATTACCCCGCTAATGGCGGTAAAAGCGGCTGCAATTACCACGGTTTGAATTTTCAGCGCTTTAATATTACGCCCCAGGGTCATCAGCGATAACTGGTCATCGCGCATGGCACGCAGCGCCCTGCCCATTGGGGATTTTACAATTAAATAACTCGCCAGGCCAACCAAAATAGCCAGTACAAGGCTGAGTATGGCATAAGCATACGTTCCTGAAATTTCAAACAGTGCAAAGAGTTTAGGCGAGGGAATACCCGGGATACCGTAAGGGCCTTTGGTCAATTCTATCCAGTTATAGAGCACGGTAAAAATAATCATTTGGAATCCGAGTGTTGCCAGGATAAAGTAGTCGCCTTTCAATCGAACAGCCGCGAGCCCCAAAAGATAGCCAAACAACCCACTAACAAGCATGGCAAGCAGAAGCGTGGGGATAAGCGGTAATCCTAATCCCATAAGCGCCCACACACCAATATACGCCCCAATACCGTAAAACGCTGCCTGTCCCAGTGTGATAAGGTTCGCCAGCCCCACCATAAGGTTGGTGCTAATGGTAATGATCACGTAAATGTTGATCATGATAAGTATGTGTATCAAATAGTCCATAATGACTTGTTTTAAGCGAGTCTTTGTTTTTCACCAAATAACCCCTGTGGCTTAAACAATAAGAACAATATCAATATTCCAAAAGTAACGGCATCCTGCCAGTTTGATGAAAATTGCCAGACCGTAAGTGCATGCAATAGTCCCAGCACAAAACCACCAATAATAGGAGCATAAAATTTACCTACGCCTCCAATTATCAGGGCAACAACAGCATTTAAGAGCATAGGAAGCCCCACGTAAGGGTCCATGCCTACATCATAAGCAATTAAAATACTTCCGGCAGCAGCGAAAAAAGCGCTAAGTATAAACAAAAACATCCTTTGTTTATTGATGTTTAAGCCAAAAAATTCTGTAAGCTCGCTATCATCGCGCATAGCCCTTGCAGCCAAACCCAATTTAGAATGTTTCAAATAAACTAAAAAGCCGGCCATCAGCAATATACTGGTTGTAACCTGGATAAGTTGTGTATGGGTAACCAGCATACCACCAAAAGTAAAGGAGCCGGAGATTTCGCGGTTTAATATTTTTGTTTCATTGCCATAAAAAAGGGCAACAATATTAATCAGAACGATCATAACTCCCAGGGAGCTTATCAAGATCACATTCAAATCACTGTTCTTTTTTAGCAGCGGCTTGTAAATAACCTGCTCAATTAAGAGGCTTAATGCCATAGTAAGGGCTATTGCTAGAATTACAGCAAGCCATAAAGGCCATCCATAGTCACTATAAAATGTATATACAAAATAAGGAGAGGCCATGTAAATGGCAGCATAGGCTACATGAAAAATATGGGTGGTATTATACACCAGGGCAAAACCCAATGCAATAATTGCGTATAAACTCCCTGTAATAAAACCGTTTATGAGAAATTGTCCAAGCACATCAATAAATTTTTCTTATTTCGCCATATTTTAGAATGCAAATATAATAGAATTGTTAGAAGTCAGTTAAACTCATAAACTAAAAAAACAAGGAACAATGCATTCTATTTACCAGGAATAAGAATAGCTTTAGTACCTAATTTATCTACATATTCCCCAATTTCAAAGCCAATGCCGTTGCATGATGTGAAATAAAACCGCTTTCCATTTTTCTTCCAGTAAGTACCAGAAAACTCGTTTTTATATTTTTCAGCAATTCCCAAATCAATATGTCCCCAATCTCCTTTTGCGTTTGTTCCTAAAAACTCCAATAGAACAGTATCATAACCTATCTCTCTCGCTATAAAAGCCATTAATATGGCAGTATCTTCACAATCACCGCCTTTATCCATTATTGTTTCCATTGGATATTTAGGGTATTCACCTTCCTCTTTATAATAGTTCAGATGTTGTACAAAACTTAGGAGAAATTCTAATTTCCTTTTAGGGCTTTTTAAATCAATTTGCTTTTGCCCTATGAGTATAATTTCTTTACAAAATTGGATTAAAGTATTGGCATAGGGATCATGGTTCACATAATACCAGTATTTTTGCGCATCTTTTATATCATGCCTTAGTTTCCTTAGATATTGTAACGCTTCATTATTCCATCTTTTTTTAATTTGAAATTTGAATCCTTTATAACTCCAAGTATATAAAACTTTTATCATTTGCATTCCTGATTTACCTGAACATAAAATACACCACAATAACAAATACAAATGCTATGAGGTTAGCAGCAATAAATTTCCCAAAAATGTTCTCCCTGGCCCTTGCCAAAACCATTGCATTGGCAAACAATAAACCTACAATGAGGAAATGCCAGGTTCTGAAAATGTAATGAGAAATGCATAAAGGTGCATTTAAAAAATATTTCCAGAAATCATACAATAAATTATTATCTAATGCCTGACCATACTCTAATTTAAAGCTTGGAAAAGTTTCTAAAAACAAAATCCCGCTTAGGTAATACATAATAACAGAAAGCAAAAAAAGCAATAGCCCAAGCTTTATATTCTTTTTGAAAATATAATAGATCCCTGCAATTATTAAAGAAAAAGAGGTTAGAGCCTGGAAAACATACTTAAAAGCAAATTCATGCCAAAAAAAGGAAAGCGCAAAAATTAAGGCAAAACAGCCAACGATAAAAATGAAAAGATAAAGGAAAAAATTTTTCATTCGTTTTATATTATTCTGTTAAGGTGCTATTTAGTCTTTGCAAGAAAACGCCAAATACTGCGTTATACTTGTTTTATTCAACATGTTTAAAAACGCTTGATATTTAATAAACAAAAATAAAAATAATAGGGGGATAAAGTGAAATTTGTTCATTAATTTTTCAAATTCATTTCTAATTGATAAATTTTTGAATATTTTTGCTTATTAAACAAATTATTTCACTGTTTTAGCTTTTAATACTGATGGGTTATCAAAGCTTATGCTGAAATCGTTGGTACAAGCTATAATGAAAAATAAAAACAAAATATAGCATGGATACAAAAGATCAAGTAAACAGAATTTTAAACATCATTCAAAAGGATGAGAATTCACCGTTAAAAGAATTTTTTAATTTACAACCCCAAAATGACGTAGAGTACCTCGGTTTATGGTTCAAGTATTTTGACTATACTTTATTAAACAAAAATCTTGTTACAAGGTATTTAGATTCTATGGGCTGGAAAGCAGAGGATTTTGAATTTCATTTTCATTTATCCAATGAAGTGCGAAAACTCATGGATAATACCATTGAAGAAAAATTGAAAAAGCTGGATTTTAAACCCCGGCTTGAACAGTACTTGGAAGGATTCAATACAGGTGAAAAAGAGCATATTAAGCGTTTGATATTGGCATCTTTATACAAAATTTCAGTAAACGAGGACAGGTATATAACCCTCATGGAAATAGCCAAAGAGTTTAACATTCCTCAAGCTTTTATCCTTCAACTCAATAAAGAACATAAGATATTTACGGATAAGGTTATGGAACTGGATGAAGATACGATTAATTCTGAAAAATCTTTTCATCAAAAAGAAGTCATATTAAGCTCTACCATATATAGTATTTTCTCGGGCCTTGACGTGAACGAAGAAGAATTGGCCATTTTGAAAGGAAGTAAATTGCTGGAGCTATTCCAGCTTTCTGATGACATATATTTCCAAGATACAACAAGTAAGACATCCGCCAAGGAAACCCTTGAAGAGGATGATGAGTTGTTGGATGATAATATTAACCTGGATGACTTGGGTTCCATATATGACGATGACGATGACGATGAAGAAGACGAGCTTGAAAAAGATGATGAAGAACCCCTTGAAGAAGTGGATGAAAAAACGTTGCAACCATATAAGGACAACCTGGAGTATCTGCACGAAGAATATGTTTGGATAAAAATGCTGATGGAGGCAAAAGAAAAGCAATATGATGACCTTCGTTATCACGAAAAAGAAAATGAAAGGGCTATTCACCTGTTGCAGCAAAAAATTCAAAAACAAAAGAACATTTGTGACATCCGCCTGGAAAAATCTTTGGATAAAGGATTTACACCACGCTTAGAGAAAATTGCCCAAAAACTAAGAATAACGAACTTTGAGAAAAACATCTTAAAATTCCTTACAGTAAACAAAATTTTCCCAAGCCAAAGTATTAGTCATTTCGAAAATGAAATAAGAGATATTTTGATGCTATTGTTGGATGATCCTATCCAGCAAGTACAGTCAAAAAAATATTTTTTAAAAAATGCTAAGCTGCTCAGGGCTGGGTTGGTGCAAGTAGAACAATCCAATTCTTTAAACCAGGATATCTTTAACAACAATGTTGTTATTGATAACCGCCTTATAGAATATCTTATCGGCGAAAATTATAATATTTCTGATTATATTGAAGGGAGCTTTCTATATAAATCTTCCATTGATATTAACAATGTAATTTTGCCTAATGAACTAAAGCACCGTGTATTGACCACCATTAACCATTTTCCCGCTTTTTTAAAAGCTAAAGAACATTTACAATTTTCGGAGATCGTGGAATATGGCAATGCTTTGGCCATGCTTTTTGTTGGCAGCTCGGGCACCGGGAAGACCATGCTTGCCAATGCCATATCCAATCATTTGGATAAAAAAATATTGCTGTTCAATTTTAACAACCTTTCCCAAATGCATTCAATGTTGGATGAACAACAGGTTTTCTCCATACTGTTCAGGGAAGCGCGCATGAATGATGCCATCCTGTTTTTTGACGAAGCAGAGGATATCCTTCAAAACAGGATCAATGATTTGCTCATAGAAATAGAGAAACACGAGGGAATCGTGGTCTTTGCCACCAATGCAGAGTTTTCTATTAACGAGGCTATGCGGCGCAGGATCAACCTTGTTATCAACATCCCTGACCCGGGCCCTGCCTTGCGTAAAGATATCTGGAAAATCCACCTCCCGGAAAAGATGAGGCTTTCCAATGACGTTGATTTAGACCAACTTGCCAGGCGCTACGAGATTAACGGTGGGTTGATAAAAAATGCTGTTTTCTCTGCATTGTTCCAAGCCGTGAACGAAAGCACCGAGGAAAACCCGCCGGTTACGATGGCGCACCTTGAATATGGCGCTAAGGACCAGTTGCAGAATAAACTGTTCATGTCGAACTTAGAAAGGCTTAAAGTGCCGCATACCGGCTTGGATAGCATTGTTTTGCCTCAAACAGAAAAAGACAAGCTGAAGGAAGTGGTAAATATAGAAAAGAGCCGCAAGGTATTGAAAGGGCAGTGGGGTTTTGACGAAGTGTTCCCCGAGCATAACGGTGTAGCCGTACTATTTCATGGGCCTTCCGGCACTGGAAAAACCATTACCGCAGAAGCCATTGCCTATGAAATGGGGAAAAAGGTCAAGATCGTAAATTACAGCCAAGTATTGTCAATGTTTGTTGGCGGCACAGAAAAGGCGCTTGAAGCTCTCTTTGACGAGGTGGCCGGCGATGACAGTATCCTCCTGTTTGACGAGGCCGATGCACTCTTTGCTTCTAGGACAAGTGTTAACCACTCCAGCGACAGGTACGCCAATGTTGAAACAGATGTCCTCCTTAGCTTGGTAGAACGTTACAACACTTTTACCATTCTTACCACCAACTATATGGAAAATATAGATAAGGCATTTTACCGCAGGATGAGCTATATTATTGAGTTTAAAGAGCCCTCAGCAGAAGAGCGCTTAAAACTATGGCATAAACTAACCCCTGAAAGAATGCCGTTGCATGATGATGTAAACTATGAAACATTGGCATCAAAATATAATTTTACCGGTGGAGATATACGGAATGTGATCATCAGGGCAGCAACAAAAAAGGCTGTATCAATGGATAGGAGTGTAACCATAAACCACCAAGACCTTGAAACGATATGCCAAGAAATAGAGAAAGCCAAAAACAATGGCAGGGAGAAGATCGGGTTTTAGGTTTATTCTCGCAAATTGCTGAAATTTAATATTACTGCATGGTTGTATAAATGAATTTATTAACTTTGACAATAGATTAAACCAACCCTATATGTTGTTTATTAGAAAATCATTCTTCATTGTATTTTTGCTGTGTTTCTCTTCATGCAATATTGTGCAAGAAAAACTTAAAAACATTTACTTAATTAGTTTTGAGAATTTTGTTAACGAGGTTGAACAGAATTGCCTGGATTATGACAAAAATATCAGAATAATTATTATAAATTGCTCAATGAAAAGGAAGAAAGAAAAGTAAAAAAAATCATTAAGCAATATAAAACAATAAAGGCTAAAAGATATTATAAGGAGTTCATAGGTTTTGTAGATAAAATAAGAAGTATGTCAAATACCCAGGATTCTATCAATTGGAATGCCAATGATACCCTCTTTAAAATGCGTAAAGAGATGGTAGAAAAATTTGAAACGTACTTATCGACAAAAGAAAAAGATTCAACAGCAATATATATTGGAATTTACCAAGGAATAAAATCAAGATACCTTTTAAAAAGGGATATTGAAAAAATTAAACGAAGTACCAAAAAAGAATACAATAAGATAAAAGGTTTTTTTAAAGAGTTGTTTGCTAAATAGTTAATATCTTATTGATAATAAATATCATATTAATTAAATATTGTATTTTTGATGTATGGTTTTTTAATGTGATAAAAATTCTTTAAATTTATTTATAACGTTGAAAGTTTGAACGAAAGTTCTTCTGCACCTGCTTTTTATTTTTTTAAAACAAGATACCTTTGCACCTGCACCCCAGTTAATCTTCTGTGCGCGCTCATTCCTTAATGCAACGTACAGATTTTCCGTAAGCACGGAAGTAGCTGCGTATGAGGGCAGAGCTGCTTCCGAAATATAAGTACCGCGAGTAAGAGCCGTCTACAGTACTTGACCAATAGTAGCCGATGTTAATAAATATTTGAACATAAAATGGTTGGTTCTCATGATAAATTGTTCTAATTTTGTAAAGATAAAAAAAATATTGAATAGCCGTAGCACTTCTGTACTACGGTGAGTATACTAACTAATTATTTTCTTCTTTATCATTTTCTTCTTCAATAGAATGTTCTTTCTTGTAATTTTTGATTGCAAAATATAAATCGCCTGCTTTAGAAGTGTAAAAATTATTCGTAGCAGAATAAGTTTTAAAATCTTGTTCTGCTAACTCTAGGTTTCCTCGATTTAAATATTCCAGACTTCGACCATAATAAAAATCTGTCGCATCAGGAAACAGGGAAATTCCTTCATTGTATAATTGAAGTGCCGTATCTGATTCACCTAATTTAGAGTGAGCTAGTGCGTTATA
>CAZJDA010000104.1:0-2329 GCA_964544705.1 uncultured Bacteroidales bacterium
CAAAAAGAAAATAATAAAAAAATCCATTCCACAATTCCCGCCGATGCAGGCTAACTATAAGAAAACAACTCACCAGATCGGCGGGGTTTGCTTTATTTCACCTATTACTACAAACATGAAACCCTTCCAGGGTTTTTCGCCAGGAAAGTTTTAGTATTCCAGGTAAAATTTAACTATAGATAATATGCATAATCAATAATAATTTGTTGTAGTCAATAGGCGAAATCAACATTAAAAGCAGTCAGCAAACCCATAAAACACAAGAAAAACAGCAGAATTTTTAGCTTCACATACAATATTAAAAAATTATTTTTCAAGGTTTCACCTACCGTTTAAAACAATATTTTAGAAAAGAATTTAATCCATCCATACCACGTAACCTTACACCCAAATTCACGTTCAAAAATTCTACATGGTTCCAATATTTTTATCTGAACAGGCAACTTTTTAACGCAAACAACCAAATACCATGATCAAAAAATATTTATTTCTGCTATTGTTATTGATTTTGGGTAATATTTCGCTTGCACAAGCACCATTATCCTATGATTTTATTACTACTCCACCTCAATGCCATGGTGAAAATAATGCAGAGATTTTCCTGGTTTATACCGGTGGCACCCCACCTATTTCATGGACATGGGAAGTAGACGGGGTAGCTCATACCGACATCAACCCCATAACAGACTTAGCAGGCGGTGATACAGCCTATTTCACCATTTCAGATTCTGCAAACAACTTTATAGATACCATAATAGTCCCGGAAAGGCAACCTATCAATTTAATCTTGGAAACTTTACCGGCAAAATGCCACGGCGATAGTAACGGGATGATCAATTTATTTGCTACAGGAGGACAGCCACCTTATCAATACAAATTATTCAAAGGTGGCACGGATACACTTATAGGTGAAGGGCAAAATTTCGATGACCTTCCATCCGGGTTTTATGACGCCGTAATCTACGATCACAATGGATGTGAAATGATACGCGATTCTATTTTTCTTGAGCAACCCCCAGAAATGCAAATACAACTTTTTTATGATGACTCGATTTGCTACGCCACAAACAACGGTTTTGTTGTTACGGATGTATGGGGTGGCAATGGACCCGAGTTTTCGTACTTATGGAACACGGGCTATGAAGGCACTGAACTGCACAACCTTACTCCAGGAACCTATTCTGTCACTGCCACAGACTATAAAGGATGCGCAATTTCGGGTACTGCCACGATCAGCTATTATCCCGAAATTCAAATTGATCTGTTAACACTTACACCCCCCACCTGCTTTGGTGATGAAAACGGTACATTAACCGTGAATGTTTTTTATGAAGACCTCCCCAATTATAATCCTTTTGAATATGAATGGTACAACCAACAAGGAGATTTGCCTTTCAATATGCCCACGTTGAATAATATTGCTGCCGGCGACTATGGACTTAGTATTTTAGACCCCAATACAAATTGTGAACTGGATACTTCTTTTCTTTTACCCGAACATCCTACCATCACCATCCAAGATAGCCTTGTTCACAATGAATGCTACGGTGAACTGCAAGGTATGATGAGGTTGACCCCAACAAATGGCATCCCACCTTTTACCATCACAAACCAAGCGTTTGAATTGGATACAAATGTAAATCTAAATGAAACTTTGCAGTTTGATTCTCTCCCTGCTGCCAATTACGCTTTTAATATCACAGATAATGACGGGTGTGCAAGGGATATCATTTTTGAAATTCATCAACCTGCATTTCCTATTGATGTTGAAACAGAGATTTTAACGCCTTCGTGCCCAGCTTGTAATGATGGAAGTATCACGTTACAAATTTTTGGAGGCACTCCCCCCTACTCTGTTCTGTGGCCGGGATTGGACCAAACGGGTGATGAAGCAACAGGACTGCATGCGGGGGTTTATACGCCGGTAATCACGGATGCCCGAAACTGCAATCTTTCAAAAGAATATGTATTAGAAGTGAATGAAAACACAGGGATTAAACCTTATTCAGCATTCTCTCCCAATGGCGACGGGATCAACGATGTTTGGAATATTCCCAATATCAACAGTTTCCCTGGAGCAGAAGTATTTATATATAACGCATGGGGCAACGAAATTTTTTATTCAAAAGGATATAATGAACCCTGGGATGGAACGTATAATGGAAACGACCTGCAAGCAGCAACATATTACTATATCATAAAACCTAACAGGCAGCAAGTTTTGCCGGTTAAAGGAACTGTTACCATCATCCGCTAACAGGCTATGCCTGTGATAATTATTGAGAATCATGAGTATGATGATTAAAAATTATACCATATTGAAACTTGG
>CAZJDA010000104.1:2429-8472 GCA_964544705.1 uncultured Bacteroidales bacterium
TAAAAAAATCAAACGAACAATATAGGCTATGCCTGGGATAATTATTGAGAAACATAAAAATGATGATTAAAAATTATACCATAGTGAAACATGGTAAAAAAATCAAACGAACAATATAGGCTATGCCTGGGATAATTATTGAGAAACATTCTATATAGATTACATTGATACAATAGGACAAAATATAGGCTCATGAAAAAAATATTGCTATTCATATTTATTTATTCATTCTTTGTTGCTCAAGGCCAACAGGTTACGAATTTTAGCCAGCATGCTTTTGACAGGTACTCTGTTAATCCGTCTTTTGCCGGTTCTGAAACCTATACACCCGTGAACTTTCTTTTCAAAAGATTTTGGACTGGATTTGATGGAGCCCCTCAAATACAAGAATTGAACGGACATGGAAAAATCCTTCGACAAGTAGGCACCGGTGGCAGGATATTCCATTTTGAAAGCGGGCCGGTAAGCAAACTTGGTGCAGAAATGTCGTATGCTTTTCATATACCCATCCATGCCAATGGTACAAAACTTTCATTCGGACTTTCTGGAATGGTTTATCAATACCATTTAGACCTTCAAAGCCTGGATTTTGAAAATCCCAATGACCCTGCTGTTTTTGGAGCAGTTGACAAACTCATTGTCCCCGATGCAGCGGCAGGATTCAACATCCATAACCAAAAATTTCATATTGGGATGAGCGCTTACCAGCTACTAAACCAAGAAATAAGCCTCATGGCGGAAAACCTTGCACAACAACAAGCCATGCACTATTACGCTATTACCGGGTATAAACTATATACCAGCGAAAAATTTATGCTTTATCCTAATGCTTTGGCTAAATATACCGAACCGGAACTCATGCAACTTGAAGCCGGCCTTATTATGAAATATGACCCTGTCTTTGTTGGTTTTTCTTACAGGAACGAAGAAGCTGCCGTGATGATGTTTGGACTAGAAAGCAAAACCATAAGTTTTGGTTATGCCTATGATTACTTACTTTCAGGTATTTCCAATTTTTCTGATGGCTCTCACGAGCTAAGGCTTAGTTACAAATTCAATTTACAGGAACCAAAACTAAACGAATAAATGGCTCTTGTATGAGAAAAATATTTGTCATACTATTGTGCATCATTGCGCTACCTCATCTAAACCAGGCAGAAGGTGGAAATGTAGAATTTAGGCTTTCCAACTTTCCCGGTGAAGGAAAAGGATTTAGAACAGCCATGAAAAACCTAAGAAAAGGATATTTTCATTTTGAAAGAAGGTATTTTGATAAAGCTCTTCCTCACCTGCTCAAAGCTTATGATTTTAACCCCAATAATGTTGAATTGGATTACAGGATTGCTTTTAGCCTCCTCAAAACAAACAAAGGGAAATTAGCCTTGGAGTTTCTGCAAAAAGCACAGTCATTATCCGCTGCAAAATACCCAAAAGACTTCAATTATTTGCTTGGCCTTGCATATCAATACAATGAAGAATGGGATAAGGCTATTGAAAGTTATAACGCTCAAAGAAATGATTTGGATGCAAAGCTCAAAGAAAAAGAAAAACAACATTGGAATGATCTGCTTACCAAAAAAATAACCCAATGCCAACATGGAAAAACCTGCATTGAAAATGTAAAGTTCAATATTCAAAACCTGGAACCCATATGTACAGGATTTGATGAATATGCTCCTGTTATCAATAACGGGCAAAAGATGTATTTTACGGTTAGAAAGCCTTTTAATGGAGCAAAAACAGATCCTGACGACAGGAAATATATTGAATCGGTATATTATTCGGATTATGAAACAGGAGCATGGTCAGAACCTGTAAAAATGAAATTCAATGATCTTGACGGACATACTGCCATAGCAGGTTCTTCAGCGGATGGAGAAACCCTTCTCGTTTATATGGGTGGAGACATTTTTTCTTGTGAAAAGAAAATGGACCGCTGGACTATACCTAAACCTCTCAATATCAATACAAAATACAAAGAAACCTCTGCTTGGATAGATCCAATACGTGAAGTGCTGTATTTCACTTCCAACAGGCCAGGAGGCAAAGGTGGTTTGGATATTTATTTTAGCCTCCTGGATAACGAAGGCAAGTGGGGCACTCCTAAAAATATTTCTAACATCAACACTCAATATGACGAAGAAGGTATTTTTGTGACCGGAGATACACTTTATTTTGCTTCAAAAGGACATAAATCAATAGGTGGATATGATATCTTCAAAAGTATTATGGTCAATGCTTTTTGGGAAAAACCGATCCACCTGGAAAAACCTGTTAATTCGGTCTATGATGATCTCTATTACATAAAAAATGGAAACAGGTTCCATTTTGCAAGCAACAGGGCAGGCGATGACGGCTTTAACATCTATAAAGGAGAAATTGCAGAACTTGACAAAACAAAAACGCAACCTATAGAAGATATACCAACCAAAAAGGACTCTAACGAAATGGATACCGTTATAGCACAAAATATGCAAGTGCCAGAAGATAAAAACGGGAAAAACGTGGATGCTGACGATCATCTCTTCCATAACGAAAATATTGATGTGGAAAGTAAAAAGAAAAATGAAGAAAATAAAAACCTTTCATCTATCAGCAAAAAATTACCCCAAAACATTGCCTGGTATAAAATACAGGTGGGCGCTTATCACAAGATCAAAACCCTTCATGAATTTCTGTCGCATTTCTCTTTCGGACAATATAATGTAACAATGGAAAAACACGGCAATCTCAATAAATTCGTTATAGACAAAACATTCTATCCAAGCAAAGAGCTTTACGATGGTACCGATAAAGCATTAATTCAAGCTGCCAAGTTACAAAAGCAATGCAGGCAAGAATTTGGGATTTATGATGCGTTTATCAATGCATATAACGCTGATGGAAAAAGGGTTGCTATCATAAAAAATGTGGAAAACATGGATTTTGATATCCTCAAACCGTGAAACTTTATCCCCAATATTTTTCCTTTTCAAATTATAAAATTATTTTTACATAAAAAATCACGATGGATCCAATTTGGTTATCAATAGCATTTGTTTTTGGTTTTGGTATAAGAATGATTGGTTTGCCTCCACTGGTAGGCTATTTGATAGCCGGTTTCATTCTCAACCTCTTGGGCGCAGAAGCCAGCGATTTTGTTAAAACCGTTTCAGACCTTGGAGTAACATTACTGTTATTTACCATTGGATTAAAGATCAAGATAAAAAACCTGCTCAAACCTGAAATATGGGCAGGCGCCTCAGTACACATGATGCTTACAACAGCGATTTTGGGTGTAGGACTATTTGCCTTTAGCATGACCAGCCTAAGTATCTTTAGCGGTTTCGACTGGAAAATTTCTTTCTTGGTAGCATTTGCCCTTAGCTTTTCAAGTACGGTTTTCGCCGTTAAAGCCTTGGAAGAAAAAGGGGAAATGAATTCTTTACATGGGATTATCTCCATCGGCGTACTTATCATGCAAGATATATTTGCAGTGTTGTTTATTGTTTTTGCTAGTGACAAAACTCCTGAAATATGGGCGCTCGCTATTCCCGTTGTTCTTGTTGTAGCAAAACCGCTTCTTATGCTTATCATGTCAAAAATTGGGCATGGTGAATTGCTGATCCTATATGGCTTTTTCCTTGCTTTAATAGTTGGCGCCGAGCTATTTAAGTTCGTCGGGCTTAAAGCCGACCTCGGGGCGCTTGTTGTTGGAATGCTGGTATCCAATCATAAAAAAGCCCACGAAATGGCGCAAAGTCTTTTGAGTTTTAAAGATTTTTTCCTGATCGGTTTTTTCCTCTCTATTGGATTATCTGGAATTCCAACAGCACAAACCGTTTTGGTTGCCTTTATTATTGCCTTGGCTGTGAATTTAAAAGTGTTGTTGTATTTCTTCGTATTCACAAGGTTCAGACTTAGGGCACGCACAGCAGTTTTTACCACGTTAACCTTGGCCAACTATAGCGAGTTTGGTTTAATCGTTGCCTCTATTGGAGCTGCCAACGGATGGATACCTTCCGAATGGCTCATCACCATTGCTATAGCCCTGGGATTTACATTCATTGTATCATCACCACTTAACATATTTGCGCATACTATTTACGCTGCCATTCACAAGCCATTGCATAAATTTGAAACCAAACAAAGGCTAATTTATGACGACACTTTTGACATTGGTGATGCCGAGATACTGATATTTGGCATGGGAAAACTCGGTACTGCTACATATGACCAATTGAACAAAAAATACGGGCAAAAAGTATTAGGCCTTGATTATAACGAAGATACTATTAATTTTCACAGGAAGAAAAGCAGGAAGGTAATCCATGATGATGCCACAGATAGCGAATTCTGGGAAAGAATAAAGAAAGAAAAACTTCAATCGGGGCAAATTAAACTTATCATGATGTGTATGGACGAGTTTAAATCAAACAAATATGCAGTAGAAAGACTCAATGCTATAAATTACACAGGAGTGATCGCTGCTACTGCCCGCTATGACGACGAAGTAAGCCAATTAAAGAAAATGGGTGTTGATTCCGCTTATAATTTTTATACCGAGGCCGGCATAGGTTTTGCAGACCATGTGTGTGAAAAAGTAAAAGAAGAACAAAAACTGAATTTCTAACTATAAAAATCTATACATATTATGCAATACAGGAGACTAGGAAAATCGAATGTAAAAATTACCCCCGTTGCTTTTGGCGCTTGGGCCATCGGCGGCTGGATGTGGGGAGGCACAAACAGGAAAGAAGCCGTTGAAGCTGTTCAAAAATCTATAAACCTTGGTATTACAACAATTGACACTGCTGCTGTGTACGGCTTTGGCTTAAGTGAAGAAATTGTTGGAGAAGCGATCAACGTTCCCCGCGATAAAGTGCAAATTTTTACAAAATGCGGCCTAAGGTGGGATTTGAAATCAGGAACACATTTTTTTGACAGCAAAGATGACAAAGGAAATCCCGTAAGTATTTACAAGTATTCTGGGAAGGATAGCATTATTGAAGAATGTGAAAGAAGCCTCAAACGGTTGAACACAGATTACATCGACCTGTATCAAATTCATTGGCATGATCCTTCAACCCCTGCTACCGAAGCAATGGAAGCAATGGAGAAATTATTACAACAAGGTAAGATAAGAGCTGCAGGCGTTTCCAATTATTCAGTTGAAATGCTTAAGGATGCTGAACAAAATCTAAAACTTACTTCAAACCAAGTACCCTATAGCATGGTAGCAAGAGATATAGAAAATGATGTAGTACCCTACTGCCTGGAAAATAACGTTGGAATTATTGCTTATAGCCCCATGCAAAGGGGAATTCTTACAGGAAAAATGCACAAAAATTACCAGTTTGATGAAGGAGATCACAGGCCTAGCTTACCAAGATATAAAGAGCCCAATTTTAGCAGGATTCTCGACTTTGTAGAAAAACTAAAACCCATTGCCAAAGAAAAAAATATTACTTTGCCACAACTGGTACTCAACTGGACAATGAACAGGCCGGGAATTACCTGCGTTCTTGCAGGCTCAAGAAAACCTTCACAAATAGAAGATAACGCAAAAGCTATTGATGTTAAGATCAACGAAGAAGAATACAAAAAGATCGAGCAATATATGGAAGAACTTGATTTGGAAGTGTAATGCATTTATCAAGCGAAGTTTTAGTAAGTACTTTCTATTGTATAGTTGGTTGAGGGTGGGCATTGGTTGATTGGTTAATTGGGCAATGAGCGAAAGAACCTTAGAGCGATGGAACGAATGAGGGAATGTGTTAATATGTTAATGTGTTAATGGTTACCCTGTTACCCTGTTACCCTGTTACTTTGTTACTTTGTTACCCTGTTACTCTGTTACTCTGTTACTTTGTTACTCTGTTACTTTGTTACTTTGTTACTTTGTTACTTTGTCACCCTGTTACTTTATTAATGAAGGTGTGAGCGGGTAGAATGCAGTATTTCAGTTAATTGGTTGATTGGTTAATTGGGCAATGAGCGAAAGAACGATAGAGCGATGGAACGAATGAGGGAATGTGTTAATATGTTAATGTGTTAATGGTTA
>CAZJDA010000105.1:0-8245 GCA_964544705.1 uncultured Bacteroidales bacterium
TTTTTGTCAATAGGTTTTATAATGTAATCGTCCATTCCAAGTTCTATGTATTTACCGGCATCGCCTTCCATGGCATGGGCAGTAAGAGCAATAATAGGTGGAAGTTTTTTGTAAGTTTTTCTTAATTCTTTCATGGCCTGCACACCGTCCATTTCAGGCATCATAATATCCATAAGGATTATATCAAAGGAATCTTCTTTGAATTTCTCAAGGGCTTCTTTACCGTTTTGTGCAATAGTAACCGTGCATCCATTATTTTCCAATAGCAATTTGGCCACTTTTTGATTCACTTTTTTGTCTTCCGCCAATAATATTTTAAGGTTGTAGCTCTTTATATCTGGTATTGCTTCTTTTTTGGTATCAACTTTTTGGGAATCGCTAATTTTGGCTACGAATGTAAAACTGAATTCGCTCCCTTTATTCAAGGTGCTTTCCAGGTGAAGTTGGCCGCCAAACATTTCCACAAGCTTTTTGGTGATAGGCAAACCCAAGCCTGTACCTTCGGCATGGTAGGTGTAGCCGCTTTCAACGCGGGTAAAAGCATCAAATATTTTTTCTTTATTAGCTTCGCTTATCCCAATACCGCTGTCTGATACAACCACTTTGCCGGTTAATTGCTTGCTGGATTTTTTTACCAGGGTAAATAAAACATTCACATGGCCGAATTTGGTGTATTTTATTGCGTTGGAAATAAGATTATACAGTACTTGCCTAAAACGATTTTTATCAATAAATAAGAACCTGGGGAATTTTTCGTCAATATGGTATTGCAATTTTAATCCTTTTTGGTGTGCTTGCCCTTTAAAGATATTGATGGTGTTCTTTAGCAATAAGTAGATATCCGTATTCTGCGGAATAAGCTGGACTTTATCTTGTTCAATTTTGGAAAGGTCGAGCACATCGTTTATAATGTGCAATAAACTTTCGGATGATTCTTTAATGGTGTTTACGTGTTCTTGTTGTTGGGCGTTTAAATTGGTATCATTGAGAAAGTTGGTCATACCGATAATGCCATTCATTGGAGTACGCATTTCATGGCTGATGTTGGCAAGGAGTTGTTCTTTGAGCTTTGCTGCTTTTTCGGCCAGTTTCTTTTCACTGCGTAGTTTTTCGGTGTTTTTCAGGTCGGTAATATCAGTTAAAATGCCCCTAAAGCCGGTTATTTGCTTATGTTGTTTTACCGGTGCGATAAAGAGTACTGCCGGGAATTGGCTGCTATCTTTGCGTTTTACAAGGTATTCTCTATTACTGGTTTTACTGCCTGCAAACCCTCTTTCAAGTGTATCTACGAGTTTTTCTTTATCTTTTCCATCAAAGCATTGGGTTACATCAATACCTTTTTCAAAATCTTTTAATGTATAACCCAATTTTCTTAAACCCGGCTTATTAATAAAAGTTATTTTATAGCTATTGTTGAACTCAAAAACGGTTTCGGGTAGCATTTCAGCAAACTCCCTGAATTTGGTTTCACTTTCTTCTGTTTTTTGTTTGGAATACTCTAAAGCTTCTTTATAATGAACTTGTTCTAATGAAATGGAAGCTTGTTTAACAATGCTTTCAATGATGTTTGCCTTTTTAATTTCCTGCCCCTTTTTCAACAGGATAATGGCGCCACCTTTGGGCAATTTTTTATGAGAGAAGCCCATTGTATAGACTTTTCCAACCTTCAGGATTTTTTCTAATGCATTGCAAAGGGTTTTTGAAAGTTTTCCTGTAAGGAGGGTATAAATCCCGAATTTTAGCTCTGTTAATTCACCGGATGTATAAAACGCTTTCTCTTCATCGCTCATATCGTGCACAGAAAAACTCATCCTCCTGGGGTCTTTATCCAATGTTTGGATGATTTTATTAATGGTTTTGCCAAAACCATAATGCTTTCTAATCCTAATAGTTTCAGGATTTAAAACATCAGAAGATGAGAGTACGATGTATGATTCGGGGTTTAGTTCGTGTATTTTTCTCCCGATAGTTTTAAGGACTTCATTTTCTGTTTCAGCTTTGTTAAGTTGTGTGCTTATTTCAGAAATGGTTTTAAGTTCGTTTATATGTTCTTTTATTTGTTGTTCTGCTGATTTATATTGTGTTATATTCCAGATGACCCCGTTCCAGAGCGTAGCGCCGCTTTCAAGCTTTCTTGGGTTAAAGGCGCCTCTAACCCATTTGATTCGTTCTTTATTGAACACCAACCTGAACTCACAGTTCCATTGGGTACCTTTTTTTGCGGCATCTTTAATAGAATCTTTGAGCATGGGAACATCATCCGGGTGGACATTCGTGAAAAGCAGTCCGGGCTTGGTGAGTTTGTCTACAGGTTTTTCAAATAAATTTTCTGCGGTTTTGCTTATAAAAGAAGTTTTAATTTTCCCATTTTCATGCAGGATAAAACTATAAACAGCGCCTGGAATGCTGTTTGCAATGTCTACATGCCTTTGTTCGCTTTCTTTGAGCTTATCGGCATTGATTTGTAACTCATGCATGGTGGTTTGTAGTTCTTCATTTTGCGATAAGTATTCCTCGTTGAGGGTTGCATATTCCTTGTTTTTTTCTATGAGTTCTATTTCGTTTTTCTTTCTATCGGTGATATCGGTACTAATACCCACCATATTTATGGGTTTGCCGTTTTCATCTTTAACGATTTGCGTGCGGCAATCCATGATGATTTCTTTGCCATCGGCTGTGTAATTTACCACTTCACCTCTCCATTGCCCTTTGGAAAGGGTTTTTTTGATGATTTCGTTTTGTGTTGCACCTTTTTCGGGATTCTCTCCATAACCTGATACATTCATTCCAATAATTTCGTCCTTGCTTTTGCCTTGCATCCTGCATTCGGCTTCGTTCACGTAAGTGATATTTCCTTCCAGGTCAGTAGCTGTAATTAGGTCGGAGATATTTTTCAGGAGTAGGGATTGGAACCGTAATTCTTTTTCCGCTTTTTTTCGTTTTGTTACATCTCTTTGCACGCCAAAATGCCCGGCAATTCTTCCTTTGTTATCATAAATACAAATATAATTGCCTTCAACCCATATTTCTGAGCCATCTTTTTTTCTTTCATTGGAGTCGATATAGATTTTGCCTTTATCAAATAATTCTCTCCATAGTTTTTTTCCGTGTTCAATACTATGGTTGAATATATCATTGGGCGTTAAGCCAAGCATTTCGCTTTCATCAAAACCGTATTGGTCAAGCATAGCTTGGTTTACTTTTGTTATTTTTTGATGGGCAAAAACATAATCGAGCGTTTTTTCTTTGTCGGTTTTTTCGTTCCATTCTATAGGTTGGTCTATCATCATAAAGAAAAAACCATCAAGGGGCTGCCTAAAAAAGAGCTCCAGTCTTTCTGCGGATTGTTTGAGGGCTTCCTGGGATTTTACTCTTTCGGAAATGTCGCGGCAAAGCCCCATGATGTATGTTTTGCCTTGTAATTTTATTTTGGATAAAGCCACTTCAGCAGGAAAAATCTCACCTTTTTTATTTTTTTGCTTTGTTTCAAAAAAGTGGGGTTCATTTTCTTTTATTCTGTTCCAGAATTTTCCTTGATCTATTCTTTCATCAAATCCAGGTTCTAAATTTCTGATTTTCATGCTTAATAATTCATCCCTGGTATACCCATATTGTTTTACAGCTTTGTTATTCACTTCAACAATGTTGCCATCCAAGTCGTGCAGCAAGAGCATATCAGCGGATTGGTTGATCAGCTTACGGAATTTTTCCTCGTTTTCTTTTAATTTTTCATTGATTGTCTGGATTCTATCATTTTGCGATTTCAACTCTTCGTTAGCGGCTATGTATTCTTCGTTAAGAGTAGCGTACTCATCGTTTTTTTGTTGTAATTTCTCATTTTGTTTTTTCAACTCGTTTTTGGCGATTACTTTTTCAGAGATATCCGAAATGACTCCTTCATAGTGTGTTATGATGTCGTTTTCCCTTTCAATATGAGTATTATCTTCTACCCAAATATATTGCCCGTCTTTTTTCTTTAACCTGTAGGGCTTGTGTGTAATACTCCTGCAAGATGGGTCTTGGCTAAAGGTTTGCACCTCTTTTTTTACGGTTTTAATATCATCGGGGTGGATAATATCTATATAAGAGATTTTTTGTGAATAGAAATCTTCTGTGGTGTATCCCAGTATTTTGTAAACATTGTCAGTAACATGTTCTACCGGCCATTTTTCTTGTGCTTTCCAGCGGAAGCCAATTGCGGGGCTACGGCTGATGATGGTATTGGAGAGTTCGTTTTTTATATGTATTTTTTTCTTTTCGGTGATATTGCGGAGGGTTAAAACGGAGAATTTGAATTTATTGCCCTTGTCAAAAACAGGTTCTACTTTTATTTCCAGGTATTTGTTAAGGTGTTTTTCAAAGTACTCCCTTTTTGAGAATGACCTTTTTAATATGGCAATGCACGTAGAGCAATTATCGTGTTGTTTTTTGCCATGAATAAGCTGGAAAGATTTTTCTCCAACAACATCATCCACAGTTTTTCCAAGGATTGTTGCAAAAGTATTATTGGCTTTCAAAACAGTGAAATCTTCATCGAGGATGAATATCCCTTCACTAACCGATTCAAAGGTTTTTTGCCAAATTTCTTTTTCTTCTATTATTTTAAGTTCTTGTTCCCTCTCTTTAGTAACATCGGTTATAGCGATTCTAATTTCCTTGTTTTTGCCATTATTTGATGCAATAACTTGGGTTTTGCAATATATTGAATGTTTTTCGGATTTAAAGGAAACAAATTCAGAAAATAATTCATCCGGGTGTTTTAAAGCGCTTTTAATCAGTAAGTAGAAAGCATCTTGTGCTTTAGGCTGTATAAAATGGGTTATTTTTTTATTTTCTATTTCCGCTTTATGGAATTTTGCCATCTTGCAGAAAACGCTATTAACATTATGTACAATAAAATTCTCATCAATTGATATATAGCCTGAGGGTGAATGATCATAGAGGTTTTGATATTTGTCCTTAGTTTTTTCCAGTTCCCTGGTGGTTCTTGCTAGCTCTTCATTTTGATGTTCTAATTCTATGTGATAGATCTGGAGTTCTTCAATTAGTTTATCAAAATCATTGGTCTGTAAGGCCAGGTTTTCTATTCCTTTTTCTTTAAGAATTTGCTTGGCTTTATCTCTTAACTTGGCGTATTTGTCCATAGTATTCTATTCCAGTTATAACATAATTTACATCCCAAAGGGATAAATTAAAAAAAACATCACATTTTACTTCAAAGCCCTCAAAACATTGATTATAAGCACCTAAATTTGTTTGTTGGGGTTTATTTCCCGGGTCTAAGTGTAACCCAAATTGAGCAATTATTCCCTTCGGTCATGAGCTAAAGGTTCTCGCTCATTGCCTGCCCCGTACACGAAGTGTCGGGGATAAAGAAATTGTATGCTTTTCACCTCACCTATTCGGTGAAAACCGACAATTTCTAAATCGGGGTTATCCGCCAGCTGGCGAAAAGCGCTTTTTCACTACGTTCAAACCGCTCAACTTAAGTGTAAGTTGTAAATGTAACAATTTTTTAGAAAAAATAAAAGTGAATTGCTATGACAAATATATGACAACTTAAATATTGCGAATATAAGCGAAGAGGCTGTCATTTTTTTTAAGGCCTAATTTTTTCTTGAGCCTTACCCTTGCACGTTGAATGCTTGTATCTTTAACATTCATTAATCGTGCAATTTCTTTGGTAGAAAAGTTCATTTTAATATAAGCGCAATGCCTGAGTTCGTTTTGGGTTAGGTTTGAAGATTTTTGGTTTAATTTTTCATAAAAGCCTTTGTGAACCGTTTCAAAATGGGTTTTTATTTGTTGCCAGTCTTTGCCTGTATCCATTACCATTTGGAAGAGTTTTTCCACTTTTTCTTCTTCATCTACACTAAATTGGTATTTGGATGATAATGACTGGTATTGTTTTTTTAACCGGCTTATGAATTTGTTTTTTTCATTAATATAAAGAGAATCTGCAGTAAGTTGTTTAATGCTTTTTTGCATTTCGCGCTGCTCGCTAATGTCTTCCACAATGCCTTCAAAATGGATGGTTTTGCTATTTTTATCCATAACCGGTTTAAGGTAAAGGTTTACGATAAATTCTGAACCGTCTTTTCTTTTAAAAATCCTTTCAAAATGTTTTACTTGGTTGCTTTTGGAAGCTTCTTCCAAAACTTTTTTTCTTTGTTTTGCATCGGCATATACTTGTTTTCCAATATCATAAATGTTACATAATATTTCGTCAGCGCTCTTATAACCAAGCATTTTAGCAAAAGCAGGGTTTGCTTCAATTAATTTTCCAGCGAGAGTGGAGCGAAACATTCCTAATGGTGAATTTTCAAAGATGTCACGATATTTTTCTTCACTTTCTTTAAGCTTTTGCTCTGCTAGTTTTATTGCTGTAATATCTTTTATGATTGAAAACAAGTAAGTTTTGTTTTCAAAATGCATAGGATTTGAGTAAACTTCAACCTCCCGGCTGCTACCATTGGCAAGTTTGTGTTTAAAATTAAACACATTTTGCTTTTTTTGAAACGCTTTTTGCATTTGTTCTTTTGTCTTTTCCCGAGGTAATTGGTTGATTTGCTGTATTTTCATGGTTAATAATACATCAAGCGGGTACCCATAAAATTTTGCTGCAGCTCTATTAGCATCGATAATGCTTCCTGTTTTTGGATTGATTATCATTTTTACCAAAAGGTCATCTTTAAAAATGGTCTTAAACCTATTTTCACTATTGCTTAATTTTTCATCCAAAATCCTTTCATGGTGAATATCCCTGGTGATGCCTTGTATGCCAATAATTTCGCCCATCGTATTGCAAAAAAACCAAGCTTTTACCTCAACCCAAATGTTTTGGCCATTTTTGTGCTTGGCTTTTAATTGGGTTGAAATGGTATTTTCATTATTGAGCATTTTGCAATCACGGTTTTTTTGCGTTTTTATAAAGGCCCTGAACCTATTCATTGCTTTTTTACCAAAGATTTTATCCTGTTGAATAGAAAGCCTTTCTTCCGCGGTATAACCAAGAATATTCTCGCAATAGGGGCTTACCCAAGTGAGCTTTAAGTTGGTATCAGCCACCCATAGTTCTTCTTTCAGGTTTTTTGTTAATAGAATATACCGGTTATCATATTTTTGCCACCCTCTTTCCAAGTGCTCCGTAATATCATTAAGAAAAGCGTACCATCCTTGCACTTTACCATTTTCATCGATATCGGGAATAAGATGCCCATCAATAAATTCTGTTTTCCCGGGATATTCATATTTTTCTAAATATCTTACTTCTTCCCCGTTAAGCACTTTATTAACATAATGTTGTGCTTTTTCAAATGCTTTTTCGCCTATAACATCTTGGAGTTTTTTCCCAATGATCTCATTGGCAGAAATGTTAAAGATTCTTTCGTATCGTTTGTTAACATACCTATAGGTTAACGAACGATCAACATAGGATATCATTTGAGGCGCATTGTTGATAGAAAACTGTTTGATCTTGTTTTCGAATTTCAATTTTTTATTTTCTTCCAACAATTGATCTCGTTCAATTTCCAGCTTTTTAATCGTATTATGGATGGAACCCGATTGCATATTCGTAAACCTTTTTAGAGAGCGTTTGATTTTTAAATATAGTAAAATTTTGTTAGATGGAGAGGGTGGGAGATTTATTATTTATTAATTATTATTGATTATTTTGTAGTTAGTTTAAGATATTAGAAGGAATGAGCAGATGCCGGATACCCTCGAATTTATTATTGATTAATTATTATTGATTATTTCCTGGTTTGTTCAAGACTCTGCATGTAATCAACAGATAATGGATACCGGATGCCGAATACCCTCGAATTTATTATTTATTAATGATTATTGATTATTTTCTTGTACATTTAACCATTTGCAAGGAACTAACAGATGCCGGATACCGGATTCCAGATGCCGGATAAGGTTCCTGCCAAGCTTTTAGCTTTTGCATTTTGCCCTTAGCTTTAAAATTCATACATACATTCATACTTCTTAATTCTGACTTCTGACTTCTCCCATTCACTTCTTCGTTAATAAAGTAACAGGGTGACAGAGTAAGAAAGTAACAAAGTAACAAGGTGACAGAATAACAAGGTGACAGAATAACAAGGTGACAGAATAACCAATCACTCTCTCGTTCAATCGTTCTCTCGTTCTTTCGCTCATTGTCTAATTAACCAATTAACTAATTAACTGAAATACTGTATTCTAACCATTCACTCCTTCATTAATAAAGTAACAG
>CAZJDA010000106.1:0-6896 GCA_964544705.1 uncultured Bacteroidales bacterium
ATGCTTCTAACTATGTTTCTGGCACTCCGTACTACGGGTTTATTTACTATCTTTGAGGAATATTGCTGAATGCACTGTAATATGTTTACTTACCCTTAGTACGGATGTGCTGCGGCGAAACACCTGGCTAGCCCATTTCTTTCAAACTTTATAAGCTTTACAAACTTTCAAACTCAACAACCAGTTTGCTAATTATTTCTGCTAAGGAGGATTTTGTTGGGAGCGCAGCCTTCGCTCAGTCTAAAGCTAAGCTACGCCACCACAGCATACTCTCTCAAAGCATCATTGAGCGAGGTCTTCTTATCTGTAGATTCCTTTCTTTTGCCAATTATCAGTGCACAAGAAACCTGGTATTCGCCGGCAGGGAATTTCTTGGTATAGGAACCGGGTATTACAACCGAGCTTTCAGGCACACGGCCTTTGAGTTCTTTTGGCTCGCTCCCTGTTACATCAATAATCTTGGTAGATTGGGTTATCACCACATTGGCACCAAGCACAGCTTCCCGCTCAATTCTTATGCCTTCAACAACAATGCTCCTAGAGCCAATAAAACAATTGTCTTCAATAATAACAGGAGATGCTTGTACGGGTTCAAGGACACCGCCAATTCCTACGCCACCACTAAGGTGTACGTTTTTGCCAATCTGTGCACAAGAACCAACCGTAGCCCACGTGTCTACCATAGTTCCACTATCAACATAGGCGCCAATATTCACGTAAGAAGGCATCATGATAACTCCCTTGGCTACATAAGCACCATACCTTGCAATTGCATGAGGCACTACGCGTACTCCTTTTTCTTTATAACCGCTTTTAAGGGCGATCTTATCATGAAACTCGAAAGGGCCGGTTTTTATGGTTTTCATTCCTTGAATCGGGAAATATAGAATGACGGCTTTTTTAAGCCATTGGTTTACTTTCCACTCGCTGTCTTTGTACTCTGCTATGCGCACTTCACCTTTATCAAGCATTTCTATTGAGTTTCTTATGGCTTCTTGTACTTCCTTGTATTCTAACAATTTCCTGTCTTCCCAAGCTTTTTCTATAGTAGTTTGTATCATGTTATAAACAATTTTAAATTTTCGAGTTTTATTGTTTTGTTTAAATTGTTGATAAAAATAAAGGAAAAATCCTAACCTCAAAAATAAACAAGCATAGTATTTTTATAACTTCGTAGAGAAAGTTTCAAACAAAGGAGAATTATAATAATGATGAGAATTTTTTTCATAACAGGGCTTTTATTCATTTCTTATTTTTGCTGTGCCAAAATTGCTCTTGATAGCAACAAAGTAACACTGGAAATTCAAGATATCAAGATACAGGAAAATGCTTTTACATCTAAATACAAGGGTATTAGGCTAACTTTTGAGGTAAAAGCCAAAACCGGTGAGGATGACAAGTTTATTAGCGCTATGTTTTACCCAACTCTCTCTGCGCAAGAAAAAGAAATCCCACTTACTTTGGATGTTGAGAAAAACACGATATTAAGGTATGATGATGAAAAACAAATCCATAGCAATGCATCTGTTTCCATTTTTATTCCTTATATAGCTATTGAACTACCAGCTCGCAAACATAAGTTGCAGGTAAAAATCCATTCAAATCTTGAAGGAACAAAGATTGAAAATATTGCAACTATTGAGCAGGCGTTTAGTATCCCGGAAATAAAAAAACGCTCCTATACCGAGCAGGAATTTGATATCAAAAACATCAAGCTGGATTTTAATGCTTCTCAAGAAGATTCAAAAGGGATAGAGATACAATTCGATTGCCATTTTAAATATGGTTACGACCAGGTCTTAAATGCCAAATTTGATGAGGGAAGCGCCAGTTATTGTTTCTTTTGCCGGCTAAAAGACAGCAGCGGCAACATCGTTTATCCTCAAGAACAAGTTAATCAGCCTATGTATTGTGCAGAACCCGGCTACACCGAAAATGATAAAAAACCGGTAGCGGAAAATATAAAGCTGTTTATTCCTTATTATAAAATCAATAAAAAAGGGCCTTTTGTTGCCAATTTAGAAATACTTGCAGCGAAAAATGACTGTTCTCATGTATTCCCTACCCTGGAAAAGCAAGAAATTGAAATATTCAAACCTGTTACCTATAATTATGAGGAGCAGGATTTTAATGTAACCCATTGCTCTATTGATGATCAATATGAAAACTATGGGCAAAATGGTATTTATGCTAATATAAGGTTGAAGTTCAAGTTTGGCGCCGGACAGATAGCAGGAGCCGACACCAACCAAAACCTCAAAAACTACTATTTCTATCTAACCATAAAAGATACCAATGGATTTGTTGTTTATAGCCCTTCCATTACCAGTGTTTTTACAGGGGGAAACGAGACAAGCAACATGATTAAAATGTTAAAAGCAACAAACAATGATTACGAGAATGAGTTGAACTTTTTTATTCCATACAGGCTTCTCAGTTTGCAAAACGGGGGGCAAATGCTCAATTTTACCTTGCATGCTATCAATAAAGAAAATACTATTCATTTCAGGAACCTTTATTCAAAATATATAAGGATTCAACAACCGGTTATAGACCAATATTATATCCGTGTTGATGACCTTGAGGTTGAACAAGGGACTTATGATGTGGCTGGAAAAGACATTCCGCTGGTGAATCTTTTCATAAGCCCAAAATCAAACACCGGTAAGGGTTACCCAGATGTATGCTGGGCGGTAAAGATCGGAGACCAAGTAATATATAAATCGAAGGTTAGTAAAAACTCCTTCTATGGCAATGATGGATACCATATTTTTAGAAAAGCAAAAGTTGATTCTGCCTATTTTTATGTTTATGATATGGACATCACAACACTTAATGATGATATTGGCAATTTTATGTTGACCGGTTTTGATAGCATAACAGAAAAACATTTCGAAAACCTTAGTTTTGAAAAAGTAAAAAATGTAAACCTAAAAGTTAACAAACTAAAATTGCCTTCTGTCCATATGTACGATTATTCTTTGGATACTATGAAATTGAATGGTGTTAGTGGTTTAAGAACCCATGTTAATCTTAAGGCTGATTTTTGGGGTTATGAAAATGAATTCTTGGCACAACCAGTTTTAATGGATCATTTTAACGCTGCAGATGATTTTACCTGTGAATTTCTTTTGGATGACAGTGTTTTAGAAAAAGTAGGCCATTTCACTTATAACAATAACTATAAGGACACGGCCTTTTCGTATTTTATCCCTTTTTATTCAATAAATGGGAATACTATACTCTCAACATTTTTTACTTATCCAGGTAGCGAGATACCTTTTTACACATTAACCGATCCTTTGGAAAAAGAATACAATAAAGCCGATGATATACGGT
The DNA here is from genome assembly GCA_964544705.1 of uncultured Bacteroidales bacterium. Classification (GTDB taxonomy): domain Bacteria; phylum Bacteroidota; class Bacteroidia; order Bacteroidales; family CAZJDA01; genus CAZJDA01. The sequence continues at coordinate 3,340 of CAZJDA010000106.1, forward strand.
TTTATGCCAAAATAAAAGAAAACTACCAGTACGAAGACTTCAAGGGTATCCGAATTGATATTAACCAAAACATACCTGGAGAATACCTGGATAACTTTAGAAAAGATGATATCCTAAATAGTTATGGTTTTTATAATAAAGAGAACAATATTGGACTTATCGAGCACTTGCAAGAGATTAGTGAATTCGGGATTGACAAGGATAAGGTTGAAGCGGTGAATATTCCAATTCTTGAGAATAAGTTAAGCAAATCCTATTTTATTCCATATTATAAACTTTTCCCTTTAAGAGGAGAACAAAAATTGCGCATTGAGCAAAAATCTTGGGTCAATAGCACAGGTTTTGTGATAGGGGAGAATCAAAAAGTCTTTGATTACCAAGTACCTCGAATTTACCAGCTCCAAATACAAAAATATGATATCCGTATTAGGCACAGGCGGCGCTACAAATACCTTTTCTGGGAAGTTTATCATGGTGATAATTTGGTTTATAAAACCCCCAACCTGGAAAACAATTCAAAAACATTGCATTGGGAAAAATTGCCTGCAAACAAGATATACTGCCACAGCCAAGATAAAATCAACATGTATTTTTTTGGTATTAACCGCAAAGGAGAAGAAAAGCTATTAAAAATCTGGCATTTTAATGCCGGCGAGTTTTATCGCAACCAGGATGTGATAAAACTTAATCGCAACAAGGCTATCAAAGAGGGTTATATACAATTTTTTATCAAATAATCTCTATTTGTATAAAAACAGGGTTGCTAAAAAAATTTAGTTGTTGCCTATCAATACCTTCATATATTTGTTATTTTTGCGCCCAATTTCACATTCATATTATTTAAATATTTGGAGGTATTTTATGACAAAAAAATTATTTTTTAGACTGGCAATGATGGTTTTTTATACGTGTTTCTCCATTGAACTCGTTGCCCAAGGTATTTTAAATGAAACTTTTGACGGTTCCATCCCAGATTCATGGACAGTTATCAATAATGATGGAGATTTTAATTACCCGCAATGCCCGGGTGATGAAATTGACGGAAGAGTAAATTATGCTAACTTTTTCGGCTGTGCCGACGATTACTTGGTAACACCTGCGCTATTGCCTGAACCAGGGAGTAACCAGTTGATTTTTAAAGCAGCAGCAAAGTATAGCTTTTACAGCATTGATTTTCAAGTGCTTGTTTCTACTACAGGAACCAACCCCTCGGATTTTACCGATGTAATACAAACTTGGACAGGCTATAATACCGATACATGGGCTGGAGGAGAGCAAACTCTTGATCTTAGTTCGTATAACGATACCAAGATCTATGTTGCTTTTTATACGGATGGTGGTGATTACAGCCAATGGGGTATTGATGACGTTAGTGGTTTGCCTCTTTGGACTGCCGGCGACGATGCAGGTATATCAGCCATCAACAGCCCGGATAGTATAACAACAGTTGGGAACCAAGATGTGCAAGTGACTTTAAAAAATTTTGGTTCCACTACATTGTCTTCTGTTGATATTGAATGGAGCCTGGACGGTGTTCAACAAACCCCATATAACTGGACAGGAAGCTTGCCAGGTGGAGCTACCGAAATGGTTACCCTTAATACTCAAAATTTTGATGGGTATCATCAAATCGTTGTCAATACTTCCAATCCTAATGGAAATACTGATCAAGTGCCGGGAAACGATACTTTGAGCAAAGAAATCTTAGCCATTCCTTCCGATTATATAACTCAAGGCTTTGAAAATAACTTCCCACCTCAAGATTGGTCATTAGAAACTATTTCAGGAAATTCATGGGAGCACAATTCCTTAGACGCATACAACGGCGATTATTGTGCAGCATTAATGGGCACTCAAGGTACTACAGTACACTCCGTGTCAAGATTAATTACCCCATTGCTTATCATTAACAACAATGGATTTATTTCATTTTTTGCCAGGAAATACTCACTTAGTTATCCTGATACAATATTTATAGAATACTCACCTGATGGAACAAGTTTTACTCCAATTGATACTTTCACTTTAACTGAGAGTTACCAAAGGTATACTTGCCCTTTGGAGGCTATAGGAGGAAATGATTACTACCTGGCCATAAAAGGGAAAACCTATAATTGGGGCAATATATACCTGGACGATGTTTTACATCCCAATGTTTTTCTTCCGGAAAATGATGCAGGTATTGATTCCATAGTGCAACCAAATGGCGATATCAACGAAGGCAACAAAGATATTATCGTAAAACTTAAAAATTACGGGTCAAACGATTTAACTTCAGTTGATATAGAATGGGCGGTGAATTCAACATCACAAACAACCTTTAATTGGAGCGGTGTATTAGCCAGCGGAGCCACTGAAGAAGTTACAATTGGAAGCTATAACTTCTCCTGGGCTACTACAGAATATAATTTGGAAGTAAATACATCCAACCCTAATAGTACTACTGACCCTGATAATTCTAATGACAGCTCAAGCATAGATTTTTTTGCTTTGCACACCGATCAACTTCATGAGTCTTTTGAGAACCCGGGTTTCCCACCAACTAACTGGGATACAATTGTTAGTTCAAGTTGGCAATGGCATAAGACAGAACTGTCTTCTTACCACCAAGATTCAAGTGCTTATTATTACAATATGAGCGCTTTTTCAGAAGAAAAACTCGTAACACCAAAATTGGATATTAATACTGGAGACAAAATCGTATTTTATGCTTATACTTCTTGGCCAGAGAACAATCCTAGTATGAAACTTATGTATTCTAACGACAAAGTAACCTGGAATGATGTTTCCGGATCAAATTTCACCCTTGTGGGTAATTGGACACGCTATGAAGTAGACCTCGATGCCCTTGCAGGTAATAATTACTACATAGCCATTGCAGCTTCTTGCACAAACCAAGCCGCTGTGTATATAGATTATATTACCGGGCCGTTAAAATACACCGTTGCACCCACTTACACGGTTACTTTTAATGTGATTGATGAAGCAACAGCCAATCCTATTGAAAATGCAAAGATCAACATCAATAATGATAGCATTTATACTGATAATACAGGAGTAGCTAACATTGACCTGGAAAACGGCAATTATAATTATACTGTCAGTGCTGACGGGTATATTGATAGTGTTGGGAGTGTTTCTGTTGTAAATTCGCCTGCTACAATCGATATTGCATTAGCACAAGTGCCAACATATACTATTACTTTCAATGTAACTGATGCCGGCACTTCCGATCCCATACAAGGAGCAGAGATTACCATTAACAGCAACGTGTTGACCACGGATGCATCGGGTGTAGCTTCTATCGACATGGAAGACGGTTCTTATCCATACACAGTAACAGCTTCAGGCTACCAAGATGGTAGTGGGAATGTGGATGTAGCAGGTAGCAATGTTACTGAAGATGTACAGCTAACTCCTGTTCCTCCTCCTACTTATACCGTTACTTTTAATGTAACGGATGCCAACACTTCCGATCCCATACAAGGAGCAGAGATTACCGTTAACAGCAACGTGTTGACCACGGATGCATCGGGTGTAGCTTCTATCGACATGGA
>CAZJDA010000106.1:6996-8222 GCA_964544705.1 uncultured Bacteroidales bacterium
AGACGGTTCTTATCCTTACACAGTAACAGCTTCAGGCTACCAAGATGGTAGTGGTAATGTGGATGTAGCAGGTAGCAATGTTACTGAAGATGTACAGCTAACTCCAGTTCCTCATCCTACGTACACCCTTACTTTTAATGTTATAGATATTGATGATTCTACACCAATTGCAGGGGCAGAAATCGAGGTAGGACTGCATAACTTGGTTACTGACAATAATGGTATTGCAAGATTTGATACCATCAACGGTACTTATAATTATGTCGTTTCTGCAACAGATTATAAAGACACAAATGGAACCATAACTATTGATGGCGAGGATATTAGTGAGATGGTTTATATGGCCCAACCTGAAGCTGTTGAGGAAGTAGAAGTAATCCATATTGACTTGTATCCTAACCCGGCAAAAGATATGATCCATATAAACTCTGCCAAAGTTATCGAAAAAATACAAATAGTAAGTATTGCAGGAATAATAGTTGATGAAAAGGATGTGAATGCACATGAATGCACCTATTCACAATCATTGGAAAGTGGAATGTATTTTATAAAACTATTTATTGAAGACCGGATACTGGTAAGGAAAATTCACTTACACTAATGATCAAAAAAAAAGGAGTTGCTAACCCAACTCCTTTTTTTAGCTTTTTCAGTAGCTAAGCCTAACCTAACCATCCTGTATTCGTTGATTTGTTTTGAATTACTTAAGCGCCCAAATATTTAAACGCTTCGTAAACTAGGAACGCTGGCCATACAAGGGCTTTCAAAAAGCCAAGAACACCAATCCAAAAAGTTGTTGCATTGGAAATAAAATAAATAGCAGCTCCAATAAATCCCAGGCCGTATACTGCTCCAGCCGGGGCATTGCTATGAACATTTTGTTTTGCCATAATAAATGATTTTTAAGAGTTTAAACTTGCATAAAGATAGAGATAATTTATAAATTTTTCAACTCAAAAATCAAATTCCAATTCAAAACCTTTTATAACTTGAATCATTCCTCTTTGTAATCCACCCAAGAAACTCAGTTCGTAAATATCCTTGTCTGTCCATCCCAAATCCTTTAATTTGCTAAGTCTTTCTTTCTTATTCATGGGTTTGTCAAACATCAAATCAATCACAAAGACCACCAATTCCTTTTGTTTTTATCCAAATCAATAGCTCTATAATCTCAGAACTCCTGACCTATCGTAGTTTATCATGTCGCAAATTTATAAATTATCGTC
>CAZJDA010000107.1:0-8114 GCA_964544705.1 uncultured Bacteroidales bacterium
TACTTGCATGGGGTGCAAGTGGTCGCAGGTTCGAGTCCTGCCACTCCGACAATTTAAAACGCAACTATCTAATATTTAAGTAGTTGCGTTTTTATTTCCCAAAATTTGTGCTACATTTGTGCTACGGTGGCCAAAAATGCTTCTTCCAGAAATTAACTAGTGGCTGCACGAAAACTCCACTTTTTCAGTCTTTGATAAGAAAACGTTAAAGACAAGGCTTTCGAAGTTTTTGAAACCAAGGAGTCCCGACAGAATTGTTCGGGATGACTGTTTCAAAAACGAGTATAACGCAGTATTTGGCGTTTTCTTGCAAAGACTAACTAAGGTTTTTTTTATTCATATCCGAGTTTAATGAAGCCATTACCCGGAGTGAAGTGAAAGAAATGCTCTATAAGGTCTTGTTCTCAGAAAATATCAAAAGCCACTTGATAAAAGAGGGCAGGAAAATTAAAACGAATACAATTGCAAATAATTTAAAAATATTGGTAACGTTTTACAAAATGAAACGGTTGGGTTTTCGGACTGAGTCCTTATCTACCGAGGAAAACGCTGGTGCGAGAACCAAAACCTCGTAAACCACTGAACCCCAACTGTTTTCTATTGCGTGTTGTGTGGCGTAGTTTATTCAGTATCAATCGAAAATACTTTTGATAATCCAATCCGTATTTCATCCATAATCGAATCCGATAATTCTCCAAGTCGTTTTACAAATCTATCCTGTGATACTGAACGCACTTGAAAACAGTCTGCCGAAGATTCTTTTGTCAGTCCATTTTTACTGTTCGGCTCAATCTTAATCATCCAAGGAGCTATCTCATATCGGTCTTTCCAATCAGTTATCGGAACGATGATTTTTAGGGGTAGTTTACCTAACGCGTTGTCATTTACGATAATTGCAGGTCGGGTCTTTTTAATCTCCGCTCCAATTGTCGGGTCAAGGTTTATTAACCAAACTTCATTTTGCTTCATAAAAATCTACAAAATCAAGGTTGGTAAATGCGGTCAATTCATTATCCGTTTTGTAATCAGCATATAATGTATCGGCAGCTTTTTTCATCACATTTTTATCCTCCTGTGTCCTAATTGAGTGGATAATTTTCTCGACCACATATATCCTTTTGGAAATCGGTAATCTTTGAATTTCTTTTATTATATCATTTGTTCTCATATCAAATTAATTTTCTTTGCAAGATACAAAAAAATCATCAGTCTTTTTTATTACCTGTCAATGTTCCAGGGTTTACTTACTATGCCACACAACGGTGGGCGGTATACACTGTGCGGCATCACTCCCCGCATCCTTTTAGCTCCACCACACCGCTAATTTAATGATGTTCAGTTTAATTACCAAATCAGCCGCCGCATGGTGTATGACCGCCTGTTACCGTTTCGTTGTTTTTATTTCCGCCATTTATCCGCCAATATGGAAAAATATCCGCCATTTATCCGTCATTTATCCGTCATAATTTAACTTATACTTAGTTCCTTTCTTTTCTCCAATATTCAATGGTGCAAATGATTCAATAATGGTGCAATTATGATGCAATTGGTGCAATTATGATGCAATTTACAGTTTATAAAATGAACCAGCTCCTTTTGTGCCAGAAGATTTTAAAATGTCTTTTTCAACCAGCTCTTTTAAATCTCTTGTTGCAGTCATTCTTGCAACTTCAACCAATTCTTGATATTCCTTATTTGTAATTTCCCCTTTTTCTTTAACAAATAAAACTGCTTTTATTTGACGCTCATTCAGTCCAAGTTTTTCTAAATTATCTTGAGTATATTTATCTTTATAAAGCGTCACTGAAATTCCACCAAATTCTGATGCAAATTTTGGTTCAGGTAAATTTGCATCTAAACATTCATTTATGATATTTATTGTGCCTCGTCCCCAAGCCTCAATTAAACCACCTTTGAAAAATACAGAAGCTATTAAGGGATTGTATGGCTTTGATGAATGTTGTTTCTTTAAGTTTTCAATAGTAAAACCTTCAGGAAGTTTTCCTTCATTCCAGATGATTATTTTATCGTCATATACGCTAATTTGAATCGGTGCTCCGGTATAGGTACGGTGAACAATTGCGTTTATAATTGCTTCGCGAACAGCTTTATATGGGTATTCCCAGTTTTCGATGCGATGCAAGCCTTCATATGAAACAGGAGAAATTAAAAACTTCCTGTCTAAAACTCCCAGGGTTTTATCAGCAAGTTCAAAGATGTTTGATTCAATAACTTCCTGAAAAAGCAGGTCGTCATCAGATTTACCAAAACGTCCGATTTTCACAAAAGCATTTATAAAAAACCGACATGGATTCTTTCCGAAAAGTAAAATTCCGGCACGTTTTAAATTTTCCTTTTCAACGAGCAAAAGGTTTTCAAGAATATTTGAGATGTTGTTTTCTTCTTCAATGAATGGTAGTCTTTTGCTTTGTGATGCCGCTTTTTTAAAAGCTTTAATGGCTTCCGGGCCAATTTCTTCAAGACTTGCTCTTAATTCAACTACATCATCCCATGTTCTGCCGGATTTTTTCAGTAGAAATTCATTCAGGGCATTGCCTTTCAACTCTTGCTTTGTGCTTCCACTTCTGTAATGATATTTTCCCTGGTATGATATAGCAATGTCATAAGGTTTTACAACTATTTCGATGTAATGCTTCCCTTGCTTTTCATGAAGGTTAATGTCACAAATAATGCCTAAGTGATTTTGGATTTTGTTTGGAATTTCTTCCAACAGTTTATTATGATTTTCAACACCAACAATTTCTCCATTATCATTTTTGCCAATAATCAGTTTTCCTCCCTGCGCATTTGCAAAACCACATATCCATTTCAGACACTCATTTTTCCATATTTCTTTCCATTCGACGTTGTGTTGTTCTATCATATCAGGATATTTTCAGCAAAGATAGTAAAACATCATTTCTGGTGGATACTTTTTTTTACAATGAACGGTAACATCTCCATAAACACAATTGTATTTATACTAACTATTTTATCCATAACAACATTGTGTTTATATCCATTATTCATCAAAAATAAAAAACAAAACTGGCAAAAACAACATTTTTTATAAACCGTTGCACAAAAACAACAACTAAAACCATGTTATATATGAATTGAATAAGCCTTTTCCTTTTGGATATTTCGCCCCGAACAGTGCCACGTATTTCGGAGTATTTATGACAGGTATTCCGGTTCAAAAAGTGCCAGGTAAACTGAAAATCAAAAATTCGTTATTACCCTTTTGAATTTATCAACGATTCAACAGGGCAAGCATGGAGTACTCGCTGGGTTTCCGCTTTGGCGCAACAGGCTTTGTAGACCGCTCATATTAATATATATTACCTTGCGTATTTATTCAATTTTTCTTCTTGACAAGTCTCTTGCAGAATGATGGATTGTCAAAATGTCTATGCGATTATCTTGCACTATTTTATAAATGATTCTGTAATTTCCTTCAATTAGTTCTCTAATATTTTCTTTGTTAATTTCGGGTACAATTTTTCCTGAACGGACTTGAGTTTTTAATATTCTTGCCTGGTTTTTGTCAACATATTTTCTCAATTTAATATTTATCCCAAAGGTACGAATTTTATAATATTGATGTTGCTTTAATTTTTATTAATATGCAAGGTAAACGTTTTGCCGTATGTGCAGGTGGGGAGTATGGGCTGCTTTCCTATCTGCCGAGGCAGAAAGTTGATGCGATCTACTATCCTCGGATAACGTAATCCACCCCACTTGCATATACGGACTATTGGCGTTTCGTTGGTTTTATTTGTTCATTTTATTTCTTTCTTCAAGTTTTCGACCACGTTAAACTCTTTTGTTCACACTGTTAAATCCACTTTGTGTAAGGCTACGCCTTATTTAACAGGGTAAACTGGAATATAGCCAAAGCAAATCGTAAGTCGCTTTATTCACCCCGTTAAATAAGTCTATGACTTAGCGAAGCTATTTAACGGGGTAAACCGGAAGTTCGTTATAGAGTGCCATTTTTCAAAAAAAATCGGCCGCTAAGCGGTAAATAATCAAATGAATCGAATAAATTAATCCTTCAAACAACGCACAGAAAAACCCAATTCCTCTTCATCATAGTCCCTGCCTAATTCGCCTGCCTCGTATAATAAGGATCGAAACAAGGCGAGACCGGCATCATATTCAGTAGAAGTCCAGTAGTAACCAAAGCGGCTAAGGTGGCCGAACGTTCCATCAGGGGCATGAAAGCCACTCGGAAGGGCTGTAAAACCTGTTTCGTTAGTAGCTCCGGTGTTTGGGTCAACCCACAGGCCAGTTCCTGCTTCAATAGTTCCTGTAGCTTTTAGTTTTCCGCCGGCAACGCTTGACCCTCCAAGATAATCGGTTAACTCTGTCCATTCTGCATCAGTGGGCAAATGCCAACCATCAGGGCAAACATCACAGGCTGTTTCCCAGTCGTACAGGTAACCATAAGTTTCCACATTGCTGTTGTTGTTATCGTATGCCCAGTAATTACCACTGCTGGGTTCATAAGCAAGGTTTTCTGCCATCCATTCTTGGTTGCCAATGGTTACGGTTTGGTAAACCTTGCCGTCACGTGGGTCGGTAAAAGTACCGCCGCCGCCGCTTGAAACAATCGCAACAGTAATCTCGTCTGTTTTTGTGGCGCCGGCATTGTCTTTTGCTTCTGCCTTAATGGTGTGGCTCCCTATTTCTTCCTCGGTGGTTATCCACTCATAATTATAAGGGAAGCTATTGGCAGAGCCTTTGCCCACCCCGTCAATATAGAAGCGCACTTCTGCTATGCTGCCGTCGCTATCGTCTGCTTCTACTGAGATAGTGACAGTATTTCCCTGGGTAATCTCATCACCATCAGCAGGACTCGATATTGTGCAGGTAGGTGTTTGGTTGCTATCATCATCATTATCGTCATCATCGTTGTCATCCTTTGTGCAGGCCGCAAAGCTGATGGCTATGATACTTGCTATAAAGATTGCTAAAAATTTGTTTGTGTGTTTCATAATGTTTTTTTTATGTTAATAATTGTTAAGGTTGTTTCTTTACCATGTTTGCCAAACGTTTGAGGCTAAAAGCTGGCGGGCATTTCGGAGCACTTCACTTTCAACTTGCGATAAAGTTTATTAGTTGTAATATCCTTTAAATTAGCACTTTCCGCCCGCTTGATTTTAGCCTTTGTTAGCGTTTCGTTGTTTTTTATCGGTCATTCATTTTCTTCATAATAATAGGAATAGTCAATCCCTTTTATAAACATTTCACGGTCATCTATTTTGAAAGTGAGTGCATTTTTCAATAGAGTCTTTAGAATAGTACTTTTTGTTGGGCTTAGCATCATTGCATTCATATAGTCTCGTTTACTTATTTTACTCCAATCAACACATTTTTTAAGGCGTCTTTTTAGCATCAAATCCAACCATATTCGTGTACATCTGCCGTTACCTTCCATAAAAGGGTGTGCAATGTTCATTTCAATATATTTGTTTACGATTTCGTCAAATGTATTTTCAGGCATTGCTTCTATTTGCTTTAATGTATCGCCTAAAAAGCGTGATACAGCAAATTGAAAACCTCCTTTTGAAATATTCTTTTGTCTGATTTGTCCCGCAAAATCATACAGTCCTCCAAACAAATACGCATGTAATTGTTGCAAGCCTTTGGTTGTCCCAACTTCAATGCTTTCGATAAACGAACTTTCAAATAAGGCATATGCTTTTGTTTTACTTTTTCCGTCTATACTCTCATCACTGTATGTAAACCATTCAATAAACCGGTTTGCTTTTTTTCCAGGGAACTCTTTACCTAATGCAATTATGCCTTTGTAATCTAACATATCAGCAAAACGTCTTTTTCCGTCTGGAGCAAGAAACTTCAACTGGGTAGTAGCACTAACCACTTGGCTTTTTTCTTTCTTTAACTTTGCTTTAAGGTATTTCCAATAATTGCGGGTTTTTGTATAGTCGTCTTGATCGGTAAGCACTGAAACAATATCCAACACCGAAAACCACCACTTGGCTTTTTCTTCATCCCAAATAGCGCGTACTTCACGGTCGTCAAAGAAACGAATGGATATTTTTGAGTTACTCATAATTAAAATTCTTCGATTTTGTTATTATCTTATTCATAGTTATGATAATTTTTCTCTTGAAGTAGAAGTCTGCGGTCTCTTTTTACAATGAACGCTAACATCTCCATAAACACATTGCATTTATACCAAGTTATTCTATCCATAACAACATGGTGTTTATATCTATTATAGCACAACTGTTTTTTGCCCGGGAATGCCCATTGTAACTATAAAATATATTTTTTTGCTATATATGGTTATCAATTTCTTCCCATATATCACTATCCAGAACTACAAAATAATTATGATTATTTATCATAAATCTATTTTTTTCTTATAAGTGGTGATTTACTTTTGCAAAAAATTGACGATTTTCAATTGCCAATAATTGAGGATTGCAAGTTACTGCTTACAGCAAAGTTTATGGAGTACCTACTACAAGCAATTTGAACCAGTTACTATAAACCTCTTATACTAACTACTATAAAGATATTAAAGTAGCTACTACAAACATTGTGGACTTACTACAACAAGAAATCATGATATAGGAATGCATGGTTTTGGTTTTGATATGGATTGGGATTAGCGGGCTTCTATAATCGTTGTTAAGTGCATAGCAACCACCAGGATTTCGTTTTTACCCTTTTAAATTTATCAACGATTCAACACGGAATACTCTCTGGGTTTTTGCTATTGCAGAATAGGCTTTGCAGACCGCTCATATTCCTATATATTAGCAGACGTTGTTACTCATAAAGTTCATCTTAATCTTCATGAAATTATTTTGATTGAGAATGTCTAAAAATGTCTAAAAACTAAAAATTGAAAATGCACACCTGCGCAATCCGTTGCCTTTAGGTTGGTTTAATACATGGGTAATCATAGTAGAGTCCCCCGGATCATGCTGTGATTGATCCCTAATTATTTTCGTGCATTTTTTATATCTATTTTTTCTTAATCACGAAAGTCGTACCGATTACTTTATTTTCAAGAACATCATTTTCAATTTCTTGTTTTCTTATATAATCGAGAAATAGTTTTTGTTTATCGGATACTTTTCAATCAACTCTTGGCATCTCTTTTTTAAATTATCGAAAATAAAATCGTCAGAATCTACAATGTCGTCCCTATCCATAATGTCATTTTCAACAAGTACCATTTCCGTTTTTTCTATCTGCTGCAATATATCGGATTTCTTAAACATTAAGGGATGATTGAAATCACTATTGTCATTTATGTAAGCATCATCAATAATAAAAATTCCATTTTCATTTATACACTTTGCCAAGGTTGACAGAGTTGAAAAATAATTACCAAATACAGGTCCGATTGCACCAAGTATTACCACATCGAAACCTGACAATTCTTTTACTTTTTCTCTTATATCTCCCTTCTCAAATATACACAGGTGATTTACATTAAATTCTGTAGCTTTTTGTTGTGCAATTTCAACAAACTCAGGAATTGCATCAATTCCATAGCAAGTACATCCAAGTTTTTGCGATATTTTAACAGAAACAGCACCTTTACCACATCCCAAATCAAGAACTTTTAATTCAGTTATCTTGTTGCAATATTTTTTGATCAGTTTTATTATTGCATCCGGGTCGGCCCCGATTTCCCAAATGTCTTGCAGTATATAAGGTAAAAATGGAAAAAGCTCTTTATCTGAACCATCCATTGCAATTACAACGCTCTCTTCTATTGATTTCATTTTGCTATCTTTCTGCAATTACTAACATTTCAAAATCATCCGTTGTTAATTTATCTTCTCGGGAAAAAGCCCCAAGTTTTGCTCCAAAAATCTCAATTTTTGTGAATCCAAGCGTTTTCAGCAACCACGTAATCTCCGATGGGATGTAATATCTTTCGTTACATGCAAGTTCTTTTTCTACTCCGTTATCATCTGCAACTTTAGTTATATTGTAATCCCTAAATGTCATGATGTCAAAAGTGTTATTATGATATGTGGCATTTCCATCATCGGTATTTGAGCCGCAAAATTCTTCGATAGAATTGAATATTGGAAATAAACCATTGAGGGTAGTAAAAA
>CAZJDA010000108.1:0-7732 GCA_964544705.1 uncultured Bacteroidales bacterium
CCCAATAACGACAACTTTTTTTATGTGTTTACGATTATATTTCCTGCTTTTACCGGGATAGCGGCAGGCTTAGGGCTTTCCGGGGATTTGCGCGATCCCAAAAAATCCATTCCACTGGGAACACTTTTGGCAACCGTTGTGGGAATTATTGTATATATTGCCGCTGCTTTTAAAATGATACATTCTGCAAGTCCAGAAGACTTGGCCAGCGACCAACTGATCATGAGCAAAATAGCCATTTGGGGGCCCATTATTCCCATAGGACTTGCATGCGCAACAGTATCTTCTGCGCTTGGCTCGGTGATTATTGCACCTCGTACTCTACAAGCCTTGGGAGAAAACAGGATATTTTATCAACAAAGCATAGATGGATGGTTAGCAAGAGGAAAAGCCAAGGACAATGAACCTATTAATGCCTCTATCATCACTTCTGTTATTGCCTTATTTTTTGTTGCTATAGGAAGTGTAAACTTTATTGCAGAGATCATATCCATGTTTTTTATGGTAACCTATGGAGCTATTTGTACGATTTCTTTTCTTGAACATTTTGCTGCTGATCCCTCCTATAGGCCTACTTTTAAGTCGAAATGGTATTTTTCTTTACTAGGCGCATTGCTTAGTATTTGGCTCATGTTCAAGATGAATATGCCTTATGCCGTATTGTCTTTAATTATAATGGCGGTTATTTATGTTTTGGTAAGCACCAATAATCCTGAGAGAAAAGGGCTTGCGAGGTTGTTTAAAGGAGCCATATTTCAATTGAGCCGTGCCCTGCATGTTTACCTTCAGAAATCCGATAGCGAGGAAACTGAAGAAACTTGGAGGCCTTCCGTTGTATGCATCTCTGCCGATTCACTAAAACGTTTTGCAGCTTTTGACCTGCTCAGGTGGATATCTTATCGATATGGTTTTGGAACTTACATCCACCTGATTTTAGGATTTCTTTCCAAAGATACCATCAAAGAATCGCAAAAGATCAAGCAAAAGCTTATAAAAATTGCTGAAGATAGTAAAAGCAAAGTTTTTCTTGATACCATCATAAGCCCTTCTTATACCTCGGCCATTGCACAGGTAATCCAATTACCCGGCGTATCCGGGAAACCTAATAATTCTATACTTTTTGAATATAACAGGGATAATCCTAGTAATTTTGAATATATCGTTGACAATTTCAATATCATTAAATCAAAAAAATTTGACGTTTATATCCTGGGAAGTACCGTTAAAGGGTTTGGGTATAAAAAAGAAATCCATGTATGGATTCAATCTTCTCACTACGAGAATGCTAATTTGATGATCTTACTTAGTTACATTATGTTGGGACATCCTGATTGGCGAAAAGCTCATATTAAGATATTTGCCGTTTATCCCGAAGAGCAGATCACAGACAAACAAAACAAACTGATAGAACTCATAAAATCTGGACGATTACCAATTTCTCCAAAAAATATTAAGTTTATCGCTCAAAAACCCGATGAGAACATCAAAAGCATTATCAATGAAAAATCAGAAGATGCTGACTTAACAATCATTGGTTTTAAAAACGAAGACATCTTTGAAAAAGGTATTCATATCTTCGATGGCCTTGATAACCTGAGTAATGTGTTATATGTGAATACCCAAACAGAAAAGGAAATTAAATAAAGGCTTCAATTACGTTCTAATTTATTGATAATCCTATAAGGTTACCTTAGAAATACGCAACAATCCCATAGAAATCGAAAGTTTCTTCATGTTTACTATTTCTTATTCAGTCAATTCAATTTTTTTTATTATCTTGCATAGTTGTAAAAAGGTTATCATGTTGCGGAAGTATTTTTACGTATCTCTTTTACTCCTAATTACTTGTGGTGATATAATTTCACAAGAATATAACTTTAAATATTTTGGTGTTAAAGATGGGTTATCTCAATCACAAGTTACGGATTTATGTATAGATAATCTCGGGAATCTCTGGGTAGGCACTGAATACGCTGGTATTACAGTTTACAATGGAATTGATGTTACCTACTATTCATCAGATAATGTTTTGCCGGACAACAGGATAAATAGTTTGTACCCTACCAAAGATGGACATATATTTATTGGAACCGATAAAGGGTATGTTATATTTGATGGAGTAACTTTTATATCTCCTGATACGCTCACAAAAAACGTCCAGGTGCTGGATTTTACCTGTGGGAAAGAAGACGTTATTTGGATCGCAACTGCTAAAGGAATTTTTAAATACAACACCAAAAGCGGGCAAACAACATTCCCTTTTCGTGAAAAAAGGGCTTTTTATTCCATTTTATACAAGGATGAACAGCTCTTGGCAAGTGCATTCAGGGGAATGTATGTTTCTAACAACGATTCATTATTCCAGGTTGAAGATAGAAACCTCACCTACACAACGATTAGCGATATTTTCACGGATCATTCCGGCACTACTTGGATTGGAACTGTTGATGGTTTATTTAAGATGAGCGATAATGGATCTGTCCCGGTTTCCCATCCCGGTTTAAAGAAAGCTTATATCACAACTATCAGGGAGAGTTACGATAGTAGTTTGTGGATTGGTACAAACGGTTTGGGGGTTTTTAAAATAAATGATGGAAATGTTTTACATATTTCGGGAAAAAATGGGTTGAAATCGAAATATGTAAACAGCATCCATATTGACAAAAGCGAAAATGTATGGATTGGGTTGGATGGAGGAGGCGTTGCTTTATTCCAAGGGTTTCTCTTTAGACATTATAGGCCGGAAATCAATGGATCGGATTACAATGTTATTATGTCATTATTAATTGATAGAAATCATAACAAATGGTTTGGTACTGATGCCCACGGCTTGCTATCATTTAAAGATGATTCTTACAAACTATTTAAGGAAAAGGATGGGCTTACTTCTCACTTCATCAACGACATCATAGAAACACAAAGCAATGATTTATGGATAGGCGGGCAAAATGGCATTACAAAATATTCTGATGGAGATTTTACCCAAATATTGCCAGATAGCCTTAAAGAGAAAGACGTAATTTCACTTTTAGAAGATTTTGAAGGGAATATTTGGATTGGCACAAAAAACCACGGGGCAATCAAATACGATGGCACTAAATTTAAAAGCTATCACCATTACACCAATTTTCAATCCGATGTTGTTTGGGATATTTTCCAAGCAAGTGATGGAAAACTTTATTTTGCCACCTCCAGTGGCTTTTATATCCTTGTTTATGAAACAACCTTAATTAATTACAATACCTTGGACGGCCTTGTAAATAACAGTATCTCTACCATTGTTGAAGGGCCTTATGGCAATATTTTTATTGGTACGGACAATGGTATAAGTGTTTTTAACGGGAATACTTTTAAGAATTATTCAACAAATAGTGGCTTGCTTTCCAATGTTATTTATTTAATGAAGTTTGATCAAAAAGGTATGTTATGGGTTGGCTCCGAAAAAGGCCTTGACATGGTTGAGACAGATAAAAGCGGGAATATTGAAGTAATTAAGTCGTTTACTGCCGAAGATGGATTTACCTCCATAGAATGCAACCATAATGCCATTGATTTTGACACCTTAGGCCAAATTTGGATTGGCACCATTAATGGCGTTACGGTGCTTGATCCCGATTATCTTAAAGCCGATACCATAAACCCAACAACACATATTACAGAAGTACAACTATCTTATAGGAAAACACAATGGAAAGAATTTGTGGATTCTTTATACGGTTATTACAGGCTTCCTTTCAACTTAGAGCTCAACCACAAAAACAATAATCTTACCTTTGAGTTTGCCGGCATTTATTTAGAAAATCCTGGCAAAGTAAAATATACTTATAAACTTGAAGGGCTTGATGAAGAATGGTTGCCAATAATCAAAAACACCTTTGCTACTTACACCAATATTCCTCCCGGTGATTATACCTTCATGGTAAAAGCTTCTGCTAATGAGAGCACATGGAGCGAACCGGCTATTTTTAAATTTTCTGTTAAAGAACCTTATTGGCAAACAACCTGGTTTTATATTGGCCTGGTTATTTTGATTATAGCAATGGTTTATCTTTATATTTCTATACGCACAAAATATCTGCATCAACTCAATAAAAGTTTGGAGAAAAAAGTCTATGAGCGAACCCAAGAACTTAACAGGCAAAACGAAGAATTGGAAGAAGCTTACGTAAAGATACAAGAAGCCACCAAATTCAAGGAAACTTTTATTGCCAATACAAGCCACGAGATACGCACCCCATTAAATGCAATCATTGGCTTCAACAATTTATTGCTCAACTTGCCTGAAGGAACAAAATTAAAAAAGCAATATATCAATTACTTCAAAAACATAAAGCACTCAAGCGAGAACCTCATGGTTATTATTAACGATATCTTGGATTTCTCAAAAATAGAAGCTGGGAAGCTTACCATAGAAAAAACCACTTTTAATATTGCAGAAACTGTACAAAAGGTTGTTAGCACAATCAATATTAAAGCATTAGAAAAAAATGTAAACTTGGTATATGATATTGACAACAAAATAATGGGCTATTACATAGGAGACCCATACAGGCTTAGCCAAATATTAATTAATTTAGGAAATAATGCCGTTAAATTCACAGAACCGGGTGGCAAGGTAGAAATTAATGCCAAGCTGAAAGAGCAAGCCGAAAGTTATAGTAATATCATTTTTGAAGTAATTGACAATGGTATTGGTATTGCAGATGGTAAGAAAGAAAAGATATTTGAAAGCTATCATCAAGCCGAGGATAGTACTACAAGACAATACGGGGGGACGGGCTTGGGGCTTACTATCGTAAAAAACCTTGTAGAACTTATGGATGGTTCAATATCTTTTACAAGTGAAGTAAATAAAGGAACAAAATTTTGGATTAGTTTTAATTTTGAGAAAGCTACAGAATCTCTTACGAAAAAAGCCGTATACAAATTTGATTGTGAGCTTAAAGACTGCCATCCGCATGCTTTAAAAATACTCCTTGTAGAAGATAATAAACTCAACCGGCACCTGGCTTATGAAACGATTATGTCGTGGAATGAAGCGATAGAGATAGATGCTGCAGAAAACGGTAGAATTGCCCTTGAAAAACTTAAAGTAAACCCATATAACCTTGTTTTGATGGATTTGCAAATGCCCGTGATGGATGGCTACCAGGCTATAAAAAACATTAGGCAAAAATTCCCTCATCCACAAAACAAAATTCCTATTATTGCCATGTCAGCGCATGCCATGCATCATGAAAAGGAACGGTGCTTTGCTTTGGGTGTTAACGAGTACGTGGTTAAGCCTTTTAATCCCACAGATATTTACCGGATCATAAAATTTTATACATGTAAATATATTGCATCCAAAATTAGAAATGGTGAAATAGTTGATATGAAAACATTTAAATGTATTGGCAAGTCACACAAAGAAACAACCATCGCCATTCAAAAAGAAAAGGAAATAAGAGCAACACAGAAAATGTATCATGATAGTACTAAAGAATTCCAATATATAGACCTTACCAACTTAGAGAAAATGAATCAAGGTAACAGAGAAAAGATGAACGCGCTTTTGAATTCCTACCTGGAAATATTGCCCCAACAGATGGAAGAACTTCAAACCCATCTTGAGAATGAAAATTGGGAAGAATTGTCTTCCGCAGCCCATGCCATTAAGCCTTCGATGTTTTATCTTGGAATGAACACCGTTTTTGAGAACATGAAGATCATTAATGCCGGTGCAAAAGAGAATCCTAATAAAAAAAGATTGCAAGGATTTGTTACAGAAAGTTTCATGTATTGGAAAAAAGCATCAAAAGAGATTAAAAACTACCTGGGAAATTGAAAAAAATTACCAACCATATATTAAAACTTGTTATTGAAGAGAAAACCAGTGATTTTTACAAGATTAGCATCATTGGCAATGATACTATAGCTTATTGCTACTATAATCCCCATGAGAAGTCATTAGAAATAACTACCAAGAACAAAGTAGGCAAGCTTTTGGAAAGCAATTTCCAACAATTTAAAAAAATGCTTGTCAATAAAAGGATGGATACTTTTTACCCTGGCTTTGAATTACCATTTGTCATCATGGATAATAAACCGGTTACTTCTTACCGCGATAGGGATAAGATTATTATTTACGATAGGAGAGGGGGAGAATATTTTTTTGATATTCAAGAACATTCTAGCAGGAGGTTAACAGAAGCATATACTGACGGGAGCTATTCGCACCAGAAAAAAAAAGGAGGTTATGCTGTATTGATAAAAGATACAGAAGACAACTATAATTCATACACATACCATTCCAACCTTGGTAAAAGCAGCCTTATTGAGCTACAGGCAGCAATAAAGGCAATGGAGCTACTGGAGCATAAGGATGAATACAGGATCATTACCGATAGTGTTTACGTAGTTAAGGGTATAACAGAGTGGCTTCCTATGTGGAAATTGAATGATTGGCTTACCTGTAATGGTGAAAAGGTAAAAAATATAGCCTTTTGGAAACAAGTTGACCAACTCACCCAAAGAAAATATATTGAATTAAAATGGGTTAAAGGCCATTCCAACCATTTTGAGAATTCCATCTGCGATTTATTGGCCAAAGAAATGGCAAATAGTTGATAAGCTCGTTTTTATTTAAGCGCTATTTACCGATATGCCTTTCAGAAGATGCATTTAAGCCTACGAAACAAACCTTATATGAACCTCATGTGTCCTTATGTGGTTCAAAAAAAACATCATAACACAGCTTATTGTTTCCCTGGCAGCAACTAAAGAAACATCTCCTTTGTGTTACCAAGTGTTTGATAACCCAAAGGAGATGTTTCTGAAAGTTAAAAATAATTATAAATAGTAACTTCTATTATTCCCCAGGCTCCATTACCCTTCCTGCAAAGAGTATTGAGCCACTTTTATTGTCTTTTATGAAGAAAATAAAAGGATGGTCTGCTTTAAAGATTTTTTTATCAGAAGGCGGAGCTGCTGTTTTTTCCATCATTACCACGGCAGTAGCTGCTGCAGCTTCAGTACCGGTTTCGTTTACTTTAATAAAAGTTTTGTGAAATACCCGGTCTATCCTTACATTAGGCTCCCCTGTCATGTCAGAAAAATTGGCGTTTTTACTAAAAGCTTCTTTAATACCAAGTTGTTTTAGGTTGCCGGTTAGGTTATAGTTAGATGAAAATGAGAATTTCGGCATGGATAATTGAACCGTTTCGTATTGCATCTCTTTTAGCTTGCTATTATAATTGAGAATATTCAATTGTTTTTCAAATGCTTTCATGTCTCCCTTTTTATTGGGAAGAACGATAACCATAGAAACCATCCTGCCTTTGTAGGGAAGCTCTATAGCTTTGAAGCTTTCATCTTCAATGTATTTCATCCTCGATTTTTGATTCATAAAAGGCGTCTTGATCTCTTTGTTATTATCTGCATAAAAAATATCTTCTTTGGTAAGTTTTTCTTTAAATTGGTCTTTCCATTCTGCTTTAAAATAAATGGCATTGGTAAGTACCAATCTAGTAAGTTCATTCACACCTTTTGGAGGAATCAGGTCTTCAATTTTTCCTTTGGTAGCTTTTTCCACCCATTTATTGATTGTTTTCCTTGCTTTTTCTGGGTTGTTCTTAAAATCTAAATAATCTAAAGCCGCTTGGTAATATTTTTTTATAAGCTTAAAATATTCATCGCGGAAATCAAAATCTTCTTGCGCCCATAATGAATTGGCAACACTTATTTGAAAATA
>CAZJDA010000109.1:0-7642 GCA_964544705.1 uncultured Bacteroidales bacterium
CGATTGTGATTGTGAAGTAACCCTTCCATTTAATTCACACATAAAACCGATAAAAAGATTTGGATTTGGTGCAATAAATCGTTATTTTTGTACAAATTTAAAGTTGCACTTAAGATTTGCACAATGATTATTCGTGAAATTGAAAAAGAGGTGCGAAATATTGCCAATCAATATCCTGTGGTTTTGATAACCGGAGCGCGTCAAACCGGAAAAACAATTCTTTCACAACGATGTTTCCCTCAATTGCGCTATGTGAACCTTGAAGATCCTAGTCAAAGCTACGCTGCATCCTACGATCCGGTTGGTTTCATTGGTAGCTTGACAGAAGGGGTTGTTATCGATGAAATCCAAAAAGTGCCTTCCCTACTTTCAAGTATTCAGGCTGTGGTGGATAAAACAAGAAAACCAGGACAATTTATTATTACCGGAAGCAATCAGTTCTCTCTGCTTGAAACAATTACCCAATCTCTTGCAGGCAGGGTTGGCATGATAAAACTTTTACCACTAACAATTGCCGAGACAAAACTTTTTGAATGCAATTATAGTGTAAACGATTATATCCTAAACGGTTTTTATCCGGGTATTTATAACAACAAAACAGAACCCCACAAAGCCTACAGAAACTATTACGAAACCTATATTGAACGCGATTTGCGTCAGATAATCAACCTGAAAGAGTTGAAAAAATTTCAACTCTTTGTTCGTTTATGTGCCGGCAGAATTGGGCAAATTTTTAACGCAAGCAACCTATCAAACGAAGTAGGAGTTTCAGTTCCCACCATTCAGAATTGGATTTCGGTTCTTGAAACTTCTTTTATCGTGTTTTTTCTACAGCCCTGGTACAGCAATACTAGCAAGAGGCTTGTAAAATCACCAAAACTCTATTTTTTGGATGTTGGACTGGCCAGTTATTTGCTTGGAAATGAAAATATTCGGCACATTGAAACGCATCCCCTCAGAGGATCGCTTTTCGAGAATCTTGTTGTGATTGAGCTTCTAAAACACAGATTCAACCGCGGATTGGACAACAATTTGTTTTTCTACCGCGACAACCACCAGAATGAGGTTGATGTTTTGGCACGCCACGGAAACCTCTTTGACGCTTATGAAATAAAGGCTTCCGAAACATTTCACCCTACTTTTCTTAAAGGATTGAACTATATTTCTTCCATAATCCCAGACCAAATAAAAACCAGAAATTTGGTCTATTCCGGTAGCGATGAGCATACGTTGCAGGAAACCCAGATTGTTAATTTTTGCCATGTAAAAAATGAGGAGTAGCAATTTACAACGGGTTGAGATTTTGGAATGGATTTTCCGATTGTGATTGTGAAAACTATTAGAAACTAAAATTTATTTTTTACGTTCGCTAAATTAACATAAGCCAATTTTGACAAAAGGCAAACTCCCCAAATATGGGAGCTTGCCGTCAATCAAAACTAACCTCTCATAGTGTGAGGTTAGTTTTGATACTGTTTGAGTAGTTTTTTGAGCTGTAAAACAGTGAAGCCTTGCTGTTATCATCTAAAATAATGAAAACAGCAAGGTAAGAACTTTCTTTTAGATGCTTTGGATAACGTTTTTTTGATTTCAATTATTTTTCTTTATTTATTACCCAATTGCATAGCCTGTCTGATAATGAAGTCATTACATTTCCAATATGGTCATAGGTTGTAACACCTGCTTTTTCGCTGGAGAATTCTAATTGTTTGGCAAAATAGCGAGTGCCGCAATAAAACTGTCCGCGGTTTTTGTCATCTGGGCCTTCACCTTTTGGATTGGGTCCGAACATAAACAGGTTTACAGCATCAACAACATAGTTTTCTTTCTTCTTTTTTGGTTTGCGAGTGATAATGTAGCACACAACAACAGCATCAACATCCAATCCTTTTGCCAGGTCATATCCAAGACTTGATGTCATTTTTCTGTTGGCTCCTCCAATTCCCATATTTACAAAATTTGACAATTGTGATTCGTTGCGTGGTTCATTGGCAACAAAAAAAGGTCTGTAGCTTTCTTCAGAAGGGCATACCTTTATCGTTGAAACAGTTGCTTGCACATAGCCACCTATTTGAGTTCTGCTCGTTTTCTCATTTTTCGCAGATTCCTGTACAAAATTGTTATAGAAATTCTTTTTATCCTCATTATCAAGAAACTCTGAAGGGGTTTGTAAGTCTATTCCATACTTCTCAAAACCAGCTTTTAATGCATCAATGCTTTTAGAATAGAAACCATCTACGTGTGTTTGGGCAATATCATCGGGAGTGCGCCAAATTGAAGCTGAGTATGTTGTAACAACACTATTCCCACCTTTTTTAGATTCACCACATGCAGGGTCATACAGATAAAAGCTAACTAAGGCTACTTTCTTTGGTTTAGGATCTAATAATTCGACGTTAGCACTGTATCCTGTACCTTTTTTACAATTTTTGCCTTCTGCCGGGAAATTCCACCTGGCTTTGATTTTATCAACACTGGCGGTTTTTTTCTCAAAATCTGTTGGCTTTTGTGCAAAAGTTGTTGCAGATGCATACAATGCGAATGCCAGAACGCTCAATGAATAAATAATACGTTTCATAAGTTGTTTAGTTTTGATTGATGAATAAATTAACTTCAACAAAAATACAACCTATTGTAAATGAAAACCATAGAGAGGCTTACCGATTTATAATCGGTAATTGTACTGACGCGCGAATTTTACTCCTCCAGCTGCACAAGTTCATTGCGGATGGCAAATTTAATAAGACTCACAATAGTTTTGCAACCTGTTTTTTCGTAGATATGAATTCGGTGTGTATCAACGGTGCGGCGACTAATAAATAATTTCTCGGCAATTTGTTCGCTCGAATATTCTTCGCAAATCAGTTTTAAAACTTCTAGCTCTCGGTCAGAAAGTTCAACATATTCTTGCTTTATCTTTTTTTCCTTTCTAACTTTATGCATGAAATTTGTAAGCACTTCGCGGCTGTAGAATGTTCCATCATTAGAAATGGTTTCTAAGGCATTTACCAACTCGGCTTTACCCGTATTCTTTAGAATATAACCTTCGGCTTCGCTCATCATAATTTCCTCCACTACTTCCTGGTTATTATACATGGTAAGCACTAAAACTTTTACATGTGGGAATTTGTTTTTTACAATTTTTGTGAGTTCAACGCCTGTCATTTCTGGCATACTGATATCAGAAATCATCACATCGAAATGTTCATTTTCCATTATTTCTAAAGCTTTATTTCCACTAAGAGCTTCAGCAATAATTTTAAATTTTGTTTCATTTCGCAATAAAGCTTTTATTCCATCAATAAACATTTGATGATCATCTACCATAAGAATCCTAACCTGATTTTCCATGCTTAAATCGTAAAATCAATATTAATAATTGTGCCTATATTAGGATTTGATTTGATATCCATATTTCCATTAATCATTGATATTCTGGAATAAATATTTTTCCACCCTATTCCTTTGCTTTTGTCAATATCATCCAAATTAAACCCTTTCCCGTCATCCTGAATTTTCAACAATATTATATTGCCTGTCTTTTTCAACTCAATAATAATCTTTGCTGCTTCAGAATGTTTTAGCATATTATTTATTACCTCCTGTATAATCCGGTATAATGAAATTTCAGTGCTTTGTTCAATTCTGCTTTCTTTAACCCCTTGGTGTTGAAAATCTATAATAAGTGCATTTGCCTCGTTAATGCGTGCTACCAGAACTTCAACTGCTTTTATCAATCCAAATTCAATTAATGCAACAGGCATCATATTATGAGAAATATTTCTAACTTCTTTTATAGATTCGTCAAGCACATCCAATGAATTCTTCAATAATATTTCATCTTCTTTAGCCACATCTCCTTGCAGCGCGGCAATATTAACTCTTGCAGTAGAAAGCAGTTGTCCAATCCCATCATGGAGGTCTTTGGCTATCCTAATGCGTTCTTTTTCTTCGGCTTCTATAACTGCTTTATAACCAAGAGTTTTTTGTTCACCTATGCGTCTTTCAACTTCTGTTTGTTTCTTTAAGCGATAGCGATTAAAAATTAATAAAAAGAATATTATTGAAAACACACCACCAATACCAAACAAATATAGAAGATTTTGCTTGTTTTTCTTTTCTGTAATAAGTTTTAGCTCTTTTAATTCATTCTCTTTTGCAAGCCTTAGGTTTTCCTGTTCTTTTTTCTCGGTTTCGTAACGAACTTTTAGCTCCTCAATTATTTCTGCTCTTTCTTTGTTGAACAAACTATCTTTTATGGGTTTGAATTCCATGTATAGGTCTGCGGCTTTTTTGTACTTTCCTTTTTTGTAGTACAATTCAGCCAGTTGGAACAATAGCTTTGAACGAACTTTGCTATAGGTTTGATCTTTGACCAACTCATACCCTTTTATGAGTGTTGTAAGTTCTTTGTCCTGATTATTCATTTGGCGAAATACAGAGGCTTTATTAAGCAAACTTGAAGCCGCCTTGTAATTGTTTTGCACTTTTAAGTGCTCGTTTATGGCTTTGTCATAATAATGAAAAGCAGAATCGAACATTTTAAGATCTTCGTAAATCATGCCTAAGCCATTATAAGCATTACCCAAAGCATAATGATAGTTCTTTTCCTGATAAAAAATCAAGGCCTTGTGATAATAATAAAGGCTAGAATCATAGTTTTTTATACTAAAATAAAGGGTTCCCAGATTGAGCCTTGAATCATTTATTCCGTAGGAATCATTTATTTCTTTACGAATTTTTAAGGCTTTTTGATGGTATTGTATAGCGGCTGAGTCTCGCTCTTGCTCCATGAATATCAAACCGATATTATTGTAATTGTTCGCAACTCCTTTTTGCATACATATTGCTTCAAAAATCTTTAAAGACTTAAAGAACTCATTGGCAGCTTTATCGTAGTGTGATTTGTTCCAATAGATTAATCCAATATTGTTATGAACGCTTGCAATTGTAATTGAGTCGTTAGCTTCTTCGCCGCAAATTAAAGCTGTGTCATAGTATAAAAGCGCTTTATCCCATTCATTAATAACATCATGAACAATACCAATGTGGTTGTATGCTTTGCCTTTAATGCCATCATTGTTTTCCTCTTTGCCAAGCTCCAAGGCTTTCATTCCAAAAATCAATGCTGAATCAGGATTGGAATAAACCATGGAGAGGCAAATTTTATTGAGAGCAGCTGCCTTTTCTTCTGCATTTTGCAAGGATGGAAGAATGTTTATTAAACTATCTGCAAGAGAAGGGTTTCCTGCATAAGAAAAAATAGGAGAAAAAAGCAACGTGAAAACTAGCGTTAATAACCTCACTATATAAATTTATTTGATATTTCATTTGTTCTGTCTTCAAATCTAAGAATTTTTTTTAAATAAGCATATAGAATGATTTCCTAAAAATGCTTTTGTCTATAAATATACTTTCTATCCTTTGATATTGGAATTTAATTTTGAGTATAAAAAGCGGTTGTGCATATTTTATTCTGATGAATGATTGAAAATATTATTAATTGTCTTTGGAATCAGACAATTCATCCATTACCCGCATAAAATCGTCAACATTGAATGGTTTGGTGAGGTATTCGTCCAGGCCTTTGTCCATGTATTTTTCCCTGTCGCCCTCAAATGCATTTGCGCTCAGCCCAACAATAGGGGGCAGGGCCGTAAATTTCGCCCTGAGGGCTTTGGTTGCAGCTATGCCGTCCATCACTGGCATTTGTATGTCCATGAGGATGAGGTCGAATTTTTCAGGCTCAAAGATTTGCAGCGCTTTTTCGCCGTTCTCGGCCAGGGTTACTTCATGCCCTAAGGAGTTGAGCAGGAGTTTTATTACTTTTTGGTTTACCAATTTATCTTCTGCGAGCAAGATTCTCAGGTTTACTGGCTTCTTGCTGAGCAAGCCGTTTGCTTTGGCTTTTAAGTAATTGTTGGGGCTGGCCTCTTCTGCTGCAAAGGTAAACCAGAATGTGCTGCCTTTGCTGGGGGTGCTTTGCAGGCCAATTTTTCCGCCATGCAGCAGAACAAGCTCTTTGCAAATAGAAAGCCCCAATCCTGTCCCTTCGTGTTGCCGGGTATCAGCAACTTCAATTTGAGAGAAAGGTTCAAACAATGTCTTTTGTTTTTCTTTGGCGATGCCTTTCCCTGTATCAGCTAATGTAATCTTTACTTCAAGCCTGTTATTGACCAGGTTCTTTACAAATTCTATTTTCAATTCTATTTTTCCTGAATCCGTTTTTTTTACAGCATTTGAAACCAGGTTAAAAATTATATCTAATATTTGATCCATGTAAAAACCGGTTTTGCAATGAAATCAAAATTGATAAAAATTGATTTTATAGCAATTTATCATTATTCAAGGGTTTTAGATGAATGATTGAATAAATATAGATAATTTATAGGGATTTGTACCCTAGAAAAACAAAAAACTTGTAAAAAGTGATGGTTTGCTCATAAGAAAACTTTATATAAGTTGCCTAAGTCATTTCCCCCATCTCCTTTTTGATAGAGAACACACTGCTTTTTAAAAAAATTACATAAAATCACATTATTAAGCTCCATGTTTCAAAAAATAATGTATCTTTGAGGTTGAAATTTTCATTACGTTTAACAAAAAATAAGAAGCATGAAAAAAAATCTATTGAAACCCTTTTTAGGGCTAGCCATTTTTGCGTTATGCTCTTTTGTTCTTCATGGACAAAAAATTGATTACTCCGGCAACTGGTGTAAACAAGGCTTAACCATTGAATCACAAAAAGCAAATTCGCTATCATTAAATTACTCTATCACCGAGTTCAACATTATTGAACAGGAGATTAAAGGTGAAATGATGAAAACCGTGGAACTCCCCGGTACTTTTTTACCGAATGATGCAGGTATGCCTAATTTGCCCGGTAACGGACATATGATAGCCATACCGCAAGGCGCTACAGCAAAATTAAAGGTTGTGGATTTCGATGTAGAAACCATCAGTGACATTTCTGTAGCTCCTGCTCCTGTTATACCATTAGAAACAGACGATAAACCTTTAAAATATGAAAAAAATGCTGAGGTTTATTCCCAAGATGTATTTTATCCTGCAAACCCATTTCAACTGTCAAAAAAGACTCAATTAAGGGGCGTTGATATTGCAACCCTCGGGATAACACCTTTCCAGTACAACCCGGTAAAAAAAGAATTAAAAATTTACCGCGATGTTAAATTAGAGGTAGTTTTTGAAGGAGGAAATGGAAAATATGGCGATAACAACTACCGTAGCCGCTTTTGGGATCCTATTTTACATAGTAATCTCATCAACTATGATGCGCTCCCAAAAATCGATTATGCAAAAAAAGCAAGCCATGCCAAAGACAACGAATTTGAGTATGTTATCATTACACTCAATGACCCCGATTTTCTTTCTTGGGCTGATTCTTTAGCCGAATTCAGGAGAAAGCAAGGGATATCAACAGGAGTATTCACAGTGGATGATGTAGGTGGAAACACTGTGAGCGCCATTGAAGGATGGATCGACAATGCTTATAATAACTGGACAACACCCCCGGCAGCCATTTTATTGCTTGGAGACTACAGCACAGGTTCCGGTGGCATCATTTCTCATTTATATGAGCACCCAAGTTGGTACCCTGATTATGCATCGGATAGTAAATATG
>CAZJDA010000110.1:0-7574 GCA_964544705.1 uncultured Bacteroidales bacterium
CGGGGATCATCCAGCGGCCGGTGCGGCTGTCCCATAAGCGGGCTTCAAAATGGTTAAACCCTGTTTCCCGGTCTTTCTCGGCAAACTCGCCCTGGTAGCCGTAGCGGTGGTTGGCGGGGTTCGTGTTTGGCTGGTATGTGTAGCTAACGGGGTGCATAATTTATATGACGAATATAATGAATTTTCTTTTTGTCTTGGCACAAAAAGAAACAAAAAAGCCAAGGAAAAATGAAGCTTCCGCGCGCGAGGCCAGCCCTGGCCCCGCCATTTTTCCGGGCCAGCGCGCCTGGGTAGCTGACAGTTCTGCTGTTTTTCTTGTGTTTTCTTGATTTGGAAACTGCTTTTGGTTTTGTAAATAAAATTTTGCCTGTTAGTAAGCATTCCTAAATTTTTTGCACCTTGTTTTTTAATGATAACGTTTATAGGCCGGGGAAGATAGCTATTCTATTATTTTTATGTAAAAATTCCTATCACCAAAATTAGTTATAATTACTATTTTTTTTTTGAATCTGATCTAATTATTTAAGGGCTTGAACACTTAATCCAAAATAAACATCAGAAATAAAATGACAATTAAAAATATAGTAGATACTCTAAGAATTATGTTTATCAATAAGAAGAAACGTTTCTTTTGTTTATGTTGTGTACGTTCAAGCAATTCTTTATAGTTTATATTATCTTTTCTTCTGCTAAATATATTCGTTTGATATCCATTGGATTTTAAAATTTGTTTAATCTTAAATTCACATAATACCATAATAAAACCTATAACAAAAAAAGCTATTTTTAAAAAAACCATGTTATTTTTAAATTTTTTAAGGAGTTATACCATTGTCAATAATCCAATTTACTTTTGGACCATCATATCTATTTGGTGCTTTTTTCATGATAGTGTTTGTATTTGAATTTGAAATACCAAACCCAGGTCCAATTCCAAGTTTAAGTATTTTGTATCCAGTCAAACTGCCCATTTTTGTTCTTGCTCGACCATATGTGATTGATATAGGTAATCTTATTTTAGGCAAATTTATAGCATAACTTGACCCAGCATCTTTGAAATTATCATATGTAAAATTATCATCAGCAAAAATTAAGAAGAAATTAAGGTTCCAGCTTCCTTCCACACCAGCTGCTAATCCGTATGATAAATAATTATAATTATCAAGTAAAGGAGCAAGTCCAAAATTTGAAGATTCAGTATCTTTATTTACAAATGATACAGTTCCAACTTCAATGTTACCTCCTACAGGTGCAGTTACTGTGATGTCGGTTGAAATTCCAACACCAACAATACTTTCATTATCATTACTATTTTCAGTATTATAATTTTCTATTTCATTGCTTGCCCCTTCCCCCTCATCAACAGTAACGCCCTTGCTTTCAAGGGAATATCCCGTGCCTGTCATTATGAAGGTTACTTCTACTGCATTGCTGCTGCCAAAAGACTCTAAACGTTTTGCGATTTCTGAACCTGTAAGGCCATATTGTTTGCAGAATTCTGCGTATTCTTTTTTTTAAAGCGTTACAATTTTAGAGTTAAAATTCATGGTTTTGGGAACTTTTTGCTATGGTATAACAACATTTTTTAAATGCTAATCATCTTGTTCTTTTTCCATTTTAGATTTCATTTCATATCTTCGCAACATGAAATCATATGCAAATTTATCATATTGTTTCTCGTTAGTTATATCTATTGAATAAAAATCGATTTTCTTATCCATTGGTAAATATACAGTGCTTTTATCCTTTACTAGCAATATGAGCTTTTGGGGATTACTTATTGTGGGTTCAACAAGAATCCTTTTATTTGATTCGTTATATTTTGAATATAGATATATAGTATCATTTTTAAATTTATAGCTGTATGGAAAATAATTATAAAAATAGGATTCAAAAAAAGTTATTGAATCTTTTTTAATATAACATTCATAATAAATATCATATTGTGAATCATAATAATACCAACTTTTGTTCATCCAGTTATTATCAACATCTGTTGTGGTATTGTATGACCTATTACATGCAATAATTAAAGCACTAATCAATAATAACTGAATGTTTTTTAGAACAAAAAATGAAACTTTCATAATTAAACATATTTAATTTACTATTCTTTATGCCAATACCCTTTAGGTGGGCCATTATATATTTTACTATTAAAATATACGAATGAATTCCAATTATTAAATTTAATCTGACCTATAGTAGATTCTCTGGCATCCATCAGTCCTCTTAATTTTATTTGATAAGGATATTTTAATTGCTGATCTTGAAAAACTTTTCTCTTTACTATATCAGGAAAGTTTGATTTCCTTAAGTTTTCCAATTCAAAGTCAAAGCTAAATTGATCTCCCTTTCCTTCTGCAAGATATTTTAGTTCTTCAATAATAACATTATCACCTTTATATAAAACAATGTTAACATCCTGTCCTACAGCTTTCCAGTATCCACCATCATCTTGTTTGTTAGGAATTTTTTTAAAGTTTCTTTCTGCATTCTTCCAATTAAAGGCTTTAGTTGTTGATAGAGCTTTGCCTGTATGATGAATATAAGACAATGAATAAGCAATTTGATTTAGGGCATCATTTGCCCCAAGGTCAGCAGCTTTATACCCAGGTTCACCTTCCATACTATAAGGGCTTTCAGTAGTAACTCCCATGCTTTCTAGCCAAAATTTGGATCCTGTGCAAATTAGGGTTATTTGAACACTATTAAAATCAGACAATTCATCCATTCTTTTGTTAATTTCTTCTTTTGAAAATCCGTTAGCAATCAACATAGTTAAATATTCTTCTTTTGAAATCGTTGTAGTTTTTGCGTATGGATCGCTGGTATTGGAATACTCGTTAGAAAAATTGTTTTCAATTAAACCACCAGAACCACCGTATAAATGATTTTCAAGATAGTTTTGATGTTCAGCTTCTCTTCTCCCCCAGATATTTTTAATTTCTTGATGTATTGCCGGGAAATTCCAATATGAATTTATAGATACTCTTCCATCCGGGTCAATACCATTAATTGGGCTGTTGCCCATCCCCAGGCTGTGGAACTGGCCGGCGGGGTCGGGGATCATCCAGCGGCCTGTGCGGCTGTCCCATAAGCGGGCTTCAAAATGGTTGAACCCTGTTTCCCGGTCTTTCTCGGCAAACTCGCCCTGGTAGCCGTAGCGGTGGTTGGCGGGGTTCGTGTTTGGCTGGTATGTGTAGCTAACGGGGTGCATAATTTATATGACGAATATAATGAATTTTCTTTTTGTCTTGGCACAAAAAGAAACAAAAAAGCCAAGGAAAAATGAAGCTTCCGCGCGCAAGGCCAGCCCTGGCCCCGCCATTTTTCCGGGCCGGCGCGCAACGATAGCCTGCTATTATGCTCCTTTCTAAAACTTCTATGTTTAGTATTTTTTTATAGAATTTATTCTAATTATTTAAAGGGTTAAACTTATACCTTGTTTATTTAGGTACAGGTTTATTCTTGATTACTTTCCCGTTTTTAATCACTAAGGTATTGGATTTTGCTTTTCCTTCAAAGAACTTGTAGCCTGCTATTTCTTTTAAATAGCCACTCCAGATTTTTATTGTGCGATTATGCATACGGTCTTTAAACTTATAGTAATCTTTTTTCCTACGATTTCGCTTCCCTATTAAATAGTAAATCCTGTATTTTTTATTTAAACTAATATAAGGGTCAATATAACTACAATCTATAAGGCATTCTTCATTGGGCAATAAGAATATTGTTGATTCATTATATTTAGAATTAACCTCGATTTTATTTTCATGGATAATAATACTATCATGGCAGCTAAAATCATTGATTGACCGGTAAATTTCCATCTCCCTTTTTTCTGCTTTTTCAATAAAACCAGGTGGGGAAGGCTGTGGGGTATTACTGTCAGAATATTTACAAGTACATTTTGGGCAATCGTGTTTAGTTTCATAATGTGCACGCCAGTATGAAAAAGATGATTTCCGAAACGAAGGTCTTTTATACCAAGTATATAGTTTGTTATTAATAATACCTTTTAAGCCTTTTATATATATTTTTTTTCCAGTATTGTTCTTAACATAAAGATCAATTTGGTGACAAAATACTTTACAAGTGTCACCTTTATAATTATATTCAGCAGTAACGGTTATATCATTTGAGTAAAAGATTTTGCAACCGGAAAAAAGTATTATAGATAATAAAAAAAACATTAAACTCTTCATAACAAAGTGTTTTTGAATTATGGAAAATTAGGTAAATTAGAAGGTAAATTAAAATTAGCATTCATATAATTAAAATATTTTAGTCCCTCATCATTTTGATAACTACTATATTTCGCATCCCACCAGGGTTTACCAAAAGGACCTATTAATGTTTCTTCCCATCTCATTGCAGCATTATCCCTGCACCAATTACATTTACGCCCATAATATTGCAATCCAAATTCACTGGTTTCATGGCCTATGGTAAGAAAAACTTGTTTCATCTGATCTCCAATAGTAGGGTATAATAAATTCCCATCATTGTCAACAGCATCAAAACATGACCTGTAAACAAGGATGAGTTGTTTCCTAAACTTGTAAGTTCCGTATACATAATTCCATTCTCCCCCTTCCTTATTTGGCATTTCTTTTGGCATTCTATCATTATATTCAACAGAAAGACCGCCTTCAATTCCAGGGATAGCATCTTTAAAGTAAGCATTAAATACTTTTTCAACAATATCTGCCCTATCTTCTCCCTGTGCATTAGGCGTAGCAGTCTGCGAATAGAAATCCATTGCAAAATCCAGGAACTCCGACATCTCCATAACACCCATATCTACCGTTTCATTGTTGCTGTTTACTTCCCGGTAATAAACATCAACAGAGGGGCTTCCTCCTGTATAATACAACTTCCCACCATGCGACCTATAATTACTGCCTTTAATAGCAGTATATTCCGGCGCCTGCACGTAGCCTTCTACCCATATTACATCTCCTTCGGAGGTTGTGCAAGTAGCATTGACCATACCGCTACCAGTTGCCATGTTCATACTCTGCCCACCTGAGGTATTGTTTTGAAGCCAATACTCATGTGCAGCATTCCTGTTCCTGGAAATCTGTTCCATAGCCTCAAAAATAGGCAACAATGTGGAATAATGAGACCAAGGGCACCTGCCCCCACTTGGGTCTATGTGGAATATAGGGTTGTTGCCCATACCTGTATAAGGACTAATGAACTGGTGGTAAGGATCGGGTGCAAACCACCTACCTATGCGGCTGTCGTAGTCTCTTAATTCAAAATGGTTGAACCCTGTTTCCCGGTCTTTCTCGGCAAACTCGCCCTGGTAGCCGTAGCGGTGGTTGGCGGGGTTCGTGTTTGGCTGGTATGTGTAGCTAACGGGGTGCATAATTTATATGACGAATATAATGAATTTTCTTTTTGTCTTGGCACAAAAAGAAACAAAAAAGCCAAGGAAAAATGAAGCTTCCACGCGCAAGGCCAGCCCTGGCCCCGCCATTTTTCCGGGCCGGCGCGCCTGGGTAGCAAACAATTCTGCTGTTTTTCTTGTGTTTTATGGGTTTGCCATCTGCTATTTTGGGTTGCGGATTTGCCTTATTGCCAGATGCATTGCAAGTGACACCGCACGGACTGCAAGTCCGCACTAGCTGGGTTTTATTTTTATTCCATTTCAATGTTATTTTCAAATTCACGTAATAACTTTTCAGGAACTTTTAATTCCTGAATTTTCATTAAATATTCCTCTCTTGTAAAAGGACCATATTGTTTTTCTTTTATATGGCTTATTATCCAATAATTATTTTGTGCTTTTACTATTCTCTGGTAATACATAGAAGTATCTACAATATTATTGGCAATTTTCTGACTCTTTTGTATGTCTTCTGCTGTATTATCCGGGCTCAATTCTTTTGTTAGTATCCGATAAAAAGAACTATCAGCAATTAAAGCATTTTTAAAAAAAACATATTCTGTACTTTCTAATTCGGTTGAATCTGGAAGGTTTGCTAAGGATGTATATTTAGTCAAAATATCATGCGCTAAGTAAAACTTAACAAATTTTTACAAGGGCTGCTGAGCAACTATAATATACTCATCATTATAAGCATAATTCGTAACATTTGGATATATCCGTTCCTTAAAAATATGATTTGGAACAATAAACCGTAAACTTCCATCAACACGGTATACATAACCTCCGCTTAAATCTTCAGAAGAATCACCAACTCCAGCTCCACATGCAGTAATAAACAAAATCAAAACAGATAATAAACAATAAATATAATTTGTTTTCTTCATCTTAAAAGTTGTTAATTTACAACAACTTAGGTAAAGATAATTTTACAATAAAATACCTCTCCTCTGACTCTAAAAAATCCACTATTCATATCAATGCTCCCTAAACAATTAATTAGCTTGCTCTTTTAGCTTTTCACTCTTAATCATTTTCGTATAATTTTCAATGATTATTCTTGCTAAGAACACTCCTGAAAATAACCCAAAGCTATACCAAAAATAATAATTGATAATCATACTATAAATCTCGTTATCAATATGTTTCCTGACAAAAACAATAAGTATCAAGCCAATCAGAAATAGTACAGAAATAATGTGGTATGAATACTTCAACAATATTTTAATCATAATCTCTTCTTCTTTACATAAACAATAATTTCTGATATTATCATTCCTCCCAATCCCAATGCTAATAATGCATATGAGATTATATCCCAGCTATAACTATTTAACTTATCAACTATAAACCATCGGAATAATAACGATGTCAAAAGAATACCTCTGAATATATTTCGTATAAGAAAAAGTGTTTTCATATAATTTTATATTTACTTCATTATAATTATCAGAGGCAAAGAAGTAAATAATCTTTGCCTCTAATATTTAATTCCCATATGGATATGGGTAAATTGGTTTTGGTTTAACATATGTATTATCTACTGGAGTTGCTTGTGGTATACTTGGATTTTTTGGCCAATTCTTATATAACTCATATGCTCCCGCAGCTCCAATAGCAGGCCAAAACCATTTTGGAGGTTTGCTCCCTGGAGGATAATACTTATCATTTTGTAATCGATTAATTTCAGGGTCAAAACTCCAATCGGTCGGATTTCCTCTACTAGTTGTTGTTCCTTCTAAATTAGGATTTAAAACAGTGTATATATACGTTCCCGCAAATAGCACCCCAGCTGTAACTAAAGTAGCAGCCTGATAAGTTGCTCCTGCAGCATCTCCTGGTCCAACCTGTGGGCCATCGGCAAAATAAAGCGATAATCCTAAAGCCATTCCTCCATAGTATGTATCTTTAGCCAGTTT
The DNA here is from genome assembly GCA_964544705.1 of uncultured Bacteroidales bacterium. GTDB lineage: Bacteria > Bacteroidota > Bacteroidia > Bacteroidales > CAZJDA01 > CAZJDA01. The sequence goes on from CAZJDA010000110.1 coordinate 7,318, forward strand.
GTATGGGTCATCCCTGCTATTTGTGGCATCACAATCCGTGCTTGCCCCTTCACCCTCATCAACAGTAACGCCCTTGCTTTCAAGGGAATATCCCGTGCCTGTCATTATGAAGGTTACTTCTACTGCATTGCTGCTGCCAAAAGACTCTAAACGTTTTGCGATTTCTGAATCTGAAAATCCCAATTTTTTAAGGGCTTGGGCGTATTCTTCTTTTGAAATCGTTGTAGTTTTTGCGTATGGATCGCTGGTATTGGAAT
>CAZJDA010000111.1:0-7520 GCA_964544705.1 uncultured Bacteroidales bacterium
CATGCAAGGCAAAACTCCATTAGAGGAAGGGCTTTATTATCATATTTACAATCACGCTAATGGCTTAGAGGTTTTTTTTAAAGATAAATATGATTATCAAAACTTTCTTAATCGCTACATAAAATACATTGTACCGATATGTGAAACTTTTGCATACTGTTTGATGCCGAATCACTTTCATTTCTTTGTTCAAATTAAACCGGGAAATGAATTAATTAAAGTCCTTAAAACAAATAAAAAAACCAATAGGGTTGATAGTGAAACAATTTGTTATCGCTTTTCGCATTTTTTCAATGGTTATACCCAATCTTTCAACAAAAAATACAAAAGAAAAGGAAGTTTATTTCAAAGTACTTTTAAACGTAAATTTGTAAAAACTGAAAAGTATTTTACACAATTGGTTCATTATATTCATTCAAACCCAGTAAAAGATGGTTTTGTTGAAAAAATTGAACAATGGGAGTATTCATCATATAACGCTTTTTTTGCAAATAACACTGTTGAATTTATCAATAAAGAGGTTGTAGTTGACTATTTTGAAGATATTGAGAATTTCAAATTCGTGCATCAATGGCCATTGATAATCCCTCGAAGCGGTTGAAAACCAATCCCTCGAAGCGGTTGAAAACCCAATCCCTCGAAGCGGTTGAAAACCCAATCCCTCGAAGCGGTTGAAAACCCTTCGAGGGTTGAATGGAATTGTAAACCAAACCACTTCAAGGGTCAAGACCGCTTGAAGGGATTCGAGCAACCAAACCCCTCGAAGTGGTTGAAAACCCTTCGAGAGGGTTGAATGGAATTGAAACCAAACCACTTCAAGGGTCAAGACCACTTGAAGGGTTAGGGTCAAGACCGCTTGAAGGGTTGGTAAAAACCCTTCGAGAGGGTTGATTGGTTCTAGAAGAATTAGGGTTGGCTAGATTAAAAAAATACTATATTTAATAATATGAATTCAGAAAAATACAAAGACCTACGACGCAAGGCAAAAGAACTATTAAAGCAAAAGAGTAATAAGTCCTTTGAAGGATTCTATGATGATGTTGAGCAACTCATAGAGGAACTTAACACCCATCAAATGGAGTTGGAAAACCAATCGGCTAAGCTCCAAATATCCAATAAAAATGCTGAAAAGGAAAAAGAAAAATACAAGAAACTATACTTTGAAGCACCTGTTGCCTATTTCACAATCAACCAAACAGGTAATATCTATGGGCTCAACAATGCAGCAGCAGAACTTATTGGCATGCCCATTCATGTATTCAACAAAACATCCATATTCCCCTATTTACATAAAAATTCTAAAAACGAGTTTTCCAGGTTTTTTAAAAAAACCTTTGAATCCTCCAACATAGAATCTACAGAGGTTACGTTTATCAGCCGCAACAATGATGAAATTATTGCCCGCTTACAGGCAAAAACCTATTTTGACGAAGCATACCAAGAAATGCTTTGTCATTGCACTGTTACAGATATTACAGGGATTAAAGCTTATGAGCAACTAAAAGAAAACGAAAAGAAGATCAACAAATTTAATGCAGAGCTTAATGCCTCCAATGAAGAGTTAAAAACAACCAACGAAGAGTTACAAGCCGTTAACGATACATTAAATCAAACCAACGAAACCATTGGTAAAGAAAGGGAACAATTTCTCTCATTGCTTAACAGCATTCCTGAAATGATTTATGTGGCAGATAAAAATACCCATGAAATCCTCTTTGCCAACAAAGCCATGAAAGAACTCTTTGGCAGGGACCTTACCGGTGAAAAATGCTACAAAGCCATACAAAACAAGGAAAAACAATGTGATTTTTGCACCAACCCAATCATCTTTGGCCAAGAAGAAGCTTACTTTTGGGAATTTCACAACCCAACCATTAACAAAGATTTCTACATTATTGACCGTGCCTTTAAATGGACTGACGGCAGAGATGTTAGGTTTGAACTCGCTATTGACATCACAAAACAAAAACAAGCCGAACTAGCCCTTAAAGAAAGTGAAGAACTCTTTAAAGCAATTACTACCCAAGCAAAAGACGCTATAGTTTTAATTGATAGCAATGATAAGGTGATATTTTGGAACCGGGCTGCTGAAGAAATTATGGGATATACAAGCCAAGAGATCATCAATAAAGAACTGCATCCCTTAATTGTACCGGAAAAATACATTGCCCAATTTAAAAAGGGCTTTGAGATTTTTAAAAAAACAGGAAAAGGCAATGCTATTGATAAGACCCTTGAATTAGCGGGTCTAAGAAAAAACAAAGAAGAGTTTCCCGCTGAAATATCTCTTACATCTATACGCCTCAATAACGAATTATACGCAATTGGAATAATCAGGGACATCACCGTAAGGAAACAGCAAGAAGAAGAAGTGAAAAATCAAAACTTAGAGCTTCAAAAACTGAATGCTACAAAAGACAAATTTTTCTCCATTATCTCGCATGACTTGAAAAACCCTTTCAACTCCCTGCTTTCATACTCGGAATCGTTGGACAAAAATTATCAAAAATATGAGGAGGCAAAAAGGAAAGAGTTTATCCAATCAATAAACGATGGTGTTAAACAAACCTACAAGCTATTAGAAACCCTTTTATTATGGTCCCATTCGCAAACCGGGCGCATCAGATTTAACCCGCAAGAAGCTGATATTGAAAGTATTGCCTTGGACAACATTCAACTTCTTGCCAACAGCACCAAAGCCAAAAATATTTGCGTAAAAAAAGAATTAACACCGGGTATTTTTGTAAAAGGTGATATTGAGATGTTAAATACCATTTTTAGAAACCTTATTTCCAATGCCATAAAGTTTACACCCGTTGGTGGCGAAATAAGGGTGGGGTGCAAAGAAGAAACCCCGGGCACTGTTACATGTTATGTTAAAGACAATGGTGTGGGTATTGAACCCAAAAACTTAAAAAAACTCTTCCAAATCGATAAAAACTTTTCTACCCAGGGAACAAAAAACGAAAAAGGCTCAGGCTTAGGGCTTATTCTTTGTAAAGAGTTCATCGAAAAGCATAATGGCGAGATTATTGTGGATAGCCAGCCGGGAAATGGCTCTATGTTCTACTTCAAAATGAAAACTTTGCAAAGGAAAGATAAAACAGGTGACGGATGTATTGGCAAAAACAAAGAATTTTACAACCTCATTATTACCAATGAAGCAATAAAAAGGGAATTGGCTAATAATTTACTTCCTATCTTCAAAGAAACAAAGGGTAAATACTCTGTTATGGGGGTCAAAAAATTCATTGATGTTCTTAGTAGCATAGCAGAAAAATATGAAGTAAGTCATTTCAATTTCATGGCTGAAAAAATCAACAAACACATCCAAAACTTTGATATTCCGAAAATCAACAACTGTTTTAATGAATTGGAAAAAATTTTTGAAAAAGCTGAAATACTATAAAACATGGACCAAGAAAAACAAAATGAACTTAGGAAAAAAGCCGAAGAACTGCTAAAACAAAAGGGAAACAAGCAAGCTGAGTATGATTACGACATGCGGCAGTTCATAGAGGAACTTAATGTTCACCAGATAGAGCTAGAAATGCAAAATGAGCAGCTAAATAATGTGAACAAAAAGCTCATGGAGCAGGAAGAAAAATATAAAGACCTTTATTATAATGCGCCTATCGCCTATTTCACAATAACTGAAACCGGGAATATTGTGCACTTGAACCAATCTGCCGCTAATATGCTTGGGCTTACTATGGTCCATTTTCAATATAAATCCATGTTCCATTTTATTGAAGAAAAATCAAAACCCGTTTTCTCGGTACATATCAAAAATGTTTTTAATACCGGGAAGCCAGGGCATGACGAGATTGTTCTTATCAAGGAAAAAGGAGAGTATATTTATGCTAAAATGCAAACTGCACCATGTTTCGACAACGAATTGGAGCAAAACCTATGCAGGCTCACCCTTACTGACCTTACAGAAAAAAAGAAAGCAGAAAATGCACTCATAAAAAGTGAGAAAAAATTTAGGGATCTCTTCAACCTCATTGGCGATGCCATTTTTGTACAAGATTTTAAAGGTGATTTTATACAAGTTAATGAAAATGCTTGCAAAAAACTAGGATATACCTGCGAAGAACTCCTCAACCTTAAAGTTTCTGATGTGGATGTGGATTTTTCTGATGAAGATGTAGTAAAAGTACTTCAAGCATTAAAAAAACAAGGCGAAGTTTTTGTTGAAGGCACGCATAAAACCAAAGACAACAAAACATTTCCTGTTGAAGTACATTCTAAAGTAGTTGAATTTGAAGATAAAGAAGTTATTATTAGCCTGGCAAGGGATATTTCGCGGCGAAAAGAAGCGGAAGAAAGGTTTGAGTTCCTCTCTAAAGCCACTATGGAAGGCATTGTTGTGCACCAAGATGGTGTAGCCCTGGAAGCAAACCTAGCATGTGAAAGGCTTACAGGTTTTACGCGGGATGAATTGATCGGGATGAACCTTTTGCAGCTGATCGATAAAAAAGACCTGGAAATAACCAAGAAAAGGCTTGCGGAGAAAAGCACCGCACCTATCACCATCACCGTAATACGAAAAGACGGCAGCAAATTCAGGGCAGATATAGAATCGCGTAATATAGACTACAAAAACGAACATGCCCGTCTATTAGCTATTCGTGATGTTACTGAAAAAGAAAAAATGCAGTTAGCCCTTAAAGAAAGAGTGAAAGAACTTAATGGATTCTATAGTATTTCAAAAATCACAAGCTCATCTAAACCTATGCATCAGATGCTACAAGAGATTGTTGAAGTAATTCCTTCATCATGGCAATTTCCTGAACTTACCTACACCAAAATTGATTGGAACAATAATGTTTTTAAAACAAAAAACTATGTACAAAACAATCTGCGCTTAGAAAGCCCGCTTAAAATTGATGACAAGGAGGTGGGAAAACTTACTATCGGGTATACCCAAGTACCTTATGACACAAATACATCCAGATTTCTTCCCGAAGAAAAAGACCTTATCAATGGTATGGCAGAACTTATCAATAAAGCCATCAGCCAGAATCATGCCAGGCAATGCCTCCGCGAAAGCGAAGAGCGGTATAAACAACTATCCAACCTCACCTTTGAAGGTATCGTTATACATGAAAATGGGATTGCGAAAGACATTAACAGGTCTTTTGCAAAAGTTTTTGGTTATGAAGAAAACGAAATACTCTATCAAAATGTTGTAAAAAAGCTTATTTACCCTGAAGATATACCCGTTATACAAGAAAATATAATAAAAGAATACGCTTTACCTTACGAGGTTCGGGCAATAAAAAAAGACGGAACCGTTTTCCCTTTAGAAATAGAAGCTAGAAACACTACTTATAAAGGCAAACAAACAAGAGTCGCAGCCGTAAGGGACATCACGAGAAGAAAAAAAGCAGAAATGGCCCTGGTTCAGAGTGAAAACGATTTTAGGTTCCTTTCTCAATCCGCTATAGACATTTTAGCGCTAAAAGACCAAAACCGTATACTGCATTATGTTGGCTCCAAACTTTCCAAACGCTTGGAAAATGTGCTTGTTTCTTTGCATATTTCTGAAGATAAAAATCTCTTGCTTTACAATATATACCATAATGGAGAAAGCATTAAAAACAACCTGGTAAAAACCTCCGAGCTTTCACTTAACCTAAAACACGAAACCAAGCAAATTTTTCCCCTTGGCAAACTCAAAGAATATGAAAAAGAGATTAAAACACTTGAAGGGATCATATTCAATAGCCAAGTTATAGAAATACTAACCAAGCAAATGAATTTCAGTAAAAGTTATGGCATTGGCCTTACAGAGGGCGAAGGGTTTTTCAGTGGAATTATGCTACTTGCAAAAAAAAACTATACTTTAACAAATCCCGGCTTTATAGAATCCTTTGTTTATCAAGCATCCACAGCGCTGAAAGAACAAGTCACCCGGCAAAAAATGCTTGAGTCCAAGAACGAGGCTCAAAGAGCCAACCGCGTTAAATCAGAGTTTATTGCCAATATATCGCACGAGATCAGAACCCCTATGAATATTATCATCGGCTTCACAGAAATTCTAAAAGAAAAACTGCAAAACTCCGGCTACGAGAATTATCTTGAAGGAATTTATACATCAGGAAGAAGCCTTGTTAACCTAATAAACGATATCTTAGACCTTTCCAAAATTGAAGCGGGTAAACTGGATATCGAGTATCATACCATAGATATTAGACACGTGATCAATGAAATTAAACAAATATTTGATGTTAAAGCCAATATTAAAAACCTGGGGCTGCAAATTCAAATAGCAGATAATTTCCCCAATTATATCTGCTTTAGCGATGCACGACTAAGACAAGTTTTATTTAACTTGGTAGGAAACGCCATAAAATTCACTGGAAAAGGAAATATTAAAATTAAAGTGCTTGTTAAAAACCTACATGATACAAAAATTGATTTTGCTGTTAAAGTGATTGATAGTGGAATAGGCTTAGAGAAAAACGATTTGGATGAAATATTTGAACCCTTTAAACAAAAAGACTGTCAAAAAGACAAAAAAGCAGAAGGCACAGGGCTAGGCCTTTCCATCACGAAAAAACTTGTTGAAGCCATGAACGGAAGCATCAATGTTGAAAGTGAATATGGAAGAGGTTCAATTTTCACCGTTTCTTTCAAAAATATCGATATTATTAAAACGCCGGTGAAAATTAAAAGTGGGCAACATGAAAACATCCGTTTTAAAAGCCAAACCATTCTTATTGTTGATGATATGGAAAGCAACCGCATGATCTTGCAGGATTACTTAGATTCTTTAAACCTTGCAATTGTTCAAGCCAACAATGGTAGAGAAGCCTTGAGAATGGTAAAAGAGAATAATCCTTCTGTAGTAATCCTGGATATCTATATGCCCGGGATGGACGGAACAACTGTGGCGAAAAAGATTAAAGAAACAGCTAAATTCAAAAATATAAAAATAATAGGCCAAAGTGTTTCAAGAAAGTTGCAAGAAAATGATAAATACTTCGACCATTTTCTCATAAAACCTATTCTGAAAAAGGATTTGGTAGAAGTATTAATGAAATTCCTGGAATATGAAAAACTGTATGAACAGCCACAACCAATAGGCAAAAACAATTTCAAGGAACAAATGCTTGATTATGAAGGAATAGAAGGTATGGAAAAATTGGCTAAGCATTTGACCGGTTTAAAACCCCAAGTTGATAAACTGAAAAAACAAATATCCATGCCGGGGATCAATGAATTATCAGGTAAAATTGCTTCTATTGCTATAGAGTACGATGTAGAGCCGTTAATTCATTATGCATCAAAACTTAAAAATGCAGCACAAAATTTTGATATTGCAGAAATAACAAACTTATTGGATAAATTTTCTTTAATTTGTGATACCTTGGAGGAGATGAGTGGATGAGTGGTTGGCTAATTGGTTAATTTGGTAATTGGTTAATTTGGTAATGAGTGGATGACAGAACGAAAAAACGAAAGAGCGATTGAGTGATTGGTTACTTTGTTACTTTGTTACTTTGTTACTT
>CAZJDA010000112.1:0-7500 GCA_964544705.1 uncultured Bacteroidales bacterium
TTGAGGTGTCCATTTAGATACTAATTTTAATATCCTGATAAGTAATAGGTTGAACCTTCATAAGGCGCACTATTAGCTTATGGAAAATCGTTTGCTTATGTATTGAACGATTTATCCGGAAACTAAATTCATTGAGGTATTTTTCAATATGCCCTTCATGAATCCATGAGTAAACAGACCTAAGCCATGATTTCAATTGGGCTATCACGGTATGCATCTGTTTCATGTTTTTGCCCTTGTCACTATAGTTAGCAATTATGTTATATTCTGACTTTAAAGGGTTATACCCTGTCCATTTATCTGTATAAACTTTTGCCACGGGAGAAATATGTTCCTCGAATATCTTTCTTAATGATTTCGATGAATAGTCATCTATTTTTTTGAAATATGCACGGGAGACTTTTCCTGTTTCCGTGAGTTCAACTGCTCCAACGATCTTTTTCTTTTTCACATCACGGCTACGGCCCTGTTTTAAGCTTTCCTTTCCTCCATATACAAACTCGTCAACTTGCACTTCTCCTTCTACTGGATATTTTTTGCTGCTGCTCATCGCTTCTCTTACCCGGTGCATATATGACCATGCTGTTGTCCTGCTTATTTCATAGCGCTTAGACACTTGTGATGCAGAAAGTCCTTTTGTGCTAGCACTCATTTCAAATACTATCATAAAGGCTTTCCTTAAACCAAACCTCAATTTATGGAATAAGGTCCCAGCTGTTGGACTCTCTATATAATGGCATTTATGGCACTCTCTTGCTAGGTTTGACTTTCGAATGGTATATTTCTCATTTCCACATTTAGAACATTTGTATCCATTTTCCCATTTTATCTCGGATAGATAAGCCAAACAGTCAAGATTTGTTTTGAAATGGTCTGCAAACTTAATAATGTTTTCTCCTTTAAATATCATAGTTATAAGGGTTTTTTGCAAAGATACAAAAAAAATTAGTAATTAATTAGACACCTCAATAATTTTTTTTAAAACGTATTTGAGTTGGTGCTCTTTACCTTCAAATATTTTTTGTACCAGTGTTATTGGAGTGCCTACTTCAGAATTGCCTTCCAAATTATCTCTGAATATTTTTAGAACTGTTTCTCCAACATTTGATGACATTTTTGGCAATTTCAGTTTTTTTAGAGTTTCAAGCATTGCTTGTCTATTCTCACCAGTATACATTATGTGCGTTGAATCATCCCCAAAATATCCAATTATTAATCTTTCTATGTATTGTTCATTTTTATTAGTTATTTCGAGTATTTCTTTTGCTTCAATTTCAATTGTAGGGTCATCAATATTTGAAGGGAACATCACTCTTTGAACATAAAAGCAATTATCGTAGTTCAATTCATTGTATATTTTTTTTAATGGATAGTGGTTGTTCATAACTTTACTCGTTTAAAATGAATCTATTTATTTTGTTGTCAATATGTTAACGACTTTGTTTTTAGTAACCTCATGTAAAATATCTATGGAACACTCTTTTTAATTCATGTCTTTTGTGCGAATTTCTACATGAAAGTTTCACTCAATTTATTTCTTAAGCCTCTTAAAATACCTCACATGAAAATCTAATTATTTTTTTATTTTTGCATCAATACATTCCAGTTCTTCAAGCATTGTTGCTATGTTTTTACCTTGATATAATTTTAGCAAATACTCCATCTTAAAAGGTTTATTTAAGATCATATTTATCAACCTTGAATTATTACCAGGTAAACAATTTGCAATGTTTTTAAAGTAGTTTCCTTTCTCAACACCAGCTTCTGGCACTTCTCCAAACGTAGTAATGAGTTTATCTTTTATATCATTGAGCTTTTGCTCTACATTCAATTTATTCAGCTCTTCTTCAAAATGTAGTACTATCCTTTGCTCAAACTCATTCAATGGGTCTTTTTCTTTTAACTTTAAGTAGTTGTGTATTTTATAGCTTCCAATGTTATCCAGGGTCATCGAAATCCAGTCATTATACGATTCTTCATAATAGTTCTTTTCAGCCTTTACTTGCACTACCTTGTTTTCGGGTAGTATAACCGCCGTTAACATTCCTCCTTTTACTGTTCCTGTATCCAAAGCATATAATTCACCGGGCACAAGTTCTACTCTTTCGTATCCGATATGTCCTATACAAATAGCCTTATCTGTAACATGTTTGTTTTTCCACTCATGAAACCACAATGGAATTCCGTCATCATCTGTATTGATTTTAACCTGGTATCCTCCCACTGCACAGGTGAATTTTGAATCTTGTTTATCAATCTCTTTTGTTGGATCAAGCCTGGCATGTGTAACAATACAATGATTTGTTTCAATTATAGCTGGTAAGTTTTCCAAAAATAATGCATATGTTTCTTCTTTATCTTTTGCAATTTTTGAGCGTGTATGTAATTGGCTCCAGGCTGGCCGTGATGTTCCTCTGATGGTTCCTGCCAATCGGCGCTCATGATTACCTAAAACCGAAAAAGCATTCGGTGTGTCCTTAAAAAAATCTACTACTTTCCATGAGTCGGGTCCTCTATCAACCAAATCGCCAACAGCAATTAGTAAATCATTCTTTGTAAACCCAATTTCATCGAGCAATTTTATTAATTCTTTATAACAGCCATGTATGTCGCCCACCACAATAGTTCTGGCATAGTCTTTTCTTATCGTATTATACAATCTCGACTTTTTCATTTTCTTACGCTTTCAATTTTCCAAAAATCAAAATACCTTCTAAAGATCTTTGCAATATTCAAAGCATCATCTATTCCCCTGTGATGGTTCCCTTCCAGGGAAATTTTTTCTTTTTTTAAGGCGGCTTTCATCCCTAATGATTTTCTCAAAAATTTGATTTTTGCATACTGCTTTTTAATGTTAACATGCTTTTCAAACCACCCATTTTGAATTCCATGTGTTTTGGCTTCATTTTTCAATTGATGTTTATCCCAATCGCCCCATGAGCACAAAATAAAGTCATCATCATAACCAATCCAGTCGCGGAAAATTTGAATGGCTTCGGTAAAGGTAGGAGCATCATCTATCATATCTTGTGTAATAGAGGTTAGCTCCGTGCAGAATTCCGATAGTTTGGGGAAATGCGTAGGTTTTACAAACTGTTCCAGGCGGTCTGTTTCATTGCCATCGCTGTCTAATTTCACGGCTCCTATTTCTATTATTTCTGAAGCACCTGGTCTATTTTCATTCTTATCCCAACAGGTTGCTTCTAAGTCAAATATTACGTAGTTCATTTTATTTCGTTTTCTTAGCTTTTCTCTTACTTTTATTAATTCTTTCCAAAAATGTTTTAAGTAACACTGGCTAGTAATTTTCTTCCTCTAATGAAAACAAGAGATGCTCTGATGTTAATTCATATTCATCTCTATGTCTCCCGCTGTGTAAATGGCCATGAATATTAATATCCCATTTGGTGTTTTTTTCCTGGGGTTCATGCGAAAACAATATTCGTTTACCCATGTATTCCCAATAGAATGCTTCACAGGCAAAATCAAAACCGTTTTTTATGTACCAGCTATATGATTTTTGGTCGTGATTGCCAAGCAACAATACTTTTCTTCCATTTAAGCTATAGATAATATGTTCATAATTGGATGAACTACCCACAATATAATCACCTAAATGTATCACCAAATCGTCAGGTTTGACCATACGATTCCAGTTTTTAATCACTTTTTCAAGTGCGTTCCTTGGTCGGCCTTCCAGTTGCTCTAACTTAAAATGCCCAAAATGTGTATCAGATATGATAAAAATTCTCATTTGCAATTTTTATTTGTGTTTTAATTCATCTCTCAACTCCATCAACAAAACTCCCAAACGGTTTTTCCCTTTCCCATCTCCACCATCAGCCCAGTAGCTGTCGTTTTTGGTGTGTTCAATTAAGAGGGCATCCCGGGTTTGCAGCAATAACTTTCTGCATTCGTTGTGCTGAGTAAACTTAGCTTTTAATGCATCATACATAATTTTTTCCTTTACTTCTTCCCAATCAGCACGTAATGTATATTCTCTTGTGTTGCCCATTCTTGCCGCAATGGCAGGGGTTTTCGCCAGGCGGATTTCTTCCTCATAATCCGAACCTTCAAACTTTGGGTCTTCGGAATAGTATTTCTCATACCTGCCTTTAAATTGCTCAAATTGATGGTTGGGTGTGAACTTTCCCCCAAACGCAGGTGAGTCACCACCAGTAATTTGAACCGTTCCAACAATAATATCGTTAATTGCTAATTGATAAGCCATATCTTCTTCTTTTTAATAACATACCTATAGGTTATCGAAAGTTTTTTTGTATCTACTCCAAACTGGTTTAAATCTCCATAAACAAACAAAAGCGAATGCCTTGCACCAGAGAGAAGTTGATGATTTACTCTATTTCTTTGTACAAATTCATTTTATCAAGAATTTTATCTGCAGCTGATTCATCAGGATTTATTTCATCCATCTTATAAGTTAATATTTTGCCTGGTAAGAATGTATTTCTTTTATAATTAAAATAAAGATAGTGTTCATTTACCGGGTCTATAAAATAATAAGAATCAAGATAAAAATCATCTCTATTTGTATTTAAATAATCCCTCTGCTCCCAAACGTTCTTTGTATGTATAATTGGAATAGAAAACGTATTTTTATCAAAATATCTATTTTCAATGGTTTTCAAAACAACATCATAAAAAGCAACTCCCATAAGACACACAAAATCGCGTAGAGCTAATAAGTAATTATTATTATCTGCATTTGTTTCAGAAACAAGTTCTTCAATAAATATCAAAGATCTATTTCTTGTTTCATAATTTCCATGATGTGATTTAATATAATTTTGATTCAAATCCATATCTTTTCCAGAATTACTCATTATACAATTAATTTGGTATTTCCATAAATTTAACCCATTCTTTTTTGTTTTGCCCTTGAGCATGGCTGTTTTGATTACAATTAAGGCATTTCACCTCTAAGGTGAATGGCAATCGGTTCACGTTAAGGATCTCAAAATAAGAATGTTTCCGGCAATTTGGACAAATATAATCTTTCGTGTTCCAATGCTCATCTTCAATCCAAATCATGTGTTTTTCCATAGGTCTATTCTTTCGTATCATCATAATCTACCAGGAAAAGCTGGTGGCTGTCCACAATGTCATCGGCTACAAATAAAACGCCCAGTAACCGCATGTGATGTGATACAACGCGCACGGCTTTTGCTTCTGCGGCGTTTCTCTTTGAAATTCCGCAAATCGTCTTCAGCAGCGGGTGGTCTTTATCCAAAAACTGGTCAAAGATCTTTTTCTGCATTTCATTTTTCGGGGTGTAGTTTCTGTCGATGCTAAAAATGCCATCTTTGCCACCCGGTGATTTCATTTTTTGCACATCAAATCCATATTCGCAGTTTCCTAAAGTAGAAAATAGCGCCGGGGTGTTCCACACTTTTCCTTTTTTGCATTTTGCTACAAACCGGTCGGTTATATAGACTGTTAAATTGTGTTCCTGAATTTTGTCAATAGGGGCAACACCAATATTGGTAATCACCCTGCCCACCTTTTTTACTTTTTCTTTAAAGTCTTTGGTTTTTTTCATCGTGTTGATCAGTTAAGTTGAAAATAATTATGCAGTCATTTACCTCTTTCGTAAATCGTTTTTCTTCATTTGCCCCGGCCCTAAAGGGTGTGAAGAAAATCGATTTACTCCCACCAGCTAGCGGATCGGGACAAATAAAATGATATTGACTTCTTTAAACTCCGCTTTGTTAAGGGTCAATGCGCCTTTCGTTTGTTTGTATGTAAATACCCTTTTCATAAAATTGAATATATTATCATTTTTTGTTTCAAACAGGTTATCCAAGGTTTTATTGGGTCTGCCCCCTCTCCATTTTCAAAAAGCCTTTGTTCCTGATGAGTTGAAGGCATTTTTTGCAAGTCACCTCCTTTACATTTTCAGTGGCAATGCCTTCCACTTCTGCCCGGTGGCTGGCTTCTTTGTCTCTTGGATTACAGAGAACCATGCCTTCACTATTCAAATAATGAAGGTCACGTTTCCCTGTTCTTTTTTGGTTTCGTGAGAGCATATATTTTCACTTTAAGGTATTAATGTGTTAATAATTTTCGCCTTATTAAAATTTTATATTTTTTTCATCTGCCTTTTTAACATTTTATCCCGCAATCGCTTCATTTTACAACTAATCTCAAAATAATTATTTTCTCTGTCATCTTTTAGTAATGGTGATACTTTATCATAATCTTTTTTTACAAGGTATATTTTTGCCGCAACATAATTTATCCAACTTCTCTCGAAATATCCTACTCTTTCAAACTCTAATGATTTAAAGTACAATAAACTTGATTTATAATCTCGTTTTATAGCAAAGGCAAACATCAATAAAGTGAAATGTGAAACACCTCCAATATACATGTCATTATATGCTATATCATCAATTAGCATATCAAGTTCATCATTTTTCTTTAAAACCCATAAACATCTCATATAATCAATGATTTCATATTTATCCGGTCTTATTTTTTTATAAATATGATATGCTGATTCGTATTTCCTTTGCTCAGTAAGTACATCGGCATATTGCCATAACATTCCAGAATCTTCAGGATTTCTCTCATAGAGTTCTTTATAGATTTGTTCGGCTTCTTTGTATTTATTTTCTTCATGTCTTAATATGTGAGCCTTTAATTTTAAAGCCTCATAATTATTTGGATCTATCTAATTCAAAACATAATCAATATAAACCATAGCTCTTTCAATATTTTCACCTAAATGCATTCCTTCTGCTATATTAAGATTTTTTTTAACCTCAGTTTCACCGTATAAGGCGTATTTAAATAATTCATCAATACCATCATATCCCACAATAAAATCAAATAATGTTGGTTGCCAAAATTGGATTTCTAAAGGCTTAACTCCTTGTTTCTCCATCCACAACATAAAACTATGATATTCATCCTTGTATTTTTCTTTTACATAAGGCACTATGTTGTCTAAATAAAAATTTAATGTTAAATCATAAGCAATATCCTCTGTGCCATAGTCTCTCCTATAATTCTTATATCCTTTCCTTAACTTCGAACTATTAAAGTCAATATTGTGTATTATCTCATGGGCAACTGTTGCCAAAAACTGAACCTTGTAATAAAACATAATATGATTGATGAAATCATAATGATCATCTGAAATGATAAGTCCAGAAATATTTATTTTATTGGTTTCCGGATTATAATTTCCCATAATATATGGTGATCTCACACCTGGTACAATTTCATGACTATTTTCATCCTCATCTAAAATATTTTCGTCTCTATTGATAAAATTGAGTACAATTTCTTTAACATGAATAAGCTCTCCTATTCTAAACTTACTAATTACATATTCTATATCGCTTTTCGTAACAGGGAAAACAATGTTTTTATAAGCTTTTTGAGAAATTTTGATATTTTGGATTGAATTCCCATCTGAAATAGAACTGAGATCAATATTCATTTTTTTTGCTTTCCTAAACTGTTTAACCTTTC
>CAZJDA010000113.1:0-7093 GCA_964544705.1 uncultured Bacteroidales bacterium
TATACTACTATGTAGTTATCTAGGGTTTTTTCTTTTCTCATTGCTTGTCCTTTTAAGTTTCAAAAATAATTTATATTTTATGAGTGCAAACATAAGAGTGGTTGGTGAGAAACGAAGGAACGATTGAACGAAGGAACGATGGAACGAAAGCGAAAACCCCTTGAAGGGTAGCGTTAATAGACTAAAAGCTTTCATTATTCTATTCCAGGCTTTTTTCTTTGCTCTTTTTTCTCTGATTGAATTTGCTTTTTCTTTAGCCGCTTTTCTTTTGCTGCTTTTGACGGTTTGGTGGGTTTACGCTTTTTCTTTGGCTGCAAGGCTTTATTGAGCAATTCATAAAATTTAATGACTGCTTTTTCCCTGTTCTTCACTTGCGAACGTGTACTTCGGGATGAGATTATCAAAACATTTTCATTACTGATCCTGTTTTTCAATCGCTCTTTGATCATTTCTTTTTCTTCTTCTGATAATAATTCCGAAGCATCAATATCAAAACGGAGTTCTACTTTGGAACTGGTTTTATTAACATGCTGTCCGCCCGGCCCTCCACTCTTTGAAAATTGGAATTCAAATTCATGGCTAAAATCCCTGTTGCCTAATACATCTTTGCTCATAACATTTTCTTGGTTTTTGCTAATATAAAATATAAATTTGTGTTGAACAAACAGGATTTAATGAAATTTTCTGCAGTCATACTATCAGGAGGTCAAAACAAGAGATTTGACGGGAACATAAAAAGTTTGCAAACCATAAATGGGATGCCCATTATAGAACGTATCTTAAAAGCTGTTGATAATAATTTTGATGAAGTCATTATCGTTACCAACATAATGGAAGCATTCGATAAATACCGGCAACAAGCGATGATCATTGAAGATATATACAAAAATATAGGCCCGCTTGGTGGTTTGCATGCCGGGTTATTAAGCACATCCTCAGATGCCGTTTTTCTATTAGGTGGAGACATGCCCTTTATTGATCGCAACTTGGTGAATCAAATGCTTAATCGCTTTGAAGTTTCTATGGAAGCGCTTGTACCGGTAAATAAAAAAAGGGCTGAACCGCTTCATGCCATTTATGCGAAAAAGATCACATCAAAATTGGAGCAATACATTATAGATGATATGAACAGGTCTATCAATCATTTTATCACAAAAATTGATGCTTCTTTCATACCATCATCCAATGAAAATAGCTTTATAAACATCAATACAAAAAAAGATTTGCAATTTTTTAACAACCGATTCAAATCATAATAAAATAGTGAAATGATAAAATTTGCGTATCTTTGAAAGTAAACATTCTAAGTAAAACAAAAAAAAGATAACCCTATGACACCAAACCCCAATTACCTATTAGAAAAAACGAATATCACTTTACCTTTGATCGGTTTGTATGATGCTCCCGATTCAAACGCGTTTGAACCTATTATTACACCAAAAAAAGGAGGGCATGCTTGTGTTTTCTGCTTTTATAAAAAATGGCTGGATGGATTTACTTTACAACTTACAAAGGAAAATTTTGGCTGCGGAGGCGCTTCCCAGCACCTTTTTAACCAAGCTACCCGGCCCTACAAAGATTATCTTAATTTCCTTACCGACGACGAAGGTTTAAAAGCTTCTCATGAATTGATGGAGCAATGGCTTCAAGAAAACAAATCTTATCAACCAGAACATGATTCCATTTTTATTGGCCCATTAAAAGAAGATCAATACAAATACCTAAAAACGGTTACTTTTTTGGTTAACCCCGATCAGTTGAGCATGTTAATGATAGGTGCACAATATTTTGCCTCACCAGGTGACCCTGAACCGGTGATTGCCCCATTCGGCTCGGGATGTATGCAGTTAGTCTCATCTTTTGAAGACCTGGAAGTGCCCCAAGCTTTAATAGGTGCAACAGATATGGCTATGAGGCAATACTTCCCACCTGAAATCATGGCTTTTACTGCCACAAAAAGCATGTATGAAAGACTTTGCAAGATTGATAAGAATAGCTTTCTTGAAAAAGGTTTTATCAAGAATTTGAAAAAAGCCAGGGGAATAGCATAAATTGCTGGTAATTGATAAAATGAGAAGATGTAACTTTAATAAGACGATACTTTTTTATGTTTTTCTAAGCTTGCTCTTATTGAGCTTTCAGGGTTGCAAGGACAAAAATTCGGTCAATAAAGACCTATTACAAAACATACAGCCCGATACGGTAATATCCCTATCCGGTGAAAAACCTATTAACATACTATTCCTTGGAGATCTATATTTTGGGGAAAGATACCAAGATAAGAGCAGGTATAACCTGCTAAAGGCCAAAGGCTACTCTTATACATATCGCTTGTTAAAAAAACTCATATCAAATAGTGACTACTCTATTGCCAACCTGGAAGCAACATTATCAACATATAGTGAGAAGGATAAAGCAAGCAGGTTTAAAAAATACTTGCACTATTCAGATACTTTAAATGCTCCATTACATTTGAAGGAGCTATCCATTAATGCTGTTTCCTTGGCCAATAACCATGCGATGGATTTTTCCTGGAATGGGCTTTTCAATACTTTTTATCATCTGCACAAACAAGATATTGCCTTTTTTGGAGCAGGATTGAACCAAAAGGATGCAGCAAAACCCTTAATGATCACTCTTCAACAAAATGGTGAAAGAAAAAACATTTATTTATTGGGTTGTTTTGAATATAAACCTGTTCACGATATTTTCCTTTCCTTTTATGCCAAGCACAATATGCCCGGGGTAAATCCCTTGCACATGAAAAAAGTTGCCAGGAACATTCGCTTGATTAAGAAAACCGATCCAAATGCATTTGTTGTAGTATCTCCACATTGGGGTAAGAATTATCAATGGAAAAGCAAATTACAAACCCAAATCGCCCATGAATTAGTCAATGCCGGGGCCGATTTGATAATTGGGCATGGAGCTCACAGGGTGCAAGAAATAGAACAGTTCAAGGGAAAATACATTCTCTACTCCCTCGGGAATTCGATTTTTAATAGCCCGGGCAGGTATGAAAGAAAAAACTCCATCCCTTATAGTTTATTGGTAAAATTAGAGTTTACCACCGAAGGCCACGCATTGAAATGCTATCCTATTATGAGCAACAATAGGAAAACAAATTATTCTCCTTATTTGCTAAGTAAAAGGGAAACAATGGCCTTGTATGACAGCCTTAAACAAGGGTGCAATCAAAAATTTGAGGAAACAGCATCCATCAAAAAGGATTCGAATGGTTTTTATATTTTGCTAACAGAGGATTAAAACATCTATATTATATTCAGACTATTATTTCGGGCATTCAGCATACTATAATCTGAATTTATTCATGATAAAATAATTTCGTATCAAAAAAATGAAGCCGTCCAAAAAGTCTTGAAAAGGAAAATTTAATGACGGGGTGAATTTGTTAATAAATTGACATACTAACTGTTAACTTTTTTAGGATTTCATGAGAATCACTCACCCCGTCACATTTTGGACAGCCCCAACTTTACTCATATCTTGCTTATCTTATTTATCCTTTGGCCCTGGCTCCACGTGCTCCAACAAATAATTTGTTAACAAGGTTCTTAAGTGCCTTGTGGTATTCCTTCCTTCGTAAATACCATGAGAGCGGTTAGGATAAGCCAACATATCAAATTGCTTGTTATGTTTAATCAACTCGTTTATAAGCCTTTCAGTACCTTGGTAATGAACATTGTCATCGCCGGTTCCATGAACAATCAAAAGGTCGCCTTCCAGGTTCTCGGCATAAGTAATAGGCGAAGACTCCACGAATTCCTCGGGGTTCAATTGTGGCGTTCCCATATATCTTTCCTGGTAAATAGCATCATAAAGATGAATATCAGCCACAGGAGCTACCGACATACCTGTCTTGTATATTTCCGGGTACCTGAACATGGCATTAAGCGTGGATGAGCCACCGCCGCTCCATCCCCAGATTGCAACTCTTGAGGTATCAATAAAGTCGTATTTTTCAAAAACTTTTTTCGCTGCTTCTGCCTGTTCATATGAATTAAGTACGCCCATTTTCTCATAACAAGCTTTTCGCCATTCTCTTCCTTTTGGTGCAGGAGTGCCTCGTGTATCCATACTAATAACGATGTATCCTTTTTGAGCTATCATCAAATGCCACAAATACCTAACTCCACCCCAACTATCAAGCACCGTTTGGCCGGCAGGCTCTCCATAAACATAAAACAGGACAGGGTATTTTTTTGAAGCATTAAAATTGTAAGGTTTGATCATATACCCGTCAATATCAATATCTTTGTCAATGGTTACAGTGAAAAATTCTACCGGGTTCTTTTTCAATTGATCGTATTTTGCTTTCAATTCTTCATTATCGATCAATAACTTCATTCTTTTGTGTGAAGGCAACTTTACAATATCTGTAGTTTTTGGTATTTCAATGGTAGAATAGCTATGGATGGCATATTCTCCATCAGGGGAAATATTATAGCTGTGTGTGCCGGGTTGTTCTTTGGGCGATATCCTCTTGGCATCCGTGCTACCCTCCAACTCTGTCTTGAACAAATAGCGTTGTGTAGCATTTTCCGGTGACGCAATGAAATAAACAAAACCCTTTTCCTCGTTTATTTTTTCAATATTGACCACATCATACTCACCTTTTGTAACGGCTTCCATTTTCTTGCCGTCCCTGGAAACAAGGTAAATATGTTTCCACCCGGTACGTTCGCTTACCCAAGTAAAATGCTCTCCATCCGGCATCCACTTGAGGTCGTCTACAGGGTCTAACCAAGCATCATCTTTTTCTGTTAGAATCTCATTTATTTCTCCTGTTTCTGCATTGCCAAGAATCAAGTGGTTTGTATTTTGTAATCTATTCATGTATTGCATAATGATCTCTTGGCTGTTAGCTGCCCAATCCATTCTTGGGATATAATTGTTTCTTGGGTCGCCTTCCAATTCCATCCAAACGGTTTCACCGCCCTTAGCAGGAATAACTCCTACTTTGGCTGCAGAAAGTGTTTCCCCGGCTTTTGGGTATTCTACCGGAACTACAAAAGGATAAAGGCTGTCTGTATTGTTGATCATCAAAAAATCTTTTACGCCTGTAGCATCCAGTTTCCAGTAAGCAATTTTTTCGCCGTCAGGGCTCCATCTAAAACCATCGCGGCAAGCAAACTCTTCTTCGTATACCCAATCAAAAGTACCGTTGATAATATCATCCGAACCATCGTTGGTGAGCCGGGTAACGATTCCTGTGTTAATGTCCTCAACAAATATATCATGCTTAGAGACGTAAGCTATACGGTTTCCACCAGGAGCAAATTTTGTAAACATAAGGCTTGATTCGGGGCGGTTTTTTCCAAGCTGTTTTAACGTATGGTCTTCCAAGTTCAAGATCCAGTAATCTCCCTTAGTATTATAACGCCATACTCTTTTTGTATTGGTAAAAATAAGCAACCATTTTTCACCTGGCGACCAAGAATAATCTTCTACAACCAGTGGCTCTTCTTCTCCTTCCGGGATAAGCTTTTTGGCTTCGATATAAATTGATTTATCCCCGCTTTTAAGTTCATATTTCATCAAATCGTAAGCGCTGGGGTATTCGTCCGATTTTTCCAACCTGGTATAAGCTGATCCATCCGGCATCCAGGTGATCTTACCAAAATATTCGCCCATAAATTCATAATTCTTGTATAACCTGTCAATGGTAAGCAAACCCTCGTCTTGGGCTTGCATAGCACCGGAAAACATACCGGCAAAAAAGATCATGAGCAGATAGCGCATTGTCCTGTCTTTCATAATTTTATCCTGTTTTAACTGTTTATAATGTAAATTTTGCGTTAAAATAAGGATAATTTAAAAAACAGGCAACACTTATAAATATTTTATTTCGTGGAATTTTTGCCACAACTTCAATCATATTCACCAATTAGCATTATCATAAAAGCTCATAGGAATCTCTATTCCAGTGTTATAATTAAAAACATATTTGGCATGAAATTGCTCTTATCATCATAAAATAAAAATCATTATAAAACCAATTGAGCAAGCAAAATCAAATTGATATGACACATAAAACCGAACAATTGATCAAACAAGATGTAATCAAGCAGCTTTCTTGGGACGAGCGTGTTGATGACACGGCGATAAATGTTGATTTCAGTGACGGAAAGGTTATTTTGAAAGGAAAAGTAACCGATCAAAATCAAAAACGTGCAGCAGAAAGAGATTGCTACTTGGTAAAAGGGGTGAAATCAGTAAATAATTTGTTGGATGTAGAACTTGAGCCCAACATACCACTTCCAAATGATGAGGATATTGCCGAAAAAATCAGCAAAATTATTTCTTGGAGCGAACGAACCACTTCTGCTGATATAGAAGTAAAAGTAGATAGAGGCATAGTAACGTTGGAAGGAACAGCAAAATCAGGACGTGAGAAAAAAGAGGTTGAAAATATAGCCCATTCTGTTCCTGGTGTTATCAGTGTATTGAATCATATAAGGATCATCCCTTTCAGGAAATATATGGACCAAGATATTAAAAAAGATATCAAGAATGCTTATACAAGAAGCATTTTGGTTGACGAATCGCGCATTGACGTGGAGGTAAATAACGGAATTGTGCACCTTACCGGTAATGTGGCCAATTCAGTAATTAAAGACGAAGCCCAAGAAATAGCGCTAAACACCGGTGGAGCTAAAGATGTGGTTGATGATATTATTATTGGATAATACGATAGAAATTGAAATAATAGCTTTCTCAAGTGAATAAAATTGAATTATACTATAACAATCATGTAAATGATGAGGATAAAAGGCTGGAATACAATATTTTTGAAATGCCTCTAACCATCAGTTACATTGAAAAATACCTGCAACCTCCTGCCAAAATCCTTGATATTGCATGTGGAACAGGAAGGTATGCAGAAAAATTGCTGGAAAAAAACTATCAACTTGGGCTTAATGATATTTCACATGAGAACATATCTTTAACCCAAAAAAGAATAAAAGGATACAAGGGTGTTTTGCATATTGATAATGAAGATGCCATGATCTCGGATATTTGGCACAAAGAGAAATGGGATGCCATACTCATTTTAGGCCCGCTTTATCAT
>CAZJDA010000114.1:0-6574 GCA_964544705.1 uncultured Bacteroidales bacterium
ACGATAATTTATAAATTTGCGACATGATAAACTACGATAGGTCAGGAGTTCTGATGTTTATGGCGGCACACAAGACAACAACACCCAAGGCGGGCCATCTCAAACCACCAGTGTATCGGGCATTGTGAATTCAGATTGGTTTATTACCAATGGTGGTGACGGCTTTGAAGTGCAGGTTGACCCAAAAGACCCCAATATAGTCTATTGCCAGTCACAATACGGATGGCTCAACCGTTTTGACAGGAAAAGCGGGGAGACTATCGGCATCAAACCTTTTGAAGGGAAAAATGAAGAAGCCCTTCGATGGAATTGGGACTCTCCATTGCTTATTAGCCCGCATAAACATACAAGGCTTTATTTTGCAGCAAATAGGGTGTTTAAAAGTGAAGACAGGGGCAACACCTGGGAACCTATCAGTGACGATCTCACCCGGCAAATTGACAGGAACAAACTACCTGTGATGGGCAAAGTTTGGGGAATGGATGCTGTTTCTAAAAATGCATCCACGTCTCCTTACGGGAATATTGTTTCACTAACCGAGTCGCCTGTAAAAGAAGGACTTATCTATGTTGGTACCGATGATGGACTTATTCAAGTTACAGAAGATATGGGCGAAAACTGGAACCGGTACGACAAGTTTGCCAATGTGCCGGAAACTACTTATGTGAGCTGCCTTTATGCTTCTTTGCATGATGAGAATACCGTTTTTGCTGCCTTTGATAACCATAAGCGTGGCGATTTTAAACCTTATCTGCTCAAAAGCACGGATAAAGGAAAAAGTTGGAAAACTATAACATCCAACCTCCCAGAAGATGAACCTGTTTATACCATCCGCCAGGACCACGAAAATCCCAACTTGCTTTTTGTAGGGACTGAATATAGTGTTTATTTCACCATTAACGGTGGAGCAAAATGGATTAAACTCAGTAACGGACTGCCACCAATCGCTATAAAAGATATGGAGATACAGCAACGTGAAAATGATTTGGTATTGGCCACTTTTGGGCGCAGCTTTTATGTCCTCGATAATTACACACCGCTTAGGCATGTTGATGAGGAACTTCTCAATAAAGAAGCCTATATTTTCCCGGTAAAAGATGCTTTGATGTACGTTAAGAAAAGGCCCTTGGGGTGGGGCAAAAAAGGTTCACAGGGCGATGCTTTTTATGCTGCTAAAAATCCACCTTTTGGAGCTAATTTCACCTATTATTTGAAAGATGATATTAAAACCATTAAGCAAAAGCGTAAGGAAAAGGAAAAAGAACTTGCCAAAGAAGACAAACCTATACCATTTCCTTCTCATGAGGAGATCAGGGCAGAAGAAGATGAATTGCAACCTTACCTTCTCTTTACGGTAAAGGATGCCGATGGTAATATTATTAGGAAACTCACTAAAAAGCCTTCAAAGGGCATAAACAGGATTACTTGGGATCTAAAATATGCTACTACCAACCCTGCTGAAAAAGAGTCAAAAAACAAGGAAGAATCCGGGATACCAGCTTTGCCGGGAAAATACAGCGTAACCATGTCGAAGGTAGTGGATGGTAAATTAGCTCAATTGGCAGGCCCTGTGGAATTCAATACAAAAACCCTTGATAACACTACCCTTCCTGCTGAAGACAAAGAAGCTTTGCATGTATTCCAAGAAAAAGTAGCTGAATTGAGCAGGATCGCTTACGGAACGCTAAAATCTGCAAATGATTTAAGCGAGAAGGTGGCCTATTTGAAAAACGCTTTAAAAAGAAGTGACATCCCTCAAGGAGAGTTGCTGAATAAGCTACTTTCTGTTGAAAAAACCAACCAAGAGATATTACGAACCCTAAGAGGAGATGAAACACTAAGCGAACGCAACATCACAACGCCACCGTCGGTTAGGGGAAGGTTGTCATCTATTATATGGGGTTTGTGGAACAGCACGTCAGCGCCAACACAAACCCAAAAAGACAATTATAAAATTGCCATGGAAGAGCTAAGAGTTGAGCATTCCAAGCTAAAAAAACTTTTGGATGAGGATGTAAAGGCTATAGAGATAGCGCTTGAAAAAGCGGATGCACCTTACACACCCGGCAGATTACCCGAGTGGGACATGAAGTAACAATTTTCCCCCGGCAACAAAAATTGCCGGGGCTTTGATTTGATACGTAATTCTTCTATAACGAATAATAAAAATATTTATCCTTTAATATTTGAATCAATGAAAAAGTCAATGCCTGGAATAATTATCGAGACATAAAAGAAGAATAATCAAATTTTATAAAAAAATGATACCAAAAATTTTTAAAAGAATGAAATTATTATTAACGGTTTTTTATATGTTTATAGTATCATTTGCCATATCCCAAATTGAATGGAAAGCTGTAAGCCCAAGACCTACTCATCAATCACTTTATGATGTTCAGTTTGTATCTAAAGATGTTGGATGGGCAGCGGGTGGAGGTGGTCTAATTTTAAAAACTATTGATGGTGGTCAAAATTGGGTTTCTCAATATTCAAACGGAAGCTTTTTTGTTACGAATATGTATTTCATAGATGAAAATGTTGGATGGGCTGTAGGTGGTAACAAGATAATGAAAACAACAAATGGTGGAGAGAATTGGGAGATAGAAAATGTAGATCAGTATATTGGTTTAACAAGTATATACTTTCTTAATGAAGATATAGGGTGGGCTGTTGGAAGTTATAACAGAGTTTATAAAACTGTTAACAGTGGTGAAAGTTGGGAATGTATTGAATCTGGAGGGTTCAGTGGCACTTGGCCTGAAGATGTTTTTTTTACGGACCAGGATCATGGAATAATTGTTGGACATATAAGTGATTTGGATTTTACTGGTTATGCAGCTGTAACTGAGGATGGTGGTGATACATGGGTTGAAACGAGTCCATCAAATGTTGATAATATTACCAACATACAAATGTTGGATTCAGATGTGGGTTACGCTCTCAGCGGTGAAGTTTTACTAAAAACAAATGACGGAGGATACACCTGGCAACAAAAATTTGATCACACCTTCAGTATCGATGATTTATTTTTTCTTGATTCTCTTGAAGGATATATATTGGCTTCATACGAATTATATAGGACAACAGATGGTGGAGATAGTTGGAGCTTAGTATTTTCCGATTATAATGCCAGCTTAATAGCATTTTGTATGGTAGATACGGTTTCTTACTTTGTTGGATTTTATGGTGATATGTTTAAAAGTCTAGCCCCATACAATAGCTTGCAGAGGATTGGAAGTGAGCGAGTTGGCCATTTTTATGGTATAGAATTTACAGACTCTATTAATGGTTACGCGAGGGTTTTTAATAGAAAGAATTTAAAAATCGAACTTTATAAAACAAACGATGCTGGTAAAAACTGGAATAAGCTTAACATTCCTACTAACAACAATATTATGAAATTTACATCACAATCGGAAAGTAGTGTTTTTGCTATTGATGATTCAGAAATTTTCTATATGTCTAATAATGGAGGAGAAGATTGGGAGTCGGTTAATCTCAATATTACAAATTCTATATTTAGCATTTGTTTTCATAATAATCAAGTAGGTTATATTGGTTGCTCTAATGGTCTCATCCTTAAAACTATTAATGGAGGGCTTAAATGGGATAACCTGCAATCTAATAGCAACTTCTCATTTCGCTCTATCCAATGTTTTGGCCCTGAAAATTTGTGGGTGAAGAATGGCAATACCTCAGTATTGCACAGTATAGACGGGGGATATACATGGGAAGAATTTTTTTTTGATAATGAAGTGGTTCAAGTATATTTTGTAAATGAAACCTTAGGATTTGTTTATAGCAACCATGATTCTTATGGTTCTCTTTATCGTACTGAGGATGGTGGAAATAGTTGGGAAGAAGTATTTAATTATTATCCACTTAACAACCTCAAAATCGAATTCGCTTCATTAGATTACGGTTGGTTGATTCTTGGTAGCAAGTATTATACCCTTGATAAAGGTAAAACCTGGAATGAATTTACAGGCAGTTTCAGTTATCCTTTCATTAACGATGTTGATTTTGTAAATGAGGAGCATGGATGGGTTGGCGGCGCTTATAGCTTGATTGTAAAGCATAATAAAACAAATACATCTATCAACGAAAAGAAATTTCATAGCGTTATGGCATACCCCAATCCAACTAGTGACTATTTAAATATTTCCATACCTGAATTTAATAGAAATGAATTAACACTAAACATCTATAATCTTCTTGGAAAAAAAATCTATTCGTTTGATATTGAAAATGATAATGAAATCAAATTAAATACAGGTTTTCTTGAAAAGGGTGTTTACTTATTTGAGGTTAAAAATCAGGAAAGATCAAAAGTTTTAAAAATCGTAAAAAACTAAAAACTACAATGATAAGGAATCATAGATTGTGTAAAGAATATTGATAGATGTTTTTATGCGAATTGAAACATATAATTCATTTATTACCAATTGTAATTATAAAATAGTGCATCAAACACAATTCATCATGCCCCAAAAAAAGGTTTTTACGCTTTCCAAAGTCACCCGGTCCATCGCAAATGTGATTGATAGTTATTCAAAGGCTGTTTGGGTAAAAGCAGAGATCGTTAAATTAAACCATTATAAAAAAAGCGGGCACTGCTACCCCGATCTTGTGGAAAAACAGGACGGAAAAGTTATAGCAAATATGCGGGGCAATATCTGGAAAAGCCACTACCAAAAAATCAATGAAAAGTTTAAAACCATACTTAATGAAGAATTGGGTGATGATATGGCTATTGTTTTTTTTGCCCGGGTTAAATTCCATCCTGTTCATGGTATTGCTCTCAATATTACAGATGTTGACCCAAGCTATACCCTTGGCGAGTTGGCAAAAAACAAGGCTGAAACCATCAAAAAATTGCAAGATGAAAACATTTTTACAGCCAATAAACAAACTTTTTTGCCCGCGCTCCCTAAAACCTTGGCAATAATCTCGGTTAGCACCAGCAAGGGATACAACGATTTTCTTAACGTGATAAACAACAATGACTGGAACTATCAATACCATCACCTGCTTTTCCCCGCTATTTTGCAAGGTGATAATGCTGTAACCACCATCATGGAACAATTGGAACGCATTGAAAAACATAAAGAGGTTTTTGACGCCGTGGCTATCATTAGAGGAGGCGGCGGTGATATTGGCTTAAGCTGCTATGATGATTTCTCTTTATCGAAGAAAATTGCCACTTTCCCCATTCCCGTTCTAACAGGCATTGGGCATTCTACCAATCAAACCGTTTCGGAATTGGTGAGCTATAAAAGTTTTATTACGCCTACCAAAATTGCCGAATTCCTCTTGCAGCAATTTCATAATTTTTCGGTACCCTTAAAAGAACATACAGACAAAATAAACAACTATTCAGCACAACTTCTCAAAGAGCAAAAAACAAACCTTGAAAGCACTGCAAGGCTTTTCAGTTCTATTGCATTGAGAATATTCGATAAGCACAAAACCACCATTAATCGCAATATAAAATCAATAAGTAGCTCTTCCCAACAGTTTTTGAAAGACAACAAAGCAGCATTAAAAAATATGGCCGGAACCATGCAATATCATACTTCCAGGTTTATCCAGTCACAAAGCGGTGAATTGTCTCAAGCAATAAACATCTTGGAAAAATCGAAAGGACATCTTATAAAAAACGAAAACCGCAATCTACATGACCTACAAGAGGATTTGGTCACAAATTACAAGAATATTTATCAAAAAACACAACAAAATATTAATTTTACTGAAAAAAGGTTAAAGATCTTGGAGCCTTCTAACGTCCTGAAAAGAGGATATAGCATAACAAGAGCTTCGGGCAAAGCTTTACGCGATATTGATAGCCTGGATGACGGGCAGACTATAGAGACCGAATTATACAAAGGCATTGTTAAAAGCCGGGTAGAAAACACCAAAACAAAAAAGTAGAAATGGCTGAAGAAATCACTTATACACAAGCTTACAAAGAATTACAAGAGATAGTGGATGAAATGGAAAACTCGGAAATTGCTGTAGACGAATTGGACAGCAAGATCCAACGTGCTTCTGAGCTATTGAAAATTTGTAAAGATAAGCTATACAAGACCGAGAAAAATGTTCAAAAGATATTGGAAGAAATTAACAATTATTCTATTGATGAATAAGCAGGAATTTATAGCAATCCCTAATGTAATGTTGCACAAGTCGCAAATAATAAAACCGTTTGAGCAACCAGGAGCATATGAATAATACGATATATGTATTTTAAGTTTCAAGGTTAACTTAAATTCAAAATGATTAAAACAGTCATTCCGGGACATGGGAATTTTGGTGGGAGCGAATTATTGACACATACGATTGAATTGGTTGAAAAAAAAAGAAAAAAATGAATTAAAACTACAGTTCGTTTAGGAGCAGATTTATCAAAATCGATATATTATAAAATTGAATAACAACCTTTTGCCAGCCAAATAGGCTGACCTACTCCCAGGTGCCCTGGAACGGAGTACAAATCATACATTTATCCCGCATCGCTAGATAGTGTCTGCCAGAAAACTACCTATTTTTCTGAGTGCTTGATTCGAAAAGTTCA
>CAZJDA010000115.1:0-6149 GCA_964544705.1 uncultured Bacteroidales bacterium
GGATTAAGTTAAAAATGAAGCTAAAAGAAGTTTTACATCAGCCCGAAGGCAGGCGTTTGGAATTTAAAGGCCAAATGCCAACAAAAGCAGAACTGGCAAAAACAATCATTGCCTTTGCCAACGATGCCGGGGGCGAATTATATATTGGCATTCAGGACAAGCCACGCCAAATAACCGGTGTAGATGAAGAACAATTGATTGCACTGGAAGAAAAAATAAGCAATATTATCCACGACCAATGCGCTCCAGCAATTTTACCTGAAATACTGTTTTTAAGCCATGAAGGTAAAAGAGTAATACAAACCAAAATATATAAAGGCAGCCAGCCACCTTATCACATTAAAAGCAAGGGTGTTGAAAGAGGGACATTTGTAAGGGTCGGCTCTTCCAACAGGGAGGCATCACCGGAAATTATTGCAGAACTCGAGCGCCAAAAACAAAACATTTCTTTTGATAGCGAACCTGTCTACAAAAAAGAAATTGAACAATTAAAAACACAATCGA
Organism: uncultured Bacteroidales bacterium; assembly: GCA_964544705.1. Classification (GTDB taxonomy): domain Bacteria; phylum Bacteroidota; class Bacteroidia; order Bacteroidales; family CAZJDA01; genus CAZJDA01. The sequence goes on from CAZJDA010000115.1 coordinate 505, forward strand.
TACAAGAGTTTTTTGCGGATAAAACAGGCGAAAAGCTTACAAAACAAGTTCTATCAAAACTTGAACTGATTAAAACAGAGCAAGGTAAAACTTTGCCTGTAAATGCCCTTGTTTTACTTTCGGATGATGATTTGGCACATCAATTGTTTCCTTATTCCAAGATTGAATGTGCCAGGTTCAAAGGAACTATCCCCGGAAATTTCATCGACCAAAAAAGCATCACAGGAAATGTGGCATTGCAAGCAGAGCAAGCCTATCAGTTTGTAAAGCGCCATACCTCTCAGGGCACAACAGATTATACAGGCGTGTACCGCAACGACCGTTGGGAGTATCCAATAATTGCCATCCGTGAGGTAATCAGAAATGCTGTGATTCACAGGGATTATTCCATGACCGGCAAAGATATTAAATTAGCCATTTTTGATGATAAAATTGAAATTACCAGTCCTGGCAAGCTCATGCCATCGGTAGATTTCAGCGACATGGAATCAGGTCAATCCGATATCCGTAACAAAGTTTTAGCCCCGGTTTTTAAACGCCTTGGCATCATAGAGCAATGGGGTAACGGATTAAAATTAATAAAAGAAGAACTGCTTACCTATCCTGAGATAGAACTAATCTGGAAAGAGCCGGGTATTGCTTTTAGGGTTACATTTACCAATAAGGCTTTCCAACAACAGCAAGAGTTGCAGCACGAGTTACAGCAAGAGCTTGATAAAATTGCGACTAAGTTGGGGCTAAGTTTGAATCAAGTTGGGACTAAATTGGCACCAAGTTGGCACCAAGCTGGCACTAAGCTGTCATTGAGTTGGCACCAACTTATGTCAATATCCGAGTTTTGCTCAAATCCTAAGGCAATTCAAATTATTATGGAACATGAAAAGTGGAAAGACAGAACCAAGTTCAGAAACAAATTTATCAAACCTTTATTAGAATTAGAATTACTTGAAATGACCATCCCGGAAAAACCCAATAGTCCAAATCAACAATATTACTTAACCTCTAAAGGTAAAAAAGTATTGGGATTTCTAAAAGAAAATTTAAAAACTGATTAGTCTGGTGAGCTGGCAAAGTAAAATATATTACAAATATCGTTTAGATGAGCCGGTGGTTAAAATCGTGTCTGATTTTACAGGCTTATTGATTTCTGAATCGTTTTTAAGCTTTCTCATATCAAAGCATAAAAGTTATGTCATAATTAACGCTGCATCAGAAATTATCAAAGAATTGTCGAAAGTAGAAATAGTAATACTTGGGCATAAATTATCCATACCTAAATTTATAAAGGACAAAAACGAGGTATTCGAATTTAACTACACAGATATACCCGTAAATGGCACGCAAAAATTGTTGTCTAAGCTTCCGATAAATGATTTAATTGCATTACTGGATTATATTGATTCCGAAGATATACATACAGGAATTACAGAAAACAATCTATCTGATTTGATAAATAAAGCTGGTAAAAAAGCCGCCCGACAGGTTCTTCTATCCTTAACTAATTCAATCGTTCAGCAATTTGAAGCAGAGCTTTCCTGGAATAGTATATTAATTATAGCTCATAAGTGGGCTCAACTTCAATACCAAAGTTATTTACTACAAGACAATAGTTATTTAAAAATTTCGGAACAGATTGACAACTATTGCAATCCCTATTTTGAATCATCAAAATGGGAAGAAATTTTTTATGCTCCGCCATCTAATCCCCGAACAGTAGATAAAATACCAGGTAAAATCAAACAGGATAAACATAAAAAAAGTGCTTTACTATGCTTTGATTGCATGGGTCTACCGGAGTGGGTATTATTAAAAGAACACTTAAAGTCCTTAAACCTCACTTTCGTAGAATCTGCAATTTGCAGCCTTATTCCTTCAATAACTTCAATTGCTCGTAGTGCAATATATAGCGGCACTTATAACGTGTACGACAAAAAGAATCCTGGTCAATATACAGAAGAAAAGGATTTTAAAGCATTATTTGGAGAAGGCAGCACAGCATATTTAAAAGAATCAGATTATAATTCGAAAGATGTATTGATTGGGTACGATACGGTAAGCATTCTTTTTAACTTTTTTGATGACTTAAGCCATTCAACCCATATCCAACCATCCAATGTTAGTAAATTCGGATATTTCAACAATGTAGTCGAGTACTTAAAAAACAGTAATGTTCTTAAAATAGTAACAGATTTAATTGAAGAAGAATACACAGTTTATATCTGTTCAGACCACGGTTCAACTATTGCAAAGGGTAATGGAAATAAAATAGATAAGTACCTCCATGATAAATTTGCAAAACGTGGTACTGTAATAAATAAGGAATCTTCCGAATTAGTTGAATACAAGAAAATAAACATTCCGTTCATTGATGATAAGTTGGTAGTTATTCCTGATAGCCGGGAAATGTTTGCAACAAAAGACCAGTACGAGATAAATCATGGAGGCATATCAATAGATGAAATGCTGGTGCCATTTATTAAAATAAGTAAAGAATAAGGATTATGCTAGGATACGATAGACCATTAAAACCAGAATGGATATACAAATCATTAAAATTGGTAGAAGCGGGCAAAAAGCCAACGGAATTTTATGATGCATATAATGATATTGCCGTTGAACTAACAGGTAAAGATGGAAGAAGAAAAACACGGACTGTTCTTTTCAGAACATTTATCTATAGTTTCCAGGAAAACCAGTCATTAATAAAAAACAACATATTGATTGAGCTATCAAAACAAAATGACCTGGAATATATGAAGCCAATTTACATGGCTAAGTTCATGCTCGATTATGAAGTATTGGCACATTTCACAAAAGTATTCTTTCAAATATTCGACCCTTCGCAAACAATAAGTACCAAAGCCATAACCGCAAAAATGGTTGAGAAATTTGGAGATTTAGAAATAGTGAAGCGTTCTACAAGGGCATTTATTAAAACATTAACTAATTTTAAATTAATAGAAAAAGAATCACAAGACACCTTTCATCAGTTACCAAAAAGGGAACTTAATGATGAACAGATTAAGGATATAATATACCTATACTCCATTTGTCAACATACTAAACAATTAAACCTTAAAACAATTGATATTCCAATCTTTGCATGGTTTAAAGTTGGAAATTTGAGTAAGACAGCCCAAAAGTTTCATCCAGCCGAATGGGAATATGTTTTTGGGAATGATAGGGAATTAATTATGGTAAAATGAAAAATCCAGCCCACACCATCCCTTCGCATTCAGGCACATTTGGCATTCAGCAATGCTTGACCATTTCCAAAAATGCCAAAAGAGCCTTCAAGCTCGTCCCACCACAATGCCCTGACTGCCGTCCCTGATTCAACAAAAATCGGTGACAGATTGATATGAAAGTGGTGGTTGATAATGAATAAGGCCCAGTGCCTACCATGCGGTCAAACACAATACGGGATTTACAGCGTAATTCAATATTTTTGGTTCGTTTCAGCCTTTCTGCATCTTGATAGCGATGTAGCTTTGAAATCCCTTACTGTGCGAAAGGCTGACTATTATTGCATTTATAAAACGCCATTCCGCCGAAGTTCCACATTCTTGACATTACTACAAAATTCTCAAAACCCGGATTATTATGAATTATTTATTGCTTATTCCTTTAAAATAGCGTAGTTATGTAGTATACTTGTTTGCAAGTTTGCTTAAACCCATTTGCAAATTTTTATTTGGATTTTGTTGGTTATTTTGTTTAACCTTTGTTTGTAAGTTTCCTTAGGCTTTCCGTTCTCGGCATAATTAATAACGTCAAAATTGGCGGCATTAAAACTATTTGAGCATGAGAGGTTTTTGTTGAATAGTTGATAAATTCAACAGGCTAAAAACAAAACACTGGTTGCCTTCAAATCACACTTTTTTTTGGTTTTCCATTCAATTTAAAATCAACTTGCGTTTTTAAAGAATATCGATACGGATTTAATCATGAGTGCAACGGGTAATAAGGATTTAAAAACCTAATGAATTAAAAATTTTGAACTGACGCTAATTGACACGAACACGATATATCTTTGTCGAATTATTAATCTTACAAAACAGATATTATGAAAACTACTAAAATTAAAACATCAAACGGTGTTCAGCATAAAAACAGCATAACTATGAAACAGATACTATTAATTTTGATAGTTATTGGAATTTTGACAAGTTGTCAAAGTCAAAGAGATAAGCAGCAACAAGCCATTGACAACCGAATTGACAATGAATTAGCTACAGGTTTGAGAAACGACACAATATTTTTAGGATTGCGATTCGGAATGACTGAAAAAGAAACCTCTGCGCATTTAAATAAACTTGTAAGTGAAAAGAAAATATATTTAAACACATCAAGTGCTTATGAATACGAATTTGACTTTGGTGAAAATTCTATGCTTTCAAAAGGACAAGCAACATTTAGTGCAGATTATTTCAATGACAAATTATTCAAATTAAGTATCTCCGTAAAATCATCAGATGATTTAATATCAGATGCAGAATATATTCAAGTAAAATTAATGGAAATTTATGCTTCTAAATATGGATATACATGTTTAACAAAGAAATCGATACTTGATGATAGTGATATTTATATCTGGATAAATGGTAATAGAATGATTAAATTGGTTGCAGGCATTAATGATGCAAGAATATTTTACATCGATTTGATTGCAGAGCAAGAAAAAGAAGAATTTGATGATAATGAAACAATTGAAAAAAAAGAAACTATAAAGAATGATATATAATGCCATAAAATAATCCCGGGTTAAATAGCCAGGTTTTTATATTCTACAAAAGATGTGCTGGTATACAAAACTCATGACGTTAATAGTGAAATTTGGGCAGAGTATGTGGAATATGCATCAACTATACATCTACCTTATGAAGCTATAACTATTGGCTTAAACCAGCAAATGTCTGTTATGCAAATAGATAAAGTAATTTCGCTGTAAAAAAAGCTGAAAAAACCAAAAAAATTGAAGTATGAAGTTGTCCCATCTGAAATACATAAAAAATTAGGAGCGTATAAAAATCAATCAATATTGCCTGTAATAAAACAATTTTTATACCTTTGGAGGATATAATTTTCATAAATGCAATGTGGCTATGGATGATTTTTCATAAACACAATGAAAACATAGAGCCGTTTTTATGGTCAATAAAAAAATATAGTATAGGGTTAGATTAGAATTATGAAGAAAGATAAAATTAAACTCTCGCAATTAGAAAGCTTTTTGATGAAAGCTGCTGATATTCTTAGAGGGAAAATGGATGCTGCGGAGTATAAGGAATTCATTTTTGGAATGTTGTTCCTGAAACGATTGTCAGATGTTTTTGACCAGAAAAGAGAGAAATACAGAACCGGAGACTACAAACATCTTGATGAAGTAACTTTAAATAAGATTCTTGAAGAAAAAATAACCTACGGTAAAACTTTCTTTGTTCCAAAGAGAGCCAGATGGCACGAAGGATTTACCGATGAAAATAATGTAGTTCATCCACCAATAAAGCATTTGCAAAACAACATAGGCCAAATGTTAAACAAAGCACTGGATGCAATTGAAGAGGCAAATCCGGACACCTTATCGGGCATTTTCAAAGGACGGATTAACTTTAACAAAGAAGTGGACGGAAAACAGATTGTAA
>CAZJDA010000116.1:0-5909 GCA_964544705.1 uncultured Bacteroidales bacterium
AAAAAAAATGTGTTCATTATATTTCGGGCGATTAGCTCAGTTGGTTCAGAGCATCTGCCTTACAAGCAGGGGGTCATAAGTTCGAATCTTATATCGCCCACCCACAGAGACCTCACAGAGATGTGAGGTTTTCTTATTTAAAACCAATGATGCCATGAGCTTTTATTTCTATATCATTTTCAGTAATTCACTCAACAAATATTATATTGGCCATTCTGCTGATTTAAAGGAGAGACTACGCAAACACAATTACAACCACAAAGGTTTCACCGGCAAAGCCAGCGATTGGCAAATAGTTTATTCTGAAAAATTCCCTACAAAAGAACAAGCCTACGCAAGGGAAAGGCAAGTTAAAAACTGGAAAAACAGGGAAAGAATTGAGCAGTTAGCGAAGAAGGGTTCAGGGCATCCCGACTGACTAAGTCGGGAGGGTCATAAGTTCGAATCTTATATCGCCCACCCACAGAGACCTCACAGAGATGTGAGGTTTTCTTATTTAAAACCAATGATGCCATGAGCTTTTATTTCTATATCATTTTCAGTAATTCACTCAACAAATATTATATTGGCCATTCTGCTGATTTAAAGGAGAGACTACGCAAACACAATTACAACCACAAAGGTTTCACCGGCAAAGCCAGCGATTGGCAAATAGTTTATTCTGAAAAATTCCCTACAAAAGAACAAGCCTACGCAAGGGAAAGGCAAGTTAAAAACTGGAAAAACAGGGAAAGAATTGAGCAGTTAGCGAAGAAGGGTTCAGGGCATCCCGACTGACTAAGTCGGGAGGGTCATAAGTTCGAATCTTATATCGCCCACTTAAAACCCCACAAACTTGTGGGTTTTTTTATTTAGCAAGTTTTTAATAATGGGCTATTACTTCTACATCTTATTCAGTAATTCACTCAACAAATATTATATTGGTCATACTGCTGATTTAAATTCATCAACAACCCACACCACAATTTCCGCCGATGCAAACCACCTGCAAGAAAAACAAACCAGCAGATCAGCGGGGATACTCTTTGTTCTATATTTCTACTAAGGTTGCATCCCTAACGGAATTTTTGTGATGTAAAACTGGCTACCCAGGAGCGCCGGCCCGGAAAAATGGCGGGGAAAGGGCTGGCCTTGCGCGCAGAAGCTTCATTTTTCCTTGGCTTTTTTGTTTCTCTTTGTGCCAAGACCGACTTTCGGCGGTTCAAGACAAAAAGAAAATTCGAATATGAAAATAGGATGCAATTCGCCAAAAAATTCCAACCGCAGGCAGACACGTCTCACTGCTCTAACACATAAGGCCTAACCCTTCTGCTGGTTAGAGATGACTGAGTGTAGTTTGGACCGCTTTACCAAAAAAACACCCGTTATAAAATAAAATCATTGCCTGGGATGTTTTTATTTCTTACCTTCGTTATTTCTAAAGAAACTAACCCCTAAAATTAATTAATATGGCAAAGTATCAACAAGAAGGTGAATTCAACAAAAAAAAGGTAGTACCAATAGTTATTTTGGTCGTAATCGTAATCTTATTACTGATCTTCTGGAGCAGTATGACCGTAAACATTAAAGGTGGCAATGCAGGTGTGCTTTTCAGGCAATTTGGCGGCGGGATTGATAAAGAGAAAACATTTGGTGAAGGATTTCATTTTATTGCCCCGTGGAACGATATGTATATTTACGAAGTACGGCAACAAGAAATCTCCGAAACAATGGGAGTGCTCTCGGCCAATGGCCTTGAAATTAAAGTGGATGTTTCGGTATGGTATAAGCCGGAATGGAAAAATCTTGGAGTACTCCATGCAGAAATTGGAGAAGACTACTTGAATCGAATTATTATACCAAGTATCAGGTCATCGTTAAGAAGTGTTATAGGAAAGTATACACCGGAACAACTTTATTCTACAAAGCGCGATAGTATCCAAGTAGGCACTTTTAACCTCCTTACTGAATTATTGGATAATAAATATGTTCAAATTAATGAAGTGCTGATTCGTTCTGTAATTTTGCCTACAAAAATCAAAGAGGCTATTGAACGTAAGCTAAGGCAGGAACAAGAGTCGTTGGAATACGAGTTTAAACTCACAAAACAAGCAAAAGAGGCAGAACGCCAACGTATTGAAGCGGAAGGTAAAGCAAAAGCCAATAATATTATTAATAAGAGTTTAACAAACAAAATCCTCAGGGAAAAAGGTATTGAGGCCACTATGAAACTTTCTGAGTCGAACAATACTAAAGTTGTTGTTATTGGGAATTCAGAAGATGGATTACCAATAATTCTTGGAGGAACCAAATAAAAAATCCAAGAAATATGCAAAAAAGAAAAGGGCGAAAAATTTATTTTTTGCCCTTTTTCCTTTTAAAGAGTTTTTGAATATCTTTCTTTAAAAATTCCGAAAAGTCGTTATTGATATTGCTGTCTTTTTTATAAAGCTTGTTATCAAAAACCTCGATAGCAATAAATAATAATGCCAGGGTAATATATAGGTCTTTCATATCTGTGGTATAAAAAGGTTTGATGGTAAGATAATCAAGCGACCCACCATGAAAAAGGTTGTCAATAATATTGCAAAGGGCGCCTGCCATAAAAAAATTAGCAAAAAGATTAATCCACAGGCTATTTCTGCGCTCTTTCCTATAAAAACGCCAAAACTCAACAAATACAGACCCTAATACAACCACCAAGAATACATTAAAAATATTAGAAGCCCCCTCCCATCCTATCAATACCCAAAGATAAGAACCCAAAGTATTATGGCTGGGATTGATATGAAAAACAGGTGAAATAACAGCAATATCCATTACTTGCCAGTGGGTTGAAAACAGGTAGATCTTAATAGATTGGTCAATTGCAATAGCAATCACTAAGAATATAATGCTTAGTTTTCTTAAAGAATTGGTGTATTGCTCTATTAAAGTGGCAATCGTTATAATAGCCGCAAAAAATGCTGCCGGCACAAGAAATATCTGCCACAAATATTGTGTATTATACACTTTATAAATGACAGAAAACACGATCATTGCCCCAAACCAGCATAGCATGAAAATACCTGCATTACGTAAAATTTTTCTCATCTGTTATTAATTTTGATGCAAAAATATAATAAAAGATATGAGCATGGTTATAAAAATAAAAAAATCAACTTGTCCAATGAATTTTCTCTTTATTGGGATATTATTCCTATTTTCATTTTTTAAAAATGTCATGAAAAAAACTATTTACCACGTAATAGGCCTGTTTTCCATCATCTTCCTTATTTCTTGCAATCCAAAACCCAAAAACAATGCAATTACACGGCAGTATCTTCACCATAGTTGGGAATTCAAATCAAATGATGGCTCTACTTGGAACAAAGCTCATGTACCTGGAAGTAATTTTACAGATTTATTGATGAATGGCATGATACCAGAACCGTTTACCGGTGATAACGAAACTCGGCTCCAATGGGTGCATAAAAAAGATTGGGTATATAAAACATCATTTACCCTGGAAAAACACATTCTTGCAAAAGAAAATATAGCCTTGGTTTTTAAAGGATTGGATACTTATGCAGATGTAATTCTCAATGATAGCCTGGTATTAGAAGCTAACAACATGTTTAGAGAGTGGGAAATAGATGTTAAAGAGATGTTAAAAAAGGAAAACATGCTAAAAATATATTTTCATTCGCCGGCAAATTATTTTCCTTATGACAAACCCCCTTATTTTAATGATTTACCCGGCAAAGAAAGGATCCAATGCAGGAAAGCAGCCTATCATTTTGGGTGGGATTGGGCTCCTAAACTTATGCCTTGTGGAATATACAAACCTGTTATGCTCCTTGCATGGAACAAAATAAGAATACAAGATCAACACCTAAAAATTCTTGAAATGAGCGATAATTTGGCGCAAGTAGAATTATTACTCAACATTTCGTCTTCTGGCAAAAACAAAGCTCGATTTGAATATGAGGTTGAAAATAAAATAGAAACCACATTCTTGAAATTAAAACCGGGAATCAATAAATGCAGCGTAAAGTTTGCCATTAAAAATCCCCAAAAATGGTGGGTGCACAATCTTGGGAAGCCTTTTTTGTATAAGCTGGAAGGAAAAATGTATGTTCAAAATGAATTTATGGATTCAATAAAGGTAAGTTTTGGGTTAAGAGACATAAACCTACTGCAAGAAAAAGACTCTTTGGGCAAAACGTTTGGATTTGAATTGAATGGTAAACCCGTTTTTATGAAAGGGGCAAATTATGTTCCTCAAGATGTGTTTTTATCCAGGGTGAAACGGGAAGATTATGAGAAGCTTGTTCAATCTATGGTAGAAGCTAATATGAACATGGTAAGAGTATGGGGAGGTGGTGTTTATGAAAAAGATGTTTTTTACGATTTGTGTGATCAACACGGGATATTGATTTGGCAGGATTTTATGTTTGCCAATGCCATGTATGTAGCGGATGACGATTTTATGGAAAACATTACCAAAGAAGCCACATACCAAGTGAGAAAACTGGCAGATCATCCCTGTATTGCCCTATGGTGCGGGAATAATGAAATTGACGAGGCATGGCACAATTGGGGGTGGAGCAACAAGTTCTCAAAAAAAGATTCAATAAAAATATGGCAGGATTATAAAAGAATTTTTCACGAGGTTTTACCCAATATTGTCAATGAATATCATCCCAAAGCTGGCTATGTTTCAACATCACCAAAATATGGACGGGGCGATGTTCAAAGCCTTTACGAGGGCGATGCACACTATTGGGGTGTTTGGCATGATGGATATGATTTCCCCATTTTTGATTCTACTACCGGGAGGTTTATGAGCGAATATGGATTTCAAGGATTCCCACCTTTAGAAACCATAAAAAAAATGACTCGAGGAAAAGAACTCAATTTACATTCTAAAGCCATTACAAACCATCAAAAACATGCCAGGGGAATGAAAATCATCCTTCAATACATGAAAAAATACTATACCATTCCAAAAAATATAAAGGATTTTATTTACGTAAGCCAATTGTTGCAAGCAGAAGGAATAAGAAAAGGGATAGAATCTCACCGAAGAAAAAAGCCTTATTGCATGGGAACGCTTTATTGGCAGCTTAATGATTGCTGGCCGGCAATTTCATGGTCGTCATGGGATTATTACAAGAACAAAAAGGCATTGCATTACTTTGTAAAAGAAGATTTTAAAAATACGATGCTTTCTATAAAACAAGTTCAAGACTCTTTGCTTTTTTATATTATAAATGATACGTTCACAGCATTAAAGGGAAACCTTGATTTAAAGCTGTTTCATTTTAATGGGAAAATACTGGAAAAGAAAAGCCTTCCCATTAAAATGGAAGAAAATTCTTCTATGATTGTTCATAAATTAAGTATAAAAGATTTAACCAAAAATCTTGATACAAGCCAAATCGTACTTTTTTCAGAAATAAAAATAAAAGATAAAGTAATTGATGAAAACTACTTTTACTTTTCAAAACCTAAATTTCTTACATTACATAATCCTGGCATTAAAATTTCAACAAGGAGAATAAATAGCAATAAATACGAAATGGATTTAACGTGTAACTATCTAGCCAAGAACGTTTATTTAAATAGCATATGTAAAGGCGAATTCAATGATAATTATTTTGACATGATCCCCGGCCGTGTATATAAAACTATATTTTTTGCAAAAGATAGCTGCAAAGCCTTTGAAAAGCATTTAAAGGTGAAATGTTTAAATGAACCGAGCCAAGATAATAAATATTAACACTCTCCCGCATGATTATAATGAAGCTAAAATTAACAGGTAGCGGGTATTAATGTATCATGACGAGCTCCACACCGATTGGCCACCGGGACAGATACTGACCGCTGAAATTAAATAGTGGCTGCACGAAAACTCCACTTTTTTCAGTCTTTGATAAGAAAACGTC
>CAZJDA010000117.1:0-5699 GCA_964544705.1 uncultured Bacteroidales bacterium
TTTAGGTTTCAAAAATAATTTATATTTTATGAGTGCAAACATAAGAGGGGTTTCTTTCTCGTAGTACAGATGTGATAGTGGATGCTATAATGTGGATGTCGTCAACTACTCCAACCGTTTATTGCGAACAAAGATTTGGAAAGTGTGGCAGGGTGAAGCAATCTCCCAACGGCCTGTAGCGGAGGTAGTTAAATGGCTTTGTTTACTGCACTGCCTTCAGCCGGGAGATTACTTCGCCGACTGATGTCGGCTTGCAATGACGTCACTCCGAGGAGGCACGGCGAAGGATTCTCCTTACTATTTCATATATGACATGACACTAGTATTATTAAAAGCTTTTTAGAAGATAAAAAAGCAGGTACAGGTAATTTATTGGAAAAGCGATACAGGATCAGTAATTCAAGGAAGCTTTTTTTTAATGTTTTCTTGTTATATTAAAAACGCTTTAAATATCATATAATGAATTCACTCAACCTAAAGGCAGAAATTGATGCACGCTCGGGTTTTTGTTTTGGAGTGGTTGAAGCCATTAAGAAAGCTGAAGAAGCCTTAAAAAAGAACGGGGAGCTATACTGCTTAGGAGAGATCGTTCATAATGATGAAGAAATAAAACGCTTGGAGAAAAAGGGAATGCGAACCATTTATTACGAGGATTTTGATAAAATAAACAATAAAGCGATTCTTTTTAGGGCACATGGCGAACCTCCTGTAAGTTACCAACTTGCCAAAAAGAACAAGAACGTTATTGTTGATGCAGCATGTCCCATCATTAAAAAACTACAGGAACGAATCGTAAAATCTTATAAAAATGGGGAAAATATCCTACTCTACGGCAAGCACCACCACCCGGAGGTGATCGCGCTGGATGGGGGTATCTATAATAATGCGATTATTTTTCAGAGCCTGGAAGAATTAGAAGAAAAGGACATTCCCAAGCAGGTTACTTTATACAGCCAAACTACCCAACCTATTGAAAAGTTCAAAGAAATTGCTCAATATTTGAAAAGTAACGGTTATGACGTAAAGGTAAACGATACCATATGCAGGCAGGTGTCCAATAGGCAGCCGGAGATCACCGAGTTTTGCCAAAATTATGATAAGATCGTTTTTGTGGCCGGCAAGCGTTCTTCAAACGGCAAAGTCCTTTATAGTGTATGCAAAAAATCTAATGCCAATGCACATTTTGTTAGTGTAGTGAACGAGATCAAGAAAGAATGGTTCAAAAAAGGGGATACTGTGGGCATAAGCGGCGCTACATCAACACCCAGGTGGCTTATGGAAGAAGTGAAGGAATTTATTGAAAAATTATAACATCTAAGTTCCTACCACCAATTCAGAAAGTGTATTTGCATGAAGGTACTTTTGTGCCAAATTCAATAATGTACCGGGTTGTACTTGTTTAATATATGAAATATAATTTCTTAAATAATCAAACGTAAAACCATATTCCACCATTTCTTTGTAACGGTCTATCTGCTCGAAAGGGCCATCGGTTTTTCTTAATAAAGCGCCTATCATATAATTTTTTACATGCATGAGCTCTTTGCCCGGCACTTTGTTATTGCATAATGTATCAATTTCTTTATAAACCTCTTTTAAGGCCAGGTTCGTAACTTCTGTGCCGGTTTCCGAGGCAATAAACATATACCCTGACTGCTGCATCGTTATAAGCATGGAGTATATTCCATAGGTGTATCCTTTTTCTTCCCTAATATTAGACATCAGCCTGGAACCAAAATATCCTCCAAGGATCATATTTAGAACCTTTAACCCCATAAAATCAGGATGCCTGGTATTGAATAAAACCTTTCCTACCCTAAAAGCGTTTTGAATAACGCCGGGTTTGTTAATGAAAACCTTCTTTCCAATAGAAGCTATGCCGGTACTAAATGAAACGGTTTGTTGAGTTGGCTTATTTTCAAAGCCACCCAAGTATTGATTAGCCAATTTGATATGATTATTTTTCAAATCTCCGGCCAAAAATATCATGATATTGCTTGGACTGTAGTAGTTTTGATGGAATTTTTTTATATCCTGGCGTTCTATTTTCTCAAAATCTTCTTCAACAAGCGTTTGCCCATAGGGATGATGATCCCCGTAAACTATATTATTGAATTTCATCTGGGCAATAAAACGCACCTGCTCCATGTTTACGATAAATTGCTGTTTGCTTTTTAGTATAAACTGTTCAAACTCCTTTTGCGGAAACACGGGAACAAATAACATTTCAGCAATAATAGGAAGAATTTCATCAAAATATCTATTAAGCATATAAAAACTCAAATGTGAATAATCTTTTTCCGGGATGGATTCGTAAACAACGCCATAATGGTCAAAAATACGGGAGATAGTTTCTGAGGAGAAACTCTTGGTACCTTCTTTTAGCAGTTTGTTGGTAGCAGCGGCAACCAATTTTTTTGGCTGGTAAGCAGTACCAGCCTTTATGTATATATCGAGTTTGATGATATCTTGTTTGCCAGAATGAATTGTATAAAGCGGGATTCCATTATCTAAAACCTCTTTAGCCGGGTTGGGTAGTTCTAAAAGTTCTATCTCTTTTGACGCCGGCGCTTTAGCCCTATCGATGTTGATATTCATGAATGCAAATTTTTGGATAAATAGTATAATGTTGAGCAGTTTTCTTTTCTAAATAGTTTTTTTGCTGTATTCCTTATGTCTTCTTTTGTCACAGCCCTGTATATCTCAACCTGTTCATTGAACAATTCAGCTTTTTCAATAATCTCATAATAAGCCAAATTCATAGCCTTGTTAAGTATATTGACCTGTGAAAGCGCCATGGATGATTCAATTTTATTTTTTACTTTCTGCAACTCATCCTCTGCCACAAGCTTTGTGCTAATCTTTTCTATCTCTTCATCTATGGCCTGTTCTGCTGTTTCAACACTTACACCTTGCATAGGTTTGGCCTCAATGATGAACAAACCATTCCCTATTTCGCCGGTAATATAAGCATCAATATTACTAAAAAGTTGTTTTTTTTTAACAAGTGTTTGGTTAAATCTTGACGAATCCCCGTTAGAAAAGATATCAGAAATCAGGTCATAAGCTTGAAATTCTATGTCAGAACGGCTACACATGTGATATGCCCTGTAAATGTTATCTAATGGCACGTCACGCTTCAGTTCTTTAAGCCTGTATTCATTTTGTAACGGTTCTTTAGGGTATTCTTTTTTCAAAGTCTTGCCTTTTGGTATGGAAGAGAACCATTTACTAACAAGTTCTTTTGCCGAATCAAGTTCGATGTTCCCTGCAAGAGATAGAATAGCATTATTTGGACGGTAATACCGATAAAAAAAGTTTTTTACTTCCTCCATTTGAGCTTCTTTAATATGTTGAGGATCTTTCCCAATTGTGGGCCATTGGTATGGGTGCACTTTATAAGCCATAGGCCTTAACAAAAGCCATATATCGCCATAGGGACGGTTGAGATAGTTTTGGTTGAATTCTTCAACAACAACATTTTTTTGCACCTCCAGTTTCTTTTGCGTGAAAGCCAGTTCACTCATCCGGTCAGATTCAAGCCATAAAGCCGTTTCAATATTCTCTTTAGGCAAAGTGATATAATAATTCGTGATGTCGTTATTGGTAAAAGCATTGTTCTCTCCTCCAACTTTCTCTAAGTGTTCATCGAATTTATCCACGTTTTTAGAGCCACTGAACATCAAATGCTCAAACAAATGCGCAAAACCCGTCCTGCCAGGATTTTCGTCCTTAGAACCTACATTGTACATAATATTTACTGCTACTAAAGGAGTATTATGGTCTTGGTGAACAATAACTTTTAGGCCATTGTCAAGGGTAAATCTCTCAAAATCTATCATAAACGCGGGATCAAAAATTCAAAATATAGAACGTGTTGTTTGCAAAGATATAATGATTTGGCATAATAGCAAGCAAGCATCAATGCATCACGCTAGAACAATCAGTGCATCAAGGTTTCGGGAGTGCGGCCAAAAAAAAACCGGGACAGCTACCATACCTGCTTTATGCACAGGTATTGACTGAATTGAACAACCGGTTCTTTTTTGGCAAACCCACTTGGAAATAGGCTCCCGGATTTACAGTCAGGGAATGTATCCAAACAGGTTTATGACAAAGATAAGAAAATTTGTTTTATATAAAAGAGCAAAGCCCAACGGACTTACCTGTTTGTAGAAAACAGTAAGCCAACTTTTACAACAAGCCTGTAGGGCTTGCCTAAAAGAAAATGCTTTTGATTAGGATCCATTAGTGGATGTTTTTGTGAAAGATTGAACTTTCGCTTTTCCTGATATTTTATTTGGATACTAAATATTTACATTGTATATTTGTAATGGTTTGGGATGCGTCCCATACCTCCCTAAAGGCCAAGCGTATTCGTTTGGCCTTTAGCTTTTATAGGAGTCTGGGCGCTCGTATGGAGTTTCACCTTGTTTTAATGGATGTTTTGGTGAAAGACTGCATATTATTCCTTATGAAGAATTATTTGGAAGCTAAAAAGCCAAACACGTTAATGCTTGGCTTTTTAGGAAGTATGTGGCGAACCACAATCTCTTACAAAGATGATAAAAATTATTTAAATATCCAAATAAAATGGCATGAAAAGCTAAAGTTCTATTACTACTGGAAATGAAAAACCGCATGAAAAGCGGTATTTCAAGTTTCAATCCTTGTTTTAATGGATGTTTTGGTGAAAGAATTACTTGACCATCCAGCAGATTCCCCCGATGGGTGTTTCAATCCTTGTTTTAATGGATGTTTTGGTGAAAGCCGTACAAAACCGCTTTTTTTTATTTACCAACATATATGCTGTTTCTTTCTTCACAAAAGTAATAAATTTTCAACATGTCAAAGAACGCTTTTTTAAAATTTTATCGCGCTTTTTCAAAACCAGTAAACATTGTATATCAAATCAATAAACACATTTCCTGTATCAACAACAATAATTTTATACCCGGAAACCTTATTGCACGCATACATTTTTATATGTACACCCTATGCATCGTTTCTTATATTTTGTAGCACGGGGGAAATAGTTATAGACCATTATTTGGGTTATTTCATCTACTCCCTGCTTGATCTTTTGCTTATCTTCTTGGTTTATGGTGACTTCTATTAATTTATTGTTGCTCCTGGTATAGACCAGAAAACCCTTTTTTACATTTTTATCATAATTAGATTCTATTAACCAAGCATAACAATATAATTGGGTTTTGTAAGTGTCGTAAACACGGTCTTTATAAATAGCAAATTTGTAATCTAAGGGCGCCATAGTCCCATCATTTAAAACCAATACCTCGTCTACTTCGCCTGCAAGCACATCATTCGACAAATACCTGTTGAGGAATTTTTCTTGTACACCAATCTTTTTCCGCAAATATTTTTTATTGGTTTCGGATTGCAGTTCATGAACCTGACGCCCCTTTACCACTTTAAAATGCTTGTCTTCCTTTTGTGGTATCCGCAAAACGTATTCAAAATACGTAAACCTCGGACAATACAAGTATTCTATAATTTGCGAAGGTGTTATCTTCATTTGCCTGAATTTTTATCCATATCACAATTTAATATTCACTTGAATGATTTTTTTTGTTAATAATAAAGCGCATAACCTGTTTCAAGGTTAAAAAAACAACTGTTTAACTTCAGAACTCCTGACCTATCGTAGTTTATCATGTCGCAAATTTATAAATTATCGT
>CAZJDA010000118.1:0-5666 GCA_964544705.1 uncultured Bacteroidales bacterium
AACAATCCATTAAAATGGGATGATGATACATTTAATAATGATAATAATCAATTAAATAAATGACGCAAAAAGAACAACAACAACTGGGTAAAACCCTTTGGAATATAGCAGACCAACTGCGTGGAGCAATGAATGCGGATGACTTTCGCGATTATATGCTTTCGTTTCTGTTTCTAAGATACCTATCTTCAAATTATGAAGAGGCAGCAAAAAAGGAATTAGGCAGGGATTACCCAAAACTTGAAACAAATGCTAAACGCACCCCATTAGGCGTATGGTATGAAGCGAACGAAGAGGATGTGCCGGAGTTTGAAAAACAGATGCGAAGAAAGGTACACTATGTTATTAAACCTCAGCATCTTTGGAGCAATATCACGGAACTGGCAAGACAACAAAAAGGGGAACTACTGCAAACCCTTGAAAAAGGTTTTCGCTACATCGAAAACGAATCATTTGCCAATTCTTTTCAAGGCTTGTTTTCAGAAATTAACTTGAACTCAGAAAAATTAGGAAGGACACCTGCCGATAGAAATAAAAAGCTCTGCACCATTATCCAAAAAATTGCGGAGGGCATTGCTGATTTTTCTACTGATACAGACACACTTGGAGATGCATATGAATATTTGATTGGACAGTTTGCTGCAGGGTCGGGTAAAAAAGCAGGAGAGTTTTACACGCCCCAACAAATTTCTACTATTCTTTCCGAAATTGTCACGCTGGACAGCCAAGACCCTAGCACTGGCAAGAAAAGCAAATTGGATAATGTGCTTGATTTTGCTTGCGGTTCGGGTTCATTGCTATTGAATGTTCGAAAACGAATCAAGGAGAATGACGGTAGCATTGGTAAAATTTACGGTCAGGAAAAGAATATTACCACCTACAACCTTGCTCGGATGAACATGCTTTTGCATGGTATGAAAGATGCCGAGTTCGATATTTATCATGGCGACACTTTGCTCAACCACTGGGATATTCTCAATGAAATGAACCCGGCTAAAAAAATGGAATTTGATGCAGTTGTAGCAAATCCACCGTTTAGTTTACGTTGGGAGCCAAACGATACTTTAGCAGAAGATTTCCGTTTCAAGAGTTATGGACTTGCACCTAAGTCAGCAGCTGATTTTGCATTTCTTTTGCACGGTTTCCATTTCCTTAGTGAAAATGGTACGATGGCAATCATTTTGCCCCACGGTGTTTTATTCCGTGGCGGAGCAGAAGAACGTATCCGGACTAAACTTCTAAAAGACAACAATATTGATACAGTTATCGGGTTGCCTTCCAAGCTGTTTTATTCCACTGGCATTCCCGTTTGTATTGTTGTACTCAAAAAGTGCAAAAAACAAGAAGATGTTCTATTTATCAACGCCAGCGAGCATTTTGAAAATGGAAAACGCCAACATAGCCTGAGTAAAGAACATATTGAATCCATTGTTGAAACTTACAAATACAGGAAAGAGACCGAACGCTATTCACGAAAAGTTTCGATGGATGAAATTGAAAAGAACGGTTACAACCTGAATATTTCAAGATATGTAAGCACATCGGAAGATGAAAAAAGAATTGACCTAAAAGCTGTAAATGATAAACTGAAAACAATTAATGAAAGCATAAGTGCGTACACTGAAAAGCATAATAAGTTTTTGGAAGAATTGGGGTTGCCGCCTATTTAAAAAGCCAGCGCATTTTGCAAGCACAACTTGTCCCGTTTTTCGGGATTGCCAAAGAGTGTAATTTTAGGAGAGAAAATTCTATAAATTTTTTAGGATTGCTTATGCACAAAAAAAACAAAATTAATTTGTGCTTCGTGGATAAGTTTTTACAGATTGATAATGAATTGAAAAAATATGCTATATATATGATATACAGACGGATATGAATGAACACCAGATGCCAATAAAGTGTATATGCCATAAGGGTTTCAGTGCGTATTCAAGCGTAGTAGCCCGCTCAAACTTTCGTGCCGGTGGACAGGAAAGTTTTTATGCCACCTTCTACGATTTTATTACTTTTGTTATCTTTAAAAAATCTAAATAAAAATAAATGAACTATGAGTTACAATAAAGAACAGGTGTTATCTGCCCTTAAAACGGTGATACACCCGGATAAAAAAAGAGATATAGTTGCATTGGGCTTGGTGAGCAATATTGTTATAGAAGGAAAAAAAGTGAGCTTTACCCTTACTTTTGATAAACCCAACGACCCTTTTGTAAACTCCATTCGTAAAGCTTGTGTTCATGCTATCCAGGAAAATCTTGGTGAAGATGTGGATATCAAAGGCAATATCAGTGTTAAAGTGCAACAACATCCACCACCCAAAGAAGACAACCTGCTTCCTGGTGTAAAGAATGTTATTGCCATAGCTTCTGGTAAGGGCGGTGTTGGCAAGTCTACCGTTGCCGTGAATACAGCTATTGCAATGGCCAAAAAGGGAGCAAAAGTGGGATTGGTAGATGCAGATATTTACGGGCCATCTATACCTTTAATGTTTGGACTGGAAAATGAAAAACCTTCAGGCCAAGAAATCAATGGAAAAACCAAGGTGATACCATTTGAAAAATATGGGATTAAGCTGCTATCCATAGGTTTTTTTGTTGATCCCAGCCAAGCATTGATATGGCGCGGGCCAATGGCTTCTAATGCTTTAAAGCAATTGTTTACTGAGGCTGAATGGGGCGATTTGGATTATATGATTATAGACTTGCCTCCCGGAACGGGCGACATCCACCTTACCCTTGTGCAAAGTTTGCAAGTATCGGGAGTTGCAATTGTTAGTACGCCGCAAAATGTGGCCCTGGCCGATGCAAGAAAAGCCGTGAACATGTTCAGCCAAAAAGATATCAATGTGCCGGTTTTAGGATTGATAGAGAATATGTCTTGGTTCACACCGGCAGAGCTTCCCAATAATAAATATTTTATTTTTGGTGAAAAAGGGGGAGAAAAACTTGCCGAAGAAATGAGAATTCCTTTGCTTGGACAAATTCCTATTGTTCAAAGCATTCGTGAATCGGGTGATATGGGTAAGCCTATCGTTCTTAATGATAACGACCAAGCGAGTGAGGCCTTTAAAGAATGTGCTGGTAATATTATCGATCAAGTGCAGAAAAGGAATAAGAACCTTGATCCAACAAAAAAAGTAGAAATTGACCCCAACCACCCCGGGTGTGAACATTAACCCGCATTATTTATGACAAAATGGAATGAATGTCATGAATTTGGGTTGCACGCGAGTTTGTTTGTGCGAAGGAATGAGCGATAGCAATGCGGGAAACCCCGGTTTAGAAATACCCAAATTTGGACTATTGAAAATTTTAGACCCAGATTAATATACTCACCAAATTTGTTGGTATTTCTTAATCGTTATAAATTCATACAAATATAGTTTAGAAAGGAAAGAATTTTTTGGGTTAAAAATTTTATATTTGTTATGTTCTAAAGATTATAAAAACAATTGATCATTCAAAAACCACATTATTATGGACAAAGAGAAACATCAAGAACTGGAAACAAAAGTAAAAAACGTTATAGACCAAATCAGGCCTTATTTACAGGCTGATGGTGGAAATATTGAATATGTTAAATTATCGGACGATTATGTTGTTCATGTAGAGTTGCAGGGAGCCTGCAGGTCGTGCCCCATGAGCCTTATGACGTTGAAATCAGGCGTTGAAGATGCGGTAAAAAAAGCAGTACCAGAAATACAATCTGTTGAAAACATACATGAACTGGCTTAAAGAAAGATTTTATTGCCCGAATTTTTTTCACCAGGTATTAATGTAATAGTACCGGGCAAAGAACAGTATTCTAAAAGCACCAGCTATCAAGAGCCTTAGATTAAAAGAGATGCTTAGCGCGCTTTTATTCTGAGGCTTGACATTTGTTGATGGTTATCTAATGCAGAGTTTAAAGCAGGCTGTTTTTTTGCTGCAAAAAAACGAACATCCCTGTTGCTTCCTCATGATAATTTATTAAATTCGTTTTCTGAAAACGAATTTCAGGATTGTACATAGATAATTGCTGATTGTATAATCAAGAAAAGCCGGAATATACACGATCAACCATATAAAAACTCGACCAATGAAAAAAGCAAAAAAATCATTTATTACCCTTGTCCACCAGGATTTTGAAGACTTGGAGCTTTGGTATCCCATATTAAGGCTAAAAGAAGAAGGCATAAAAGTGCTGGTTGCAGGAGAAGGAAAAAACAAAGTTTACACCGGCAAACATGGTGTGCCGGTAACCACGGATTTATCTTTTAAAGATATTCAATATAAAGATTACTCAGGAGTTTTAATACCAGGCGGTTGGGCGCCCGATAAATTACGCCGGTACAATGAGGTGCTACAACTTGTAAGAAACATGAATGATGAAAAATTGCTTATTGGACAAATATGCCATGCCGGATGGGTAACCATCTCGGCCGGTATACTTAAGGGAAGGATGGTAACTTCCACACCTGCCATAAAGGACGATATGATGAATGCCGGCGCACATTGGATTGACAAAGAAGTGGTTGTTGACAGGAATATCATCTCCAGCAGGAGGCCGGCAGATATGCCTGCCTACCTTAAAGAGATCATTAAAAAATTATAAAAATAGGAGTACTTTATGAAAAGCTACAGGAAAGAACTTTGGTTTAATACCGACAACAGGTACGAGTTGGTACATATTACTTCAAAGGTGCAGGACGCGGTAAAACAAAGCGGAGTTCAGCAAGGGCTTTGCTTGGTGAATTCAATGCATATTACCTCAAGTGTTTTTATTAATGATAATGAACCGGGATTGCACCAGGATTTCCTGGATTGGTTAGAAAAATTAGCGCCATATAGCCGCGATGGATACCAGCATAATGTTGGCGAAGATAACGGCGATGGGCATCTTAAGCGCACCATTATGGGCAGGGAAGTTGTTATTGCCATTACGGATGGTAAACTCGATCTTGGCCCTTGGGAAGCGATATTCTATGGCGAATTTGACGGTGGAAGAGATAAAAGAGCTTTGATAAAAATTATCGGTGAGTAGTTTATTGTTTCTTTAGAAGCATATTGGGTAAATTGAATAAGTAGCGTTGTAGCAATTTTGATCATCAATAATCACGAGCATGCAGAACCAATTCGGGAAGAAGAACCTGGGCTTTAGTACCTTGCCCGTTTTTATGACAACTGTATCTACTATCCTGGGAGCCATCTTGTTCCTGAGGTTTGGTTATGCAGTTGGACACGTTGGATTTTGGGGCGTTATTTCCATCATTGTATTAGGGCACCTTGTTACCTTGCCAACAGCTTTTGCTGTAGCAGAAATTGCTACCAACCAGAAAGTGGAAGGGGGCGGCGCTTATTATATCATTTCACGATCTTTTGGGTTGAACCTTGGCGCTGCAATTGGTTTAGCATTGTATCTTTCTCAAGCTATCAGCGTATCTTTCTATGTTATTGCCTTTTCAGAAGCTTTTGACCCTGTTTTGGAGTTTCTTCACAGCCAATTTGGGTTCAGTATTATGGATAAAAGGATCATTAGTATTCCAATGATGATCATCCTTGCTATTATTATGGTAACCAAAGGCGCGAATATTGGCGTGAAATTTCTTTACGTTATCGTGGGAATACTATTTTTATCTATTTTCATGTTTTTTATTGGCACAACAAACTATTCGCCTTCTGATGTTGATT
>CAZJDA010000119.1:0-5034 GCA_964544705.1 uncultured Bacteroidales bacterium
ACATTATTTTAGCAAATAAAATCAATTGAAATTCAAACTATTTATTAACATGGAGCTGTTAATAAATAGGGCGTTTGGGGTTTTCTTACAAACACTATATATTTATAAGATAAAAATATAATTCGTAAACTCATGCTAGAATAAAATCACGAATAGATAATCTCCATTTTTAGCGGTATTTTCGTATTTTTGACATTTAAACGATTGAATTGAACTATATGTACTTTATTCCAAAATATAGAAGAGGAATTCTTAATAAATATCGCAAAGGGATGCCCATAAGCGAAATGCTTTTAAAAGATATTATTTTTGCTTGGCAATGGGCAGGGAACTTTTTTGCGCGTTCTTTTAAACCCATCACCATTCTCTGCATACCACATTTCCCCAGCCGCCGCTCTGCCATTTATAAATTGTGCAGGTATATGCATTATAATATCACCAATAAACCATCCAGGAATTTTGACCTGGCCATTTATTATGATTACAGTACTTACAGGGATGAGTTTCACCATCTTGATAAAATTGCCAAAGAAAAAAAAACATTAAATTATTATTCAAGAGACATAAGTAAAGAAAACGTTGACAAAAATTTCAGGGAAGTTTTTGGATATTCAACTTTTGTAGACCCCTTAACACATAAAGGTTATTGCGTAAAAAAAAGCGATATCAATGCCTTGCATGATGGTAAAGTGATAGAATGCCCGGTTCATGGGATTGAAAACGGTTACGTGTACCAAATTGCCTTGGATAATTTAGCCGAAAATGGAATGCACGAAGATATTAGGATCCCTATTGTAGCCGGTGAAATTCCAATGGTTTTCCTTCAATATAGGACACAAGATAACAGGTTTAGCACGGCAAAAAAAGGTATTTTGAAAGCTACAGAAGAAGTGTTGAGCCATTGGGAAATTCAAAAAATAAAAGAACTTGCAAAAAAAATGCATATTGATTTTGGAGAAATGGATACCATTAGGCATAAACAAGATAACAAACTTTACGTTATTGATGTAAATGATACCCCCAGTACGCGTGAACGTTTGTTTACAAAAAAGGAATTTGACCCTTTTTTAAAAAAGCAAGGAGAAATATTTGAAAAAGCATTTATACTAAAAAAGCCGCACCAATAAAGGGGCGGCTTATGATGATGAAACTGAAAATATCTTGTGCTACAAGAGCTCAACATTTACAGCATTCATTCCTTTACGGCCTTCTTTTAACTCGAACTTTACCTCGTCTTCATCTTGTATTTCATCGATGAGGCCTGAGACATGGACAAAATATTCTTTGTCGGTGCCTGATTCTTTGATAAAACCAAATCCTTTGGTCTTGTTGAAAAATTTAACTGTTCCTTCTTTCATGATAATAAATGAATTTTAATAATTTGAAATACAAAAATAAATATAAAAGTTGAATTTCGCATCAAAATCCTATAAAAACAAATAATTTTTTTTAACCCTATCGATATTCATTATATTTTTGAGCATTAAAAATTTACTATTGAAATTAGAAATATTATACAAAGACGATGTTTTGATAGCCATTAACAAACCCCATGGTTTATTAGTCCATAGATCAAATATTGCTGCGGATGTAAAGCAATTTGCACTACAAACATTGCGCGATCAAATTGGGCAAAAAGTTTTTCCTATTCACCGCTTAGACCGTAAAACCTCTGGTGTGCTGCTTTTTGCATTAACCCAAGATATGTATAAGCAAATGCAAGGACATTTTGCAAGAAAAAACGTCAAAAAAAAATATATCGCGGTTGTACGTGGATATTCTCCAAAATCAGGTACTATTGACTACCCGCTTTTAAACCAAGATATTAATAAAGAACAAGATGCAATAACTTATTATAAAACCTTGCAATACAGCGAGATCGACATTCCTTCAGCCGGGTTTCCAACCTCCAGGTATTCATTATTGGAAGTTATACCTTATACCGGACGCATGCACCAAATCAGGAAGCATTTTAGCCATATTCGCCATCCTATTTTATGCGACAGGCCCTATGGATGCAACAAGCAAAATAAATTGCTTAAACATCAATTGGGCTTAACAACCATGCTATTGCACGCAAAGGAATTATGCTTTTTTCACCCTCTAACTGGAAAAGAAATAACCATCATTGCCCCTTTCCAGGACGAATTTGTGAAGTCATTAATATCTCTTGGGTTTAAAAAATCGTAAAAAAATGTGCATATTCATTATGGAATTTATATGAATACTGCATCCCAATAATAAAAAACACATTATGAAACAGACAATGCTTGGGATAATTAATGAAGCACATACGAAACATGATTAAAGTGCGAAACAAAATCACTGCATTGTCATAAAAAAATAATCAAATGAAAACTACAATCTTAATTACAGCCATTGCAATTTTAAGTTGCACCGTTACTTTTTCTTCTGAAATAAAAACCGATTCTGATATAAAGGATGTAACGGTTTTTCTCAGAGGTGCCCAAATTGAAAGAGAAGCTTATATTAATCTCAAAACCGGGACAAACGAAATTGTTTTTACCGGGCTCTCGCCTTATGTTGATGCCAATACCATTCAGGCAAAAGGCAAAGGAAATTTTACAATTCTGTCTGTTAATTACCGGAAAAACTACCTTGTTAAGGAAAAAAAATCTAAAAGAACCGTCGTATTAGAAGATTCACTTAATCTTTTGCAGGAAAAAATTGATAACCTCAATGGGTTGCAGAATGTTTATCAAGAAGAACAAAGTATGCTTATTGCTAATAAATCTATTGGAGGAACTCAAACAGGGGTTAACATTTTGGACTTACAGAAAGCAACAGAGTTTTTCAGGGAAAGGATGAAGGATATTAATAAAAAACTCCTGGAACTGAAATTGAAGTTAAAATCACTTCATGAAGAAAAATCAAAAATTGCTAACCAGCTTCAAGAGGAAAAAGAACGTAAACGTGGCCCTGCCGGCGAAGTAGTAGTGGCAGTTTCCTCAAAAGTGGCACAAAGAGCCAAGCTCTCGTTAGATTATTCCGTATCTAATGCAGGATGGATACCTTACTATGATTTAAGGGCCAAGGATGTTAACAGCCCGGTTGAACTAAATTACAAAGCCAAAGTATACCAAACTACAGGCGCCGATTGGGAAGATGTAAACATAACCCTCTCTACTGCCGAACCTTCAAAAAGCGGCATAAAACCTTCTTTAAATACTTGGTATGTTAGCCTTTACGAACCCTATAGTAGTAGTGGTGGAAGATATAAAAAAAGCAAAGCTATACCGATGGCTGCTGCTGAAACCTATAGTTCCCGCGTAAAAAAGGACGCTGAAACGATGTCGGATTATACGCAAGTGGTGAATAAACAAACCAATTTTGAGTACAAGATCAATATTCCTTCCTCTGTAAAACCTGATGGGAAAAAAGTACGTGTAAACATCACCGATCATACCCTAAATGCCAATTATAAATATTATTGTGTTCCTAAACTGGATACAGATGCTTTCCTTATGGCAGAGGTTACCGGGTGGTCAGAATATAATCTTTTACCGGGCAACGTCAACTTGTTTTTTGAAGGCACTTATACCGGGAAATCATACATGGATGTGAACAATACAAACGACACCCTGCCCATTTCTTTAGGTAGAGATAAAGGCATTATCGTGAAAAGAGAAAAGATTAAGGACGTGGAAAGCAATACTACCATAGGACTCAATCAAAAAGAAACCTATGGGTGGAAAATCACGGTGTTTAATAACAAACGCCAACCTATTGATATTGTTATTGAAGGCCAATTACCGGTGGCCAATAATAAAGACATCAAGATAGAACCCGTTGAGCTTTCCAATGCCAAACATATCGAATACTCGGGCATGTTGGAGTGGGAATTTAAAATCAAACCACGGGAAAACAAAAAAATTATCCAAAAATATTTTATCAAATACCCAAAAAACAAAAATTTACAAAAATAGGCTTCTATCTTAAAGTACTATATCTCGTTTTTTGTATATTTGCTCTTTGATGATTCATTGCTTATAGTATTATATGAATACATGGACAATGGCCAGATTAAAACATATCATTTTAACATAGATTTATGATACTAAGAGATAAACTTGAAAAGCAGGGAAGTTTTTTATTCAAATACCGGGGGATGCTCCCGGTATTATTTTTGTTAGCCGGGTGGGGATTATTTGTTTACAAAGAATATAATTCATATCAAACTCAGCCCGTGTTTGACCATCCGTTGTATCTTTATTTTTGCCTTTTTATATGCTTGCTCGGCCTTTTTATTAGAGTTTACACCATTGGTTATACGCCAAAAAGAACCTCGGGCAGGAATATAAAAGGGCAGATAGCAGATCAACTGAACACCACCGGAATTTATTCCATAGTAAGGCACCCACTCTATTTAGGTAATTTTTTCATGTGGCTGGGTATTGCCATGCTGGTTGAAGACATTGTTTTTATCATTGCCTTTGTTTTATTATATGCCCTCTATTATGAAAGGATCATGCTTACGGAAGAAAAATTCCTTAAAGGCAAATTTAAAGATCAATACTTACAATGGAGCAAAAAAACCCCTGCCTTTATTCCTGATTTTAGAAAATGGAAAAAGCCTGGATCAAATTTTAGGATAAAAAAAGTCCTGCTACGAGAAAAAAACGGTTTACTTGCTATATTTTTACTCTTCTATCTTTTTGTAGAAACAGAAAGGTATATACAATCCAACACCTATTCATTTGAATTGAACTTTTGGTGTTACGCGGTAGCCTTTTCTCTTTTTTATTATTTGATTATTAAGACTTTACAAAAAACCGTACCTGCATTTTAGAATACAAAGAATTATGTTTTTCAGGAATGTCTAATACCAGGTTGCATTCAAAAAGTAAAACACACCCTCCAACAATAATTTTTGTTGATTCACGAATTAATTTGCATTTTTTATCAATTATTTTGCAAATCACTTTCCATTGCTGTTGATTTTTTATATATTTACGCCCAAATTCAGAACTCCTGACCTGTCATTAGATTATCAATAACTTACAATATTTTGCA
>CAZJDA010000120.1:0-4092 GCA_964544705.1 uncultured Bacteroidales bacterium
CTTCTTGCCATATTCAAAATTGTTTTTACATTTACAATTTTATACAAAACAGGGAAAAATAATCAACAAAAAATAGAAAACATGACAGCACAACAAACCAAAACACAGCAAGCACATTTTAGGGTAAAAGCAATCGAGATTATAAAATTCGATATGAAGATTCCTGAAAAACGAGAAAATAGGATTGAAAGTTTCAATTTTGATGTAAACTTACAATTGAAGGTTATACCTAAGGAACAATCGCTGATTGTGATAGTATCTGTAAAAGTTACTGATAAAGAAAGGATTTACGAGCTTTCGGATATAACAACAAGCTTTGTTTATGCCATCGAAAACTTTGATGAAATACTACCCCTTCAAAATAACCAATACAAAGTTCCCCCTGAAATTGTAGATATCCTTAATAAAGAAAGCATTTCAGCTACACGCGGCATTATGTACCAACAATTTAGGGGAACATTTTTGCATACAGCTATTTTGCCATTGCTTGACCTAAAAAAATCAAAACAGAAGTAAACAAAAAAAGACGGTTGTCTTTCATTGAAACACCTATATTGCCATTCTATGATGGGAGTATAGGTGTTTTTTTAAGCCTTGCAGAGTATCTCTAAAAAAGCGTTTTTAGAAAATGTTCATTTGTTATGGTAGAATAATTTAAGAAATGTCCATTATCGAACAATTATGTTATTCAACGAACAATGTATTCTTAAAAAATATTCCAGGCATCCAAATAAATATCTTAATTACAGCAGGTTGCAGAATTTGGCACACCTTTGGCTAATACTTTATCAGGATGCAAGAAAAAATAAAAATAAGTATAACCATAAAATCTTAGTACCATGAAAACAAAAGTAATCATTTTAGCCATCGCAACATTTTTAGTTGCAACTACAGTAAAAGCAAACTACAGTAAGTCAGAAGTTATTGACAATATTAAAAAAGAATTGAATTATCCGCATAAGGCCATTGAGCAAGGAATGGAAGGCGATGTATACGTAGCTTTCAAATTGGATGATAACGGGAAAGTTATTGTGAGCCAGGCCAACTCGGCAGATGAAGATCTGAAAAAAATTGTCGTGGAAGAGATAGAAAGCCTTAATCCCAGGAAATTAGGGATTGCCAAGAACGAGATATATTGCATGAAGGTATCATTAAAAATTCGCTCTTAAGCTTTACTGGCCTTCCAATAATGGAAGTTGAGAGTGTAGGCGCCTTTTTTAGGCGCCTTTTTCTTTGGTAATGAATATATAACACAATTCAATGAATTTTTTTTCATATTTCTTTGAAAAATTCTTTTGTACAAACATATAATTTTGTATTTTTGCATCCGCAAATCATTCATGACCGATGGTGTAATTGGCAACACATCTGATTTTGGTTCAGAAGAGTCCAGGTTCGAGCCCTGGTCGGTCAGCATAAAGCCTCCTTTTTAGGGGGCTTTTTTTGTTTGCTGATTTTTCACCGTTATGGTGTTATTTTTTTTCTTAGATTTGTGAATGTTTATTTTAATGAGCATTTTTTTACGTATAGAACCAATTATTTCAATAACATTATAAAAAGATATAGCAATGCAAAAGTTATTATTATTGGGTGATGAGGCAATAGCCCAGGGTGCTTTGGATGCCGGAATTTCCGGTATATATGCTTATCCCGGAACCCCATCTACAGAAATTACCGAATACGTGCAGAGGTCAAAAGAGGCAAAAGAAAAAAATATTCATTGCACTTGGTCTGCCAATGAAAAAACGGCTGTTGAAACAGCAATAGGAATGTCGTATGCAGGCAAAAGAACTATGGCGTGCATGAAACATGTTGGGCTTAATGTTGCGGCAGACCCTTTCGTAAACTCCGCGATTACAGGCGCTAATGGTGGCTTCATTGTAGTTGCGGCTGATGACCCCTCAATGCATTCGTCACAAGACGAACAAGACTCCAGGTTTTACGGCAAGTTCGCCCTAATGCCTGTGCTTGAACCTTCTGACCAGCAAGAAGCATACGATATGACGAGCTATGGGTATGAATTTTCTGAAAAGTATAAAATACCCGTCCTTATGCGTATTACAACAAGGCTCGCACACTCAAGGGCTGGGGTTACGCGCAAAGATCTAATCGAGGAAAACAAACTGGAGTTGCCTTCAAACCCCAGGCAATTTGTCCTGTTGCCTTCAATAGCAAGAAAACAATATAAAGACCTATTGGAAAAACAAGCTGCTTTTATTGAAGAATCAGAAAACTCACCATTTAATAAATACATTGACGGGCCGGATAAAAAACGTGGAATCATTGCTTGCGGATTGGCATATAATTACCTAATGGAAAACTATCCTGATAGGAATGTTCCAAACCCCGTATTAAAGATCAGCCAATATCCTGTACCGGAAAAACTTATTGCTAAAATGGTGGATGAATGCGAGGAAATCATTGTTTTGGAAGAAGGCCAGCCCGTTGTTGAAGAAATGATAAAAGGTTTATTGTCGAAATGCCTGAACATAAAAGGCCGTTTGGATGGCACCTTGCCCAGGGATGGTGAATTGAACCCCAATATCGTAGCCCGTTCACTTGGAATGAAAGACGAACACGGCAATGATGCACCCGAGTTATTGCAACCACG
The DNA here is from genome assembly GCA_964544705.1 of uncultured Bacteroidales bacterium. Lineage (GTDB taxonomy): Bacteria > Bacteroidota > Bacteroidia > Bacteroidales > CAZJDA01 > CAZJDA01. Next base: position 2,612 of record CAZJDA010000120.1, read on the forward strand.
GCCACCAATGCTTTGCAAAGGTTGTCCGCATATAGACACTTATAATGCGCTTAACGAAGCAATAAAGCAACACGGGCCGGGAAGAGTATTCTCAGATATTGGATGTTATACTTTGGGAGCTTTGCCGCCTTACGAAGCCATCAATTCTTGCGTTGATATGGGCGCTTCTATCACCATGGCCAAAGGCGCTTCAGATGCAGGGCTATACCCATCTGTTGCAGTAATTGGTGATTCAACCTTTACGCATTCAGGGATTACCTCCTTGCTTGATTGCGTGATAGACAAAGCACCGGTTACGGTCTTTATCCTGGATAACGCCACTACAGCCATGACAGGCGGACAAGATTCACATGCGGTAGGTAAGATAGAGGATATCTGTAAAGGAATCGGCGTGGAAGAAGAACATATCAGGGTGCTAAAACCCCTTAAAAAGCATCACCAAGAAATGGTTGATGTAATTAAAGAAGAGCTCGAATACAAAGGCGTATCGGTCATTATACCCCGCCGTGAGTGTATACAGACGCTAAATAAGAGAATGAGGGCTAAGTTTAAGAACAAAAAGAAATAAATAATAGCAACATTGTCAAAAAAAACATAAACCAATGAAGAACGACATAATTTTAGCCGGAGTTGGCGGCCAGGGAATATTATCTATTGCTGCAACCATAGGCACGGCAGCAGTGCAAATGGGAATGTATTTAAAGCAAGCAGAAGTTCACGGTATGAGCCAAAGAGGTGGCGACGTACAATCGCATCTAAGAATTTCCGACAAGGAAATTGCTTCAGACCTTATACCAAAAGGCAAAGCAGATATGATCTTATCCATTGAACCCATGGAATCTTTAAGATATTTGCCTTATCTCTCTAAAGAAGGCTGGTTGGTAACCAATATGAATCCTTACGTAAATATCCCCAACTATCCTGGCGAAGAAGATATTCAAAAAGAGATCAAAAAGATCAGCAACAATATTACCATTGATGCTGATAAAATAGCCAAAGACATGGGCTCTGCCAAATCAGCCAACATGGTTGTATTAGGTTCAGCTTCTCCGTTCTTGGATATCCCGTTCGAGAAGCTTGAAGAGGCTGTTAGTATCCTTTTTGGCAGGAAGGGAGAAGAAATGGTCAAGATCAATATTGATGCATTAAAAGCCGGTAGGGAATTTGCCGAGAAAAACCGGTAAAGCCTTATAACAGCCTGATTAATTTATTTGTAGTATGCACATCTTTCCATTTGTGGCAAATATTTGCGGTTCGGTTTGCAATTGGTATTGAAAAAGCAATTTACCATAGCCCAAGCGTTTTATAATATTTTCAGCCCGTTCTTGAAATATCGGTATTGCTTTGTTTAAGGATTTGCCGTTTACCAATACCGATAACATGGTTGGGTGATGTAAAAAATGAATAGCGAGTTTCCCCTGCTTTCCTGTTGAAACTAATCCTGCATACCATTCTCCCGGTAATTCCGAGGTAATTTCATC
>CAZJDA010000121.1:0-3934 GCA_964544705.1 uncultured Bacteroidales bacterium
TAAGTTGATAAGTTGTGTCAGGGCGGATAGTCCATTACTACAAGGATTAAGACGAGTGACCCTGTATGTTCATGGATTCTCAATCCGGGTCAGAGCGGATATTCCATTACTACAAGGATTAAGAGCGCGCCAACCGTAGTTTTTACGTAGGTTGGCATTGTTAACTATAAACAAATGAACCCATTGAGGGCGTGACTTGGAGTCATACCCTCAATAGCCAACGTTTACTCAAGTATAAAACGTTAAATTAACTAATTAAAGGCATGACCCGAAGTCACACCTTCAATAGCCAAAGCTGCGTATCATTGATTTTTTCGATTTCGATTGCGATAGCGATTTCGATCCCGATGACAGAAGTCGCCGGCTGTTCATCGGTATCGGGTTCGGGTATCGGGAATCATATAAAAAAGGATAGCTACGAGCCACAAAATATTCAATGCAGGACGATTACATTGGTCGCCTATTTTTATGATTATGCTTCGATACATATATTCTTTAAAATCATCAAGAGGTTTGTCAAAATCTGGTGAAATATATATTTGCCCATTAGCACATCCAAACCTTGGTTTTTTTTGCTTTGATCGCTCTCTCCTTTTTTTCATCAGAAAATCAACAAAATCATTTACTTCGATTTTCATTTGTTTTGGTAGCATTGATATTTTTGATATTAAGCTTATTGTTTCCATAGTTTTTGTATTCACCTATCAAAGTTATAAAAAAACCTTTGAATAGCATAATGTTTGAAATAGTTTTATTTGGTTTAATCCAATGGAGGAGATAACTTCAAAGTCACACCTTCAATAGCCAAAGCTGTGTATCATTGATTTTTCGATTTCGATTTCGATCCCGATGACAGAAGTCGCCGGCTGTTCATCGGGTTCGGTATCGGGAAGGAATATAACATGGTAATTACAAGCTTATTATATGCAGTGAAGTGAATACATGTAAATTGCAAAAAACCAACACGAAATCCTCAATCTTCTACCACACCAATGCCATTTACCCTTGTTTTTTTGACCATCAAACCCAAAAATTCTAACGTTAAAAGATTTTATCAATAAATCGATTCGTTTTATCCTATATTTGGGCATTGTTAATAAAAGTTCATTTATCTTAGCAAAACAAAATAGTCATGAAGGAAAGTATTAGGAAATATTGTTTACTATTTGCGATCTTGGCTTTTACAGCAGTTAATGTAGACGCACAAGACATTATTCCCGGTGAATGGCCTCAATATAGGGGAAACAACAGGGATGGCAAATCACAGCCAAGCAAAATTACAGGCAACTGGCCTGAAACCGGGCCCAAACTCGCCTGGAAAAAGAAAATAGGCAATGGGTTCTCCGAGGTTATTGTGTCGGGCAACCGTTGCTTTACCATGTATAGTGAAGAAGTTGACAGTACAGAAGGCTACGAGTACGCTGTTTGTTACAACGTAGAAAATGGAGAAGAGATTTGGAAAACCAAGCTCGATACCATTTTTATTGATGTTGACGGATGGGGAAACGGCCCAAGGGCAAGTACAACATTGGATGGAGACAAACTATATTGTTTAAGCGCTTGTGGCAAGCTGGCTGCTTTATCAAAAGAAAATGGAGCGATCAAATGGGAAAAAAGCTTCCAAGAAGAATATAAAAGCAGCGTGCCAAGATGGGGTTTTTCCAATTCGCCCATTATCTTGGATAACATGTTGATTACCGAGGCAGGTGGCGCAGATGGAAAAGCATTTGTAGCCATCAACAAGGAAAACGGCGAAACGCTTTGGGCAAAAGGTAATGGGCGTTCTACTTACTGTTCCCCGATTGTGGCTGATATTGACGGCAAAAAACAAATCATTTTTGCCAATGGAAGTACCATGTATTCCTTTAATACCAAAGGCGACACCAACTGGACATTTAAAATGCCTTTAAGGAGCCCTACTGCATTGCCACTGCTCTTTAATAAAAACAAGATTTTTCTATCTTCTGTTAGCGCAACAGGCAGTTTCGTAGTAGAGATAAAAGACGGAAAACCCGGTTTAACCATGAAAAGCAATAGCATGAAAAACCACTGGAGTACATCTTCTTTTCATGATGGACATTTTTATGGTTTTAATGTTGCATCGCTTCGTTGCATAACAGCCGATAGCGGCTTAGTACAATGGTCTAAAAGAGGCCTTGGCAAAGGTAGTTTGATCATGGTTAATGATAAATTATTGATCCTTACGGACAAGGGAAAAGTTGTCTTGGCAGAAGCATCCCCGGTAGGGTATAAAGAGATCAATTCTTTCCAGGCCATAGAAGGAAGGTCATGGACTGCCCCTTCTTTTGCCAACGGGAGGGTATTTGTAAGAAATCATGAAGAAATAGCTTGTTATATTTTAAATGGAGATGTATAATACAGGCTATGCCTGGAATAATTTTTTTTTAGACGCTTAAGAAGCATGATGAAAGTATATACAAAATAGAAAAATTACCAAAAAATAGACGGATGAAGAATTTTGCTCAAATAACTGTATTCGTAGTATTATCGTTCTTTTGTTTTTCTATAATAAAAGCCGAAAACATCGACGATATCATCAATAATCACATAGAAGCCCATGGTGGCGCAGAAAAATGGAATGAAATTAAATCCATGAAAATAACCGGTAAATATACCAGTTTTAGCATTCCAAAAGGATTTACAACTTATAAGTTGCGGCCTAACAAATTTTACAGCCATTATCACCTGGGGAAACACCAGGTAACGGAAGCTTATAACGGCGAAACCGGCTGGACGATAGACCCATGGCAAGATATTGATTTCCCAAGAAGGATCAACAAGGCGGAAACAAACCGATTATTGCAAAAAGCAGTGTTTTGCACCCCATTGTTCAACTATAAAAAAGAAGGGTATAAAGCAGAGTTTGTGGGAAAAGAAAACCTTGAAGGCGTTGATGTTTACCATATAAAACTCACCAAACCCGACAATAGCGAAGAAACATGGTACCTTGATGCGAGCACTTACCTTGCATATAAATCCTTGTCCTCCTGGACGGATTTCGCCTACCCAACCCGCCAATATGTTTATTATGACGACTTTAGGGAAGTTCATGGTGTAAAAATTCCTTTTTATGTTGAAAGGACTTTTGGAACACGTTACAGGGTTACTGAAATTGAAAATATTGAACTGAACCCGGAAATTGAGCCCAGTATTTTTGAAATGCCCATCAAAGAAGAAACGCAAAAAATAGCCTTCCTCAAAGGAGAATATAACGTAACCGTTGATGCAATGACAAGGAGAGGCAATTGGAGAACCGTTGATTCTACAACTTCAGTAATTGAATTTACAGGCAAAAACATTCTTACAGAAAATATAAGCTATGAAAGGTTTTTCCCGGTGGCTAAAACTACTAACTGGACTTTTCATAACAGCAACAGCAAATACAGGATGGTGGTTTACAGTGATTTCCATTCTGACCAAAATTTTTATGAAGGAGAATTCACTGATACGTTGATAGCATTTGATAATACGAATATCAGCTTTGGCGACTCAACATACCAGGCAGAAAGTCATACAAAATACGAGATAAAAGACATCACCGGTGACGGCTTCACCATCATGACATACATGAGCCGTAACAAAGGCAAAAGCTGGCACCCCAGGGAAAGGCTTGTTTATAGGAGAAAAGAATAACGCGCCATAGATTACTGCAAATACAAACTATTTCTGCATTATCAAAAGTGGATACCTAATAGCATTTTCTTCTTCTATTTGTTGAATTTTAGTGAGAACCTCGCTTTTAGTGAAGCCTCACTAAACTAGTGTTATGTCATCAAAGAAATGACGCATCAACTGTTTGGCAATTTACGCAATTACAACAATATAGATTCTCAATAATAATTGTGACTCGTCACTAGATAGTGTCTGCACGAAAACCATCTGTTTTTTGAGTGCTTGATTCGAAAAGTTCAAG
>CAZJDA010000122.1:0-3901 GCA_964544705.1 uncultured Bacteroidales bacterium
ATCAGCCACGAAATGCGCACTCCCATGAATGGAATCATTGGAATGGCTAACTTCCTCTACGACACCAACCTTAGCCAACAACAAAAAGAATACGTGGGCATCATCAAAGAATCATCCGAAAGCCTTAAGCATATTATTAAAGACGTACTCGATCTGTCCAAAATTGAACAAGGAAAAATGAACATGGTTCCGGAGGCAACCAATCTTAGGAAAATGCTGAAGAATACGGTAAATATGTTCAGCGAACAAGCCAATCAAAAAGGGATTGTGCTAAACTACCAAGTTGACGAGCAATTTTCCGAATACATTTTAATTGATAGGAACAGGCTTAGGCAAATTATCTATAATCTTGTTTCCAACGCGATAAAATATACAAGAGAAGGGAGTATCAATATAGATCTCAAGGTTGTTGAGCAAGATTCAAAAGTTATTACAGGAAAAGCAATGATAAAAGATACAGGTGTTGGTATTGATAAAGATGACCTGCAAAGGGTTTTCGATACCTTTACCAGGATAGAAACCGGTTACTCAAGATATGCCGAAGGCACAGGGCTTGGATTATCTATTTGCAAAGGGCTGGCCAAACTACTTGGAGGCGAAATCCATGCTGATAGCGAACCTGGAAAAGGCAGTACTTTTTGGTTCACCTTTAAAGCATCACAAGTTAAAAATGAACACCTTACCAAAAATCAATACAACATCGCGGATATTAGGCCTTATCAATTAAAGATTCTTTTAGCAGAAGACAAGATCGTAAACCAGAAAGTTGCCAAAATGCTCCTGGAAAAACAAGGCTGCAAGGTAACCATAGCCAATAATGGAAAAGAGGCAGTAGATATATACGAAGATGGTAAATTTGATATCATCCTCATGGACATACTTATGCCAGAAATGGACGGGGTTAAAGCCATGGAAGTTATCAAAGAAAAAAGCAAGGAGCCTCCGCCCATCATTGCGCTTAGCGCTTATGCCCTGGAAGGAGATTCAAATAAATATATCCAAATGGGCATGGACGACTACATAGAAAAGCCTATTGATAAAACCAAACTGATACAGAAATTGTTTAAATGGATGAAAGTACATAGAAAGAAGGAATGAGGTGTGAGGTGTGAGGTATGAATTATGAATTATGAATTACGAATTATGAATTACGAATTATGAATTATGAATTACGAATTAACAAATCAACGAATTAACAAATCAACGAATTAACAAATTAACGAATCAACAAATCAACAAATTAACGAATCAACCAATGCACAACAAGATTAAACAACTCCTTATAGAATACAACAAAGAGAAAGATTCTGGTTTGTACAAAGCTTTGGAAGAAGTTAGCAAAGAATACGAGAACATATACAATGAGCTTTTGGAGAAAAATCGTAAAGTAGAAGAATACGATGTAGAGTTAAGGGCTATGAACGCAGAGCTCAACGAGACCAACGAAAAATTGGTGGTAAAAAATACCAGGCTCGAGGAATTTGATGCAGAACTCAGGGAAATGAACGAAGAATTTAAAGCCACCAATGAAAAACTAAAGCAAAAAAATATTCAACTGGAAGAATACCGTACACGCCTTGAAGCTACTATGAGGGCGGGAAACCTTGCGTGGTGGGAAATGAATATTATTACCGGGGCAGTGAGGTTCAACGAACAGAAAACCAAGATGCTCGGTTACAAAACAAAAGATTTCAAACATTACACTGACTTTACCAACCTCGTACATCCCGATGATTATGAACCCATGATGGAAGCCATGAGAGAGTGCATAAATACCACTCTAATTTACAGCATCGATTACAGGATAAAAGCAAGCAATGGCGCATATAAGTGGTTTCATGATATTGGCGTGGTAACTGCCACAGACGATAATGGAAAACCGCTTGTGGTAACCGGTGTGGTTATTGACATCACCAGAAGGAAAAACACAGAAGAAAAACTCCGCCAAAGAGAAGAAAAATTTAGGAACCTCTTTGATAATATGAATGATATGGTCTTTATTCATGACATGGAAGGATATTTTAAAGAAGTAAATCATAAAGCTGTTATCAAAACTGGATATTTAAAGCATGAATTATTAAAAATGAATGTTTTAGACTTAGATAAGCAGTTAGATCCTAATGTTAAGCAAGACCTCTTATCCAAAATTGAACAGCAAGGCTTTGCTTTATTTGACTCAAAATTGTTTACAAAACAAGATGTGCCCGTTCCCACCGAAGTTCATGCCAGGAAAATTAACTATGAAGGCAAGGCCGCTGTTTTAAGCATATCTCGTGATATTACCGAAAGGAAAAAGCACGAAAAACAACTCAAACAACGCATTAAGTATGAAGAAAAATTAGCCCATTTTTCCAATACATTACTGCTATCCAGCAAAAATTCTATAAACAGGGCTTTAGAATATATTCTTGATGCATCTGCTACTTCCAGTATCTATATTTTTGAGAACTTTACTGATGAAAATGGCGCTCTTTGCATGAAACAAACCTATGAAATATGTGCTAAAGGCGTAAAGCCGGAAATCAACAAACCACAGCTCCAACACCTTGATTATAAGAAAGATGGACTTGAAAGATGGAAAGAAGAATTATCCAATAATAATATCATTAAAGGAAGTATTGAAGATTTCCCAAAAAAAGAGCAAGACATCCTTTCCCCTCAACATATTCAATCCATATTGGTAATTCCTATCTGGGTAAATAAAGAATGGTTCGGGTTTATAGGTTTTGATGATAACCAACAAAAAAGGCAATGGAGCAAGGATGACATAAGGCTTCTTAGAACCATTTCCGAGATCATAGGAATTTACATCGAAAACCGGCAGAAAGAAAAGGCCATTATCAGCCAAAACAAGGAATTGCAGAAATTAAATGCTACAAAAGATAAGTTTTTCTCAATCATTGCCCACGACCTAAAAAACCCTTTCACCACGCTGCTCGGCATGTCTGAATCATTGATGAACAATTACAATCAATACCCTGATGAAAAACGAAAAGAACAAATACAAGCCATTGGCGATAGTTCTAAAAAAACCTTTAAACTCTTAGAGACTTTACTTGTTTGGTCAAGAACGCAAACAGGAAGGATAAAATTCAACCCGCAAGAAATTGCCTTGGATGATCTTATTAGCGAAAATATTCATCTCTTTTCTAACGTGGCCAATGCGAAAAACATATGCCTGGAAAAAGATATTACAAACGGGATTTTTGTCAAAGGGGACTATGAAATGCTCAATACAGTCATCCGCAACCTTTTGTCCAATGCCATAAAATTTACACCCGAAGGTGGGAAAGTAAAAGTTGGCAGCAAAAACAAAAACAAAGATGAAGTTTTATGCTATGTAAAGGATACAGGTATTGGCATAACACCTGAAAACAAGAAAAAACTGTTCCGTATTGATCAAAATTTCTCTTGTAAAGGCACCAACCAAGAAAAAGGAACCGGCCTGGGGCTTATTCTCAGCAAGGAATTTATTGAAAAACACGGAGGGGAAATTGGCGTAGTAAGCAAACCCAAAGAGGGTGCAACCTTTTACTTTACCCTAAAGAAGGTTAAGAAACAAGAAGTTAACATGGATAATTGTTTCCTTGATCCCAAAAAATTGACCCGGGATATTTGCAAAAGCGAAGAAATAAAAAATGAATTCATCAATCAAGTTATACCTGTTTTTAAAGAAACCAACGGGAAATACTCAGCCAAAGGGATCAAAAAATTCGCTTTAGTTGTTAAAGATTTTGGGGGAAAGCATAACATATCACAACTTATCGATTTTGCTATAAGGATAGAGAAATACCTGGAAAGCTTTGACATTCCAAAGATTAATGCATGTTTTGCAGAATTTGAAAAAAACCTCAACCCTCGAAGCGGTTGAAAACCCAATCCCTCGAAGCGGTTGAAAACC
>CAZJDA010000123.1:0-3759 GCA_964544705.1 uncultured Bacteroidales bacterium
AATACCCAAAAATACCAAAGCATTCAAATCCTGGAGTCGTTTATCTGTTTTAATATCATCAAGTAACTCGTAAACAAAAGCTAAGCTTTCACTGCTCACTACCACATGTATATTCACCTGCTCCATGCCCCGTGTGGTAAGTTTTGCAACAGTATCGTAACACAATTGTTTGTTTGAAGGGTGCGCGCTTACAGCAATGGCTCCAAGCAGTTTTTTAAACTCATCGGCTATCTCATTGCTCAACTGTTTTCCGGTGATGGTAACATTGGGAATAACACCTTTTTTCCTGCAATAACTCATCATTTGGAGCATTTCGGGATTTGTGGTCTCGTCAGTAATTCCAAAAGCCACTTGTGTTAATACCGGTGGCATTTTATCCAAAATGGTTTTGAACGTATCAAAGCTCATATTCGTTGGTGGTGCGTTTGTGTTTTTCTTGTAGCAATAATCACAATTGGAACTACATCCATTGATGCTAATTTCCAGGTCAAGTATTTCGGGGCCAAGTGGGCAAAACATTGGGTCATCTGTATTACTTTTGGTTTTGCCCCAGCGATAAAAATCCCCGGTTTGTTTATCAAAATTGTAATTGTATGATTGATCGCTGGAACGGCACATTTTATATTGCAGGTTTTCAGCAATATAATATCCGACACCGTTGTGATGAATCGTTTGTTGATTTTCCCTGTCTATCCTGGCCATAAAAGGTGAATAAATAATTTTAGTGCTACGAACTTTGTTTTGGACATTATTCAAAATATTGATAGAAATCACCTAATTGCTCTCTCAATATGCCAACTTTTTCTTTAACATTTAATTTTAATAGCGTAATTATATCATCGTATCCGTCAACCATCTCTTTGGGATTTAACTCTTTATCTTTTATCCTGTAAATATTATGAAAATCGATGTTTACCTCTTGCAAATACTGTATGTTTACCCATTCTTCAAGGTCATTAAATATGATTGACAGAAAACTGTCTTTATCCCTATTTCCATAATTCTCGAGATAATTATTTACATAAAAGAGTAGTAAGGAAAAATCAGGATTATAATCACAATAATGATCATCAAAGTCATATTCAGCAGATAGATTGTATGTTACTAATATGGTTGTAATACAGTTTTTTTTAATACATTTAATTAAGTTATCTTCATCAATATCTTCAAAAAATCGCTTCCTTTCAAATGCTTCTGTTTTATAACTGTAAAGCCCTGTAATAACCTGGTTTTGTATTGTGAAAGAAAGTGCAAATGGGTTATTGCATTTTAAACAATCAATATAATGGCTAAGAGGATATTCTTCATTTAAGAAAGGCCCCCCTGATAATATACTACCCGGTTCAAACACATCCATTCGGCATAACAGCAGTTTGGTTTGGTTTTTTGTATATTGTCTATGAGAACAATAAGGGCAATTTACATATCCATTAATGGAATCATATACTCCCATGGTTTATATTTTTTTTGATGATTCTTACAATTTCCTGGTTTTCCTTTTCTTCAGCAATATGAAGGGGAGTTAGGGGATCATCCCATTCATATTCTTTGATGCTCCTAATGCTGAAATCCGCACCATAATCTGCAAACAATTTTACAACTTCAACCAATTCCTGGTCAACAACCTTAAAAACCGGGGTCTTCCTGAACCTGTTTTTTGCATTGACATTGGCTCCATTTTCCAGAAGTAACTTAGTAATTTTAATACCGTTTTGATTTGACGGTGAAATATTAAAGAGTGGTGTATTGCCGTCTTTGTCTCTTGCATTGACATTTGCGCCGTTTTCGATTAACAGCTTGGTTGTTTTGAGTGCACTTTCTTTCACTGCGAAAAACAATGCGGTTTTACCCTCTTTATCTTTACTATTCACATTGGCTCCTTTCTTTATCAATAGCTCTGCTACTTCAGCAGCATCATTTTCTGCCGCAATAAATAAGGGCGTTTGTCCGTGCCAATTTCGTTCCTCAATATCTGCTCCATGTTTTAAAAACTCCTTTAAGATTTCACTAGCATTATTTTTTACGGGAAGCATGATTAATTTATTGTCCTTAATAAAGTTTTTATCTATTATCTCTAACTCTATTAATAAGGTACTAATAAACTTCTTAAACTTGTTTTCTACAGCTATTTCTATCGGAGTCTTTCTAAGACTATTTCTCTTTTGAATATCAAGCCCCTTTTGGATTAGAAGAGGAATGCAACCACAAGCATTAAATCGTGCAGCTAAATGCAACAAACTGTTTCCATCCTCATCTTTCTCATTCACATCATGTCCCATATCCAGCAGCAGTTGGAACTGGTGGGGGTTGTCGTTTTCTATGGCCTGGCGGAGTTTACTCATGGGTTATAAATTTTGTGTGTTTAATCAAATTTGTTATTTATTTCATTGCAGAGACTTTGCTGCAACCACCTCCCTGATTCAAAAGAGCCTTCTTACTCCCTATGGATTTTGCAGGCATCCCGGCCATTGACAGGAAGCGCTATGTGCTACTTTCCCTGCCATTGGCTCTATGAGGTAGATCAGTAAAGCTTCTTTTTCCACAGATTATCGCTTTGATCGTTTATAAGTGGCTTATTCAAATTTAACAGATTTTTTTTAAATATAAAGGCTTCGGCTTGTAATAATTATTATTAATTTTATCAGATATTAAATTCTGAGAATTCATATTGCGGTAATCACAGTCGCAGCCTGGTCCAAACTTAGCCTTACAAATGGGGCATCTCAATTGTGGTGTCATAATGATAAAGTTTTAAATTCAATTAATTTTATCTCTCATACAGTAATCCGATTAAGTTATTTGGGGTTAAATAAGGGATTTTTTCCAATATTATCTATCGCATTAATTCTATTTTGCAACAGATTAAGCCGGGGTTTGATTTTTCGCCTTTTTTTGCCCCGGCTCCGCCAGTTGGCCATAGCCGTTAACTTAAGTATTGAACAATGCATTCTAAACTCAACATGAACACACGTGAACTGAACCATAAAATAATATATGATACTGATCTTAAAGAATTTGCCATTTTTTCGATAGTAGAAAACTTAGCGAAACTCTGCGTCTTCTTTGCGAAACTCTGCGTTAAATAATTATCCCGCAAAGATACGCTATGAAGCCAAAGATGCGCGAAGGGGAAATTTCGAAAAATAAAACAATGCAAAATTACACCGCAATAATATTCTGAATCATAATATTGAAAGCAATGCCCCTCTTGGTGCTTCTTGTATGCACCTCTATATTAATGGATTACTACACAAAGTTAACGGCTATGGCCAGTTGGCGGAAGAAACCCGAAAAATCAATCCGTTCCCTTCCCTTCAAGAGGCAAGGGCAAATCGGGTTGATTTTGGCAATTTCCTTAAATGTGTCAAAGTAGAATTAACATCAGTCTTTTTTCAATTAATAGTTTGACAACTTCTTATGAAATTTAATATGCAGCTTCAAATATGGGTATTTCTCCATCAAGCCCCCTTTTCAATCAACAGTTTGGCAACATCTTCTGAGTTTTTTATTGTAGCCATATATAAAGGGGTTTTTCCATCTTCATTTTTTACATGAACATTAGCTCCTTTTTCAATCAATAGTTTAGCTACTTCTTCTGAATTTTCTTTTGCTGCTTCAAATAAGGGAGTTTCTCCATATTCATCCTTTGCATTTACATCGGTTCCATTTTCAATTAATAATTTGGCTACCGCTTCTGAGTTTTTCCTTGCAGCCATATAGTTTTCCTTTAAACCTGCAAGTAAGGGATAGTTTTCCTTT
>CAZJDA010000124.1:0-3396 GCA_964544705.1 uncultured Bacteroidales bacterium
CCAATTCATCACTTTTTAAAAATTCTTCTCTCCTTATAATTTTTACAGTATTAAATCGTTTTAGCTAATAGTTTTATGAAGATACATTCAAAAAACTTACAACTTTTTATCAAAACATAACTTTTTACGATAATCATTTTTGTTGTAAACGTTTTATTATTCTTATGTTATCCAAATATTACCTTTTCATTTATCTAAAAATGTGTATATTTACATCCGTTTTTTATAACCATGTATGAACCTAAACTTAAAACAACGAATCCTATGAAAATCAAAGTATTACTAACAACGGCATTGCTAATTATGGCGTTTGCCCTTACAGCACAAGACAACTTAAAAAAATTACCCGATGTAGAAGTTAAAACCCTGGAAGGCGAAACATTTAACACTTCAGAAATCGACAATGATGGAAAACCTATTATCGTAAGCTTCTGGGCTACATGGTGCAAACCTTGCATTAAAGAGCTTACAACCATTGACGAATTGTATATCGACTGGCAAGATGAAACAGGTGTTAAGCTTGTTGCTATATCCATCGATGACAGCCGCACCATGCCAAAAGTGAAGCCCCTTGTTTATGGCAACGACTGGCAATATGAAGTGCTCCTAGACGTAAATCAAGATTTCAAAAGGGCAATGAATGTAAATATGATCCCCCATACTTTTTTGCTCAACAGCGAAAAAGAAATTGTATGGCAGCATACATCTTTTGCAGAAGGCGGAGAATTAGAGCTCATCAACTTAGTACGTAAGCTTAATAAAGGTGAAGATATTTCAGGAGAATAATAATTGAAAGTGGAAATAGGCAATGTCTGCGATAGTTAACTGCCACCGCGACATTTTACAAATCAAAAACAAATGAAACATATACTTCTTATTACAGGACTAATAGCGGTAATGAGTTTAAACACGTTTGCGCAAAAATTTCCCGGTGGGCAAGTGCACGGGAATTTCCAAACAGATGTGCAATATTACCAGGAAGATGAAGAAATAGGCGCTGAAGATGTGCCGGAAGACCTCAGGATGAATGCTTTTGCCAATATTATTTATACCAATAATAAATTTGAAGCAGGGTTTCGTTATGAAAACTACACCTCTCCCCTACTGGGTTTTGATGATAGGTATAAAGGAGCAGGTTTCCCATACAGGTACGCCAGGTACAACGGGGATGATATTTCTTTTACTGTTGGGAGTTTTTACGAGCAATTTGGCAACGGATTGGTATTCAGGAGCTATGAAGAAAGGACGTTGGGCTATGACAATGCTATGGACGGCATTAGGATAAAAGCCAGCCCCGTAAAAGGAATTAACCTTAAAGGAATCTATGGCAAACAAAGATTCTTTTTTGAAAAAAGCGATGGTATTGTTAGGGGAACTGACGGAGAATTCTATTTGAACGAACTATTTCCTGCAATGGAAGAAAGCAAAACCAAGATATTTCTTGGTGGCAGCGTGGTAAGCAAATACGAGAAAGACGAAAATGCCGAACTGAATTTACCGGAAAACGTTGCTGCTTTTGCCGGAAGAGCCAATGTTATCAGGGGGAAAGTGAACTTTTCAGGTGAGTATGCCTACAAAGTAAACGACCCTTCAAGTTTTAACAATTATATTTACAAAGAAGGCCAAGGCGCTTTCCTTTCCGTGGGCTACGCACAAAGAGGACTTGGCGCAAACATCTCCGGTAAATGGATCGATAATATGTCGTTTCATTCAAATCGTAATGAAACGGGTAATGCACTCGATATCAATTTTTTGCCGGCGTTAACCAAACAACACAAATATACGCTATTAACCATGTATCCCTATGCGACACAACCCAATGGCGAGTTTGGCTTGCAAGCAGAGTTGATCTACAAACTAAAAAGAAAATCGGCTCTTGGTGGAAAATATGGCGCAACCATTGAAATGAATTATTCCAGGATCACTTCTATTGAAAAACAACCCATTACCGATACCGTTGGCCAAAGATATATGCTTGGTTATGAAACAGACCTGTTTTCCATGGGTGATGACCTGTTTTTCGAGGATTTTAATGTGATGTTCAAAAAGAAGATCAACAAGAACCTTAAGACAAACTTTGGATACATGTACCAAGTTTATAACCAGGACGTAATAGCAGGCCACCCGGGCGAACCTAACGTAAAGGCTCATATCGGCATGGCGGACATCACATACAAGTTTACTTACACCAAAAGCCTTCGTTTAGAAACCCAATATATGAATACGGAACAGGACAAAGGCGAT
This sequence comes from uncultured Bacteroidales bacterium, assembly GCA_964544705.1. GTDB lineage: Bacteria > Bacteroidota > Bacteroidia > Bacteroidales > CAZJDA01 > CAZJDA01. The sequence continues at coordinate 2,245 of CAZJDA010000124.1, forward strand.
TGGGCGCTCGGTTTGTTGGAATATACTATTGCTCCTAAATGGTTTTTCACGATTATGGACCAATATAACTTAGGAAACGAAGAAGAAGGCCAACGCCATCACTATTATACCGGCTCTATCGCATTTGCTAAGGATGCACATAGGCTTGCCCTTTCATATGGCAGGCAAAGAGAAGGCGTGATCTGTGTTGGCGGCGTTTGCCGAAATGTTCCAGCTTCTACAGGGTTTATGTTAACACTTACAAGCAGCTTTTAAATTAAAATTATAGAACCATGAAAAACATAAAAATTATATTTTCAGTAATCAGCTTGTTAATAATAGCTCTTTACTCTTGCGATGAGGTAGAACCACCTTACATAGTAGAAAATTCGGAAGTAGAAACCAGTGATACGCTATTCCCGGAACTCCCCGATAACCCGGAAAGGATCGTACTATTGGAAAAATTCACAGGACATCTTTGTCCTAATTGTCCCTTGGCATCACACATTATACATCATGAATTAATGCCTTCTTATGGCGACCAATTGGCTATAGTTTCAATACACACTTCCTGGTTTGGAAGGCCGGAAGAACCAGTCTATGGAGATGATTTCAGGGATTCATTGGGCTTGCAGATAGAGGAACATTTCGAATATATTAGCAGGCCAAATCCTAATGCAATGATCAATAGGGTTAGCAAAAACAACAGCGATGCTAATACATGGGAATCGGAAATTTTACCTTATCTAACAGAATCCCCTGAATTATACCTCCAAATCGTAAACCAATACAATGACACTACAAGTACATTAAAAACCAATGTAAAAACTACATTCTTTAAGGATGCAGAAAAGGATATTTTCTTGGCTTTGTACCTTGTAGAAGATAGTGTTGTTGCACCACAAAAAAACAGTGTTGAAGATATTGGTTTACCTATTGGTGATGTAAAAGACTACGTACATAACCATATCATGAGGGGATGTATAAATACTCCTGCTTCTTTTTGGGGTAGTCAACTAGCTGAAGCCGGAACTGTAGCAAAAGATTCGGCAATTGTAAAAGCTTATGAATACAGCTTTCATGGTGAATATGTCCCAAGAAATTGCAAGGTAGTGGCTTTTGCTTATGATAACGAAACCAAATTGGTATTGCAAGCCGCAAAAAAAGCTGTAG
>CAZJDA010000125.1:0-3387 GCA_964544705.1 uncultured Bacteroidales bacterium
TGACAGGGTAACAAAGTGACAAAGTAACCAATCGCTCTCTCGTTCAATCGTTCTTTCATTCTATCGTTCTATCGCTTACTACCAATTAACCAATTAACTAATTCCCCAATTAACCCATCCCCTCACTCTCCCAATCGCTCTTTCGCTCAATCGTTCTTTCGTTCATTGCCCAATTTACAAATTAACCAATTAACCAATCATCTAATCATCCAATCACCAAATCACCAAATCACCAAATCAACTTCCCCATTTATAAAGTTTATTGAACATTTTTACTTTATCTATAGGCTTCACAAGGTAATCATCCATCCCAAGATCCATGTATTTTTTTGCATCGCCTTCCATGGCATGGGCGCTAAGTCCAATAATAGGCGGAAGATTTTCATGCTTTTTTCTTAACTCTTTCATGGCTTGTATACCGTCCATTACAGGCATCATAATATCCATAAGGATAATGTCGAAGTTGGCGTTATCTTCAAATATTTCTACTGCTTCTTTCCCATTTTTTGCTAAAACTACGGTACATCCATTTTTTTCCAGCATCATTTTGGTAACCTGTTGGTTCACTTTTTTGTCTTCGGCAAAAAGAATTCTCAAATTAAGCTTAGAAATATCATTGGTTTTCTCATCTATGGTTTTTATTTTTGAAGCATCAATAATTTTGGAGGTAAAAGTAAACCAGAATTTGCTGCCTCTGCCGGGTTCGCTATCTACGTTAATTTCTCCACCCAAGAGAGCTACAAGGTTTTTTGTTATACTAAGGCCCAGGCCCGTACCTTCAGCAACGCGTGTATAACTATCTTCTTCCACGCGCATGAAAGGTTCAAAAATTTTATTTTTATTTTCATTGCTGATTCCTACACCTGTGTCTTTAACAGTAATTTTACCGGTTACAATGCTTGAATCTTGCTGTTCAACAATAGCTTGAATTTTTATAAAACCTTTTTCCGTATATTTTATGGCATTGGATATTAAATTGTGTAGAACCTGTCTAAAGTGTTTTGTGTCTACCTGTATGTATTGTGGAAAATTTTCTTCTATATTTAAAGTTAGTTCTATGTTTTTAGAATCTGCTTGGTTTTTAAAATTTTGGTAGGTATTCTTTATTAACCTATGAATGTCAATGTTTTCCGGCACCACTATTGTCATTCCTTGTTCGATCTTTGAAAGGTCAAGAACATCGTTAATGATTTGCAGTAAGTTTTCAGAAGAATCCTTGATGGTATTAATGTATTCTTTTTGATTAGCATCCAAGTTGGTTCCTTCCAAGAAATCTATCATGCCAATAATTCCATTCATTGGTGTTCGCATTTCATGGCTAATATTTGCAAGCAACCGGTGTTTTACTAAGGCTGTTTTTTGGGCAAGTTTTTTTTCTTTATGGAATTTTTCGGCTTTTTTAATGTCAGAAATATCGGTTAGTATCCCTCTAAGTCCAATGATATCGTGGTCTTTTTTAATAGGAGCATTAAAAATTACAGATGGAAAAGTTGAACCATCTTTGCAAAGTGCAGTGTATTCATTGCCTATTGACCTATTACCAGAAAAGTTTTTTTGGAGAGCATCTTTGATCCTGGCTTTATCATCATTTACAAAGCAGTTTATAATATTGATACCATTTTTATAATCTTGCTTATTATATTTGAATTTTTCTAATCCCGCTTTATTAATAAAAAGAAGGTTATAATCCATATCGATCTCAAAAACTGTTTCGGGCAGCAATTCTGCCAATTCCTTAAACCTAGCTTCACTTTCTTGTGCTTTCTCTTTGGCATTTTGCAACTCATGAGTTCTTTGAAGGATGGTTTTTTCCAAGTTTGCATTCAATTGTTTTAACTTGTTTTCGGCTTTCTTAATTGCTGATATATCTTCATAAAAACAAATAAAACCATTATCAATGTTTTTATTTGTACTAATTGATTTGCTATAAAAACGAACATGACGTTTAACGCCATGTTTTGTGTATAAAACAAATTGACAGTTTAAATCAATATAGCTGTTGTTTTGTGGTTTCTCCCTAAAAATTTCATAAGAAAAATCGCTAATATCTCGGTTTATAATTTCGTTTTTATTATACCCGGTAAGTTTAAGAAAGAAATGATTGACATCTATAATTCTATTTTGACTATCACCAATAATAAGGCCTGCAGGCATCATATTTATAATAGTATTGGCGAGAAGGGTAGGGGAAACTTCAAATAACTTGTGTTTTGATATGCTGTAAATAAAAGCAAAAGCTACCAGTAGCAAAAAAACATCGGGTATAAGGGGGAAGAATACTCCCAATATTTGTGGTATGTGTAAGTTTGCTAGAACAAGACCAAAGGATATTATAGTTGTCCAATATATAATCTTGGCTTGTGCTACTTTATATTTTTTTGTTGTATTATTGATGTATTGTTTTAATTTGACAAGTGCAATTATTAGTAGTGAATAATATATACTACCAAAAATTGCTATTAAAACAGGATTTTCATAATAAATATGCCAAAAGCCATAAGTATTGTTTTTATTTGCAATGACGGCTGCTTCTCCACTAAGCTGGAAATATGCATAAACCAATAAAAATATAATATTGAAATAAACATAATATTGAATGAATTTTCGTTTTTCTATAAATATCATTATCACTGCAAAAGCCGAAATGCTAACATTGATATTGGCAATAGAGCCAATTTGAATTACTGGGAAAAGTTGGTCTTTTGTAACATATGGATTATTAACAAAAGCAAATGCTAAACTCCATATGGCCATAGATAAAAGAAGTACCATGCAATACCGGTTGAAAATTGCCCGTGGGTTTTTGATAATAGCATAAACCGCTAAAGACAAAAAGATAAGGAATACCGTATAATGCAGATAAGATTGAAAATTCATGAGAGTATCAACTAATTTCTACAAATTGATAAACATAATTTCAAAAGTAGTAATTTTATGATACATATTATGAATAATGGATTAGAATTTATTAACATTTTATTTGTAAAAGGGGTAATTAGTAGTCATGTTATAATAAAAAAAATAGCCGACTTTTGTATTTATTATTTATTAGTGACTATTGATTATTTTGTAGCTAGCTAAAAATACTAGAAGGAATGAACAGATGCCGGATGCTTTCGAATTTATTATTGATTAATGATTATTGATTATTTTCTTGTACATTTAACCATTTGCAAGGAACTAACAGATGCTGGATACCGGATTCCAGATGCCGGATAAGGTTCCTGCAAAGTTTGTGACTTCTGGCTACTGACTACTGAATTCTATATTATAGCCACCGCCTCTCCATTCACTCCTTCATTAACAAAGTAACAGAGTAACAGGGTAACAAAGTAACAAAGTAACAGGGTAACAGGGTAACAGGGTAACAGGGTAACAGGGTAACAG
>CAZJDA010000126.1:0-3281 GCA_964544705.1 uncultured Bacteroidales bacterium
TCCGGGAAAGTACCATTGACAATGGAACACCGGCATCCTTGCCGGTATTTTCTATTGGCCTAATACAAAAATCCAAACAACCACAAGGGAATTTTATTTTTATATCCAATTTCTATTCCATCCAAAGCCAAGTAAGCATTGCTCAGAAATCTTATTTGTTCATTGGTCTTGTTTTTACCTCCAACTTCAACAACAAATTCATTATTAACATTAAAATCGCCATCAGGCGTATAATACAGCTTTGTAAAAGAACTTAATTGATTAAAAAAAAAGGTTTCTCTTAAAGTACCTGTATTAACGTGATTTTCTCCAACAGCATATAAAATATTGGGGTTTCCTGGATAAACCTTATCAGGTTTAGCGAGGTAGCTCATCCCTTTTTTATCAGTTCTTAACAGATTGATAAGATGAGCATTTTCTAAATAATCAATGTATCACGCGAAACACCTATTTTTTGACTTAGCCCGGAGATGTTTGGCTTAAAGGGTGAACTTGTGGCAATAACATAAAAAAGCTTTTTTAGTTTTACTACGGAGCTATAGTCAATATTTAGAATAGCAGGCATATCTGTCTCTAATGCTAATATTACAGTATTGATTAGCCGTGTGGAATAGTTGCTTGTGTTTTCAATAGAATAGGGATAACTTCCCCATTGAAGGTATTCATTAAAAACACGGAGAGGCTTTATCAGTTTTGTTATTTCAACAGCATTTTTTATATGATCTGTTAATATTTCGTTTAAAGAAAGCTCAGGAACCTGGATTTGGTGATGAAGAAGTACAAATTCCCTTATTGACATTTCATTAAGGTTGTATATCATTGATCGCCTGCTTAAATCGGAACTTCCTTTTAATATTTGCAATGCCGAAGAACTTGTAACTATTAAGTGCAAATCCCGATGATCATCATACATATTTTTTATCTCTCTTGACCATTCCGGGTATTTATGTACTTCATCAATAAACAAATGGGTTCCGCCCATTTTTACGAACTCTTCTGCAAGGGTCACCAACCTGTTTTCTGCAAACCATATATCATCAAGACTGACATATAAAGCTTTGTCGCTGTATTCGAATATTTCTTTGATATATTGAAGTATCAGGGTCGTTTTACCGGCGCCTCTTGCACCCTTGATAATGATTAACCTATCATTCCAGTCAATTTTGTAATACAGGTATCTTTTAAATGTTGTCGTTACATTTTTTACCTTTGTTATAGATTTTTGTACCAGGGTATTCATGATATTGTTGTGTTCATATTGCAAAAATAATAAAATTTTGACTAATCCATACAGCAATTTCCGTATTTGATCTGGGCTTATTTTCCAAAATTATTCACTATTAACTCTAAAACCCTGGCTTAGACTTGATGCTTGAACCAGTTGGAGAAAAATTTACCTGTAAAAATAACCCCGGATAACTATATTTTTTTCTATATTTGAACCCAAATTCTTACCACTATGATTGCATAAGAAACATATCGCCCCAATAGGTTTTCATCCTATTACTTTAAAATGGAGACAAGTAACTTCTCTTTTTTGGGGCGGAAATCATTCTTTTAATTCAAATTATTTTATTATTTTTCGGTTTATTGTGAAATTAACTGGTTCACAAATTGAATAGGCGGTAATAAAAAGCAAACTAAAGATATGGAAATCAATTTGTTTGCTCCTAATACGCCAATCGACAAAAGCAAACCGATTTGCTTCGCACCCTTAAGGGGCGGGGCAAATGAAGAAAATCGGTTTGCGAGAGTTGTAAATAACTACTGTTAAGTCAACAAAGAAATGACGCATCAACTATTTGGCAATTTGCTCAATTACAACAATATAGATTCTCAATAATAAATGTGACGCGTCACTACATAATTAATTCAACAAAAAGAAAATACAATGAAGAATCACATAAGAACAGAAAAGAAACAAATTAAAATCAATAAAAGTAAATTAACACAAATAGAAACAAAAACTGGTAAAATTCAGGTGTGGTCAGAAAAGGAGACCATAGATGAAGACGAAACCAAAGTATTAATTAAATTAACAAAACTAAAACACATTTTTAAACACATCGCGGTATTGCCCGACTTTCACATTAGTGGTTTGCTAATGAACGGTGCGGTGATAGCAACCAAAGAGCATATTTATGTAAATGCCATAGGTGGCGATATTGGTTGTGGCATGGCCAGCATTCAATTGCCATTGAATATGAACCAAATTGCAGGTCGGGAGCAGGAATTATATAAATTGCTTTATGCGAATATTCCAACGGGACGCAGGACACATGTTGATATTGCGAAACACATTGATAAACACAACATATTCAATCATGCTTCGCAATTATTAACCAATAAAGTGGTAAAAAAGCTGAAACAGCAGATGGGTACTGTTGGCGATGGAAATCATTTCCTGGAGCTGCAGCAAAATACTGATGGCCAATTACACTTGATGGTGCATACAGGTTCGCGGTACCTGGGACAGTTAATCAAGGAGTATTACATTAAGCATATTTCGGATATGGAGAACAATAAGTTATATGCCCTGGATGCAGATAGTACATTAGGTCAGCAATACCTAAAAGATCATGATTTAGCTGTGGAGTATGCACGTGAAAACCGGAAAGAAATTTTAAGACTGGCTTTGCATGTTGTGAAAGATTTTCTAAATTTACCAGAAGATTTTGTAGCAGAACAACTTGAACAGATCATTGATATTCCGCATAACGTTATAGCCAAAGAGGAACATTTTGGAGAGTTGGTATTTGTGCATCGCAAAGGGGCGCAAAAGGTAGAAAAAAATGCAATTGGAATTATTCCCGGCGATATGGGAAATGCCACTTACCTGGTAAAAGGAAGGGGGTACAGACCCACATACAATTCGTGTTCGCATGGAGCAGGCCGAAAAATTTCAAGAGGTAAAGCATTAAACACCATAGATTATGAGCAGTTCCTGGAAAGTGTGGAAGGTATTGTCTGCCGCAACGATAGAAATATCCTGGATGAAGCGCCACAGGCATACAAGAATATTGCCCAGGTAATGAAATACCAGAAAGAAATAGTGAAAATTGTAGATATTTTTGAACCCGTAATTAATGTGAAAGGATAAGCTATGTCAAGAAGTTATCATGCTAATAGGAAAAAACTACAAGAACTTGAAAAAGAAGACTGGGGCAAAAATCATTTTAATCACTTTTTAGAAATAAAAAGACTTAAGGGAGAGTTAAAAGAAAAAGCACACATTAAAAATAGGAGCAGAGATTTAAAGAAAGTAAAAAACATATTAGACT
>CAZJDA010000127.1:0-3193 GCA_964544705.1 uncultured Bacteroidales bacterium
TCATTTTCTGGTTAGTTGAAACTTTCAAAAAACTCGAGTTTTCTTTCTGACACTAGTTAGCTTCTTTTGGGTATGGCCATCTCTATAACTAATGAGATTCGGAATTTTAGTATGAGTTTTAAATAATTGTATGTTTTGCAAACATTCTATCCTGCAAAAAATCTGCTGAAAGCTTGCTAATGATAATTTTATGGGCTATTTTTGTGTAGCGTCTTACGAAGAATAATTTTTAACCAATACTGGAACACAAAAACTATGCTTAGCGTTTATACAAAATAGAAATTTTCCCCAAAAAACTGAACGAATGAAAACTATTACAATTGAAATAAAAAACGAATTGGCATTAAGTTTATTACAAAACTTAGAAAGCATGGATATCCTTAGGATAATCGATGATAAATCAAACAAAGAGAACCAAAAGCTATCAGAGCGCTTTGCCGGTTGTCTTTCAAAAGAAAGGACAGAAGAATTGCAAAAAGAACTAACACAAATGCGAAAAGAATGGGAAAGAGATACTTATTAGACACAAACGTAGTGCTGGACTATATGGGCAATAAGTTGCCAGGTAAATCAAAAAAGCTCATCAGTGAAGCTATTGACAAAGAGATCAACCTTTCCATAATTAATAAAATTGAACTACTGGGTTTCTCAAATGTTGATCAGGACCTAAAGGACTTCGTAGCCTTTTCGAACATCCATTCATTAGACAATTCTACCGTGGACAAAACCATTGAGTTGCGTAGTTTGAATAAAATTAAACTACCAGATGCAATTATTGCAGCTACTGTAATGGTAAATGAAATGATATTGATTTCGCGCAATACCAAGGATTTTAAAAACATTCAAGGTTTGGTAGTAATTGACCCTTACACATTATAAATAGATGACCCTTCTTCTTAAAAACCATTTGTTTCAATTGTTTCTTATACTGCTAAAGAAATCCGAATCGAATTTATGATTTTTTTCAACTGATGGTTTTAATGATAGATTATTTTTATGCAGGTTAATGCAAATTTTGTCTCTGTGCAACTCTGTGCCTCCTTTGTGAAACTCTGTGGAATAAAAAGATTTTACCGCAAAGAGCCGCGAAGGAGGTGCTGAGAGCCGCAGAGGTTTGTAATAAAACTATATTGTAAAAAATAGTGGAGGATATTATGATTATCGTGAGGCACAATGTTACACTATTATCATATTTGCCATATCAAAAAAAGCATAGCCTGTTATAGCCATGCTTTTCTAATCCTATTTCAATTTTCAATCCTTCCAAGAAAAATGTGCCCGGGAACTCAATACTTGTAATGGAGCCACCTTCCCAGTCCTGGAATCAACAAACCTGTTTTTTGGTGCTGCTAATAACTTAAATTTAAAAAAATCCTTAGTATATTGTACAAAAATATATTTCCCATCTGGTGTCCAGGTAATGCTGTTAATTTCAGAATATGATGCAACAGAAAATATTTTTTTGTGCTTACCATTCTCTGTATTATAGGTATACAATTCCCTTTCATTTAATATATATGCAATCCTGCTTCCATTGGGTTCCCAGATTCCATATTCAGCATTTTCCTTAATAAGTTTATCCTTTTTTGTTTCTAAGTTGTATATGTTGATACTACTTTTTTTAAAATCTTTATAGGAAAAATTTTCATATACAACTTTCTTATTATCAGGAGACCAAGGCGAATTATGTACAATAAATCTACTAGAACGAATATCACTCTCTATTGTATCGATGAAGTGTTTGAATCTGATACTATATATCAAAATATCATAAAGATACCTACTTTTTATTTCTTGAATGGGTTTCTCAAGTTTTAATAATAACAGAGAATCACCATAAGAAACAAAATATTGACTAATGTATTGGTTTTCTGGGTTATAAAAAATAGTGTCTGTGATAATACCATTTGTGTTCATTACACAAAGCATTTCACCCTTGTAATTGGAACTATCATTTTTAGATATTTCTTTCTTAATATACAATATCAATTCATCTTTATCATCTAACCAATCAAAGCTACGCAAACGTGTAAATTGCTTATTAATCCTCACTTTTTTTATAAGATTGGTATCATTATAAAAAAATATATGTGGTTGGTAATAAACTGCTAACTTTCGTGTAGCATAAGATTTCCTTTCATTTGCTTTATCATAACAAGATGATAAATTTAATAAAGAAATTATAAATATTAAATAACTGAACAAGGTAATGTATTTCATGGCATAATTATTTAGGGATATATTTGTTTACCTTTGTGATAAGTGCGATCAATAGGCAAGAACCAATTAAATGGGCTAGGGCCATTCATTTTCAATTGTGCCCCACCTTTATTTAAACCCTTAATTGCAAAATGTTTGCAATTGTTCAGGAAAAAATTATAATACCACTCCCTTTTTTGTGCTTGCGTTTGGTACCAGTTTATTGAACTTTGTATATCCGGAACATAAACCTTTGAAAGGAATAAATAATCACCCCTGGTTTCAAAATCCCAAAAAGGAGATCCTTCTTTAATACCATTTTCCCAGTGATAAACCCATGATTTATCTAAATTCGTTCCAGCTACATTGTTAATAAAACAGTTTGTGAATCCCCTTAAATGCCTATCTCCATCATAAGGTTGCTGCACTTCATATACATCTTTGTTTTCAATATCTTCATAATATATCAAAGAATGCCCAAAGCCACCTTCTAAATCAGAATTAATACCATAATAGATATAACCACCTTGGGTACCAGTTCTTTCTTCCCGGCTTATCGGAACGCTACCTCCGCCGCCTCCAATTCCTGTCCATTGGAAATCCCAATTAGAACCTTCTCCCGTAATACCAATTCCTCCAACAGGTGTTACAATGCTTGCAGTAAGCGTTACCCCGCCATGAATAATCCAATGAGCGCCTATTGCACCCAATGCTGCACCTCCTAAAACACCGGCATAAGTATCAAATGATTCATAATCCCAGCTTATAGGGTTCAACTCACCATCATTTGTTGCAACACCGCCAAGGTACGCTCCTGCAATTGCTGCAGCTAAAATAAAAGGGAATTCACCGTTAGGGTCAGAATACATTAACGGGTTGTTATAGCAATACGAATACCTATTATAATTCTGCAGGTTGTATGGGTTTTGCACGTGGTTATCGGGGCTTAGGAAGCGGCCTAGGGAGGGGTCGTAGACTCTTCCTGTCATGTTTA
>CAZJDA010000128.1:0-2675 GCA_964544705.1 uncultured Bacteroidales bacterium
TCGATATTAGAAAAGGAAGATATAAAAGAATTGCCTGAAATTGAAGAATTTGCTAAAAGTGAACTTAATATTCACCTGGATGAAGCTTATAATAGCCTAACATTAAAAGAAAAGGCCGATCATTTATACAATATGCTTAACAGGCCAATGCGTATTTGTGGCATGGTAAAAAATGAAGGAGAGCCAGGTGGCGGGCCTTTCTGGGTGGAAAACTCGAAAGGCGAAGTTTCATTACAGATCGTGGAAAAATCACAAATCAACATGAATGATGAGAATCAAAAAGAGATTGTAAGCAATTCAACGCACTTCAATCCTGTAGATATTGTTTGCACAACAAAAGATTATAAGGGCAACATGTTCAATTTAAAAGATTTTATTGATCCCGAAACAGGATTTATTTCCATAAAATCAAAAAACGGTAAAGACCTTAAAGCATTGGAATTACCGGGATTATGGAATGGCGCCATGGCCGATTGGATTACTTCTTTCGTGGAAGTGCCGCTCATAACTTTTAACCCGGTAAAAACCATCAATGACCTGTTAAGGGAACAGCATCTAAAATAAACATCTTTTAGCTAAATATTCAAGAATTCGGAAACCAATGTAACAATCAGGTAATCAAAGACATACAAACAACCCTTTTCGGGCTATTTTTACCTGGTTTTTTTAACTCTCCCCGAAGGGAGAAAAACCTTATGTCTCATACCCTTAGGGTTTAAACAGCCCGCTTATTTTATGACATAATTGTAACTATTGCACCTAAAAAGAGGGGCTGCACATCTTTTTAAGCACCTTGTTACAAGTGCAAATATAGTACATATTTTTTAACATAACAAACTAATTGTCAATTATTTATCTTCATTTTTTCAAGCCCTGCCAACAATGGCTTTTTTTGCTAAAATAAGCGGCTTTTCGTGACTTGTCCTGCAAGAAATAAATTTTCACACCCGGCCTCCTTATTCAAAAATTAATGGCTGTAATTCCTGTTTTTTTGCCCGGTAAGGGTAGGAGCAAAAAACAAAAGAACAACAAAAGGAAAAAAAAGTCGCTTCAATTTTACAAACAACAACAAAAGCGTCTTGAAAAAGAAGCGACAAAAAAAGCAGCCCGGGAATTTGGATATGAGATAACCCGAATCATCAAACATCATTTTAAAGACTTTTACGAAAAGTTAGAAAACGCCATTGATCCAAGACAATATGGTCATTACGGCATTGATGAGATACTGTTTGGGGGTATCTCACTGTTCTTGTTCAAATGCGGTTCCCGTAATTCATATGATAATCTAATGAACGAGAATAAATTTAGAAAAAACTTCCTGAAAGCTTTTGGCTTACGTTTGCCAAAATTGGATACCGTGGCAAAAGTTTTAAAGAAAATGGATGAGCGGGAACTGGTGAAAATAAAGGAAGAGATGGTAAAAGAACTAATAGAAAAAAGAGTTTTTGACAAATTCAGGTTCCAGGGGAAATTACTGGTTGCTATTGATGGCTCGGGTTTACATACTTTTGAAGAACGTCATTGTGAACATTGCTGTGTAAAAAACTACAAAAAAGGGGAAAAATTGTGGTTTCATCATGTATTAGAGGCGAAAATTGTTGCTGCCAACGGGTTTAGTATCTCCATCTGTACGGAATGGATAGAAAATCCTGGTGAATTTTACAAGAAACAGGATTGTGAGCGTAAAGCCATGATAAGGCTAACAGGTAAACTGAAACAATCATTCCCCCGTACAGCTATTTGTATACTGGCCGATGGCCTTTATCCCAACAATACATTTTTTGAGAAGTGTGAATCATTTGGGTGGAATTACATTGTAACTCTTAAAGAAGGAAACCTCAAAACCCTATGGAAAGAAATAAAACTAATTAATCGAGATTTCTTACCTTATCAATATACAGGTAAAACCACCTCCGTTTTACACCAACAAAAAATACAGTGGATCAATAATATTCCCTTTAAAGCTCGCGACCATCATTGGATACAATTGGATGAGAAACAAATCAATCAATCCGGGAAAACGGGAAAATATAAATTTGTTTATCTTACAGATATTCCCATCACTCATAAGAATGCTCAAAAATTATGCGAAACTGGCCGTTTGCGATGGAAGATCGAAAAACAGGGCTTTGACCAGCAAAAAAATCACGGTTATAATATATCTCATAAATATTGCCGCAAATCCTACACCGGGATGAAAAACTTTTATCAATGCTGCCAAATTGCGCATATGATAAACCAACTGGTAGAATTAACAAAGGAGTTTAAAACCCGGTTGTCAAACTCAAAGGGAAAATTAACAATCAAGCATACCTGGTTTAGGCTGTGGGCTTTTATGATATATGGAGACATACAGAAGTACGTGGTAAGGGCTATACATTCTCATAGATATCAAGTACAGTATTTAATTACTTAATAGAGTTTTGGAGATGTCCTGCTCCCTGAAACCAGGAAAAAACCATCTTAAAAAACAAAGGAGGTAACCCATAAAAATCCAACATAGCAAATGCCTGATGCATATTTCTTGTGAATTATGTAATGGGATTATTATGTGCCTGTGTGAAAATAATACCAAGCAGTAAAAAATTATGATTTTTCAAGTTAGTTTTCCGAATTCTTGTAAATATCATAACTTAATGGCATCTTAAGTTTTTCAGCTTCATTTAAAGCCAAAA
>CAZJDA010000129.1:0-2457 GCA_964544705.1 uncultured Bacteroidales bacterium
ATATATTGGCGTTATCCAATCCTCCATACTATACAGCTTGTCCAAACCCATATATTAATGAGTTTATTGAAAAATATGGCAAACCTTATAATGAAGAAACAGATGATTATCATCGAGAACCATATGTTGGGGATATAAGTGAGGGTAAAAATAATCCAATCTATAATGCTCACACTTATCACACAAAAGTACCACATAAGGCAATATCTGAATATATTAAACATTATACTTCTGAAGGAGATATTGTACTTGATGGGTTTTGTGGTAGTGGAATGACAGGTGTATCTGCAAAAGAAGAGAATAGGAAAGCGATATTATTAGATTTAGCACCAATAAGTACGTTTATTACATCCAATTACAACTCTCTAAATGGGAGAAACAGTTTTTATACTGAGTTTTTACGAATTTATAATGAAGCATTAAATGAATTGGGTTGGGTATATGAAACTATTCACAAGGAAAACTCTACGGATTCTCAGAGCACTATATATAATACAAATGGGAATAAATCGAAAGGAGTTATAAATTACACCGTCTGGTCAGATGTATTCTCATGTCCCTATTGCAATTATGAATTTGATTACTTCTCTGTCGATAATAAGAAAGATGATAACAAGGGTTTCAACTGTCCTAATTGCAAAGCATACTTAAAGAAGGATAATTGTAATCGTGTAAAAGATAAAATATTTGATTCTATTCTTAATGAGCAAATTGAATTTAATAAACAAGTTCCTGTTTTAATAAATTACACCTTTCAAAAAAAAAGATTTGAAAAAGTCCCCGATCAAAATGATATTGATTTATTAGAAAAAATAAATTCTTTTCCTTCAAGTTATTGGATACCTTCATATAAAATGCTTTTTAAAGATGGAGCGTGGGGTGATATATACCGGACTGGTTATCATTATGGCGTAACACATTCACATCATTTTTTTACAAAAAGGAACTTACTTATTCTATCGCGCTTCTGGGCAAAAGCATCTCATCCAAAAACAAAATGGCTAATTACCTCCATTATAAACTATGTATGTAAGAAACAATCTTATTCTGGAGGTGGTGGTGGAATGCCAGGTGTACTTTTTATTGCATCATTGGTTCAAGAAAAAAATGTTTTTGACGTAATTAAAAGAAAAGCAAAGAAAATTCAATTTTTATTACAGGAAAATGATTCAAAATCTAATACAATCACATCAAACCAATCAGTTACTGACCTACCTAATATTTCAGATAATTCAATAGACTATATTTTTACTGACCCACCATTTGGTGATAATATTATGTATTCAGAAGCAAGTTTTCTTTGGGAATCATGGCTAAAAGTGTTTACTAATAACGCTGAGGAAGCAATAATTAATAATAGCCAGCAAAAAAAGTTAAACTCCTATTATAAGTTAATGCTAAGAACTTTTGTTCAGTATTACAGAGTCTTAAAACCGAAGAGGTGGATTACGGTAGAATTTCATAATTCAAAATCTAGTGTATGGAACACTATTCAAGATGCAATGCTTAGAGCAGGTTTTGTTATTGCTCAGGTTTCCGTCTTGGATAAAAAACAAGGTAGTTTTAAACAAGTTTCAACATCAGGTGCTGTAAAAAGTGATTTAGTTATTTCAGCGTACAAACCAAGCAAAAGATTTGAAGAACGTTTTCTTAAAAATGCTGGGGATGGCTTGGAAATAGACTTTATTCATGAGTTTTTACATCAGCAACCAATACGCCCTTTAATGGAGCGTACTGAAAAGATGCTCTATTCAAAAATGCTTTCATACTATATACAGCACGGCTACGAGGTCCGTTACGATGCAAAAGCCTTTTACAAAATGCTTCGTGAGAATTTTGCAGAAGAAGATGGGTATTGGTTCAATGCCAACCAAATCAACTCTTATTTGGAGTACAAGAAAAAGATGAAACTGGAAGGCATTGATGAAATAAAACAAGGTGCTATGATGATGTTTGTAACCGATGAGAAATCTGCACTTGTTTGGTTACATAATTTTTTAAATGAGCCGAAATCGTTTTCAGATATTCATACAGCATTTACGCAATTGGCAAATATTCAAGGTGATGAAGTACCCGATTTAAAAGAACTGTTAGACCAGAATTTTATTGCTGAAAATGGCTTGTTCCGCCGTCCAAAATCAGAACCGGAACATTCTATAATTATTGAGAAAAGAGAAAAACTCTTAATGCGTTATTTCGAAAGCCTTTTAATTCAGGCACAAACAGAGAAAAAGAAAATTAAATCAATTCGTAAAGAAGCAGTTCAGCTTGGCTTTGAGTATTGCTATAAAGAAAAACGTTTCCAGGACATACTTACCATTGCAGGTAAACTGGATAAAAAGTTATTAGAAGAAAATGCAGAACTAAACGAATTTGTTGAAGCTGCCGGAATTAGTATTAATGGATTAAGTTAAAAATGAAGCTAAAAGAAGTTTTACATCAGCCCGAAGGCAGGCG
>CAZJDA010000130.1:0-2338 GCA_964544705.1 uncultured Bacteroidales bacterium
TCAGACCTCGGGATTTAAAGCATTATATACTCCCTGTATTCGCAAGTTAAACATTTAATTGGTCAATTAATGAAAGGCTTATTTTCATATTTAAGCCATTTGGAATAATAGGTTCTTCTTCATTTATTTTATTTAAAATATGCCTTATAGCTTTTTTTGTTTTGGGTGTATATTCCATTTTTGGGAATAATTTTACGTTTAGCATTTGACCTTTCTTTTCTAATAATCCCGGCGAATGGCTTAGGTGCCTGAACAAGAAATGATCATCTCGGTAGTTATTATATTGTTCCTTAAATGGCTCGAAGGCAAGATAAAATATGTTCCTAGCCATGATTTTTATAGCATCCATATAACTTTTCACGTTGGTATCGAGTTTTTTATAATCGTGGCTTATTAATTCTTCTATTTTAGATACATATTTACTTGTTTCGCTTCTTTGTTTTTCAAGTTTTTTCAACTGTAAGGACAACTTATCCATGTCTGACCATATTTTTTCTTTTCTCTTTTTGTCTTGCTTTGTGATTTTTTCTTCCCCACAAGAATACTTCTGCTCAAACATATGTTTCCTGAGCAAGGCTGTTTTGAGCTTAGCCCTGGCTTTTTGTATTTCCTTGGTCAGTGTCTTATGCTTGTTGCAGGTATACACCTTGTCTTCAATCTTGTCTTTTAGTTCTTTGTAATCTGTAAAAGCATATGTTGTTATTTCATTAATACCAAAATGTTTGATTAAATATTTGAAATCATTTTCCTGCACCCACCTTTTAAGCATTAACTCTATGACCTCCCTTACAGGCCTTTTCTTATCATCTGCCAGTATAGATACTTCTATAAGCACGTCAGATTTTTTGTCCAATACCCTTACTATAATTTGCCTCATGGCTGGGTTTTTATCCCATTCCCTTTCCTGGTACTTATAATGTACCAGTTTAATATCCTTACTATGGTTCCGTGTTTTTCTTATGTGCCCGTCACTCGTGAAAGCATCCTTGTCCCATTTGTTGTTTTCGTACCCTTTCTCCCATGTAATGATATGCATATTGGTTGCCTTGATAGCGTCTTCAAAAACATCCATGGAATATATCCCACGGTCTATGATAATTGTTAAGGTCTTATCTTCGGGGATGCTTGTAATGCAACGGAATGAATTGATATTGCCGGGAAACCTTTCGCGCAGGTCATAAAAATTATCATCCGAATTAAAATATACCGGTTTGCCGTCAACACTATGGATGAAATCCATGTTTATCCCTTTATCGGCTAAACGGACACTTGGACACCAAGTAGACAGCGTTTTTAACTGGCCTGTATAATGCTTGGTGTGTGGGTCATAGTAGAAATCCCTGTATTTTCCTATTTGTACAACTTGGGCATTAAGTTTTAGGATTTTTTCTGTCTCTGCTTTTGTTGCTATAGATTTTATGAATTTACGCTGGTTTTTTGGCGATTTTATGCATCTGCCAATCATTGTCCCCAACGAATTGTAATTTAACTCCTTGCTTTGTTCAATATTATGCATTCCCAGCAATATGGCTGCCAGCCATTGAAGTATGTGTTCCAAACCATTGTCAATGACTTTTTTGAAATAGCCCGCGTATAGTAATAGCCCAAGGTGAAAATAAAATCCTGGGTTGTCATTTTTTTTAAACAGCCCTTTGTGGTTATTGTTTTTAATTAATTCTTTTCCAGGGGTTAAAGAATTACCTGCGCAGCCAATGGTTTGGATGCCGCAATGACACGTGGCATTATCTTCACCTGTTGAGTTTATGGAAATGGAGTTTTGTTCTTGTGATTGGTCTTTTATTGAAGATGGTCCTTGTATATCTTTTTTTTTACACTCTCTGTCAACCCTCTTTTTGAGTGATATTTTTCTTTCAAATTTTTCAAAGTTAGGCGGATACATTCCCCGCTAATATCAATCCCGTACACATCTTTTATATCTTCACGGATTTCTTTACTATAACTGCTTTTATTGCGTGGATATACATGGGCAAAATCATGGATGATAAATGAGACAATCTCTGGCGTTAATTTTTTGTTGCCCCCTTGTCCTGAAAAGGCTAAGTAAATCCTTTCTGCATCCCCGCTTTTTAAGGCCTCACCCCATCGCTTGTAAGTAGGATAAGAAAAATCAAAATGTTCTATCAAGGATTTTACTTTTACACCTGCATTATATAAGCGTGCAAGCATATACTTTAATTCTGCATTGTCCTTATTATCCTTGATAACATCTAATAGCGATGCGCCGTAATAAATATGAATCTCTTTTTGTTCTTGGTCCCTATATACGCTAAAGTATGGATTGCGTTTGTCAACCCCAATAATGTATTGTAATCCCTGT
>CAZJDA010000131.1:0-2237 GCA_964544705.1 uncultured Bacteroidales bacterium
GGCATTTTTCAAATGCCAGTTTACAAATTTACAAATTTTTGATACGTTTCATCCAATTTTGAGCTGTCCTGGCAGCAATATAAATCCCCCATTTTTCTTTTAGGTATCTGCAAAGAAGTTTTCCTGTCCAATATTTATTTTGACTATATCCTATCTTTTTTGGATCTGTGAAAATAATTTTTCTAAGATCTTCTTCTACCTTACTGGTTAAGCCAGATACTTTTCCTTTTTTCTTTGCGGCAACAAGCCCTTGAATGCCCTTCTGCTTTACACAAATCCGCCAGAGCCTAACGCTTTCTCGTGTCACACCCAGCACCTTGCAGACTTCTGTAACGCTTACCCCTTTTGATAAGGCAATTAATGCTTGGCATTTCACTGCATCCCATCTTTCCTTGTCTTGTTGCACCCAATCATTTAATTCTTTGGGGTCTATCCCTGATATATCAACCGGTTTCCCCCGCTTATTTTTTTTATAATTCATTTTGCTAAATTAAAAATAATTATTAATTATGCCAAATATTTAAAACGTATTATTGTTTATAATAATCTTATGAATTATGGAAAACATTATTTATCAGCCGGTTATGCAAAAGGGGGTAAAATTCCAGCGCCGCAAAGATTTGACATTAGAGGTAAGGTTGTGGATAGCCTTTGTCGCTTTAATGTCCCAAAAATGGGGGATAATCACCCAGTTGGCAACAAAATATGGAATATCCAGGACCTTTGTTTACATGCTACAGGAGCAGCTTGGCAAAGCATCTGAAAACTGTTTCAGTGTTTACCCTTCCCCCTCGAAAATTCAACTTGTGGAAGGGGAAAAAACAAAATCGTTGGAATTGGCCATACTGCTCCGGTTAGAGGGGAAATGCAGCATTCCTGCCATTTCCGAAATTTTAAAAGAAATGGGGCTAAAAAATAATTCGGTAGGGACAATAAGTACAAAACTACAAAATATAGGACGATACTTGCCAGGTACTTATGATTTTAGGGAAGATGCAATAAAGTATGTTTATTTGGCAGCAGACGAAATATTCTCACATTCCACACCAATTTTAATCTCTGTCGACCCAATAAGTTCGACTATATTAAGGATCGAATTAGCGGAATCAAGAAAAACAGGAGACTGGGAGGAGCATTTCAATAACCTTAAAGAAAACGGCGCCAATGTTGTTTTTTTGACCAGCGATGAAGCCCAGGGTATATGTTTAGCATCAACCCAGGCATTTCCCGATGTGAGCAGGCAACCCGATACATTCCACGCCATTTCCCATAGGCTGGGGAAATGGGTTAACAGTCTTGAAAAATCTGCTTACTCCGCCATTGAAAAAGAATATCATTGCTTAGAAACATTCGATTCGGCGAAATCAGGAAAGGTGTTACAAAAAAGGATGGATGCATATTTTGTGGCTGTGGATAACACTAACAAGGCAATAGAGCTTTATGAAACATATAAATTCCTTTACCGTTGCATTATAAGCAACTTACAGGTGTTTGATGGTGAAGGCAATCCACGCAGCAGGAAAGACTCAGAAGAAGAGATACGCATAGCACTCGACTACATGATATGCTTGCCGGTCAATAAAATCAAAAAGGATATCAACACAATATACAATCTTTTGGATGATCTCCTTGAATATTTGGATGTCGCTGGTAGGGCTACAAAGAAGCTTTACGCGAGGGACATCCCCAAAAAAACTATCCAGGTATTAGCATTGGCATGGCAACATAACAGGAATGCGATTAAAGCCAAAAATGCCCCAAGGCGAGAGCATCTCACAACCAAAGAGAAAGCGCAGGTAGAAATAGCCAGGATGATGTCATACGAAAGGTTCGAAGCTCTTAAGGAAACCGTGTTTAGCGAATTTGATAAAATCGTACAAAGTTCTGCCATGGTTGAAAACATAAACTCAATTTTAAGAAACTACCTGAATACCTCACGAAACAGGATCAACCAAGAATTACTGAACTTGATAATGTTTTATCATAACCATCGCAGGTATAAAGCTGGCAAAAGAAAGGGGAAAACGCCTGTAGAAATATTGACCGGGAAAAAGCAAGACAAAGAATGGTTAGAAATACTCATGGATAAGCTCAAGCAAGACAAAATCTTTTCGCAGGTTGCTTAAACACTTTCGGTGATTGGCACTTTTTATATTCCTTTTATGGGATTGGTATCCCCAGATTTTAGCTATTCTTTATATTTGTAAACTACTTTTGTGAGATTTTGAAAAATGCCA
>CAZJDA010000132.1:0-2210 GCA_964544705.1 uncultured Bacteroidales bacterium
AAATATCGCAAGCCATTCCATAAACAGTATCCGTAGGATAAATGATAACTCCATCATTTCGAAGTGTTTCTGCTACTCTATCTATCTGTCTTTGGCTGGGGTTTTCCGGGTGAATTTTTAATACCATATCGTAAATTATTTAGGCTTTGATTCAACAAAAAACGGGTAAGCTCCTTATATCGCACCGCTCAACCACCGTACCCTTGCTTTCTTCCGAACCTGGGGGAATTTGGAGGGAGCTGGTCGTATAAGACTTACCCGGTTACAAAAGTATATATTTTATATTGTCCTACCAAATTTTTTTGATTTTTTTAAATAGGATATGCCTAAATTATTAATTTTGCCTATTATAACGTTAAATCACGAAACTATGGAAGACAACCAAAGATCAACAGCGCTTTTTCAACCGGCCCTTCAAGCAGGAATCATTATGGGCTTTGTATTGGTCATATTTTCAATCCTTACCTATGTATTGGGAATTATGGCCGAAAGTTACTTGCAATGGATCATGTATATCCTTGTCATTGCTGGTATTTTTATTTTTACACGTAAATACCGGGATGAAAACCTTGGTGGATATATTAACTATGGCAGAGCCCTTGGGTTTGGCGTAGTGATGATGATTTTTGCTGCTCTCATCAGCACTATCTATACCTATATTTTTTATAAATGGATTGACCCCTCACAAATTGAAGTCCTAAAGCAATTGTCCGAACAAAAACTTTATGAAAGAGGTGGGCTTAATGAACAACAAATAGAAATGGCATTGAAATATTCTCAAAAATTTTTATCACCGGCTTTTCTTGCCCTTGGAGTGTTACTGAATACAATTTTCATGGGATTCCTTTTCTCTCTTATCATTTCAATATTTATAAGAAAAAAAGACCAACAAGCACAGATGTAATAGAACGATAGATTATGGATATTTCAGTTGTTGTACCTTTATTTAATGAAGAAGAATCACTACCTGAACTTACAGAATGGATCAACAGGGTGATGGTAGAGAATAACTATAGCTACGAGGTTATTCTTGTTGATGATGGAAGTAGTGATAATTCATGGAAGGTGATAGAAAATCTCTCAGCAAAGAACAGTAATATAAAAGGTATCAAATTCAAACGCAATTATGGGAAGTCGGCTGCCCTAAATTCTGGATTTGGCAAAGTACAAGGCGATGTGGTCATTACTATGGATGCAGACTTGCAAGACAGCCCCGATGAAATCCCAGGCCTCTACAAGATGATCAAGGAGCAAGGGTATGACTTGGTGTCAGGGTGGAAGAAAAAAAGGTATGACCCCATCACAAAAACCATCCCTACCAAGCTCTTTAATTGGGCAACCAGGAGAATAACCAAAATTAAGCTCCACGACTTCAATTGCGGGCTTAAAGCATACAACAAAAAAGTGGTTAAAGGCATTGAAGTCTATGGCGAAATGCACCGCTATATACCTGCCATAGCCAAATGGAACGGGTTTACAAAGATCGGAGAAAAAGTTGTTCAACACCGCAGCAGGAAATACGGAACCACCAAATTTGGGTTTGAAAGATTTATCAATGGGTTTCTCGATTTGATGTCGATAACCTTTGTTTCAAAATTCAGCAGGAAACCCATGCACTTTTTTGGTACCATTGGAGTAATCATGTTCCTTTTGGGAATATTTTCGGCGATTTGGCTGGGCGCTTATAAATTGTATCATTTATACCACGGCCATCCAACCAAATTGGTGACTGAAAGCGCTTATTTTTATATTGCCCTCACAGCCATGATCATCGGTACCCAATTATTCCTTGCAGGATTCCTTGCAGAGTTGGTTTCAAGAAGCTCCCAAGACAGGAACAGGTATTTGATAGAAAAAACAGCAGGTGATATTGATGAATAAAAGCCCAGGCATGAAAGCTGTAATACAAGCCGGTGGTAAAGGGACAAGAATGAAAGACTATACCCAGCTCATTCCTAAACCCATGCTCAAAGTTGGAGATAAACCCATCTTACAGCATCAAATAGAACTCCTGGCAAAATATTCAATAGATGAGATCATTATTGTTGTTAACCATCTCAAAGATAGCATTATAAGCCATTTTTCCGATGGTGAACATCTTGGGGTTCATATTACTTATTATAAAGAAGAGAAACCCCTGGGCACAGTTGGTGGCATTAAAGAACTGGAAAACCGGTTGGATACTGATTTTATCGTGCTTTATGGCGATA
>CAZJDA010000133.1:0-2090 GCA_964544705.1 uncultured Bacteroidales bacterium
GCCTCAACAATATTTTCCGTTTTTATGGATTTGCCATTAGAAATATTAATGGCTGTTTCTATCAGGGCAAGATGTGAATAAGCTTGTGGAAAATTACCTAACAAACGCTTGGTCTTGAAGTCAATATCTTCGCTAAAAAGGCCAAGATGGTTGCTATAACTAAGTAGAGTATTGAACATAGACTTTGCTTTATCGTGCTCACCGATCTTTTGCAAACTGTTTATATACCAAAAAGTACAAATGGTAAACGATGAAGATGGACTACCAAAATCATCTTCGTTTTTATAGCGATACATTAAACCATTATAACAAAGTTCTTTTCCTGTTTCATGCACGGTTTTAACGTAGCGTGAATCTTTTGCATCAATAAATCCATAGCTTTCCATTAATAAATTAGCAGCGTCCAAGTCATCAGAACCATAAGATTGTGCGTAAGCTTGTCTTTCCTCGTTCCATGCATTTTCTTCAATATCTTTCCTAATGCGGTTCAAAAGTCTCGTCCATGGTTTAATGTATTCTTCTTTATTGATCAACTTGGCAATTTTAATAGCCCTGTCAACGGCCACCCATGATAAAACTTTTGAAAAAGTAAAATGTTTAAGTTGTGTCCTGATCTCCCAAATTCCCCTGTCAGGTTTTTTCCAGTTTTTTTCAACAATTTTTACGATGCTCCTGGTAATTGTCCACAGTGTTTCGCTATCTTCCAAAGATGTTTCGTAAACACTGAATTGTTGGTAAAGTACGTCCATCAATATACCAAAAATATCATTTTGTTTTTGCTTATAAGCATCATTCCCAACTCTTACTGGGCTGGAACCCAAATAGCCTTCAAGGTGGCCTAAAATTTCTTCTTTTAGCTTTCTTTCGCGGTTTATACCATACATTATTTGTATTTTATCGTTCTTGTAAGGGATGATATCAATAACAAATTTCAAGAATCTTTTTGCAACATTCTGATGGCCGAGTAATGTTAAAACCTTTATCACCATAGAAGAATCTCTCAACCAACAAAACCTGTAATCCCAGTTTCTTATCCCTCCTATTGTTTCGGGCAAAGAAGTTGTTGCCGCTGCAAGCACTGCTCCTGTTCTGTCATAACTGAGCAGCTTTAAAACTAAGGCGCTACGCGATATTTCCGTATTGTAGTCTTTAAATACCTTTGTTTTTACGCTCCAATCCAACCAATATACTTTTGTTCTTTGGTATTTTAAATTGATGCGCTCAATATCTTGTTCTAAAATTTTTTCATTATAGCTGAGTAAGAAAAATGAGTTTTTCTTCAATTCAATTTCCTCCTCGTTCTTCACCTTTTCTTTATCAAAATCTGTGTATAGATATACCGAATTGTATGACCCCCTGGCAGTATAACTCTTAAGGTAGTCTTTTTTGATAATCGTTCTAGTGGGTGCGCTTGCATATAAAAGTTTTGGTGCATATTTCACCTTAAAAACCGGCTTGCCTTTAACCAAGCGTATATACCTAATAATGTCGGGCGGTGAATAGTATTGCCTATTTAAAGTGATATAGCGCGGCATAAAATCTATCACTTCAAACTTATCATTTCCATTATCAAAAGATGTGATAAGTATATTGGTTTTATTAATATATTCTTGTGATATGGTATAATTCTCATCAACCAGGAATTCAAAGCTACCTCCCTTGTTTTCATCAAGGATTTTAGCAAACGCCGAAGATGAATTAAATTCCGGCAAGCAACACCAATCAATACTGCCGGTTTTACTAATGAGGGCAGCGCTTTTACAATTCCCTATAACTCCATAGTCGAGATTATTCATATAGAAATATTTGTATATTTTTCATTTTACAAATAAATAAAAAATTTAAAAATCACAAAAATAAATTTACTTATGTTTTGTATGCTCTTGGGTAATTTTTTATACGGGTATGCGTTCAAAGATGTAATTACAGTTCATTTCAACACTGGAATGATTTTGAACGACAATCGGCATAATACCAAGTTGCATTCAAATTCTACTTTGTATCTTGAGTGCAACTTGGTAATAACCTATAAATTAAAAGCCGGCCAAGCCGGCTTTCTTGTTGTTTTATTGAATAATGATCTTCTCCCT
>CAZJDA010000134.1:0-1962 GCA_964544705.1 uncultured Bacteroidales bacterium
TAAATATCATAACTTAATGGCATCTTAAGTTTTTCAGCTTCATTTAAAGCCAAAAGTGGTTTTTTGTAAGAATCATCGATGATACCTTCTCGTGTTGATTCAGCGCTTTTATTCATTAAATTTGGAATTATTTTATAGCTAAGGGTATCCTATCATAAATAATAGTAGTACTTTTGCAGCCTCAAAAAAAGAAGTATGCAATCAATTCGAAATATAGCTATTATAGCCCATGTAGACCATGGCAAAACAACTTTGGTAGACCGGATCATTGAAGCTTGTCAAACCATTGAAAGTCATAAAGAAAAAAAGGATCTTATCCTGGATAACAATGATTTAGAGCGTGAAAGAGGCATTACAATTCTTTCAAAAAACGTATCAGTTAATTATAAGGGTGTAAAGATCAATCTAATTGATACGCCCGGGCACGCGGATTTTGGAGGCGAAGTGGAACGTGTTTTAAAAATGGCTGACGGGGTATTATTACTTGTTGACGCTTTTGAAGGGCCGATGCCTCAAACCAGGTTTGTTACCGGAAAAGCATTAGAGCTTGGATTAAAACCTATTCTTGTAGTAAATAAGGTAGACAAAGAAAATTGCCAACCCGATATGGCACAACAAGATGTTTTTGACCTGATGTTTAATCTCAACGCCAGTGAAGAACAATTGGATTTTGAAACCCTTTTTGGGTCAGCTAAATTCGGTTGGATGAGCAAAGATCATTCAGGGGAAACAAAAGATATTTTCCCTCTTTTGGATACGATACTTGAAGTAATACCAGAAGCGCCCTATAAAGAAGGCACATTACAAATGCAAATTGCCTCTCTCGATTATTCCAGTTTTGTAGGAAGAATTGCGATCGGGAGAGTATTTAGGGGCACAATAGAAGATGGCAAGGAATACACGCTATGTAAAAAAAACAGGAACTATCAAAAAGTAAAAGTCAAAGAACTTTATTCTTTTGAAGGATTGGGCAGGAAAAAGGACAAAACTGTCCGTAGCGGCGATATTTGTGCTATTATTGGATTAGAAGATTTTGAAATTGGCGATACACTCGCCGATGCAGAAACCCCGGAACCTCTACCACGTATATCTGTGGATGAACCTACGATGAGTATGTTATTCACCATCAATAATTCCCCATTTTATGGTAAAGAAGGTAAATACGTTACTTCAAGGCACTTAAGAGATCGCCTCTTTAAGGAAATGGAAAAGAATTTGGCACTCAGGGTTGAGGAAACCGATACAGAAGAAAAATTCAATGTTTTTGGAAGAGGAATATTGCATTTGTCCATCCTTATAGAAACCATGCGCCGTGAAGGTTACGAATTACAAGTAGGCAAACCCCAGGTATTATTCAAAACCATAGATGGCATTAAAAACGAACCTTTTGAAACACTCGTGATAAATGTTCCCGAGCAATATTCCGGTAAAGTTATAGAAATGGCTACGCAAAGAAAAGGCGACATGCTAGTAATGGAACCCAAGGGCGATTTGATACATCTTGAATTTGATATACCTGCAAGAGGACTTATTGGTTTAAGAAATAACCTATTAACAGCCACTGCCGGGGAAGCTATTATGAATCATCGTTTTAGAGGTTATGCACCCTATAAAGGAGAGATACCCGGGAGGTTGAACGGCTCACTAATTTCAATGGAAACTGGCCAAGCCTTAGCCTATTCACTTGACAGGTTGCAAAACAGGGGGCGTTTTTTCACAGAACCGGGAGTTCAAGTATATAAAGGGCAAGTAATAGGCATACATACAAGGAATAATGACCTTGAAATGAATGTAACAAAAGCTAAAAAGCTTACTAATATGCGTGCATCAGGAACAGATGATAATGCCAAGATAGCCCCAAAAGTGACTTTCTCGCTTGAAGAAGCCTTGGAACATATTAAAGGTGATGAATACTTAGAAATTACTCCAAAAAATCTTCGTATGAGAAAGATTCCTGCTTAA
>CAZJDA010000135.1:0-1674 GCA_964544705.1 uncultured Bacteroidales bacterium
TGGGTATTTCGGTCTGACCATGCCACCGATTTCGGTCTAAGGGTGCCACTTTAAAAGACCCTGCAATTATAGTAAAAAAAAATCACTTTTCATTCAAAATTTCTTTTCTCAAAGATTCTCCTTTAAGATTAATTCGATGCGATGAGTTAACTATTCTATCCAAAATCGCATCAGCTATTGTTCCTTCACCAATTATTTCATACCATGCCGATACTGGGATTTGTGAAGATATTATTGTAGATTTAGTGCTATATCTATCTTCAGTTATGTCCAATAAAGCCTCTCTTGCGTGGTTATCAAAGGATTTTAACCCAAAATCATCCAGGATGAGCAAATCATTTTTCAGCAGCTTGTTAAGTTCTTTTTGATATGTACCATCAACTTTTGCTAGTTTAAGAAGACTGAACAACCTGGATGTTATAAAATATTTGGTTTTAATGCCCATCAAGCATGCCTGGTGACCCAAGGCCTGGGCCAGGTAACTTTTCCCGACGCCGGAAGCTCCCGTTATTATTACATTTTCATTTCTTGCAATAAAATCCAGCATTGCCAATCTATTGAACATGTTTTTTTCTAAGTTCCTGGCTGTTGTAAAGTCTACATCCGCAATAGAGGCCTTTTGCCGAAAGTTTGCCTGTTTTATCAGCTGCTGGATTTTATTGTTTTGCCTTTCTTCCCACTGGTGGTCAACTAATACACTGAGGTATTCATCCGGCGTGCAGTCACTATACAAGTTGTTTTGTATGTGGTGCAAGTACATTTGTGCCATAGCATGAAGTCGCATGCTTTTAAGCTTTTCGATTGTCTGGTTTGTATTCATATTATTTTTGTTTAATTAATTATATGTTTTTGCTCCCCTGATGTTTTCATGTTTTGGGATATGTGCTTTATTTTCCTCCAAATCATCAAAAAGTTGGTATTCTTTATCAAGGTTGTTTTTTAAAATATTTTTTACTCTTTTATAACTCAATGCCCCGCCATAAAGGGCTCTTTGGCAAGCATAGTTCAGCCTCTCAGAACCATACTGTTTATGTAATTGGATGACTCCCATTGCTCTTTTATACCCAATTTCAGGATAATCAAATTGGTTCATTAAGCCCTCAACAAACATCAATACTGCTTCACCTTGTTGCTTTGCCTTTGACTTAAAGTATTCAGGGCTCCAGTCATTGTATGCTTGGTGAGTGCTTGCAAGGTGTTCTTTCTTAGTGCTATATGCCCCGATACTTGGATTGCGTTTATGTGTTGCAATGCGCTTGTTATTATAAAATACTTCAACCCAACTATTGGTGTAATGTACCTGGGTTAAACGGCCTATGTACTGGTGCGGCACACTATAGTAGCTTTTGTCCGGGGAAAAATACACATACCCTATTTTTTGAACTTTTGCTCTCCGGTAATCTTTCATTTCATAATTAGCAGATGGTAATGGTTTTAGCTGGTTGCGCTCAATGGATTGGAAAAGCTCTTTTCTCGACCCGTTCTTGCGTTGAAAAAGCACATCATTATATTCAACAAGAAGTTTTCTTATTTCTTGGTTTAACTCCGCAAGTGAAAAAAATGTCATGTTCCTCAAAGGATAATAAATCCGCTGGTAAGCAAGGTTTACAGCGTTTTCAACCAATGCCTTATCCTGGGGGGAGTATGTGCGGGTTGGGTTTATTACACATCCAT